>NZ_JAJQRB010000093.1:0-22948 GCF_046533075.1 Treponema primitia | reverse complement strand
AAGTATTTCTCCTCCCCATCCCGTAACAGGGGTAAATCGGGACAGATCAGTCCCCACTATTTTTGAGGAGGAAAAGCGATTGATCGTGAATACGAAGTACAAGGACAGCGTTTTTACCAAACTTTTTAACGATGAGGACAGGCTTCGGGAACTATATGCCGCCCTGGAAGGTATTGATTATGATCCAACCATACCCATAACCATCAACACCCTGGAGGATGTCCTCTACATGGACCGGATCAACGACCTATCCTTTACCGTGAGGGATAAACTGGTATTCGTGGTAGAACACCAGTCTACCCTCAATAAGAACATGCCCTTGCGGTTTTTGTCGTATATTCCCCGGGTTTATGAAAAAATTATCGCCCACCGGGCCATATATAAAAGTGCCTTGGTAAAGATACCCAAGCCCGAATTCGTCGTTCTCTATAACGGGCCGGAAAAAATGCCGGAAAAGTGGGAGTTACGGCTTTCGGACGCTTTTTTGAGCTTGGAGACGGGTGAAAGAATCTCCCTTGACCTGATTGTTACGGTGTATAATATTAATTATGGACAGAACACGGAACTGCTCCGGAGAAGCGAGAATCTGGCGGGGTACGCGCAGTTTGTTGCGAAGGTGCGGGAAAACGAGGCGGCTATGCCCTTGGAACAGGCGGTAACTGAGGCGGTCCGGTATTGCATAAAGAACCGGATACTCGCGCGGTTTTTAGAGGAATATGGATCGGAGGTAACAAATATGGTATTTGGGGAATGGGATTGGGACGAGGCAAAGGAAGCTTGGCAGGAGGAGGCCCGGGAGGAAATAGAAGCAAAATACCAGCCTATACTGGCGGAAAAGGACCGGGAAAACCAGGAGCTTAGACGGAAGCTGCTGGAAGCCGGGATAGATAGCTAAAACTACCAAAATTGTGGGTCAAGTTTAGCCTCTGGGGGGTCCTGATATTTTCTCCGGCCGCCAGGACCCCATACCTCGTATTGTGCGTTCTCGAAACTAAGTTAAGGGGTCCATAGGGGGATTTTTTCGTCATTCACTATCAAAAATCTTCCTTGACAATATGTAGGTTATATCTTACGTTGTAGATATGCGGATACGCAAAACAAATGTATATAAAAGATGGATCAAAAAGCTGAAGGATACCAAAGCAAAATACCGCATCTTTGCCCGGATATCACGGCTTGAAGAAGGTAACCGTGGGGATTGGGGACCCGTTGGTAATAATCTTTTTGAACTGCGTATCAACTACGGCCCTGGTTATCGGGTGTATTGTAAAGATACCGGAGTAGAAATAATCATCCTGCTCTGCGGTGGTGATAAAGCCACTCAACAGGAAGATATAGCAAGGGCTCAGAAAATAGTCCTTGAACCACTGGACGAAGCGGAGGAAGGTAATGGAAAAGACAACCGTAAGTGATTGGCATTTAGCTGACGAAATTGAAACAAAGGAAGATGTAATCGGGATGCTTGAGGCAGCCTTTGAAGAAAATGATACTAAATTTCTATTAAAAGTAATCGGTGAAATTGCCCGTTCTAAAGGCATGGCCCAGCTTGCCAAAGAATTAAACCTCAGCCGGGAAGGCTTATATGATTCCCTTTCCCCCAAAGGGAACCCGTCATTTGAAACGGTCGTAAAGGTGCTGGATAATCTTGGTTTTCAGTTAAGCGTACAGCAAAAAAAAGCTTCGTAATAAGCCCGGTGAAGCCATGCGCTTATTGGGTTTCCGAAAGCACACAATTTGTCGGGGGGCCTGTCAGGAAGGAAAAGTATGGGACCTCCCAGAGGGTCCCTCCATACTTTTCCTTCCTGACACCCCACTCCGTACTAATTGTAGGTGTGCTTCCGTGCATCCTAGGCGCATGGCTTCACCGGGCCGGTTCGCCGAATGAAGTTTCCAACTAAGTTCCAAGCGGTGTTTAGCGCCATACGGTAAAAGCCCTCTCCTAGGCGCAGGGCTTCACCGGCCTGTTCGCCAAATTATGCTTCTAACTAAGCCCCAAGTGGTGTTTAGCGCTATACGGTAAAAGCCTCTCTCCCAGGCGCAGGGCTTCACCGGGCCTGTTCGACAATTTGGTAGCGTTTCTAACTAAGCCCCAAGCGCGGTATGTATCGCTATGTGACAAAGGCCCCCTATGGACCCCCTAGGATGTGGAGAACGCACAACAGGATCAGTTATCGGGGGTGGTGGTGTAAAAAATATCAGGGGGACCCTTTGGGGGTTCCTGATATTTTTTACAGCCACCAGGACCCCATACCTCGTATTGTGCGTTCTCGAAACTAAGTTTAAGGGGTCCATAGGGGGCTTAGCCGATATAGCTTTCTCAGCCTTTCTTGAATTTCTCCCGATACTCCGGAATCTCAATAATAGGCGGCCGTTCCACCGAAGGAATATCCGTCTTGATAACCCGGTGGCTGGAACCTTCCGCGGATGCATCCATTTCCAGCGCTATATGGCGATCCCCCAGCTCCCGCAGTATTTCGGCGGCGCCGTATTTTTTGATCCGCGCAGTAAAGGTGTTGAGTATGCCGTAGGCCATTTTACCCAGGGCGGCGGTTGTCTGGTTCCGGTGGATGCGCAGGTCCAGGTCAACCTGGGCCATGGCTTCGATGCCCTGGAGCTGGAGTATGTCGATCAGGTGGCCTAACTCCACTCCGTAACCGACGGAAAAGGAAAGCTGTTCCAGGAGGCTGCGGCGGCCCGAGTATTCCCCCGAGAGGGGCTGGATTAGACGGGCCAGTTCGGGGTAGAAGAGGGAAAAGAGGGGGCGCACCAGTATTTCTGTGACCCTGCCGCCGCCGGTGGAGGAAATGCCCCCGGAGGAACGGATGGGACGTTCGTAAAAGGATTTGACATAGGCGGTCTTATCATCCTCCAGGAGGGGACCGATAAGACCGTAGACGAATTTGGGGGCGATGTTGGAAATATCCGCATCCACCCAGACGATGATATCACCCTCCAATACGTAGAGGCTCTTCCAAAGATTTTCCCCCTTACCCCGGTAGGCGCCGTAGTTGGGAAGTATGCTCTTGGAATCGAAGACCCGGGCGCCAAAACGTTCCGCCACCTTCCGGGTATTGTCCTTGGAGGAGGAGTCGATCACCACGATCTCATCCAGCAGGGGGTAACGCTCCATCAGTTCTGTGCGCATCACCAATATTTCTTTGCCAATGGTGGCTTCTTCGTTCAGGGTGGGAAAGGCCAGGGAAATTTTAAGGCCCTTTTTTTCCTTCAGTGATACTAAGCGGGTTATGTCTGAAAACTTGGAGTGGTGCCAGGTTTTCTGCAGCAGTACATCTTCACTCATGTGTCCCTCCGCTCTGCGTTGGAGAAGCGGCGTCATGTGACATCTTTGTAATTAATGCCTCAATGAGCTGGCGGCCCTTTTCTATGGAAGCGATCTCGATGGTGTCCGAATTCAGACCCTCCCAGCCATGGGCTATGCCGATGGAGAAGGACGGGATTCCCCGGTTAGACAGGATGGCCGAAGGGTCGGCGCCGTTTTCCTCCCTCAGCCGGATATGGAGATCCTTCATGATGCCCCGGATGGTTTTGAAGAGTTCCGGGTTGTTATTCTGTTCCCCCACGGGGATGAAGGAGGTGATGTTCACTTCGGTTTTAATTGTTGAATCGTGATTTGGGTTCCCCAGGGAAAGCTTTGCGGCGTTTTCCGCAGTGGCCTTTACGGTGTTCATGGCCATTTCCAGTTGGGGCCCGTCGGAGGATTCCAGCTCTATCTCCAGGATTCCCTCCCGGGGCGCCCTTCCAAAGCCGGTTCCCGCTTCGATACGGCGTATATAAAAGTGGGTTGTCCCCTTGGAATCCCAGCTGATCCCCGAAAGCTTGCGGGCTGTGGAAATAAGGGTATCCACCACCTGATTGGCGGTTTCGGGTTTTACGGGAATATCCGGGGCTTCCGTTTCGTCCTGCTCCTTTTCATCCGGTGTCCGTCCCATGGTTACCCGGATACGGTAGATCCCCTGGGTATTGGTAACCACCGATCCCAGGGTCAATCCCCGGATTCCGATGGCGGCGCAGGGAAAATGAGAGGGGTCTTCGGAGATGGGGAAAAAGGCGTTCCCGGCAGGGTCGTCCAGGGAGCCGGCGGCAAAGAGGATCAGGACATCCCTTCCCGATTGCAGCCGGTCTTCCGTCAGCGCTTCCGCGATGGACAGGAGGGCGGCGCAGCCCAGGATATCCGCCAGCCCGGCCCCCCGGGCGTACCGGGAATCCAGGCGGGTAAGGCTATCCAGGGGGTGCCAGTGGTTAGAACCCATATCGGAAAAAAGGAGCAGCGCCGAATTGTCCACCGGAGCGCGGACGGGGATGCGGACCAGGATATTGCCATGTTCATCCATTTGGGGGGATATTTGCAGGTTTGCAAGGCGTTCCAGTATAAAAGCCGCCCGCTGTTCCTCCTGATGGGTAGGGGAGGGGATCTCCGCCAGGCGCAGGGCATCCGCCAAAAGGCGATCCGCCAGGGGGGAAGAGGCGCCCCGGACACGGTCCAGCGCCTTGACAGCCTTACCCGAAAGGATATTGATTTTAGGTATTATTTTATTGATAAACCGAAATAGTATATTCACCGGGCGCCCTTTCAAATAGTCTATTGAGGTAAATCATAGTCTATTAAGCCTAGGTTGTCCAATTGTTACCAGGATGGTATTATTAATACAATTATATCATGGATGAACAGGGCGTTAAAACTCAGGACCATTATTTTTCCCCTCTCCAGATAGGATCCATCGCGGAAACGATAGAACCGGTAAATATTGAATCCAGTGTGGTTGATATTCTCGCTTCCATCAAGGATGAACCGAAACGGAAAGTAGTCCCGGTGGAGCAAAACGGTAAGGTATTGGGGGTTATTTCCCGCTCTACCCTGGAAAAGATAGCCGGTTCCGCCTCATACACCGCTGTGGACACCGGTCTGGAAGCCTATCTGATCCCCGCCCTGGATACCGTTGAGGCTTCCACATCCATTGATGCGGTAATGGCGGACTTCCTCAAGGGGGAACAGGGGGATGACGCCTCGTGGTTTGTGGTTCAGCATAAACAGGCCTACTTTGGGGTGGTGGGGATCCGTAAAATAGTCGAGTATACCAATAGCATCCAGGTTCGGGACCTGCTGCGGGCAGGGGAGATACAGCAGAACCTCCTGGATAAGTCCCTGGTAAACGATAAACGGCTCCAGGTTCTGCTTTTCAATAAGATGGCCCATGAGCTTGGGGGGGATTTTTACCGGGTTTTCCGGGGCGGTAAGGACCGTTACCTGGTTGGCTGTTTTGATGTGGCGGGGAAGAATATCTCCGGGTCCCTGGCAACCATGGCCTTGGGGGCCTGTTTTTCCGCCCTGGAACTCTTCAAATTTGAGGGGGGCGCAGAAAAAACTACCCAGTTCATCAATTCCCTGGTACGGGATGTGAATCCTCCGGGTATCTTTGTTACCGCAGTGTTGTTTTATATCGATTTTACCACCATGACCGTGAAGATCCACAACTGCGGCTTTTCTCCGGTGTTGATCTTTGTGCCCCTGGAAAATAATAGGATAACCTTTAAGGCCATACAGCCCAGCCTTCCCCCACTGGGTATTCAGGAAGAGCTGGATGTGGATACCGGACAGATTGTTTCCCTTACCAAGGGATTGCGGATTACCGCCTATTCCGACGGATTGACGGACATGACCAATATCCATGGGGAGCGTTACGGGGAGGATAAAACCTTTGATCTGTTAAAGAAGTTTCATCAGGTGCCCCAGAATAATCTCCGGAGGTTCCTGGACCAAGAGATTTCGGGCTGGATAGGGGAGGCTTCCCTTGCGGACGATGTAACCCTGGTGGACATGCGGTTTTTATAGAGGAGTTTGGTTTTTATGGATCCGAATAGCAAGACGCCGGACATTACTTTTTCTCCTCTCCAGGTAGGAACCCTGGTGATTTGCCCGGACCCGGTTGCGCTCGGGGAAACCAACGAGACTGCCCTCACGATTTTTCGGTCAAACCCCGACTTGGAAGCCCTCCCTGTTATAAGCGAAGGCAAAATAATCGGCGTTATCCCTGCCCGGGCCATGCTGGAAACCTTCGACGGTGTTTCCGCCCGTATGCGCGCCTGGCTGCGGGAACTCCACCTCTTTGTTATCCCCGCCCGGGCTACGGTGGATGCCACCACCTTTATCAGCACCCTGATGGACGAATATTTCTCGGGCGATCCCGGCAAGGATGCGGTCTGGTTCATCCTGGAATACAACCATACGTACCTGGGGATAGTCAGCCTTCAGAATATGCTGAAGTACACCAACAGTCTTCGTGCGCAGGACATGGCCCAGGCGCGGGAAATTCAGAAGAAGCTCCTGGCAAAAGCGGTGATCGACGATAAACGTATCAAACTTTTGTTTTATAATAAAATGGCCAACGAAATCGGCGGAGATTTTTATCAGGTTTTTCAGATCTGGAAGGGCCAATACATGGTGGGTTGTTTTGATGTGGCGGCCCAGAATATCTCCGGCTCAATGGCCGCCATGGCCCTGGGCGCTTGTTTTGAAACCCTGGTCCTTTCCGATTATGACGGCTACCCGGAACGGATGACGGAGTTTATCAATACCCTGGTCCGGGATGTGAACCCCACGGGTCTGCGGGTAGGCGCGGTACTTTTCTACATCGATTTTTCCACCATGACTGTGAAGATCCACAACTGCGGTTTTTCTCCTATCCATATTTTTCTCCCCGCCGAAGGCAAACACCTTTCCTACAAACTGGTGTCCCCCAATATGCCTCCCCTGGGCCTGAATGAAGAACTGGATGTGGATAAAGGCCAGATCGTGCCTATTAAAACAGGCTTGCGCATAGCTACCCACACCAATGGTCTCCCCAACATGACCGCCCTTTCGGGGGAAAAGTTCGGAGAAAAAAATGCCTTTAATCTGCTCAAAACATTTCACACCCACGATCATCGCGATATTCCCGCCTTTATGGACACTGAAATTGATCAGTGGTTGGGAGAGGCGCCCTTGGTGGATGATATTACCCTGATGGATATGCGGTTTGTGTAGTGACGCCCGGTAAAGAACAAAAAACGGTGAATCTTACGAAGAAAAAGCGTATAGTTTAAAAAACTCACGGAAAGGTGCATGTATAAATGAATCCTGCGAAGAAAAAAGCATATATTTTAAAAAACGCAGGGGAAGTACATGTACAGGGCAATTTTTTTCATACTTGTTCTCTCCCTTTCCGGCTGTGACAATTTCAGTCAATCCCTAGAGGATTTTATTGCCGGTCAGACCGGTGTGGTCCGGCTGGAAGACTGGGACCTGGGTAGCTCCGGAAGTATTGTACTTGAGGACGGGTCTATCCGTATCCCCCCGGCGGCCGCAGCGGAGTCTGAATTTATCCTGGAGTTGAATTTGCATAATCGCCAGGGGTATGACCTGGATTATGCGGTACTCAATAACGGAATGGTACCGGACCCGGCTGCTATATGGGTGGAGGGCGGTGACTCCGGCCGGGTTTTCATACATATCGCCGGGGCACAGCCGGGGGATACATACAAACTTACCCTAAAGCTGGGGACCGCCGACGGATGGCGTAATTTTACTGATATTATAATTCCTTCTATTAGTTGTGAGACAGTGGATACTCCGCCGCCGGCAGCGGACAAGGCGATTACCGGCTTTACCCTGGCCGGGGAGAGCGGAACCATAAACGAAGACGAGCACACCATTACGGTGACCGTACCCTACGGGACCAATGTTACCGGCCTTGCCCCCGCGATTACCCATACCGGGACATCTATTAACCCCGATACAGGGGCGGCGCAGGATTTCAGCGCACCGCAAACCTACACGGTAACGGCGGCGGACGGCACAACCCAGCCGTATATCGTAACGGTAACGGCGGCGGCGGATACTACCGTTTATACCATCACCATAAACATCGCCAGTCCTGCCAATGGAACGGTAACGGCAGCCATCGCGGGGACGCCGGTAACAGCCGCCGCTGCGGGCGCCCAGCTTACCCTGACTCTTACGCCGAACAGCGGATATGTTCTGACAAGCGCCGGCTATACCGATGGCGTTATTTCTATCCCCCTTGTTACCGGCCCAAATCTGATTACCATGCCCGCCGCCGATATAACGGTGACCGCGGTATTTAGTGAAATCGTAAGTGCGGTTGCCCAGCGGGGAGCAACATTCTATTCGTCCCTTGAAGAGGCTATAGACGCTGCGCCGGCAGGGGCCGTAGGCATCCCCGATGAAATTATCCTTTTAGAAAGTATTACCCTGCCGGAGGGAACCGGAACGACGGGGTACACCATTACCAGCGGCAGACAGATCCGGATTGTTCCTAAAGCGGATAGCGTTGTTACCATAACCCGGAGGAATACTCCTGCCCCGTTTACGGGCAGTCTTTTTACGGTAAGCGCGGGGACGGATCTCTACTTGGGTTTTGATACCCCAGGCGGCAGCGGCGAACTTATCATCGATGGGAACCATGCGGCTCCCGCTTATGTATGGGCCGACGCCGCCCTTATGACGGTGGATGGCGGGACAGTGAATATGTATGACGGGGTAACCCTGCGAAACAATTGGAATTCCAACTATGGCAATCATGGCGGCGGGGTCTATGTAAAAAGCGGCGGCGCCTTTAATCTCTTCGGCGGAAAAATCAGCGAAAATAATGCAACGAATACTACCTATGGAGGCGGCGGGGTATATGTCGGCGCCGGGAGCACATTCAATATGAGCGGGGGAACCGTCGCCGATAACTTCGCTGCCAGCGATACTACCTCAACGGATCTTACCAACTATGGCAACGGCGGGCAGGTGTATCTTGCGGGGGGTAATTTTACTATGTCGGCGGGAACCATAGGGGGCAGTTCCGTATCCGCCCCCGGATATAACGCAAACCGCGGCGGCGGGGTGTATTCCACCGGCGGTAGTTTTTCCATGGCCGGGGGAAAAATCCGTTCCAATCGCGCAGATAACGGCGGCGGGGTGTATATGGATGGCGGTACCTTCAATATGAGCGGCGGAACCATAGGCGGGAGCGGGATCGGCGAAGGGAACGACGCCTCCATGGGCAACGGTGTGTTTTTGTACAACTTCGGTGAGTTCGCCATGAGCGGCGATTCCCTCATCGCCGGCAATGGAGTGTCCGTGGATAGTACCGGTGCGTTCTTCATGGAAGGCGGAGCGACGGTTGCCGACGGCGACTGGATATATCTTCAGTTAAATGCATTCATCACCTTAAGGGGCAACCTGACCGGAACTATGCCCGCTGCGGTAATTCGACTAGTGTCGGCTTCCTGGGGCTTCTCCAAGGTATTAGCGGGAACGGGAACCCTTATCCAGGATAACAAAGCCATGTTTAATATATACATTTCGCCGGACACCTATTTGGGTTCAACCCATATCAATAATAGCGGAATCATAATCGGGCCGTAATAACCGGGCAGGCTGATAGTATGGAGAAAGATAAGGGAATTACAGTGGCAAGTAAAAAAGAAGAAACCCGCAAGGACGAATTACATTTTGCAACGAAGTCTCCCGCGCACGGCAGGGTACGCTATCCCATCGGGATTAAGCTGGTAATCATCATCGTTTTCTTGCTGCTTATTTCCTTAGGAACGATTACAGCCCTGGCGTCGGTTATGGTTTCCCGGGATTTGCGGATTACAGCGGAGGATAACAATTTTACGATCAACCAGCGATCCGCAACGCAGGCGGAGAATACCCTGCAGACGATCCTGTCCGACGCGCTGTTTCTTCTGGATTCCATCAATGCAGTGGAGGCCGGGGCAGGTCTGCTTGCGGACCTCTACTTTGAGCGGAACCGGGATATAGCCGCCATTGTTTTAGGTGAACGGATACTGGTTAACGAAGGTTTCTTTTTGAGCAACGAAATTGAGACCGCCCTGGTTGATGAATTCATAGACCGCTTTGCTCAGGAACTGGAACATGCCCGCATGGGGGAGACAGAGCTTTTAAACGCTGCGCCCTTCTTCGGCATCCCCGTCCTGGCCATGCTCTTGCCCTACCGGGTATCAGGCGGCGGAGAAGCGGAGACAGTAACCATTGTATTTTCTTCAGAAAGATTAACCGATGCCTTTAGCAGTTCCGTTAATGCCTCCTTTATGGTCAACGATACTGCGGATATCCTAATCCATGGGGATCACAAACTGATTATGGCCGGGGCAAATATGATTAATGATCCCCTGGTGGAAATGCTCCGGGAAAGCCGGGAGCAGAATTTCCAGACCCTTTATACCGATTTGGCGGGAAACCGGCAGTTCGGCGCCTTTCGGAAGCTTGCCATTGCCAATGCGGTGGTAGTTACCACAGTAGAATCCCGGGTGATCTTTGAGGGTATAAGCGCCACCACCCGGCGGAATATTTTTTTAACCGGAGCGGTACTTTTTATCTCCATCCTTTTTATCTGGTTCTACTCCAAGACTATCAGCAGGCCCCTGAGGCGCTTGACCATTGCGGCGGGGGAGATTGAAGAAGGGCAGTTTGAGGTGCAGCTTGCGGAAAAGCGGCGGGATGAAATCGGCCTCCTGTCCGAAAGTTTCGTCAAGATGAGCAATGCCCTGGGTATTTTCGGCCGCTTTACCAACCGGGAAATCGCCGTGCGGGCTATGCGGGGTGAAATCCGGCCCGGCGGAGAACCTAAGTATGCCTCCATTTTCTTTTCCGATATCCGCAGTTTTACGGCGATAAGTGAAAATTTTACCAACACCTTTGGTAAAGATGCTTCGGATAAGATCGTCGCCTGGCTGAACGAATATCTTACCAGCATGGTGGAGTGTGTGGAGAAAACCAACGGCGTGGTGGACAAGTATATCGGAGATTCGGTGATGGCCCATTGGGGAACCGCTTATACCTCAGGCGTTGCGGAACATGACGCCCTTAACGCTGTGCGGGCCGCCCTGTTGATGCGCGTAGCCCTGTTGAGAATGAATCGCAAGCGGAAGCCCAATGATCCCGCAGACCCGGTTATTAAAATTGGCTGCAGCATCAATTCGGGAATTGTCACCGTTGGACAGATTGGTTCCCCCCGGCGGATGGAGTATACGGTCATCGGTGACGCAGTAAACCTGGCCAGCCGTACCGAAGCGTTAAACAAACCCCTGGGTACAGACATTTTGATTACCGAAGATACCTGGAACCTTGTGGGAAAATATTTGATCACCGAAGAAATGCCGGCGGTAACCGTGAAGGGCAAGGGAAAGCCCATACGGATGTTCGCGGTAGTAAATCTAATCGTTAAAGAAGGTTTGGAGCAGCCCCGTCCCCGGACAATGATGGAGCTGCGGAATATGCTGGGCATTAGTGCGCCGGATCTGCGCAAAGTGGATATCAATGCGGAAGATCTGAAGTACAAGATTAAACGTGATTAGAAGCGATGGGTCATGGCTAAAAAGAACCGGAAAAACAGCAGGGCAATGGGCCCCGCCGATTATATGGTTATATTCCTTTGCCTTGCGGGAGCTTTTTTTTGCCTGGGACTTTTCTGGCTTGATTTCAACAGGACACTTTCAAGGCAGAACATGGCGCCCGTGGGGACCATCTCCTGGAAATACAAGGCGGCCCAGCGCCGCTTTGTGGACCGGGTGATATGGGACCGCTTGCACAAGGAATCGCTGATATATAATGGCGACTATGTCCGTACCGCTGAACTTTCGGAGGCCTCGGTAGCCTTTACCGGGGGGCTCGCCATTAACCTTGCGGAAAACAGCCTGATACAGATTTTTTCAGATCATACCATACCCCGGATTGATTTAACCCAGGGAGGGATAAGTGTGGACGCCGCTTTCGCCGGGAGCGGGACTTCCCTGATATTGAATGCCGGAAACAGGACCATAAGCGTAGCCGGCGGCGCGGTGCTGGATACCCGTGTTGACCCGGAGGGGAACTTTTCCCTGCACATAAGTGAAGGCAGTGCGGCAATAAACACGGACGGCGAAAACCAACAGCTATCCGCGGGAGAAGCGTTGATTCAGGATTCGGGAGGCAGTATTCTTGAAAGTCCACAAACAGTAATGCTCTCTCCAAAACCAAACGCCCGGCTCATCCATAGCGGAGACGGTCCCTTGCGGGTAGAGTTTTCCTGGAATCCTCAAAACTATAGTGATAGTGACCGTACCCGTATAGAGATTGCCTTAGATCGGGGGTTTAGGCGGATCATTCGTACTTTGGATGGCGGACATCAAAAGCGGGTCTCGGTGGAACTGCCGCCGGGCGTTTTTTTCTGGCGGGCCTACCCCTTGAATGAAGCGGCTAACGCAGCAGCCGGTACGGCCTCGGGAAAACTAACGATACTCGCTATACCGGTTCCCCGGACCCTGACCCCCGAGGAAGGCCGCGAATATCAGTATCGGAACAAATTTCCGGCGGTGCGGTTTCAGTGGACCTCGTCTCCGGAAATCTCTTTCCACTTATTAGACGTTGCGGATAATCCGGGCTTTGTAAGTCCCGCGCTGCGGGAGCTGGTACAGGGCGGATCGGGGAACATCATGTCCATCACCCATACCGGCTTAGGAAAGGGGCGCTGGTACTGGCGGATAACTCCGGTCTTTACGGATGAATATGAAGGAAACCTTGCCCCATCGGCTCTGTCATCTTTTACTATCACCCAAAACGGAAACTTGAAGGCCCCGGTCCTGCTGAACCCCCGATCGGATACTGTGCTCAATATTGCCGGGGACCGGAAAGACTTCTATTTCTCCTGGCAAAACGAGGCCGAAGCAGGTTACTATACCCTGCTGATTTCCGCATCAGCGGATTTAAATGATCCCATTATTACCCGGCGGGTGATGGATAATTATACTGTTTACGACGCGGAAGAAACCATTCTGGGGGAAGGGCGGTATTATTGGGGAGTATACCAGACCGATAGTAACGGAGCCGTTTCGGCGATTTCGCCGTCCCGGTCTTTTACCGCAATAGAGGAAACATCTATCCTGCAGCCCTCCCCGCCGCCTGAAAAACCGCCGGCCCCGGTTCCGCCCCCACCACCAGCCGCGCCAACACTTCCTCCGCCTGAAAAACCGCCGGCTGCGGCTGCAACACAGCCTTCGACCCCGCCGTCAACTCCGCCTGCAGTCGCGGCTCCGGCCAAGCCATCATCACCGCCGGCTGCGGCCGTAGTTTCAATCCCGGCTCCCCTTCTTCCGGAAGCCCTTGGACGGCAGCCTGAAAACGGGTACATCATCGGCCCCGGGCAGCTGCGGGAGTCCCGGGTTATTACTTTTGTCTGGGAAGCCGTTTCGGGGGCGGATGCCTACATTTTTACCCTCCACAAGGAAGAGGCGGGGAGCCGGCGGCTTATAGAAAGCAGGACCTCGGCGCAGAATTCCTATACCCTCCGTGATTTGAGCCTGCTGGAGAACGGCAGCTTTATCTGGCAGGTGGAAGCCGTTACTCAGGCGGCGGGGGACCCTGCTCAACGGGGAACCGTTGGGGAAAATAGTTTTACCGTGGACCTTCCTGTGATGCAGCGGAAAACCGCGAACAACCCGGGTATAATCTATGGACAGTAAGCGTATTTACTATTTATCACTATTGCTAATTCTGTATATGTTTCCCGCCGCAGATATGCATACACAGGAGCTTCCTGCTGACGAGGGAGATTATTTTATTGTATGGGAGGATGATGGCCCGATGTTTATGCAGCGTCTTTCCTGGGACCACGATGAATTTGCGTTCCGCTATGAGCTGATCCTTGAAGAGGAACAGAACGGGGAGAATGTAGAAATACTGCGTGAGATAACGGAAGAAAATTACAAATTAATTTCTTTGCATCCGGGACGTTACCGATACACCGTAATGGTGTATAATCTCCTGGATAAGATCGAATATACCATGGATTGGGTTTATTTTGAAGTTTTACGCGCCCTCCAGCCAAAGATACTTGCGTTTACTCCGGGAGAAATATTTTTGGACGGGAATACTCAATTACAACAGCTTGCCGTAAATACAGAAGACCTGGTTCCCGGAGCGCTTCTTATGCTCCGCCGCCTGGAGCCTGAACAGGAGATACACCCCCTGAGGACGGAGATTAACGGGAAAACAGCGCAGCTTATCTTTAATAGCGGACAGCTTGAACCGGGTAGTTATAATGTGTATATACGAAATCCCGGCGGGTTGGATGCCTCCCGCGGCATTTTGCGTGTCAGTTTTCGCGGACCCCCGGAGCAGGGTATCCCGGAGCAGGGTATCCCGGAGGAGGATGTCCCGGAGGAGGATGTCCCGGGGCAGGGTATCCCGGAAACCGGCAAAACCTATTTGGGCCGTCCCGATATTAGTGTTTCTGTGGGATATTCTCCTCTCATACCCCTCTATGGGGCCCTGTTCAGCGGTGATGCCTTCGATAAGTTTTTATTTCCCCTGGGCGCCGCGGCCCAGGTAAATATTGTTCCCCTAAAGTGGGGCTGGTGTAATCTGGGGCTGGAGTTTGGCGCCTCCTTGAATAAACCGGAGGTGCAAAAGGAAAACTATGATGTTGCGGCCAAGCTTTTAGGGGCGCAGATCAGCCTGTTGTACCAGCTATGGCTGCCGAACCGGATTATGGCCCTTAATTTCCGTCTTGGGACAGGGGCAGGCGTAATATGGGATTTTTATTTTGACTACCATTCCGGCAAAGGCGATTCCCTGGACAGTCAGTATCTATCCCTTGTTGCGGGGGTTTCCTTCCAGTGGCTTATCCGGGGGCCATTCTTTATCGAAGCCGGCGTCGATTTTACCCACATCCTGTCCTCCGATGACCGTTCTGAGCCGGGCTATCTCAGACCGGTACTAAGCGTAGGCTGGAAGTTCTAAGCTGCAGTACTAAACAAACCCCGCTTTTTATGGTATACTCTTAACCAGGTAAATTATTGAATCAAGGAGTTCCCGATATGGTAGAAGCCCTTAAAAAAGACCCTTCATGGAAGGGCCGGCGCGGTCCGGTGGTCCTGGTCATCATGGATGGCGTGGGATACGGCAAATATAAAGAAGGCGATGCGGTCGCCGATTCCAAAATGTATCATTTAGACGCGATTAGGGCAAAGAGCCCCAATACCAAGCTTAAAGCCCACGGCAAGGCGGTGGGTCTCCCCTCGGACGATGACATGGGGAATAGCGAGGTGGGCCATAACGCCATGGGCTGCGGCCGGGTCTTTAATCAGGGCGCCGCCCTGGTGTCCAAGTCCATCGAAACCGGGGCCATGTTTACCGGCCAGGCGTGGAAGGATGTATCTTCCAACGCCGCTAAGGGCGGAACCTTACACTTTATCGGTCTTTTTTCCGACGGCAATGTGCACAGCCATCTGGACCACCTCAAGGCCATGATTAAGCAGGCCAAAAAAGACGGGGTTAAGAAGCTGCGGGTCCACGTACTTTTCGATGGCCGGGACGTGGGTGAAACCAGCGCCCTGGACTATGTTGACCCCTTCGAGGCTTTCCTGAAAGAGCAGAGCGGCAGTGATTTTGACGCCCGCATAGCGTCCGGGGGCGGCCGTATGTGGATCACCATGGATCGTTACGGCGCGGACTGGAGCATGGTGGATCGGGGCTGGAAGGTCCATGTCCATGGCGAGGGACGGCAGTTTGCTACAACCAGGGAGGCGGTGGAAACCTACCGCAAGGAGATCCCCGGTATCATCGACCAGGATCTCAAGGAATTTGTGATTGCCGAGGGGGGCAAACCCATTGGAACCATCGAAGATGGGGATTCGGTGGTCTACTTCAACTTCCGCGGAGACCGGTCCCTGGAGATCACCGCCGCCTTCGAGGAAGACAAGTTTGATAAATTTGACCGCGGACGCAGGCCCAAGGTTTGTTACGCCGGGATGATGGAATACGATGGGGACCTCCATGCGCCCAAGCGCTACCTGGTAAGTCCGCCGTCCATTGATAAGACCATGGGTGAATACCTGGCCGCCTCGGGGGTGCGTACCCTTGCTATTTCGGAGACCCAGAAGTACGGCCATGTGACCTACTTTTTCAACGGTAACCGCACCGGCAAGTTCGACGACAAGCTTGAAACCTTTGTGGAGATAAAGAGCGACGTACTCCCCTTTGAACAGCGCCCCTGGATGAAGTGCGCCGAAATAACCGATCAGATATTGGAAGCCATACCCTCGGGGAAATACGATTTTATCCGGCTTAACTTTCCCAACGGCGACATGGTGGGCCACACCGGGATATACCAGGCGGTGGTCTGCTCCATGGAAGCCATGGACCTCCAGCTGGGCCGTATCGCCAAAGCGGTGGATGAAGCCGGCGCAGTATTGGTAATCACCGCCGACCACGGCAACTCGGACGATATGTTCGAGCATGATAAAAAAAGCGGCGCCGTATCCCGCAAAGAAGATGGCAGCCCCAAGGCCAAAACCAGCCACAGCCTCAACCCCGTCCCCTGCATCGTCTACGACCCGGAGTGCAAGGGCGAGTACCCCAATAAGCCTTACGACAGCATTTTGAACGAAGGCCTGGGTATCAGCTCCATCGCCGCTACCTGTATACGGCTATTGGGTTACGTACCCCCGAAGGACTACGACCCGGCGGTGATACGGTAAGCAGGAACATCAGCGATACAAAGTCAGGAGGGAACGACACGTTAACAGCCAAGCACCGTAACCGCTTCGGTATTGATCCACTTCAGCCGCTCTGACCAGACAGGTTTATCGGGGCGGCGGTCAAAGATAAGTAAGTAACATGGAACCGAAGGTTCCCGGGCCTGTGAAGTATGGCCGCTGGAAAAACTTTCCCGGTAGCCCAGGGTTTGTTTGATACCCTCGGCCATTACAGTCTCGAAGCTTCTTCCCTGGCGCAGCAGTTTTATTTCGATAATGTTCCAAGCTCCGTTGTATTCTACCGCCAGATCCATCCTCCCCCGGCCGGCGGCATACTCCCGCTCAATGCGGCCATGCCCGTTGGCAACCCGTTGCAGGAAAGCCATCAGGAGCAGATGGGGGAAGGCTTCGGGATAATCAATTTTCTGTTCCCATACTTCGGAATTATTCTGCCAAAAAGCCTGGAACTCCCTAAGCAGGGCGTCCATATCCAGGGTACCATCGCTTTTTTGCCACTTCCATTCCGGCGCAGGAATAGCCATTTGGGCGCCGAAGGTAATCTCCCTGGCAATTACCTCCCGGTAAATGGGGTTGGCTACCACGGGACCGCCCTTTTCAAGGGCCACAAGACCTAAGTCTAAACAGAGCCGGAAAGCTTCTCCCTGGGCCATAAGGGGATCCGGTTCGCCGGTGATCAGGGTTTCCATGACGCTGCGGATTTTCGGGTTCTCCAGGCGGTATGCCAGGGCGTCCAGATGGGTTTCCCGGGCCTGGATAATCTGTTCCCGGGCTTCCCGGAGATGCTCAACTGTCACCGTTTCGGTACTATCCGCATCCAGTATCCGCATGGTAGCCCGCATAAAAAGGGAATTCACAAGCCAGGGTTGGCCGCGGGACTGGTCATAGACATAGTCCAGGGCTTCCGGGGTAATCTGCTGCCCCGTTTCTGCGGTCCGCTGGGCAAAAAGCCGTCCTATATCGTCTTTTTGAAAATTCGACAGGGACCCCGAATCTGCTTTGATATTAAAGGGCGAGCCGGGATTAACCGGGACGCCTCCCTTGGCGGCGGTAATATAATCCTTCAAATCCCGCATCCCCACCAGGGCAATGGATACGGGGAATTTACCGACCCCTCGGTCGGCAAAACCATCCCGTAGCTGGCGTAAAAAGCTGATCAGGGCATCGCCGGTAAGGACATCCACTTCGTCAAACAGGATAATCAGGGGTTTGGGGGCAACCAGTTTTGCCCAATTAACCAGCGTTTCATTCAGCATACTGGAGGGGTCGTCCGTACCGGATTGGGGTATGGGAAGATCATATCCATCCGCATGTTTGATGATAGCATTACGCAGGGCTGGCATGGCCTTTTCAGGCTCGCTTAGTCCCTGGCAGCGTTCCACACTGACATAGCAGGAAATGGCTTCAGATCCAGAATTGATCTCCCGCATCCATGACAGGAGGAAGGTGGTCTTCCCGGTCTGCCGGGGAGCGTGGAGCACCCAATAGAGCTTATCCCCGATATAGCGGTGCAGTTGGGTACCCACGAGCCGTTCTTCCGGGGGCAGCATAAAATGATCTTCGGGATTACAGGGTCCGGTGGTATTAAAAAACCGATTTTTGCGCTTGTCCATCTTTTAATAATATACCTAAAATGAGCAAAAAGGAAATAGGCGGTCTATGATACTCATTCCGGGAGAAGGTGTTCTTCCAGGGTCCTTTTTTTATCCTCCGGAATAGGCGTACTTTTCCGGAGGATAAAATCAAAGTGGACGATTACGGCGTGTCCCGTAGTACAAAGCCGTCCTTCCTGCCATGCCTCGTGGTACACCGTAAAGGACTTGGTTCCGATGCGGCTGATGTAACTGCGGATTTCCACATCGTACTGGAAAAAAAGTTCCCCCACAAAATCATAATCCGCATGGGCCATAATCAGGGGCCAGTCGCCGTGGACCACCCGGAGATTGGGTGCGAAGATCCGAAACAGAGGATTCCGGCCAAGCTCAAACCATCCTGCCAAGACCGTATTGTTAATATGCCCCAGTCCATCGATATCGCCGAACCGGGGAGTTACCGTTGTTGTAAACATACTACCTATGCCGTTGCCCTTTCAGTGAGTTTTTTTACCCCCGAAATAGCAACCATAATTCCCAAGCCCAGAAGCAGGATGGCGAAGACCAACTGGAGGCCGTCGGCGCCGAAGGTGAAGCTGCCGGCTCCTATCTTGTCGTATTTCTGAATGATGGTAAAAACCAGGGCAGTAAAGGTAACCGCCAGCATGATGAACATGGGTCCCCAGAGCATGGCGCCCTGACGGTTGGTCTTTTTTAAGAAAACGGAACAGGCGATAAGGGACAATGCCGCTAAAAGCTGGTTTGCGGATCCAAAGAGGGGCCAGATGGTCTGGTACCCCAGCACGGCCAGGAGGTAACCCACAAAGAGGGTAGCAATGGTGGCGACATACTTATTAGCCAGGAAGTTCGCAATGGGATGCGCCGTTTGTCCCGGTTCCAACTCTTCCGTAAACAGTTCCTGGAAAGCAAGGCGGCCAACCCGGGCCACCGAATCCAGGGAGGTGAGGGCGAAGGCGGAAACAGAAAGGGTAATCAGGGTAAAGACGATGTTTGCCGGCAGGCCGAGCTTGGTCAGGAAGCCCGCAACCGCAAAAGCAAAGATCTGCGGCGGGGTGACGATACCTTCCGGGAGTTTGCCCCCTATGGTTAAGGCGCCCACGGTAATCAGGGCTAATACCGCCAGAAGACTTTCCACCAGCATGGCCCCAAATGATATGGGGAGCATATGCTTTTCGTTATCGATCTGTTTTGATGCGGTACCGGAGGCTACCAGGCTGTGGAAGCCGGAAACCGCGCCGCAGGCTACGGTGACAAACAGGATGGGGAACAGGTAATTGTTACCAACCTTGAACCCCGTAAACGCAGGGATATTGATGACCGGGGCGGTGAAGACCACGCCGATAAAGGCCGCGCCAATCATGGCCACCAGCAGGAAGGAGTTAAGATAATCCCGCGGCTGGAGCAAACCCCAAACCGGGGTAATGGAGGCGAAAAAGATATAGGCAAAGACCACATAAAGCCAAATAGATTTTGCCACATAGATCGGACAAAGAATGCCAAGGGTGATACAGGTTATCAGCAAAACTACGGCAACGATTCCCGATACAATGCCGGTAGGCTTGAATTTTCTCATGAAAAAACCGAGTCCAATGGCAGCGGCGATGAAGAGCAGGGATGTTGTGGCCACCGCAGCGTTAGCTTCCACCTTGCCTCCCGCGGCGTTGAACCCCGCGAAGGTTCCCGCCACAATATCCGCAAAGGCGGCAACCACCAGAATGGAGAAGAGCCACACAAAAAGGAGGAAAAGCCGCTTCCCGGTTTTACCGATATAGGTTTCGATGATATATCCGATGGTTTTTCCCTTATTCTTTACCGAAGCGTAAAGGGCGGAAAAATCCTGGACCGCGCCGAAGAATATCCCGCCGATAAGTATCCAGAGCAGCACCGGCAGCCAGCCGAACATTGCCGCCTGAATAGGCCCGTTGATGGGACCCGCGCCGGCGATGGATGCAAACTCATGGCCAAACACAATGCTGGGCCGGGTGGGGACATAATCCACGCCATCCTCCAGCTCATGAGCCGGGGTAGGCCGTTTGGGATCTACCCCCCATTTGCGGGCCAAGTAACGTCCGTACACAAGATATGCAGCCAAAAGTACCACCGCAGAAATAAGAAGCATAACTAAACCGTTCATCTAAGGAACCTCCTTAAAATTAATCCCCGTAGGGCCTTGGACACTCAAGACTTTGAAACCATATTAATAGTGGGCTGCGGCATATTCAACCCACCCCCCGGCCTCTACCAGGGCTTTTTCAAAATCCTTGAGCACAAAGGGGACGGACTTTGTTTTCCCCCCCCCGGCAAAGGTGAGGGTAGCTTTTTCGATATCCGCCGTAAGCGTCGTTTCCTGTCCTTTAAAATCCCGGAACAGTTCCTCCAGGGTGGACGCCGGAAGCTCCGCGGCGATCATTCCGCAGTTATACATATTCTGGCGGAATATCCGGGCGAAACTTTCGCCGATAACGATATTGATACCGTTTACTTCCAGCACCCAGGGCGCGTGCTCCCGGGAACTGCCGCAGCCGAAGTTAGCCCTGGTAAGGATAGCTCCCTTGCCTGATGTATCCGCAGGACTAAAACCCGGAAGTTTCAGATCCTCCAGGATAAAGGATTTAAGATCTTCCTTGGAATTTTCGTTTAAGTACTTGGCAGGAATAATCTCGTCCGTATTAATATCGCTGCGATCCAGAAACAGGACCCGGCCTCCAAAGTTTTTCATACTGGTCTCCTATTTAAGTTTAAAGATCTTCGGGGTTAGCGAAACTGCCCGCTATGGCAGTTGCCGCCGCCGAAACGGGGCTCATAAGGTGGACCATGCCGCCCTTACCCATACGTCCGTAGAAATTGCGGTTAGTGGTGGAGGCGCAAACCTCCCCCTCAGCCAGGACCCCATTGGACATCCCCAGGCAGGCCCCGCAGGTAGCGTTGGTTACACAGAACCCCGCATCGAGGAATATCTGTATCAGCCCTTCCTTGAGCGCCTGGGTGTAGACTTCCGTGGTGGCCGGGGAAACGATACCCCGTACGGTGTCGGCAATCTTTCGTCCCTTCAGCACCGCCGCCGCAGCCCGGAGGTCCTCCATGCGCCCGTTGGTACAGGACCCGATGTAGACCTGGTCTACCCGCTTCCCCTTAAGAGAGCGGATAGTTTTAACCTGATCCGGCTTATAATCCACCGTGGCCGACGGCTCCAAGCCGGAGCAGTCAATATCAACCACCCCCGCATATACCGCGTCATCGTCGCTGCGCCATCGGGCATAGTCCGCCAGGGCCGCTTCCTTGGTAGCGTAGGCTTTTTCCCCTGCCGGACCGATGAAGGGCCAGAGATAATCCACCGTAACGCTGTCGGGCATACAGACCCCGCTGGTGGCGCCGGCTTCCACCGCCATATTGCAAATGGTCATCCGGCCTTCCATACTGAGGGCCGGGACGCCGTCGGCCCCTTCGATCACCGGACCCCGCAGTTCCATTACCGTATCGGTGGCGCCGGCCACGCCGATTTTAGCGATGATTGCCAGGATCACGTCCTTGGCATACACACCTTTACTGAGTTTTCCATTCAGATTGATACGCAGGGTTTCGGGCTTGCGGAAAGCGCAGACCCCCTTGAGTATCCCCACTTCCATGTCCGTGGTACCCACCCCGGCGGCAAAGGCGCCGAAGGCTCCGTGGGTGCAGGTGTGGCTGTCCCCCATGATGATGGTGTAGCCGGGCCGGACAAAGCCTTTCTCCGGGAAGATGGCGTGGCACACACCGTTCCTGCCTATGTCGAAGAAATCTTTGATTTGATGCCTCCGTACCCAATCCCGGAGTATCTTTCCCTGCTGGGCGGTTTTGGAATCCTTGGCAGGGCTTACATGATCTATCACTACCTTAAGCTTCGTTTTGTCAAAGACCTGGTCCAGATTTTTTGATACCAGATCGTTGATAGCGATAGGGGTAGTGATCTCGTGGCAAAGGACCCGGTCCAGTCTGAGAACCCAGGTATCGCCGAAGGGCCGGTCCGCCACATGGGCGTCAAAAATTTTTTCCGCTAAGGTTTTTCCCATATTTAACTCCTCTTTAATTTCCTATTTCGCCCTTTGGCGGCGTGATAATCCAAAATACCCGCAGTAATTCATTCCCGGGATTTGACAGCACATGGGGGGCGTCGGCCATAAAGCTGGCGGAATCTCCCGGGGAAAGCTCATAGGTCTGATTCCCCACGGTCAGTTCCGCATTCCCCTCCTGAACTACCCCCAATTCCCATCCCGGATGCCCGTATTCCCGGCCTCCGGTCTTTGCCCCGGTCTCCAGGGTAATAGCATAGGCTTCGATACCTTCCTGCCCCTGCTTCTCAAGGTGGGCCAGCCGCTCGTACAGGACCCCCGGCCGGGTAAAGGTGGTCCGTTCGTCCCGCCGCATGATCCGCACCGACCGGTCCCGGCGGTAATCGGAGAACAGGTATTCCAGGTCCAGGTCCAGGGCGTCCGCCAAAGCCAGCAGGGTATCGATGGCCGGCGAAACCCGGTTCCGCTCAATCTGGGAAACCAGACTCTCGCTTACCCCCGCCTTTTCGGCCACCTCCCGCAGGGTGAGGGATCGCCTCTCCCGGACCGCCCGGATCTTTTCGCCAAAATTATAGTGCATTCTGCGCCTTTAAGTATGCTGTAGAGAATATAGTATAGGTTAAGTTTTCGGAATTGTCAACTTAATACTATATCCCTTTTTCTTGTACTTTGTCGGCAAAACGGGCGTGGGGAGGGGTACACCTGGCTTCATGTGCGTGTAGA
>NZ_JAJQRB010000092.1:0-4276 GCF_046533075.1 Treponema primitia | reverse complement strand
CCAGCCGCGAAGCCGGGAAGGAAGAGACTGAGGCGAAATACAAGCCGATACTCGAGGAGAAGGACCGGGCGATTGATGAGCTTAGACGGAAGCTGCGGGAGGCTGGGATAGAATAGGTGATCCGTAATGGGCTCTAATCGCCGTGCTGCTCCCAGACATAGGAGCAGGTGAGCCAGGCAAGGCGGGCGGACATGGCGGCGGGGTTAAAGGGCTTGCCTTCGGGGGCGGCGGGAAGCCAGCGGAGGGTGTCGGCGATGAGGGTTTGGGTTTCTCCGCTTTTTAGCCACAGGACGGCGGCTTCCTTAAGTTTGGGTTTAACGCCGGGGGAGCCCTGGGGGATGGCCCAGAGAATTTCCGCCTGCAGGCCGAAGCGGTTTTCACCGGGGCCGGGGAAAACTGTGGCTTCCAGAATATTGGAACGGTAGGCGGGGAGATCCCGCACCCGGCTTAGGGGGGCATAGGTCCAACTGATATCCTTGCCAAGCAGGATCTGCCAGACATCCTGCCAGTTAAAGGATATGGAGCCCCGGGGAAAGGAGATGGATGTAAAAAGGGAGGACTCCGCTTCCTGCCATTGTTCCGGGCCCTGGGGAAATTCCCCTTCGGGCTGTTCCAGAAGGCGCGCGGCCCAGGCCCGTACTGCATCCGGGTCCGAGCCGGGTATAAGGAGTACGCCCTCCCCTACTTTGGATACAATACGATCCCGGGTCAGGCTGGGGTATTGGTGATTCCGGAACACCATCCAGGGGTCAAGGGCCAGGACCATGGCGCCCTGGTATTCCAGATCGAAGGAGAGCCGGGGGTAGACCGTTACCGCCTGGCCGCTCTCTTCACGCTTCCGGGTGATGATAAACCCCTGGCCTTTGCGCGGGGGTGTCTCGCCGGGTTTTAAGATCCGTACATCTCTTTTAAAGCCCCGCGGAGGGGATCCGGTATTCAGGATCCTGCGCCAGGGGCTTTCCAATCCTTCCTCTACGTACCAAGTCAGTGGGGGGCGGGTGAGAATAAATACCGCTATCAGGACAAGGACCAGGGCTGCCAAGGCGGAGACCAGCCGGAAGCGCCGGGAAAGGCTTTTTCCGGTTCCGGGTTTTCGCCGCGGGGAACTTCGTACATTTTTTCTGCTCATGGATCCTCCAACGGCCCGGCAAAGGCGCTGGGCGTAATATTATAAACTTTAGGATTATTAACCGCAAAGGCACAAGGGGCGAAAAAGGGCGCAGAAGAATTATGGGGGAAATACCCTGTTTTTTCTTTCCTTCTGCGCCTTATTCTCCTTCGCGGTCCGTTATCCTCCTTATTCTCCCACCGGGTAGGAGAACTCAATGTTCGTACCCAGGTAGCCCAGCACCGGCTTGTTGGCGGTGGTAAAGCCCAGGTTTACCTTCTGGAACTCCGTTGATCCGCCCTGGGGCGGGGTCAGGGCCGGAATGGTCATGTATTCCCATTTACCGGTGGTATAGCCGTTTACGTCTACCCCGCCATCAGCAGCGCTTGTAACAGCGGTTTTTGCATAGGCCAGCTTGATGGTATCCCGGCCGCCGGTTTCCGTGGCGTTGTAATAGGCAATATAGGGGACGCCGGTCGTGGGATGGAGCTTTATCTGGGTCCAGTTCCCTACCGATCCGTATTGATCCACCGTTACCGCTGTGTATGAGCCGCCGGAATAGCTGGGGATGTAGATGTACTTCAGATCGCTGTCTATGGCATCGTAGGCGGCAATGTGCAGGCCGTCGGAGCTGTCCATCACCATGGAGACATAGGCGCCCACATAGTCCGGCAGGTCTACCGGAGAATTAAGCCATGTTACAACCGTGCCCGGACTACTGCCGTCTACAGGACCATTGGAGTACTTAATTTTTAGCTGCCCATCGGATTCATCGTAATAGGCGACAACCACCACGTTTGTTGAGCTTACCGCCATATCAAAATGATTTGACGCCCCCGCGGCGGCAACGAGGCGGCCTGTGGTATTATAATCCGTAATATTAATGTAGGGGCTACTATAAGCCGTTCCGGCAGAATCCGATCCGATACTCGACAAGCGTCCAACATTGGTAACATTTGCGGTAGAATTGCCTATTCTGAAATTACGGAAAATCAACTCTCCGGTATTATCGTCATAGTAGCTCATGTAATAACGGGCATAGGAACTAACGGAATTCCCCCGGGCAATCAGTTTGGGATACTGAAACCGGTCAAGCAGGAGACTGCCAAAATTGACGCTTTCCAGGCTGATAGCATTATTATAGTCGGACTGTGCCCAGTTGCCTGAATATTCGGTATAACCGACGCCGGTTCCCCAGCCTTCAGCGCCGGTGCCGTGCAGTTCCGCATACCGGTCATAGATAAGCTCGAAATACCCGCCATCCCGGTTATAGGTGGTGGCATGGATGTACCTGCCCGATTCATCCCGGGCCATACCCATGGCATCCCAGATAGACGCCTTTATCAGATATTCCGTATACTGCCGCGCCCCGGTACCAAGGTTAAATTCCGTACGCTGGGGCATGGCATGGCTGGGATAATAGGTACCGGCATTGGTACCGGGTCCTACCTGGGGAATACCATTGCTGCCTCCCTTCAAATCAAGATACCCGAATACCGGATTATCGTCATTCATAAGCATAACCGGGTAATACCCGTTTTTAACATCGGTTTGTTTAACCGTGTAGAACTGCAAATACCGGTCGTCCGTAAGGCGTATGTTCTTGGTGATGTAGCGGTCCGCCTCGCGGTTGGGCTGATTTTCCTGGTCCAGGCCGTTGGTGCTGGAAGTGAGGGTATAGGCGCCCGCAGAATCGTTGTTGTTGATATTATTCAGGGTTCCCACCGGCGCACCCGCAGTTCCGCTGTATACCGCCAGGTATCCGGATTTGAGAGAATCATTGGAAGCCAAAAATCCCGTCGCGGAAGCTCCGCTAAAGGTCAGGGCGGTTCCGGGAAGGATCGTTGCCGCCGGGTTGTAGGCGGTGTTCGTATCCGCGTCAAGAATCCGCACCCCATCGGTTATGGGGGTAAGGTTAAAGCCCGCAACGGTAATAAAGGTGTCATTAGATCCCTGAATAACCGAATATTTGCCATCGGCGGAACGGATGTTGTTGTTCTTTAAGCCCCCCTGGTTCCGCACACCGGTGGTAATACTTGAGATATAGGGTACCACGTCCATGCGGTAATAGGGCGTCTTAGCGGCGGCAATGGTCTGGGTAGAGTCTTCCAGTGAGGTGTTCGCGGTCGGCATCGGGAAATCCCGGGCAAGAACCCGGAAGGGCCGGTCCACGGCGGCGATATTAGTTATTCTGTTGGTATCTATGTCCAACCGCCAGTTAACCTTATGGCCCGCTTGATCGTGGGATACGGTTTCCACCGTAAGTTTCCAGCCGTTTGAATCCCATTGGTCAACCCCGGTAAGAACGCCGCTGGAATAGTCAGCCGCTGGGGCATAGTCCTTGGAATAAATGTTTTGCGTCGTAACTCCTCCAAAGGTAAATCCGTCCATGTAGACCCAGAGGGAACCGAGTATGTTATTATCCTCGGCGCTGCCCCGTATGCTTATCTTCCCTGAAACCTTGGGGTCCCCATCCAGAACGCCCGTACTCCCGACAAATTTCCCGGAGGGCAGATCGGCCTCCAGTTCTATGTGGCCGTTGTCCTTGCTGTTCCCGTAGAGGGAATTATCATCCTTGTTTTTCCAGTGGAAGGGGTTTACCACCGCGGTGGGTTTCGTTTGGTCCTCGTTATCCACATCAATATTGAAGATGGCCGCCTGGGCAAGCTGTTCCGCTATGGAGCCTGTGGTTGTAGTATCGTAGACTTTGAGGATAAAGAGCCTGCTATGCTTGAGGACCGTGTCTTCCTCCAAAAGGGAATCGGGAATGTTGGTAAAATCCGATGTACCGCTATAGAAAGCTTCCGCTGCGGCGGTATTGATTCCGGGGAAAGCCCCGGTCTTTTCTGTACCAGTTACCGCAGTATAGCCCAAGACCGTACCGCTTGTTCCATCCACAGAGGTTGCCGCCTTGAAGGCCACAAAGGTGGTCCCCGCCTCGTTATTGGGCGCGCCCAGCCGGGTCCAACGGGTGTCCCCGGGGCTTGCAACGGTATAGACATTACCCGGTACAAGGGCGGTTGCCGAAATTGGCGTGACGTCCCTGGTTACATAGGTAATGGAGTAGTGTCTAGTCCCGTTTCCGTCAACTATATTCATGGATACGTTGAACCGGTTGTTCCGTACCGTAAAGTCGGTTCTGATTTCGCCGAAGTGGCTGCCATCCGG
>NZ_JAJQRB010000091.1:0-24028 GCF_046533075.1 Treponema primitia | reverse complement strand
CTCTTCCCTCCCGATTTGCCGATAAATCCGAGAAAAAGAGCAGTTGTTTCCGGTCCCACACAGACCGCCCTTGATTTTTTCGCGTTTTCCCCCTATAGTAAATCATGGCGCTTACCCTCTATAACACCCTGGGACGAAAATTACAGATTTTCGAGTCGATTAGACAAAACGAGGTCGGCTTTTACGGCTGCGGCCCCACGGTTTATAATTATGCCCATATCGGAAACCTCCGGGCCTACCTTACCCACGATATTCTGGTACGGACCCTGCAACGGCGGGGTTATACCGTAACCCATGTGATGAATATCACCGATGTGGGGCACCTTTCCGGGGATAACGATAGTGGGGACGACAAAATGGTAAAATCTGCGGAGGAACGGGGCAAGACGGTCCTGGAAATTGCGGATTTCTATACAAAGGCTTTTTTCAACGATACGGGGAGGATGAATATCATCTGTCCCACGGTGGTCTGCAAGGCTACGGAGCATATACAGGAAATGATCGCCCTGATCACGCGTATTGAGGCTAACGGCTTTACCTATTCCGCCGGGGGAAACCTCTATTTCGATATCACCAAGTTCTCTTCCTACGGCGAATTGGCTCTTCTCAACCTCGAGGATCGCAAGCCGGGGGCCCGGATCGAGGTGGATGAAAATAAAAAGAATCCCTACGACTTTGTCCTCTGGTTTACCAAAAGTAAATTTGAAAACCAGGCCCTGGTTTGGGAAAGTCCCTGGGGCCGGGGGTATCCGGGCTGGCATATCGAATGTTCCGCCATGAGTATTAAGTACCTGGGGGAACAATTTGATATCCACGCCGGAGGTATCGACCATATTACTATTCACCATACCAACGAGATTGCCCAGAGCGAGGCGGCGACCAAAAAGCATCCCTGGGTAAATTACTGGGTTCACAACGAATTTCTTATACTGGATAAGGGGAAGATGTCTAAATCTACCGGGAGTTTTCTCACCCTCCAGACCCTGATTGACGATGGCTACGATGCTCTGGATTATCGGTATTTCCTCCTGGGGGGCCACTACCGCAGCCAACTCCAGTTCTCCTATGAGGCCCTGGATGGCGCTCGGAACGCCCGGAAATCCTTGGGAGACCGTATACGGGTCCTGGCGGAGAAAACCGGGAACCTTCCCTCTAATGAAGGGGCTTTGCCGGATTCGGTTACCCAGGGAAAAGCGGGGACCTATCTTGAGGCTTTTAACAAAGCCATGGATGAAGACCTTAACACACCCCGGGCCCTGGCGGAACTCTGGGGGCTGCTACGCGATGGATCCGTACAAAGTACGGATGCCCTGCAAACGGCCTTCGAGATGGACCGTATACTGGGGCTGGAACTCTTCGCCCGGGCGGCCGCCGAAGCGGAGAAGCGATTGGATACAGACCGGGGAAGCCCGGAGGAAATAGCGGAAATTGAAGCGCTGATAGCGGAAAGGACGGAGGCGAAAAAGGCAAAGGATTTTACCACCGCAGATCGCATACGGAATACCCTAAAAGAGCGGGGAATTCTGCTGGAAGATGGTCCAAAGGGCGCCGTTTGGCGCCGGATCTAATTTGCGCGGGAAACTTCGCTGCGGTTAATTTAACTATAGAATAATGTAACAACCAAGGGGATAAATTGTTTTTAGGATCAGGGGTGGATGAGTCCATTGCGGAATTCCGTAGGCTTTACGATACCGTATTTCCTATTTTGTTCCGGGTGGTCTATCGTATAACCAACAGCGAGGAAGCTGCAGAGGACCTTTGTCAGGATGCTTTCTTCCGGCTGTATGAAAAAAAGATGGTTTTCCCCAACTCCGAGGAGGCTAAGTATTGGCTTATCAGGGTGGCGACAAACGCATCCCTGAATTACGCAAAACGTAAGGACAGAGAACGAAGGGCTTATCAAAAGGCCTTTCGGGAAGATATTCGGAGCCCGGAGACCGGCGAAAGCACACTGCTAAAGAAGGAATCCAAAGAGGCAGTCCAGGAGGCATTGCGAAAATTGCCGAAAAATTTACGAATGGTTTTAATTTTAAGAGAATATGGAGATCTTAATTATAAAAAAATTGGCCAAGTTCTTGGCATTAGCGAAGGTAATGTGAAGGTCCGGGTATTCAGAGCCCGGGAACGTTTGGCCGGGCTCTTAAAAGCGGAAGATCCCTTCCATAAGGATGGTTCATATGTGTCCTGATCCTCAAATACTTTCCCTTTATTACGATGGGGAGCTGCCCTCTCCCTGGAAAGAAAAACTGGAAGCCCATCTTCAGGATTGTTCCCACTGCAGCAGCAGTTTGGAACAGTTCCGGCAGCTTTCCGGAACCCTGGAGGATGAGCCCTCTACAATGGCTCTAAAGGAACGAGTCTGGCAGCGGATGAGCAGCCCCGAAACGGCGATCCGGGAGTATCCGGTACAGATTTGGGGCCGCTCCGTTACGGTGCCCCTGCCCCTGCTTGTTGCCACCGCTGCGGCGCTGATCTTCACTTTCAGCTTTTTCTTCCTTAAAACCACTCCGGGCGCCGCTCCTGTAGATTCAGCCCTGACCTCCCTGGATATGCAAACAATTATGCCTATTTCAGATTTGAATGGGGTTTTACAATATTTGGAGGGTGATGATTCTTCGGATATCGTAATTATCCGCCTGCCGGAAAGCAGAAATTTTATGAGTTCCGGAGAACCGGCCATGATCAGGGCTGCGGATTACAGCGGGAACAGTGGACGAAAGTCCGGCGGACGAGAGTCCGAAGGATCCCGATGAACCAACACCTTTCTTTACAGAGACTTACCTTTGTCGGCGGGCTGCTGTTTTTAGCCGTTGGTGTGGCAGTTTCCGGTCAGGAAATTCCCCAGGATAGTATTATACCCGGTCTGCGGGAACGGGCGGTGGTGCTGAACATTGTTGCCAGGATAGTGGAGCAAAACCAGGGTGAAATCTGGAATTCCATCAACTCAAAGATAACTATCCTGGGAAGGCCCGTGAGTCTTAAGCTTATCGGGGAAAATGTCGTGGTTTTCGCCCAGTTCACCCCCTATCAGCAGGAAAATGGGCGGAGCCTTCTGGTTGCCCAAGGCCAGATCTGGATAAATGTGCCCAACCTGGGGATCCGTTACCAGACGACCCTTCAGTCCATCCCCATGGAATTTGGTGAGCAGATATACTTCTTCCCCCTGGGGAAGGTAAGTTCCGAAAATGAAGCCCATATAGAGATTCAACTGGAACTGCGCCCCTATACGGAAACCGCCGGAGGGGAATTGGCGCCATCCACCGCGGCGGCAAGCGGTTCTACTCCGGAGAATGCATTACCGGAATGAGACGGCTCTTTTTATTTCCACTTATACTCCTTTTTTTTTCATGTATGGACCGGCAGCCCCGGATACATTTGATTAATCCCCGGATAGGGATAATGGGGGAGGTCCTTACCATAACGGGAGAAAATTTTGGGAATACCCGGGAAGAATCCTACGTTACCATAGGGGGGATCACCCCCACCACTTCATCCTACATTGAATGGACCGATACCCGGATTCTGGTACGGATCCCCGAATTTGGGGATTCCGGGCTGGTCTGTGTTTACCGGAATAATAGAAAAAGTAACTCCGCCCTGTTTTCTAACCGGTTAACAATGCCTCAGACCATCCAGGGGGAAAATATCGGTATCGGACCCAAGATCCTTTCGGTAGAGCCTCTGGCCGGGCCGGTGGGCTCCGCGGTAACCATCCGGGGAAGCGGTTTCGGCGCCTCCCGGGAAAGAGGCGGGGTATTTTTTGCCTGGGATGCGGAGCCGTCCCCGGCGGCGGCGGCAGGGGTAAGCGGTCCGGGTTTAGTAGAGGTTTCGGAAACCGAATTTGGTTATGAGCTTTGGAGTGAGCGGGAAATCCGGGTCAGGGTTCCGGACGGGGCTATCGGAGGGAACCTCACGGTCCGTACCCCACGGGGAAACGCCAGGCCGGTGTTTTTCGACATCACCGGCAAACCGGGAACCAAGACCTACAAGGACAAACGAAATTACGCTATCTCCTACGCCGTGGATATCCGGGTTCAGGATGCGGAGGGGCCAAACCGCCTTTACCTTTGGCTTCCCCGGCCGGTCAATTCCGCTTCCCAGCAGAATATCCAGATCCTATCCCGTAATGTGGAGCCCTTCATTGAAAATTACCGGGGAACCACCCTTTTTCAACTGCAAAATTTAGAAAGTGATACCGCCACGGGGATCAGCCTGTCCTATTTGGTGGAGGTTTATACGGTAGAAACCGATATCAGGCCCAATTCCATGACAATCGCCTCCGGCGGAGGCGCTTCCTTAGCCTCTCCGGTTAGGGCTGCCTATACCGCGCCAAGCTTCCAGATCCCTTCGGATGATCCCCAGATAAAGGAGCAGACCGCCGCCCTTGTAGGTAGGGAACAGAACCCCTATATTCGGGCTCAGCGTATCTACGAGTACCTCCTCACCAAAGGGGGAATCCAGTGGGACGAGCTTTCGGGAGGCCCCCGGGAAGCCCTGGAAGAAAAAAAGGCGGACCCCTATATGGCTGCCCTGCTCTTCTGTACCATGGCACGTTCCGCAGGTATACCTGCTATTCCCATCTCCGGGGTCCTCATGGACCGGAACCGTATGCTCAGCCGCCATTATTGGGCCGAATTCTGGATAGATGGTTTTGGCTGGATACCCGTGGACCCCGCCCTGGGAGCGGGAGCCGCTCCGTCGTCTTTTATACTCCGGGCAGATAGGGCAAACTACTATTTTGGCAACCTGGACAACCAGCGGATAAGCTTCTCCCGGGGCTTTACCACCCTCTCCCAAATGGATCCCCGGGGCCGGGTGGCCGTACGGGAAAGGGATTATGCCCTGCAGAATCTCTGGGAAGAAGCCGTGGGGGGTCTGGAGTCCTATTCATCCCTGTGGAGTGACGTTACAATCAACGGTGTCTACTATCAATGAAAAATTATCCCTAAGGAGCATGGTATGATAACGGTCATTTCTCTGGGCGGTTCTATTGTAGCCCCCGATGCGGTGGACGAAGCTTTTTTAAAAAACTTTGTCTCCCTGATCCGGGAATTCCTCGAGACCGATGCGGAGCGGCGCTTCATCTTTGTGGTCGGCGGCGGCGGGCCCGCCCGGGTCTACCAGAAGGCCTACCGGGAAATCTCCGCAGTTACGGGCAAAAAAGCCGAAAATAACGAGGCGGATTGGATCGGGGTCATGGCTACCAGGCTTAACGCCCAGCTGGTCCGGGCGCTTATGGGTGCGTGGTGTTCCCAGGATGTGGTTACGGACCCCACCCAAGCGGTGGATATGACCGGGAAAGTTCTGGTGGCTGCGGGCTGGAAACCGGGCTTCTCCTCGGACAACGATGCCGTACTTCTGGCGGAACGGTTCCGGGCGGACTCGGTGATCAATCTTTCCAACATTGAGCGGGTCTACACGGATGATCCCAAGAAAAACCCCCAGGCAAAACCGATTGACGCCATCTCCTGGCCGGATTTCCGTACCCTGGTTGGGGATGAATGGACCCCGGGCAAGAATGTACCCTTCGACCCCGTGGCAAGCCGGCGCGCCGCGGAGCTCGGCCTGCGGGTTATCTGCGCCGCAGGGCGCGACCTGGAAAATCTTAAAAAGATACTCCGGGGCGAAAAGTTCCTGGGCACCACCATCGGCTGAAAACCCACGGACCACAAATTGACCCACAAATCAATCATGATTACCTATCATGAAGAAATTTCTAACCGCAAAGTCACAGAAGTCGAAAAAGGGGAAGGAAAAATATAAGATTTCCCTGTAATCTTTCTTTTTTTTCTTAATTTAAATTCTTTTCCCTTCCTTCTGCGCCTTCTGCGCCTTCTGCGCCTTCGCGGTTTTTTAATCTGTTTAAGTTCACGATGCTCAGTTATTCCCAATTAGAACTTGAAATTTCCTCCCTGGTTTTGGTATACTATTCCCCTATCCTATTCAAGTTTTTCAAAGGAGTACACCATGGAATTGTCGGCGCTGCAAAGAGTCCGCTATACCTACAAACCAAAACTTCCCGGCAGCTTATCCAGGCCGGTAACAGAAATAGCAGTTCAGTTAGGAAACCCCACCGAATCCATATCGGATCAGGACGCTCTGAAAGCCCGCTTTAAAGAAACCTATGGCAAACCACTGGCCGCCTTTGTACCGGGCAGGAATGAGACCATAAGCCGCAGACTTTCCGTGGGGGTGATCCTTTCGGGCGGTCAGGCCCCGGGGGGACATAATGTAATCGCCGGCCTCTATGACGGCCTTAAGAAGGGGAATCCCGGTTCAAAACTTTTCGGCCTTTTGGGAGGCCCCAGCGGCCTTATTGATAATAAAAGTGTGGAAATTACCGGCCCCATGATGGACGCCTACCGGAATACCGGGGGCTTCGACATGATCGGTTCCGGGCGGACCAAGATTGAAAGTCCGGAACAGTTTGCTTCTTCCCTGGAAACTGCCAAAAAACTGGGGCTTGACGCGGTGGTAATCATAGGCGGTGACGATTCCAACACCAATGCTGCTCTTCTGGCGGAGTACTTCCTTTCCAGGGGCTCGAACATACAGGTTATCGGCTGCCCTAAAACCATAGACGGGGATCTAAAAAATGAAAATATCGAAATCTCCTTCGGGTTCGATACGGCGGTAAAGACCTACAGCGAACTTATCGGAAACATTGAACGGGACGCCAACAGCGCCAAGAAATACTGGCACTTTATCAAACTCATGGGCCGTTCCGCCAGTCACATCGCCCTGGAGTGCGCCCTCCAAACCCAGCCGAATATCTGCTTCATCTCCGAAGAAGTGGAGGCCAAGAAGTTATCCCTGGGTCAGGTGGTGGATCAGATATGCAATTCCGTGGTTAAACGGGCGGACAACAAGGAAAATTTCGGGGTGGTGCTTATCCCCGAGGGGCTGGTTGAATTCATTCCGGAAATGAAAAAGCTCATTGATGAACTGAACGATATTATGGCCAATAAGGAAAAAGAATTTTCCGAGCAGGGAAGCTTTCATGCCCAGACCAACTGGCTGGTAACGCAGCTTTCGGATCCCTCGGGGTATCTCTTCAAGAGCCTTCCGGAGGAAATTGCCAAGGAACTCCTCATGGACCGTGACCCCCACGGCAATGTTCAGGTATCCCGCATCGAAACAGAAAAACTACTCATGGGCATGACGGAGAGCAAACTGAGGGATCTTAAAAAAACGGGAACCTACAAGGGCAAATTCAGCGCCCTGGGCCATTTCTTTGGCTACGAAGGCCGCTGCGCCTTCCCCACCAACTTCGACGCCGATTATTGCTACAGCCTTGGGTTCAGCGCCTTTGTACTCATCGCCTCGGGCCTTACGGGCTACCTTTCCAGCGTAAAGAACCTGGTTGCCCCTGCGGACCAGTGGATAGCCGGCGGGGTCCCCCTAACCATGATGATGAACATGGAACACCGCCACGGCGCCGACAAACCGGTAATCCGGAAGGCCCTGGTAGAGCTGGACGGCAAACCCTTCAAAGCCTTTGCCGCCGAACGGGAAACATGGTCGGTCAAAACCAGCTTTGTCTACCCCGGCTCCATACAATACTACGGCCCTGCGGAGATCTGCGATCAGCCGACCATCACGTTGAAGCTGGAGAAGCTCTAAACCCAATCGGCCTTGTTCGGTAAAGGCATAGGGTGCAATCCGCCTCCCGCCTCTTTGTTCCGGAAGCTTTGAGATCACAGATTGTGATCTCAAACTTTCCCATTCTTCCTTTGTAAGTTGAAACATGAAATCCTCAGGAAAGCGCCCCAAGTTACGTTTTACCGCTTGATTTAACGATCTGTTTTCAACTTGATATAACCGTGCCAAGTCACTGTCAATCATCACCTTACATCCGCGAATTTCGTGAATCATATCCTGTATAGGCAGTATTTCACCCATAGTCTTATCTTTCATTTTTCACCCTCCTGTACATACTCCCCTATGAGCCTAGTAAAGGCTTCGCCGTACTTCTCCATCTTTACTTCGCCTACGCCGGATACCCCAAGGAACGCCGCCTTTGTGGTTGGCTGTTTGCGGCACATGTCCCGCAGGGCGGCGTCGGAGAATACGATGTATGCGGGGACATGGCCGGCCTGGGCCAGTTCCCGGCGCAGGTCCTTGAGCTTTGTTAAGAGCGCTTCGTCCACCGGAGCTGCGTCCGGGACGGCGGACCGCGGTTTGGTGTAGATCTTGGTAACAGCAAAGCTGTTTGACTCATCCGCAGGCCGAGCCGTTAACTCCGCCTGAAACACGGGAGTAGGGGCAGCCTTCGAAACGGGAAGCACGGCGGGCAGCATCATTGTTAAGGGCGCTTTCTCCACAATGATTTCCCGGGCTTTATCGCCAAGGTCCACCACGGGATATTCCCCGGTCTCCACCCTTAGATATTTCTGATCGATAAGATAGTCCAGGATATTTCGGATTCGGTGGGCATCGGTATCCGCCATGATCCCGTAGGTGCTCAGAGTATCCAGACTCTGGGAAGTGATCTTTTTCGTTTTACTGCCCCGCAGAATATCAATGATCATAATTTTTCCAAAATTCCGGCCCCGCTCCTTTAAGCGGTAAACACAGGAAATAATCTTCCGGGCCTCCAGGGTGATGTCCACGGATTCAAAGGTAGTTTTACAGTTGGAACAGTTGCCGCAATAGCCGGGACTTTTTTCCCCAAAATAGGCGAGGAGCCGGGCGCGAAGGCAGTCGGAACCGGTGGCGTAGAAGGTCATCTGTTTTAAAAGTTCCAGATTATGCTCCACCTGTTTTTCATCCCGTTCGTTCTCCTCCTCCTGGTTGTTGGTGATCAGGAAGGTATTGATCCGCACATCCTGACCGCTGTAAAAGAGGATACACTCCGCATTTTCCCCGTCCCGGCCTGCCCTGCCCGCCTCCTGGTAATAGCTTTCAATGTTCTTGGGCATATTGTAATGGATCACAAAGGACACGTTGGACTTGTCTATCCCCATGCCAAATGCGTTGGTGGCCACCATGATGGTTTTTCTGTCAAAAATAAAATCGTCCTGATTTTCATGGCGTTCCCGGTCTTCCAGCCCCGCATGATACCTGGTGGCGGCAAAACCATAACGGCCAAGGAGTTCCCAAACTTCTTCCACTTTTTTCCTGGTGGAACAGTAGACAATACCGCTTTGACCCCTATGGTTTTCCAGATACCCCAGGAGAGCCTCGGATTTCTGTTTTGGTTTTTCAACCCCAAAGTAGAGATTCCGCCGGTCAAATCCTGTGGTCAGCAAAAGCGGATCCTTCAGTTCCAGGAGGCTCCGGATATCCTCCTTAACCTTTGCCGTGGCGGTGGCGGTACAGGCCGCCAACCGGGGGCGCGACGGAAGACGGCGGATAAATTCTGCGATAAGACGATAGCTGGGACGGAAATCGTGGCCCCACTGGGAAACGCAGTGGGCCTCGTCCACTACCACCAGGGGTATGGGGGTATCCCCAATCTGCTCCAGGATATCCTCCCGCAGGAGCCGCTCCGGGGCGATATAGAGGATTTGGTACTCTCCCCGGGCCAGGCCCCGCAGAATTTCCCCATATTCGGCGCTCCCCATGGAGCTGTTCAGGTACGCCGCCCTTACCCCCGCTTCCTGCAGGGCGTTTACCTGATCCTTCATAAGAGATATCAGGGGAGAGATTACCACCGTAAGCCCATCCAGAAGTATCGCCGGGATCTGATAGCAGATAGATTTCCCCGCGCCGGTGGGCATTACCGCCATCACATCCCGGCCCGCCAGGATGGCGTCGATAAGCTCCTCCTGGCCGGGGCGAAAGGTGGTATACCCAAAATATTCTTTCAATACGCTCTGTTTATTCATCCTTTCCCATCCGCATAATTCATGTTAGTATACCCCTATGACGATTTGGTTTGCCACCGGCAATTCCCATAAAAGGGCTGAACTTTCAGGCATTCTGCCCGGGCACATCATAAAAATCCCCGCCGACAAAGGAATCCCCTTCGATCCCGATGAAACGGGCGCCACCTTTGGGGAAAACGCCCTGATAAAAGCCCGTGAACTCCGCCGCCTGGTCTTGGCAAGCGGATGCGGTTCCCAGGACCCGGTTATTGCCGACGATTCCGGCCTCTGCGTGGACGCCCTGGACGGCCGGCCAGGCATCTACTCCGCCCGGTATGGCAGTATCGAGGGCGGTAAAAAGCTCAGCGACCGGGACCGCAACGCCCTGCTCCTCCAAGAGCTGCAAAGCAGATCAGAACTTGGGGACAATCCCCGCCGCCAAGCCCGGTTCGTCTGCGCCATGGTACTCCTCTTCAGCGAAGACCGCTTCTACCTGGTCCAGGAAACCCTGGAGGGGGAGCTGGTTCGGGAAGAGCGTGGTACGGGCGGCTTCGGCTACGACCCCATCCTCTACCTCCCCCAACTTGGCCGCACCGTGGCGGAACTTACCGCAGAAGAAAAAAACCAAATCAGCCATCGGGGCAAGGCTGGAAAGGCCATCGCCAAGCTTCTGGCCGATGGCTGAAGCCACCGGGGCAAAGCAGGAAAGGCTATCGCCAAGCTTCTGGCGGGACAATAATAGTTATAGCGCCGCCGTCCAAAACGCTTTATTCATTCCGCATTTTCTGCTAAACTTTCTCCAATGAATACCCCTGTAATACTCCTCTGGACCGCACTGCTTTCTTTCCTGCCCATTTCAGAACTCCGGGGGGGCATCCCCTTCGCCATTGCCAATGGGATACCCTGGTACTGGGCCTACCTGTACTGCGCCGGTCTCAACGCCCTGGTGGCGCCGGCCTGCTGGATCTTCCTTTCCACCCTGCACAGGGTTTTTCTTAAAATGGTCTGGTACGAAAAATTCTTTGACCGCTTTGTGGAACGGGCCCGGGTCAAACTCCATGCCCAGGTGGAAAAATGGGGCTGGCTTGGAATCGCGGTCTTTGTGGCCATCCCCCTGCCTATAACCGGCGCCTGGACCGGAACCCTGGGGTCCTGGGTGCTGGGCCTGAGCAAGCGGAAAACCATGCTCGCCGTGATCCTCGGGGTGCTTACAGCCGGGGCCATCGTTACCGCAGTGATGCTCCTGGGCATACAGGCCCTCCGTATCTTTTTAAAAGAAGTATAGTCCGTGTCTAAACTAAACCTTCAAGCGGAACTGAACGACCAGCAGCTCCGGGCGGTTAATACAATCGAAGGGCCGGTACTCATCATCGCCGGCGCCGGTTCCGGAAAGACCCGGGTTATTACCTATCGTATCGCCTACATGCTGGAAATGGGGATACCCCAGTCCGCCATCCTGGCCCTCACCTTTACGAACAAGGCTGCCCGGGAAATGGAAATACGGGTCAAGGAACTGACGGAGAAAAAGCTCCGGAACCTGACGGTGAGCACCTTCCACGCCTTTGGGGTACGGATACTCCGGGAAGAAATAGAACACCTGGGATACCGGAAGAATTTTTCTATCTACGATGAAACGGACCGAGGCTCCGCTATCAAGGAAAGCCTCCGTGAATGCCGGCTCTCCACCGAAGGGGTGGACCTCTACGCCCTGGGCCAGCTTTTCTCCAACGTCAAGATTGGGCGCTTTAAATGGGGGGACGGCGCCAACGATGCCTACGAACCGGTGTATAAGGAATATCAGCACAGCCTGAAGACCTACAACGCCCTGGACTTTGACGATCTCCTGACCCTCCCCATAGAACTATTCGAAAAGCATCCCGAAGTCCTGGAGAAGTACCGCAGCCGTTACCATTACATCATGGTGGACGAGTTTCAGGATACCAGCTTTACCCAGTACCGCCTTATGCGGCTCCTGGCGGACCGCAATGTTTGTGTGGTTGGGGACGATGATCAGTCCATCTATTCCTGGCGGGGGGCCAACTACGAAAACATCGTCATGTTTGAAAAGGATTTCCCGGGGACGGTGGAGATCAAACTGGAACAAAACTACCGTTCCACCACCACCATCCTAGAGGCAGCCAATGGCGTCATCTCCAACAATACTAACCGTAAGGAAAAGCGGCTCTGGTCCGGTAACAAGGGCGGCAAACCGGTGGAGCTCTTTCATCCTAAAAACGAAAGTGAAGAAGCGGACTTTATTGCCAGCGGAATAAAAAAAATCATGATCCAGGATAAGCTCAAATACGATAACTTCGGGGTGCTGCTCAGAACCAATTCCATGACCCGCAGCATTGAGGAAGCGTTCCTGGCGGAGAATATCCCCTACCGGGTTTCCGGGGGAACCAGCTTCTTTCAGCGCAAGGAAGTTAAGGATGTTCTCTCCTATCTCAGGCTCATCGCCAACACCAACGATGATGTGAATCTCCTCAGAATCATTAACACCCCCCGGCGCGGCATTGGGAAAACTACCATAGGAGCCCTGATGGATCTGGCACGGAAAAATCATTCCACCCTGTGGGACGCCATGGAAAAACTCCGCTATTCTCCGGACACCCTTTTCCAGGAAGCCGCCAAGGGCAAGGCGGAGATCGACGAATTCATGACCCTCATCGAAACTTACCGGGAGGAGATGCTTGGCAAGCGGGGGTTATCAGCAAAAACACGGGCCCTGGTGGACAGCATCGATTACTGGTCCTACCTGGTAACGGAGTACAGTAAAAATGATAAGATGGCCAAATGGAAATTCCTCAACATAGAAAGCCTCATCCAGTCCATGGAAACCTGGGAGAAGGACCCGGACAACTTCGATCCCAGCATCTACGCCTACCTGAACCGCATTAGTTTAATTACCCGGGACGATGGGGATGATGAGGCGGGCAAGGGGAAGGTGAACCTCATGACCATCCATGCATCCAAGGGCTTGGAGTTCCCCGTGGTCTTTATCGCCGGCGCCGAGGATGGCATCATCCCCCACGAGCGGAGCATGGAGGAGGGGGACGAAGACCAAAAAAGCGGCGCCATTGAAGAAGAACGCCGTCTTTTCTACGTAGCCATCACCCGGGCCCGGGACAAGCTCTTTATCACCAGCTGTCTCCAACGGCGCCGCCTGCAGAGCACCGCGGATTGTGTCCCCTCACCTTTCCTGGCGGAAATCCCCCCCCACCTGATCGAATACCACGAACCGGACAAGGCGGTGGAAAGCCCCGAGGAAGCGGAAAACTATTTTTCCCTCATCAAAAGTAAATTTGTCTGACCCTAATCCCAAGCGGTGTTTATTTCCGGAGGATTTCCCAACAGTTCTATCCGCGCCTTCACATACTCGAACCGGTCCTGATTCAGGACGGTACGGCAGTATTTAGTACCCGGCAGTATATATACCGGGTAACGGCCCCGGTTGACAAATTTTTTCCCCTCACCCTGGACAAACCAGTACACCAGGGAAATTTTTTCCCTGTCCAGTTCAATAGCGTTAATACCTCTTCTGCCTATGGCGCTTCCGGAATTGAATAGGCAGGGTACGGGAAGATCATCCCCATAGAGACTCTCCCGCATAGCATTCCGCTTTTCCGATCGCTTCAGCTTCCCCAGATCCGCGCGCAGGGCCCGCACCTCCTCTGCGATTCGCTCCCGATCCTCCCCCAGGGAGACAGGATAATCCCGGCACAGGCGTTCAATCTCAAATTTAATAAATTCAAAACGCCCCAGGGATTCAAAGAGTGGCCGGTGGGTGTGGCCGATGATGGAGATACAGTTATGCGCCAGGGAGAAATCATAGGCCTGTTTTTCTACATGGAACCGCCGGAAGGGGCTACGGCCGGATGAAATATTCCGAACCCCCAGAGGCTTGAGAAGATAGCGTATTCCGATCTGAAGCAGCTTATTATAATTGGTATAAATCTTGGAAGACTGATGCCCGTGGTACACATAGAGCGGGATAAGGCCGGTCTCAATAAGCACCGCATCATACAGAGCGTAGGGATACTTTTTTTCAAAGATAAGCTGCTCATCATGGTTCCCAAGGGTTTTATAAAGCCGTCCCCGGGCGTTAAATTTATCAAAGAGCTGGTACAGCCTTGGCCATTGTTCCCTAATGCTCTCCAGGGAAAAACGCTGCAGCTCCTCAATATCGCCGTTTAAGACAATAGTCCAGTCTCCGTTTAAATAGTAGTGATCCAGCATCTCCGTTAGAAGGACCCCATTCTGGGCTAGATCGTCCCTGCGGCCGCAGCCCATGTGGAAGTCGCTGATAACTAAAACTTTACCGCCCTGGGATATATCCAAAACCGCTGCGGGGTTAAAGTGGTTGTTTATCATATCGGAAAAAAAAGTATTTGCCATTTGATTATTAAGCTTCCCGGCCGACTTGACGTTTTCTGTATTGCAGATAATCCCAGCGGGTAAGGATACCCAGGAGCTTACGATCCTCCACAATGGGAAGCTGCCCTATATGGTGCTTGTAAAAAATACGTTCTATTTCCCGCATAGTAACGTTACTGCCGGCGGTCACCGCAGGCTTTGACATATAGGCCCGTACCGGGGCTTTCATCACCCCCGCCTTACGTCCCTTCATGATATCCCGGAGGCTGATAAAGCCGCTTACATTTCCCTCAGCGTCCAGTACCGGCGCCCCGGTCAGATCCGCCTTTTCCAGAAAAACGGAGGCCTCCAAAAGGCTCATGGTTTCGCTCACCCGGTGGACATCCCGGGTCATTATGTCGGCGGCCCGGGTGGCCGGCGTTAGGGATTGTTCCAGGTAGTCCAGAAATTCTTCAAAAAATTCAGGTCCCTCCCGCCCGTTTATCTTCGCCGAACCCGCCAGCTGATGCCCCCCGCCGCCATAGACGTGAAGCAGCTCATGGAGGTTGATTTTAGCCTTCTGGCTGCGGGCTATAAGGAGCACCGTTTTTGTTTTCGGAATGGCAAAAAGGGCAAAAAACGCATCGGGGTTCCGTATTTCCATGATCTTTTCTACCACCGCCGCCAGACCCGGGGTATTTTCACCCAACTCAAGGTAACTCAGAAGCAGTTCATGGCCCTGGATAATACGGGGCTGCAGGACCATAAAAGCCTGGTTAAGGATCGCCAGCTGAGCATCCTCGCGGATGGTTTCCAGAAAGGACTTAACCAGCTTTAACGAAGCCCCCATATCCATGAGCCAGGCGGAAACCTCAAAATCCGCCCGGCTGACATTTTCAAAGATCAGCCGCCCCGTATCGGCATAGATACCTGTCAGGGCAATGGTCGCCTCCTCGGGCAGGAGCCGTATCCCCTGTTCCATGGCCAATTTCCCCAGGAAGGAAGTATTGGCCCCGTAATTCCCCCCCTCCACTTTTGCACCCTGAATATTGCAGGATTCTATAGGGTGATGATCGTAAATCCGTATATCCGGCGCCGAATTCCGTATATGGCTGAAATATTCCCCCACCCGTTCCGCCATGCAGGTATCCACAATGACAATATTCTCGATTACCTCTGTTTCAATATCCTTAGGGTCCAGGAAATCAAAGTACTGCTGATAAAAATCATACAGGTTCTGGGCTTCAGGATGGATAAGCCGGCTTCGCACCAGCCGGTACTCCGGAAAAAGCTTCCTCACCAGAATCAGGGACCCCAGGCAATCCAAATCCATATTAGTATGACCAAAGGCTATGTTCATTATATATCCTTCAGGGCTTAGTTTTTCTTATCCTCCGATTATTTTCGGATAAGTAAGCATATCATCTACGGGCCGCTAATACAAGAAATCATCGTGGAAAGTACCTTCCGGGACGGCCATCCCTACGCCGCCCCTTTGACAACGATGAAGAAGTCCCGGCGGGGGGCGTCCGTGAGCCGTCATCAAGACCCCAATATTCTTGTTGTGTATTTATACTTTATAGATTATCCTATTGTAAGGGGGCTTATTAAAATGACTTTATTTCCATTTACAACCGGGACATACGTGGTCGATCAGGGAACAATGGACAATATGCACTGGGGTATCCCCTATGAACATCCACTTCCTGCATTTGCAATTCGTCATCCCAAGGGTACCGTTATCTTTGATACCGGACATAATCACCGCGGCTTGGATGATCCAAAAAGTTGGTATGGCAAGTCAATTGAAAATATCCTAAAGATTAACATAAAAAAGGATGACTGTCTTCCATTTCAGTTACAGAGGGCAGGCATTGATCCGGCGGAAGTTACCCATGTTATTATGTCCCACCTTCATATTGACCATACGGGTGAAATGATGTCTTTTCCAAAGGCTCAGTTTATTGTCAGGTCGGCGGAACTTAAATATGGCTGGTGGCCGCCTTTGCACCAGCGTTATACTTACGTTCTTAATGATCTTAAGGATACCAGATTTTATAATTATCTTGAAATTCCCGATACCGTTGACTTTGACGTATTTCAGGATGGATCTCTTGTTTGTATAGCAACACCCGGTCATACTCCCGGCCACCAATCATTAATTGTCCGACTCCCGGATTATGATAAGCCGCTTATACTCTGTGCTGATGCCTGTTACACGCCTTTCAATCTCGAGAATAACCTCTATGGCTGCGGTCTTATGTGGAATACTGAAGCATGGTTCAACACTATTGCAAAGCTTAAATACTACCAAGGTATAGGCTACGAACTCTGGTTTGGTCATCACATGGAATCATGGGACTATATGGTCAAGCGTTTTAAATGATCCCCAACGCAGCAAGGCGCCGGGGTATTAAAGACAAACCCTTATGAAGGAAGCAGCCAATTGTTATTATCATTGGCTTCATTTAATTCAAAGACCGTATATGTTTCAAATATTCCTTCAGCCGTAAAGGGGTCCATCCGAAGATATTTTTCCGCTTCCTCAATATCATCGGCCAAAATGATTTGTATTACCTTGTTACTGTTTCTCAATGGTCCGCATAAAAAAAGATGATTAACTTTTTTTAAATTTTTAAGATGAGCAACATGCCTAAGCAGCAATTCATTGGATGCTGTTTTTTCCTTGCTCTTTTCAAATAAAGCGACAAATTTTATCATCCGGTAATCCCCAGCAGTCCTGAAATAGTACCGCCTATTATTTGTTCAAATTCCCTATCATTATTTGATATACGTTCAATCTTTTGATATTCCATTTCATAATTGGCAAATGGACCATCAGTACCCCACATCATTTTCTCAGCAGAAGTCTTTTCCAAAACCTTTGCAGTTTCAAAGGGCGGAACACGGGAAGTTTCTAAATAAACATTTTTATTTTCATTTGCAACTTCAGTAGCAAGTTCCCATTCCCAAAAAAACCCCATATGCGCCATAATTAAAGGAACCTTTGGAAAACGCCGCGCCATTCTGTCAAATTCCAGCGGACAGTTATAAAGGTCGGAAGCTCCGTGTACAATTACAACAGCGCCATGGGCTTGTACAATTTCAAAAAGCGGATCGCAGAGTCCATGATCACTTAATCTGAATCCGCAAAGCTGCGGATGCAGTTTAACCCCTTTAAATCCGGATTTGAAGCAGCGATCAAGTTCTTCCTCCGCCTTTTTCTTTTCCCACGGGTTTACAGCGCAAAATGGTATTAATCGATCGGGAAATTCAGAGACATATTTAGGGATATCATGGTTGTGGAAAAAACCTTCGGTAAAAGGAAATATTACTGTCTTGTCGATTCCGATAGTATCCATGCGTTCAACTATTTGCTTTCCACTCCAAACTGCGGCTCCCTCGCCTGCATGTGTATGGGCATCAATTTTTAACATTTCCGTACCTCCATTATATGACTTATCGCTTATTATTCTGCAGTACACTCAGTGCAACGGCCAAAATAATAAAGATCCCATTGAATAAATTTTTCAATGCCGCTCCAAATCCAATTAACGTAAAAAAGTTACTTAAAAAACCTACAAACAGGGCGCCAATAATTGTCCCTATTACATTAAAACGCCGGTTTTTGGAAAACAGGGTTCCCACATAAACAGCTACAAAACAATCGGTCAAATAAGTTTCGACACCACGCGGAACGGCATTTCCCGAGCGGGAAACAAGCATAACCCCGACAATAGCGCAGATAATTGAACTAAAAACAAAGGCCAGACCAAATACAAGACGGACATCAATACTCGACAGTATTGACGCACGCACATTACCCTGGACTGCATCCATGTGGCGTCCTAAAACTGAACGTTCTTTTAAAAAGTAAAACACAATACAAAGTATTGCACAGAGTATCATCAGTACCGTTATCGGTCCGAAGTGTCCTTGCCCTATGAAATTAAAAGCTCCTATACGCCGGGGGGACAGGGTAAAAAGGATCTGCGGCTGGGCGCCGTTTGTCAGCGAAAGTTCGATACTGCGAATTATAAACATCATACCCAAAGTACCGATAATTGCAGGAACCCCTAAATAGGAAATAATAATACAATTAATAAGCCCTACTGCTAATCCAAAACCAACGGCAATTAAAATTGCACACGGGATGGGGTATCCCTTCAGAATCAGCATGGCAACAATTACTCCTGATGCATCCGCTACCTGGGCTACCGAAAGATCAATTCCCCGTACCGCCATGGTCATCATAATCCCCAAGGACAATAAAATAAGAAAAGTGCTTGAATTAAGCACCCCCAGAATATTCTTGGGATTAAAAAACCGTTTATCGATAAATTGAAAAACTATCAGGACCACTACCATTCCGATCAAGGCGCCGTATTGCCGCAGAAAATTGGTAAACCGAGAAGATGGTTGTCCTTTTGTCAATCGGACATCGTTCACTGTATAAACCTCCAGTGTTATCAGTTTGACCCTAGAAAATTGTAACCTGCCCGATTTCACGTTTGTGAATGACGGTTATTAAAATCGAGACAATAAGCACTACGCCCAGAACACCTGAAATCTGACGGTTTGAAATACCGTTAATAATAAGCGCATTTGATAATGCCGCAACAAAGAGGCCGCAGATAGTACTGCCAATGATACTTAACTCACCGGTTTTCGAAAAAGTAGTCCCCAAGTATGCCGCTACCAACGCTTGTATAAGAAAATCAATACCGGCGATAATAGGCGTGGAACCATAAATATAGCTACATTGAACTACCCCTGTAAAACCAAGCATAGCTCCGGAAAGCAAATAACCAATAAGGATACACTTAGCCGTACTAATACCCCGAATTGCCGCTGCCTGAGGATTTTGCCCTGACGCATACATCCGGAGACCGGTACGGGTATGCTTAAGGAAATAATTAATGATCACCATCATTACCAACACAATAATAAAGATGATGGGGATAAACGCAATATGTCCCTGACCGAGGGCCGTAAAATAAGGTCTGATTCCGATATTCATTACCTGACCTTTATTAACAAGCTGCGTCAAACCCTGGAGCACAAACATAGTACCTAAAGTACCGACAAAACTCGGTATATGCATGACCAGCACTAAAAAAGCATTAAAAAGTCCTACTCCAAAACCTAAAAGTATTCCCACAGGAATCGTAAACATTGGAGCTATGCCGCTTAAAATAAGCGCCGCCGCCAAATTGCAGGTAAACTGCATGGTGGCGCCTGCACCCATATCAAATCCCCCGGGTACAAGTACCAAAGTAAGCCCCAGGGAGAGCAGTGTAAGGATGCCTCCCTGCTTAAGTACATCCATTAAATTGTCAAGCGAAAAAAAGAGGGGCGCCCGGATACCCAGGATTAACAGTATCAGTACCATACAGATACCGGTTCCCCGTTTTGACAAAAAACGTATCCATGGGGATTGTATTTTTCCCGCTGCTTGTGATTGTACCATTTGCGTTTCGTCCCTATTTTCCCTGTTCGCCGCCGGAAGCCCAGAACAACAATTTTTCCTCTGTTGCTTCACTGCGATCCAGTTCCTTTACAATACGCCCCTTAGCCATAACCAGTATCCGGTCACACATACCAAGGAGCTCTTCATTTTCCGATGAAATAAATATAACGCCACACCCGTTTTGGGCTAATTTTACCATTTGCCGGTATATTTCTGTTTTAGCGCCCACATCCACACCGGTAGTAGGCTGATCAAACACGAATATCCGGGCATTACCTTCGAGCCAACGCCCTATCACCACTTTTTGCTGATTGCCCCCGGAAAGATCCCCTACCCGCTGTTGAGGACCGGTACAATTAATCGCCAGGTTATTAATAACCGTATTACTCAATTTCGTTTCCAACGGCCGCCTGATAATTCCCCATTTTGCCAACGAACCGGTAAAAGCCAACGAAAGATTTTGTGAAATGCTTAAATCACTAACAATGCCCTCGTTACGGCGATCCTCAGGAATAAAAGCAAAACCCTGTTTACGGGCATGGAGAGGGGATTTTGGAATAAAGGTCTTTCCCTCTACAGAAATATCTCCCTCGACCTTGCGGCCGGCGGAATATATCGACAGAAGGGATTCGGTTCGGCCTGCGCCAACAAGTCCCGCAAAACCGAGGATCTCACCGGCATACAATTTAAAATTAAGCCCCTGTACCAAAGGGCCGTTTTTTAAATTTTTTACATCCAGCAATACCTTGCCCTTTTCCACCGGTGTTTTCGGGAAAAATTCCTCTAGTTTACGGCCTATCATCAGGGTTACTACGTTTTCATGGGTAATTTCTTTAATCGGAAAACTACCCTGCACCTTGCTGTCCCGCAAAATCGTAATACTATCGCATATACGAAACACTTCATCCAAATGATGGGAGATATAAATGATCGTCACGCCCTGTTTTTTAAGCATGGCAATGATTTCAAATAAATGTTCAACCTCAGGAATACTTAAAGAAGCAGTAGGTTCATCAAGAATAAGAATTTTTGGATTCTGCAGCAGGGCAGCCGCTATCGCTACCTGTTCCCGCTGCCCTACGGTAAGACTGCTGACTTGGGTATCCGCAGTAAAAGAAACATTAATTAACTTTAGTTTTTCTGTAACCCTAACGGCCATGGTCTTGAAGTCCAGTTTTCCCAGGGGTGTTTTTAACTCCACCCCCAGGAATGCATTCCGGGTTACATCAAACTGGGGCACCATTTGCTGGTCCTGATGAATAATAGCGATACCAAGCCGTTCGGCATCGGAGGGATTTTCCAGGCGAACGTTTTCGCCGTCTACTATTATTTCCCCCACATCCCGGGAATAAACACCGGTAAGGATCTTTACAAGGGTAGACTTACCGGCGCCGTTCTGTCCGAGCAGGGCATGAACCTCCCCGCGTATCACATCCAGATTTACATCCTGCAACACCCGGTTTGCGCCAAAACTTTTACACACATTCCGGCATTGTAGACTATATTCCACACCCATCAGAATCCATCCTTAAAAAATAATCTTAAGGTACCGTCGGACTGACTACTTGAACCGGATCAGTCTGCGGATATTTAGCAATAATTTCATCTTTACTAATCTGGACATCATTCCAGAAGCCTTCACCCCAGCGCAATCCTACCGCTTCAACAACATTCTTCCTGGTTGCGGTATAACAGGTAGCCGGAATTTGGGGGGCTATCGTAGAAGGATCTATTTTACCATTCAGAACTCCAAGCAGAATTTCCGCACACTGCCGGCCAATACCAGGAGAATCCTGTACAACGGTAGTTACGAAGGGACTTCCATCCTGCAACAACATCTGGAAAGCAATCTTATCACCATCAATACCGATAACCTTGATTTCGTCCCGGCCTGCGCGGCGGATAGCTTCATTAGCGCCGGAAACCAACATATCATAGGTTCCGTAAACACCGGCTATGCTGCCCTTTACAGGATTTGCCGTCAGGATTTCTTCAATTTGGGTCTGTACCTTGGCGGGATTGTGTTCCGCAGGTACATCAATAAGTTTTACCTGCGGAAAGTCAGCGCAGATTGACTGGAAAATACGCCGACGGGTTTCGAGCAACGGAGCGCCGGGTACATACACCACATAAATGGTGCCCTTATAGCCGACGGCGGACAACAATGCATCCGCAGCCAGGACCGTAAGCAGCGGGTTATCGCCGTTCAAATCCGAAAGAACACCGGGGATGGGAGCGCCAACACCGGCGCAAATCACCGGAATCTTTTTCGCGGTAGCCTTGGCCACAATGGGTGTAAGCTGTTGAGCATCGCCTAACTGGATGATCAGTCCGTCAATGCCTGAATTAATCAGATTCTCAATATTTTCGTTATGCTTCTGATAATCGGCGTTGGCATCGGCAATTACCACGCTTCCCCCGGCGCCCTCAACAACCTTCTGGGCGCTGCTGATGATGTCACGGTTATAGTCATTGGTTATTTCCCTGGTGGCAATTCCAATCTTATAAACCCCGGATCCTCCCGCAGAAACTGCGGTACTACTTTTTGCCGTAGTCCCCGCCGCCGCAGGCGAACTGTTTGTTTCAGATGATTTACCGCAGGACATAGCCAGCAGCATCAGGGATAAAGCCATTCCTATTACAAGCAACCTTTTCATGTCTACCTCCAAAATGATTTTACTTCGCAATCCGCTTAATATGGATGATGATCAAACATATCAGCAGAGTTCAAAAACCACTCCTAACAAACGATTATCCGGAACCTCTATAAAGGCCTCTTTTATGCAAGAAAATCGCTTGCGTCAACGATTTCCTTATCATATCACAGTATTTTTTTAAAGTCAACAAATTTTTTTAAAATTCTTTTGACAAAAAGGGCAAATCAGAATATCATAATGACATTGTGAATAAACCAGAAAAATTACTCCCAGACCAAGCCTTCCGAAGATCAACCATGAGTGATGTGGCCGATGCCGTTGGGGTATCTGTTTCAACAGTGTCTCATGTGCTTAACGGGACACGCTTTGTTTCTGAAGATACTTCCCGAAAGGTCCAACAGGCCATCCGCCGGCTTAAGTTTAAAACTAACCCCATTGCCCGGAACCTCCGCAGCGGAAGATCCCGGCTAATCGGCATAGTGATCAATAACATAGAAAAATATCTCTTTGTCAATGTTTTGAGGGGAATTGAGAAGACAGCCAATTCCCTTGGCTATCAACTGAGCTTAATGGATTCGGCGGAACAAAAGAACATGGAGATTAAGAATGTCGAATCCCTCTATCTTCGGGGCGCCGATGGTTTGATTATTGCGCCTACCAGCTATAACTGCGATTATATAAAAGACCTATTGCCCCCTAATTTCCCTCTTGTTTTTGTAGACCGGCAGCCGGAAAAATGTATTTATGACTGTGTTCTGTTGGATAATACAGAAGCCAGCTATCAAGCGACAAAACATCTTTTGAGCCGGGGGTACCGGAAAATAGGTCTAATCTCCTTCAATTATCACCCTACGGGAAAAGCGACCGGAAAAGATAAGACCATGTTGGAGCGGGTTGCGGGGTATAAACAGGCCTTGACGGAAGCCAATATTAAAGTAAATCCTCAGCTCATTGGGTTAGCCCATGGTTCATCCCTGGTAACCTCTCAACTCCGCAATGCGGAGACCTATACTATTATGAAGCATTTTCTGGATTTATCGGTAGAAGCGGTACTTTGCGGAAGCAGTATGGCCGCAATCGGGGCTTATACCTGCCTTAAGGATATGGCTGTCAAAATTCCCGAAGACATGGGCTTTATCTCCTTTGACGATGATATCTGGCTTTCCATGATCAGTCCCCAAATCACGGTAATGGCCCAGCCGGGAGAGGCCATGGGCGCCGTTGCCGCAGCCCGTCTTTTTGACCGTATCAACGGGAAAGAACTTAATCAGGAATCACTGCGACTTAAGGCCAAGCTTTTACTGCGGGAATCCTGCTAAAAATCTCCTATGGATTTTTAACCGCCAAGTCGAAGGAGGCGAAGAAGTATTTAAGGAAACCCCTTCTCTTTTCCCCTTCCTTCTGCGCCTTTTTCGACTTGGCGGTTATTATTTTTTGCTAAGTAAACGCCTATAAAATAAAAAAGCCTGGCGACGACCTACTTTCCCACTCCTCTGGGGAGCAGTATCATGCGACCCTCCGGGTCGCGCGCATAGAGGAAATTTATTAACAGCCCCGCTAGGCAGCGGGGCGGAGCGTCGGCGTAAGAGGGCTTAACTTCCATGTTCGAAATGGGAACGGGTGTAACACCACTATAAATAAAAAAGCCTGGCGACGACCTACTTTCCCACCCTTCTGGAGGGCAGTATCATCGGCGTAAGAGGGCTTAACTTCCGTGTTCGAAATGGGAACGGGTG
>NZ_JAJQRB010000090.1:0-73052 GCF_046533075.1 Treponema primitia | reverse complement strand
AATACTTTACTGGGGAAGGAAAACTTTTGAAAAAAGTGAAAACCGGATTTTTACGAACCCAAAAAACATAAGGGACGAGATTCTGTGGGTCAAGAATAGCCAGAGGGTCCCCCCGATATTTTCTCCACCACCACCCCCGATAACTGGTCCTGTTGTGCGTTCTCCACGTCCTAGGGGGTCCATAGGGGGCCTTTGTTGCGCTTAACTTTGTTGGGAGGGAACACCGCTTGGAACTTAGTTGGAAACTTCATTCGGCGAACCGGCCGGTGAAGCCATGCGCCTAGGAGGCACGGAAGCACACCTACAATTAGTACGGAGTGGGGTGTCAGGAAGGAAAAGTATGGAGGGACCCTCTGGGAGGCCCCATACTTTTCCTTCCTGACAGGCCCCCCGACAAATTGTGTGCTTTCGGAAACCCAATAAGCGCATGGCTTCACCGGGGGTATTCGGTTTCCTGTTATCACTCCGGCCTTTCATCGTTTTATCCTGCCATCCCCTGTTCCGCCTTTACCTCTCCATGCCTTTTGGATTACAGTTCAGGGGGGTATATTGCATCATCAACGGTTACACCGGTGTGGGTAAAGCTGCCGCCTGCGAGAAACACCCCGTTCCCGTTTCCGCTACCGGAAGCATTATTCCCGGTGATGGAACCCCCATTCATATTTAAATTGCCGTCATTCACATACACCCCGCCGCCGCCTTGCGACGCATAATTGCCGGTGGCAGTATTCTCGACGATGGAACCCCCATCCTTTAGGGTAAATGTACCGGAACCGTTCATATATACCCCACCGCCGCTGTCGGCTGTATTAGAGCTAATAGTAGAGCTAATAGAACCGTTTCCTTGCAGGGTAAAGCCGCCGATGGTCATATACACCCCGCCGCCGTTGACATCTGCGGAGTTACTAGCGATGGTTCCGGCGGACATTGTAAACGTACCGCCGGCCATTCGTACCCCGCCGCCCGTGTTGGTTGCTTCATTCCAGCTGATGGAACCGCCTGACATGGTAACCACACCGGCGGCCATATACACCCCGCCGCCATCCTGAGCAGTATTCCCTGCGCCGGAAGCGCCTCCTATGGTTCCGCCGGACTGGCTAAAAGTATCGGCCGTATACACCCCGCCGCCGAGGGATACCGCTGTATTCCCGGTGATGAAACCGTCACCTTCCAAATTGAATGTACCCATCGACACATACACCCCGCCTCCCTCGCCCTGGCTCGAACCATCGCTGGCAGTATTCCCGGAGATGGAACCTGCCGACAGGGTAAAGGTACCATTGCCCTTCACATACACTCCGCCGCCATACTGAGCGGTATTTCCGTCGCCGGGAGAATCGCTGCGTCCGATACTTCCGCCGGACTGGTTAAAATTACCACCTTCTTGGTACACCCCGCCGCCGTAGCTGGTTGCCGTATTCCCGGTGATGAAACCGGCGCCTTCCAAATTAAATGTACCGCCGACCATATACACCCCGCCGCCGGATAGAGCGTTGCTGGGTAAATCGCCGCCTCCTATAATTCCGCCTGTCATGGTAAAAGTACTGCTCTCCATATATACCCCGCCGCCGCCCAAAGAAGAAGAAGTGGCCTTATTCCCGGTGATAGCGGCAGCAGCATTGCTACTAGACATGGAAATAGCGCCGCCAAACACATACACCCCGCCGCCGGCGACGGCCTCATTGTCGGAGATGGTTCCGCCTGTCATAAAAAACCCGGAAGATTGAACCCCGGCAGTAGTAACCGTACCCGAAAGTATGTACACCCCGCCGCCTGAATTGTCGGAGGTATTCTGGGAGATGGTACCATTTTTCATTTCAAATGTACAAGAAGTAGTATCACCCACAAACACTCCGCCGCCTAAACCTCCGCCGCCGTCGCGGGCGTCGTTTTCAGCGATGGAAGCGCTCCCTTCCATGGTAAACTTACCGTTGTCTATATGTACGCCGGCGCCCTTAACGGCTTCATTCTTGGTGATGGAACCGCCTTTCATGGTAAGGATACCCTTAGGACCACTAATATACACCCCACCGCCAAAACCGCCTGAGCTGCCTGAGTCGGTGTAATCTGCTTTGTTCTCGGTGATGGAACCGCCCGACATGGTAAAGGTGCCGCCAGACACCAACACCCCGCCGCCAAAGCCTGAGCCGTTTGTGTCGGTGCCGGTGTAAACCGCTTTGTTCCCAGTGATTAAACCGCCCGACATGGTAAAGGTGCCAACCACAAACACTCCGCCGCCGTAGGCGCTATTAACATTGGTATTGTTGTTATCCTTTAATGTTACAGTATCACTGCTTATCGTAAGCGTACCACCATTATCTACGGTAATCAGGGCCTTGGATGCAGTAACATTCATACCGTCACCGTCTATGGTAAGCGGCCCATCACCCCCCAATTCCAGGTATCTGCCGATTTCTACCTTGATAAGGAAGCCATCGTACAGGAGGCCACGCTTTATAGTCTTGCCGGACGGAAGGGAAACAAGCTTTACAAAGGTTGTAGCGGGGATGCTTATTACGTTATCTATAGTTACATCCTCAAGCAGGGTTACCATAACCGGGTTAATCGCAGATATTTCCGGCTTTGATGCAGAAATGCTCCCGGCGATGCCTATTGCTTCCCCAAGGGTTGTACAAAGTATGTCGTCCACCTTCGCGACAAAGGTGGGTATGGGCGACGACGGGGTTAAATTGTCAGTTACGGCGCCACCGCCGGACGCGAAGGAAGATATGACACCGGTTTCTACTTCGTAAACTCCGTCAAAGCCGCCGCCGTCGCTCAGGAAGTATTTCTGCTTAAATTTGACTTGGGTGGTGTCAAACGGAACCTTCAGAGCCCATTCATGGCTGTCTAAGTTTACCGTGGCCGGGTCAGAAAGCGGGGTCTCCGAGACATCAAGGGCTTGTATCGTCACGGCGGTCAGGGTAAGACCGGAGGAATTGGCGGGAGGCGGAAGCTCCCCGGTCAGGTACATCATGCTCACAAAATCATCATCAATAAAGGTAAAGGGCGCCTCGGTCGTCAGCCCCGAAAAGACATACGCTACCTCAGCCCGGCCCGCATCCTTGTTGTCCTTGGACAGGTTGATAAGCAGCTCATAGTATCCCGGAAGGAGCGGCGCCGTACCGGATGCCGTCATGTCAGGCGGCGTGGTAACCGCATTGGCGAAGAGGTCCACCGGGGGTATAACATCGACAGGGTCCGCCACCCTTCTTACCTTCAGGGTTGCCGTATCCGAACCGCTCAAAACGGGGAAGCGGATAGTCCAGCTAAGGGTTCCTGTTGTTGGAACATCGGGCTCGATGGGGATAAGCTTTATCGATTGGCTGGTGACGCTTCCCCCGGTAATCCTAAGCTCAACCGGGGCAGCGCTTTCCGCACTGGCCGTATAGTTCGGTGCGGTTCCGGCATAGGCGGTAACCCTTAAACTCCAGGTCCCCGGTTCCAGGTCTACCCCAAACCCGCCCCCGCTTAGGGAGTTTGCATTATCACCGGTAAGTTCCGCCACCACATCCGCTTTCCCTTCGGCGCTAAAGGTGAGGGTATATTTGGTAAAGCTTTGACTTGAGGGCAGTAAATTCCTCCCCCCTCCGTCTCCAATCCGCACCACCACCCGCCCCAGGGCGGAGCCATTCCCATGGACGACCGGATTAGGGCAGGATGACAGGAGGGTAAGCATGGCGATGGCGGATAGGAAAACCAGGGCAGCTTTGAAAATTTTTCTTATGCCACACTTATTCTGTTTTCTGTTATTTCGCTCTTTCATCCTGTTCATCCCCTTCGCTTTCGCCTTCATCTTCATTCTACGGTAAATTCAACCGTCCTCGAGTACACCGCCCCTGTGGAAGTAATAACCTTTACCATTATCTGATGTTTCCCCAGGGTAAAATCAGAACCCGGGGCAGAAAAAGTGTCCGTACTATTCAGGGTATCGACCCCGTCTTTGTACCATTGGTAACTGGCGCCTCCGGCTGCGGTCAGGATAAAATTGGACGTAAACCACGAGAGTGTTTTACCGCCGCTGCCATCATCAGCCAGACCCGTAATAGTAAGGGTAACGCTTTCATCCGACGAATCGGTAAAGCTAATGGTTATCGTCTCCTGGCCAAGGTAGGATTCGATCACCTTCATCGGCACCAACACTAAATTGTTCCCCGGCACAACCGTATAGTGCATTTCCCCCTCTCCCGCAAGCACATCCCCATCGGCATAGGCCGTAGCGGCGATAAACCATTCCCCCAGGTTTAAGGACAGGTTTAGTGATTGCACCCCCGGATCAAGATTCATGGTAAAACTCTGAGCCAGCCTGGTAAAGGTAAACTCATAGCGGAATTTTTCAGTACTCTCCGGGGGCAGCGCTGCCCTTCCCGTACCATTCCCCGTTTGGATCGTTACATTCCCCTCCCCTGCGGAGGGGCCCAAAAAGAAATCGCAGGAAGCCATAAATAATAAAACTGCCAATCCCAATATGGTTTTCTTCATAACTACTACTCCCATTTTGGGCCGACAGACGAGGCCGTCGCCGGTTGTATGTTCACATCCGGCGAAGTTGCGCCCATCCCCACCGGTTTATCCGGAACCATTTCTTCCCGTATCGTTTCCGCAACAAGGAGGATTCTCCCCGTCACCGGGTCCGTAGTAACATGATGGCCTGCGCTCACATATACGGAGGTACTATCCCCGCCGGTAAGGCGCACCCGCCCCTCGTCGACCAATAGGATCGTCCCGTCAAACTCAAAGGAGGTCCCCCGCACGGAAGCGGTGACCGTAGGGCTGCGGACGGTGAAATCGGTTTTGCCCCCCGCGGGAGGAGTTACATCCGCCCGTATCCTTCCGGTTTGCATATCCAAGCTTACCCGTTCAATCCCTTGGGTTTCCTGTATTTCCCGCACGGTCAGCCGGGTCAGGGGCCGCACCGTTAAAAGTGAATTCCCCAGCTTAATCAGGGCGGTACCCTTAAACCCCGTGGATATGGTGGCTGCCCATTCTACCCGCTGGCCTTCCACCGCAGGGATCCAATCCGCACCCAGCGCCCGTATTTCCACCTTACCCTGTACTTCCTGTATAATTCCCCGGCTTTCCGCAGCTTGGGCAAAAAGCCCTATGGGAATGATCCCAAAAAGACAGATAAACCATAGTATTCCCTGTTTCATACCAGCCTCCACTCACTAAAACGAAACTACTGCCCCCAGGGCGGCCTTCCACCGAAGCTCCGTACCGGAAATAAATACCCCTCCCAAGTTCGGGAAGAAAAGGCCCCCCTCTGCGCTTAACCGGATAAGCGATTGGGGCGCCCATACCAGAGAACCGTAACACTCCCCGCCTAATAAGCGGGAATCCGAAGGGGGATCAAATTCACGGTCCTGCAAAGTTGTCAGGTCGGTCCTTATATAATAGCTCAGCCCAGCCTCGGCGCTAAAACTCTTATGGGGCCGCACCATATAGGCGGATTTGATATACATCAGCCCTGACAAGCGGGACGGAAAAATCTCCCCCACAGGAATACTGCTTACGGGAAAATATGCATCAATAAAATCCTCACCCCTCCCGCTTGACCAGCGGAGCTGCAGGGAAAGTAAATCCTGTACCGCCGTGGGCGGCTCAAAATCCACCCTTGCAAGGGCCGCAAACCCCATCCGCATATCATCCGTTTCCCGTAACCCTGCGCTGGCGGCTATGGTAAGATGCAGCGGTTCCCGGGGTTCCAGAATATACTGAAACTCCAGGTATTGGCTCTGCAGGGAATCTGCGGTCTCCCTGCCGTTCACATCAAATTGGGCAATAGCGCTAAGGGCCAGGGAAGACCGGGCGGTAAACCCGGGGAATTCCACCGTAAAGGGGACCAAAACGCGCTTGGACGCAAAATAGCTTGACATATCGCCGTAATCCGGTTCGAGGCCGTACATTTCCAAATCATGGTTGTTCATGATCACCTTGGCGGTTTCTTTGTACAGGAATCCGGTGTAAAACACCCCCAGGGAAAGCCGGGCATCCCCTAAGCCCAGGGAGCCCTGGACCCCGTCAAACAACCCGGACGCGATAAGACCCGGCTTATCCTCAAACCACTGCCGCCCCAGCTGCAAAAACACCGTTGAAACCGGACGCCAACTCAGTTCCGTCCGGTCCAGTTCGATCAGGAAAGGGTCCGGCGGTTCGTCATACTCCAGCCGGGCGGCGGCGGATACATAAAGGCCGAGGGTGGGGCTAAGGAGGGCCGAAACCCAGGGAGACAGGGTCCCCGTAAAGGAGAATTCCCTATCGGATCTTGAATCGTATTCCGGCAAAACGCTGAGCGTCACCCCAAAATCCGCCCCAAACCCGGCATAGGTGCAGAGGATTAGGAGCAAACCAAGCTTTGACATCCTCATTTTTGAATCCCATCCGTAGTCCCCGCATCGGTTCCAAGGTAATACAGTACCTGCTCAGTTATCTGCATAAGCTGTAAACCGCTCACCGGCATAGCGGGATCGCTCGGTTCCGGAACCAGCCGCATATATTTCAATTCCCGGTAGCTATAGCGGGGACCCGGGAAAAGGGAATATAAAAAATTCCCTTTCATATTGAAGGATTTCATAATGAGGAAACATAACTCACCCAGCTTTATGGGAACATCCCCGGAACCGGCGACTGTGGGAGAAACCCTTTTAGGCAGAAAACCGCTATTCGCCGCAAGCGCAAGGGCATTCAACTCCCCTACCCGGCCTCCCGGGGTATCCAACGGAAGCAGCTCCGCCGCTGTCAGGACAAAACCGGCGGCCTGGGCAAAACTCAGCTCCCGGGTCCGGAGGATTACATCAACTTCGGATGAATTTTGGGCAGAAAGAGCGCCGCCGCCTATAAACAGCAGGAGGACCATCAGGATCGCCCTCCCCGAGGCTGGTTTACGAGGAGACAACATAAACTCCAGAGGAAGGTAACTCTATATAACAAAATGAATTATACAAAATCATACGCCGGTTTCCCTACTGCTTTCTATCGATTTTGGAATAAGCTTCAGTTATACAGTATACCATTTTTTCAAAAATTTCTATTTTATTTGCAAAAAATGAAGACTAGGACGAACCCGAATCAATTATTGGCCATGTTACATCGGTCCCTTACATCCTTTGTATAGGTACTATAGTTTTCTTCACCCTTAAGAATACGTAAGGCGCCAAGGGTCAGGGACTCCATTTCATTTTCACCGGGAATAACAATTACCGGAGCAAGTTTTTTTACCCGCCCTGTTACCGCGCTTGTGATAAAATCCGAATACGCCATCCCACCGGTCAGAATAATAGCATCAATATCACCGCACAGGACCGGATACATTTCTCCTATACCCTTTGCAATTTGATAGGCTTCCGCTTCAAAAATATTGCGGGCATATTCATCTCCGTCGGCTATTCTTTGCTCGATGACACGGCAATCATTCGTACCGAGCAGCCCCTTAAGACCTCCGTTCGTATTCAGCACGCTAAACAATTCTTTTTGTGTGTATTTGCCGCTATAACAAAGATCTACAATGTAATGAAGCGGTACACTACCGGCCCTTTCTGTGGAGAATGGGCCGCCATCAGCCTGTATTGCATCAACTATTCTGCCTTTTTCGTGTACACTTACGGAAATACCGCCGCCGAGGTGGGCTACAATAAAATTCTTTTCCCTATAGTTCACCCCCATTTTGCCCGCAGCTTTCCGCGCAGAGGCTTTCGCATTAAGCACATGACAAAAACTTTCCCGGAGAATACCGGGAATACCGGTTATATGGGCAATATCCTTGAATTCATCGGAGGAAACCGCATCATAAATATATGCGGGAATCCCCAGGGGTTCCGCAATGCTCCAAGCGATAATCGCTCCTAAATTTGAGGCGTGGGGTTGAGTGTTCTCTGATCGAAGCTCGTTTATCATTTCCGTAGTTACCAAATACCCGCCGCCTTGCATCGGCCTGAGCATCCCGCCGCGTCCGACAACGGCGGCGAGTTCCGTAAGCTCAACAGCATGTTCTTTTACTGATTTTTCTACGTATCGTTTACGAAGATCAAATTGATCAAGCAAATTTGAAAATGGCGTCAATTCTTCTGCCTTATGGCTCATATTTTCCACAAAAAGACATTTAGCATCTTCATACACCGCAATTTTGGTGGAAGTTGAACCGGGGTTAATTGAAAGAATTTTATACGGCACGGTATTCCTCAAAACATCCTAGAAAGATATCTGTTTTAATAAGGCAACGGCACAGAGAACTGCTGCCAGGGGTACATAGACAAACTTCCCCAGGAGATACCAGTAGTTTCCATGCACCGTCATGGCGCCCTTGTTAATTTCGTCCATCAGATCGTCCTTCTTCATGATCCAGAACCAGGAGATCGCTCCCAACGTTGCGCCAATGGGGATGATATAAATTGATACAATGTCCATCCAGGGACCCCACCGGAAGATGGGTTCCATATTGATCCCAATCCCAAGACAGACCGCGCAGAGAATAAACAGCATGAACTTGCGGGTCAGTGCGGGAATATGCTTGAGCAGGGATTCGCCCACCGCTTCAAACATATTTTGCAGGGAGCTTACCCCGGCAAAGATCATGGCTCCATAAAGAATAATAGCGAAGAACTGCCCAAAGGGGATGTCCTGCAAAATCCTCGGCAGGGTTACAAAGAGAAGCCCGGGGCCGCCGCCCACATCAATTTTGTAGGCAAAACACGCAGGGATGATGACCAAGGCCGCCACAAATGCTGCAAGGGTGTCGAATACGGCGGTCCATCTGGCCGCTGAGACAAGATCTTCCTTATCATCCAGATACGCGCCGTAGACGATCATCCCGCTACCGGTCATGGAAAGGGAGAAGAATGCCTGCCCCATGGCCCACACCCACAGCATGGGGTCTTTGAACTGGGACCACACGGGGGTAATCATGAATTTATACCCCGCCGCTGCGCCGGGCAGAAAGGCCACCCGGATTGCCAGAACCACAAAGACAAGGAAAAACAGGGGCATCATCACCTTGTTGGTCTTTTCAATACTGGATGCGCCTAAGAGCAGGGTCAGGAGGGTTCCCACCACTACGATGATATGGAGGGGCACCACCGAATAATTGGTAAGGGAAAAGGACTCAAACCACTGGCCGGTATCCACCGTCATCAGGGCGCCGGATACCGAATGGACAAAGGCTTTAAGCACATAGGTGATAATCACCGCATAGCCGATGGCGATACACATGGACCCTGCCAAAGGAAGCCATCCCACAAAGCGGCCGATTTTTTCTTTGGCCTTACTTCCCCCGGATATCCACGCCGCATGGTAGGAGCCCACCGTACCGGTTTTGGATCTACGGCCAATGCCGTATTCCGCCGCAAGCCCGGTGCTGCTGAAAATAACCACAAATATGAGATACGCAATGATGAAGGCGCCGCCGCCGTTTGCTCCTATTTTATAGGGAAAGCCCCATACATTGGCCATACCAACCGCGGAACCCACAGAAGCGAGAATAAATCCCCATCGCGAACTAAACTTAACATGATGTGCAAGATTACCAGTTTGAGCCATAACAATCCCCCTTATAGAAAACCCTGTGCGATGGGAGACCCACTGCTCAGGGACGCTTGAAAATATAGCTTATATCAGATAAGACCGGTTGGTAAAGGCCCGCAAATCCGAAGATTTACCCCAATGTCAAACAGACAGTAAACAGCCTAAGGCTATGGAGCTTAACTTTGTTTTAGCCTCGTCGGATCGGGATACCAGTACAATAGGAACCTTTGCCCCTAAAATGATCCCCGCTGACTGCGCCCCCGCAAAATAGGTAAGGGCCTTTCCAATCCCATTGCCCACTTCATAATTCGGCGTCAAAAGAATGTCGGCGTTACCGCCGTCAGGATCACCATATCCCTTATGCCGGCAGGCGTTGCCGCTGATTGCAAGGTCCAGCCCGACCGGCCCCAGTACCTTGAGCTTGTACTTATCCCACTGTCCGGTCATTTGGCTGAGAGCTTGGGCATCCACAGTAGATTGAATCTTCGGGTCCACCGATTCGGCGCCGCAGATACAGGCCGCTACCATTCGATCATAGCCAAGGGCCTTAAGCATTTCAGCCGCATTTGTTAGGATGGCGATCTTTTTTTCCAAATCAGGATAGGTATTCATACCCCCATCGGTTACCGCCAAAATCTTCGGATATGCGGCGGCCTCGTATAACATGACATGGCTTATCAAGTTTCCTGTCCGCAATCCCGTTTCCTTATCAATTACCGCTTTCATCAATTCGGCGGTACTGAGCAGACCCTTCATTAAAAAGTCAGCCTTTCCCGAACGCACCAGGGAGACCGCCCTTGCGGCGGTGCTTGTGTTATCCCCCGCGTCTTCAATCCAATAATCAGAACTTTTTTCACCGATTTTCCGTAATATGGCGTCTATTTTTTCTGCATTACCTACCAAAACCGGTTTTACTATCCCCTGATGAACAGCCGCCGTTACGGCGCGCAGGACATCTTCGTCGTGGGCAGCAGCAACGGAAAGGACTTTTTTTTCCCCTCCGACAGTACTGTTAGCAGCCCTATCAATTATTTCTTGGATGGATCTGGTCAAAAGCTATTACCTCCGGATTATACTCTATACAATTTATGTGAAGTCCTGATGTACCTTATCAATATTGATATGGTGGCCGCTATACAAGCCCGCCGCTTTTTCGCGCAGCTTCCGTGCGGTTTCAAGTACGATGGAGAAATCAATACCCGTTTCATACCCCTCGCGGTTCATCATGTAGACAAAATCTTCCGTGGAGGTGTTGCCGCTTGCACCGGGCGCAAAGGGGCAGCCGCCAAGACCGCCCAGGGATGTTTCTACGCTCTGAGCGCCGCATTTAATCCCCTCGTAACTATTGATGATACCCATGTTGCGGGTATCGTGTATATGGAGATTAAATATCGAGTCGGGGAACGCTTTTTTTGACGATTCGAGGATCGCCCGGATCTGCGCGGGATACGCCACACCAATCGTGTCGCAGAGGGTAAAGGCCCGAATCCCGACATCGTGCAGTTTCCCCAAAAGTTCTATGAGGGGAGGAATTTCCATACGGCCCTCGAAGGGACAGCCAAAAACGGTGGCAGCATCTACGGTAATCTTCAGATCCGGAAATTCCCCGCGGATCTTTTTTATCTCCTCAATAGATTGTTCATGGGTACGGTTTATGTTCGCCTTATTATGGGATTCGCTCAGGGAAACTACCACCGATACATCCTTGACCCCGTTTTCAACGGCGGATTCCGCACCGCGAAAATTAGGGACCAGGGCAAAAAAAGATGTCTGCGGATATTTTCCGATGACGGTTTTTGCCACCACAGCAGCATCCTGCATCTGCGGAATTGCCTTGGGACTCACAAACGAGGTACATTGAATCCTCTTTATGCCCGACTTAACCAAACCGTCTATTATTTCCAGTTTAAATTCCGTCGGCATAAATTCTTTCACGCTCTGAAAGCCATCCCTCGGACCGATTTCAACAATATTGATATGCGTACCCATTTTGTTCCTCCTTAAATAGCGCCTTGCTCTTTAAATGATGCGATTTCCGCCGGAGAATACCCCAGGGTTTCAAGGACCTCTCCGTTATGCTGGCCCAGGGTGGGCGAAGGTATGCGGACTCCCGCAGGGTTATCGGAAAATTTAAGGTGCGTGTTGGTTATCCTAATCTTACCTGCCACAGGATGGTTTACTTCCACAAACATCTCCCGCGCGCCGGCAATATGCGGGTCCTTCACCACCCTGTCCAGGGTATTAATGGGCGCCGCCGGAATCCCCACATTGAGCATCATCTCTACGATTTCATCGATAGGTTTGGTAACCGTCCATTTTTCCAGGATCTCCTTGAGCGCCGCATTGTTTTCTACCCGTTTGACATTTGACGAAAAACATTCATCCTCCATTCCCGGCAGGTGTAACAGTCCCACCAGAAGGCCGTACAGCTTATCGTTGCCGCAGGCAATGATTACATACCCATCGGACGCTTTAAACGAATCGTAGGGATAAATAGCCTCGTAGCGGTTGCCGATCCGGGTCGGGATTCTTCCCGTGGAAAGATAGATCATGGTGATAATTTCCAATGCGGAAACCATGCCGTCCACCAGGGATATATCAACCTTGTCCCCCAGCCCGGTTTTGAGCTTATGCACATACGCCGCGAGAAGCCCCGAACAGCAGCTTACCCCGGCGTAAACATCCGCAATGGCGGTTCCCGTACGCGTAGGGGGCGAATCGGGCCATCCGGTGGTACTCATGAGGCCGCTCATCGCCTGGCCGATAATGTCGTAGCCGGCGCGCTTTGAATAAGGCCCGGTATGGCCGAAGCCCGAAATACAGCCGTAGATTATACCGGGATTGATTTTTCGCAGGTCTTCATAGCCCAAGCCAAGCTTTTCCATAACCCCCGGACGGTAGTTTTCAATCACCATATCACTTTGTTTGACTAGTTTGATAAAAACTTCTTTGCCCTTCTCGCTTTTCAAATTAAGGGTGATACCCTTCTTGTTACGGTTCAAATTCATAAAATAGGCGCTTTCACCGTTTACCTGGGGCGCGTTTGCCCGTGAATCGTCCCCTTTTTTCGGTTCTTCAATTTTTATTACCTCCGCACCCATATCCGCCAACATCATACCGCAATATGGTCCGGCGAGTACCCTGGTCAAATCCAATACTTTGAGGCCGTCTAACAAACCCATGGTTTCCTCCTTGGAGTCGCAATTCCGCGGCTCTATGAAAATTTATAAATTTTAAAGCAAGAATCGTGCCAAAAGATCCGTTTTTCTGATATTTTTCATATTCCAGGGTTATTCGGACCGGATCGGGTCTCTTCCGCTAATTCAGTATGTGTTTTCCGCCATAGGGTAGTCCTGCTTATTCCCAGTTTTTCGCTCACCTGGGTTTTGTTGTAGCCCAGGATTTCCTGCATCAGCGTAATAAGCCATTCATCCGGGTCCTTGCCCGAATAGTTATACTTTTCAAGGAGTGCATTTAAAAGCCGGTTTTCACCGATGGCGCGGACTATGCTTCTTAAAAGATACCGGTAATTGAGCGCAGTAAGTTCGCTCAGGTAAAGTAAATATCGCTCGCTCACATTTTGTAATTCCCGTATATTCCCGTACCAGGTGTACTCCCGGATTACCCTTTTTACCGGTTCCGGCAGTGTTTTGGCCAGCGGATAAAGACTCCCCCGTTGAAGCAAAAAATATTCAAACAGGGTAACGGAATCGCTGTCCCGGTTCCGCAGCGGAGGAAGGTAAAGATCGAACACGCTTAAACGGTAGTATAAATCGAGCCTGAACTGATCCCCCTTAAGGTTGGACAGATCTTTATTGCTTGCGGAAATAACCCGTACATCCACAGGAATTATACGGTCACCGCCCACATGACGAATCTCGTGCTCCTGCAATACCCTGAGCAGATGGCTTTGCAGGGACATTGAAAGCTCACCAATTTCATCAAAGAAGAGGGTCCCTCCGTTTGCCAATTCAAACAGGCCCTTCTTGCCCCCCCTTTTGCTGCCCGTAAAGGCCCCTTCATCGTATCCAAACAGCTCTGATTCCAGGAGTTGTTCCGGCAGCGCGGCGCAGTTTATCGCGACAAAGGGCCCGTTCTTACGGGGACTCTCGTTGTGAATACTCTGTGCGAAAATTTCCTTTCCCACTCCGGTTTCACCGAGGATCGTGATGTTTCCCTCTACCTTGGCAATCAGGCGGGCTTCGGCTTTTACCCGCTGGATATATTCCGAGGACCCCAGAATATCACTGAACCGCATTTTTGCCACAAAACCCCGGCCCCTGTTCTCATCCTGCTGTTTTTTCCGGTAATCGTACTGTTTTTGCATAATCTCCGACATACTTGAGAGAATACAGACGGAACCGATGACATTTTGAGATTTCCCCGTTAATTGCACCCATTTGCAAAACACCAGTTCCTTGTTAATCTTCCTGACCTCTACCAGTTCGCTCGTATTTTGATTCATAAATTCAAAATAGTTGCTCTCCACAAGGATATCTTCCGCTTTGCGTCCCTTGATATGTTCGGCTTTGATTCCGTAAATTTGCTGCGCCGTATTGTTCATTTCTATGACGGTACCTTCGGAATTGACAAGCACCAGCCCGTTTGTACTATTGTCAATTACCGCCTGGGCAAATTGATAATATTCGCTTTGTCGGCGAAGCTGCGTCGCAATCATCTTGGCTTCCCGGAAAGCAACCAGCACCGACTCCTCTCCGGGGTAGATCAAAATATGATTAATACCAAGCTGCATCGCCATGTTTACCGGAAAGGCAGTACCGATTACAACCTCTCCCTTATGCAGGAGCAGCTGCTCCTTCAAATCTGCTTCCGTATCATAAATGATATTGGAATAGGGGATATGTTCCTTATCTAACCATGACAGCAGAGCCGGGTCTACCGATCGGCGGTAGGAGCAGAACACCGCCTTTTCGCCGTAAATAAAGGCCTTGTCAATCGCGGCAAGGTAATCGTAAGCGGTAAGGCGATATTCAACCACCGGAATACTGCATCGTTCCCGCGCGATATTGGCGTTGGACCCGCCGGCGATTATCACTTCGCATCCATTCTCTTCCGCAATGTGCAGTTTATTCAGAATATCCCCTTCATGAAATTCCAGGAGCGCGCCTTCCAGGATGGTGAATTCAACTTCGGGATCTACATATTGGGATAAAACCTGGTGCACCAGGCTGTCCAAGGTTTTGTAGGTTAAACAGTGAATTTTGTACGGAACCATATACCTTCTCCCTCCGCCGCTGCTTTGCCGGGAAAGATTTTTTATTATACCCCCTAAGCATGGGAAAAGCAAGGAAATGTTTCAAATTTGAATTTAAGGTGTTTCTTGAAACAAATGGAAAACCCATGGAGGGGATCAGGATACCCCGTTCCGGGCTTGTGAAGCCTGAAAAGCCTTCCGGCAAGAGAAAAATCTTCCCTAATTCTTTTTGTTTCAGCCGGAAAACAGAATAAAAAGTTCTTTGCAAATTATTGGACATCTTGGTCCGATTATTGCTAGTAAGATATAATCAAGTGTCCTAAGGGACAATTCTGCCCATTGGGGCTAACAATCCATTATGTAGGGGGAATTTATGGCTGTAGTATCTCTCATTTTTTTGGTTTTTGCAGTCGTGTTGGGCTTCGTGCGGAAAAGTAATCCCGGGTTTATCGCCATGGGATTGGCGCTTATTTTGGGACTCCTGGGCAAAATTGGCGCAAGTACCATCACGGCGGGATTTCCTACCAGTTTATTTGTGACCCTTTTGGGGGTTATGCTGCTGTTCAGTATTTCACAGGAAAATAAAACCCTGGAATGGCTTGCCCGCCGGGTGGTTTCCCTGGCCGGCAAAAAAACCTTTCTTATTCCGATTATTGTCTACGTATTCAATACGATTCTGGCGGCTATCGGGCCCGGTACTATCCCGGTCATGAGTTTGATGGCGGTCTTTACCTGTTCGCTCGCCGCAGAAATGGGGATCTCCCCGATTCTACTTGCTGCGGTCAACGTACTGGGCGCAGCGGCCGGCGGGATCTCTCCCATCGCCCCTACCGGTATTCTCGGGCTGGAGTTAGCCGCCAAAGGGAATCTTACCGGAATAATACCTTCCACTTATTTTATCAATAGTATCATCGCCCAGACGGTATATTTTATCGTCCTCTACATAGTATTGGGCGGCTATAAGATGAAATCCAACGTTGATGTCAGTACCATCAAGATTGAAAAAATCAACAAAAATCAGATTTATACCCTGATCGGCATGGGGGTACTGGTTGTCGCGGTAGTCATTTTAAAACAGAATGTGGGCCTTGTGGCCTTCACCGTAGCCATGGTACTCCTGATAGTCCGCGCTGCTGACGAAAAAAAGGCTATCGCGGGCGTTCCCTGGGCAACCCTGATTCTGGTCTGCGGGGTGAACATGCTCATGGCGATGATCATCAAGCTGGGCGGTATCAAGCTGCTTTCCGACGGCCTCGCAACCCTGATGACCCCCACTACGGCGCCCGGCATCCTGGGACTTACCGCGGGCATCATGTCATGGTTTAGTTCGACCTCCGGGGTGGTTATGCCTACCCTCATCCCAACCATTCCCGGCATCATAGAGAAAGTCGGCGGCGTTTCCGCACTGGTGCTCCTTTCCGCGGTTACCAATTCCGCACATGTGGCGGGGACCAGCCCCCTTTCTACCGGCGGTTCCCTTGGTTTGGCCGCCTATTCCCAGGTTGCCAAGCCTACCCAGGAACAGCAGTTGAAACTGTTCATTCAGCTCTTCTTTGTCTCCGCAGGCGGGGTACTTGTGGTCTCCCTGGCCGCGGTACTCGGTATATACAAGATATTTTAGAACGAACATAAGGAGAACGAAATGGGCAAGACCATGTCCGAGAAGATATTGGCTCATGCCGCGGGGCAGGATACTGTTTCTGCCGACGATATTTTTTGGGTAAAGATTGATAAGGCTATGATGGATGACATCCTAGGGCCCCGCCTTGAAATCGCCGACCGTTTGAAAGAAATCGGCGGCAAGGTGTGGGACCCCGATAAGGTCATTATTATTTCCGATCATTATACGCCGCCGGCAAATGAAAAGCAGGCAAATATCGTTAAGTATACCCGCGAATGGGCAAAAGAAAACGGCTGTGAGCACTATTATGAATTCGACGGCCCATGCCATCAGGTGATGGTAGAAAAAGGCCATGTGCTGCCCGGTGAAATTGTCGTGGGTACCGATTCGCATACCTGTATGTACGGGGCGCTTGCCGCCTTTGGTACCGGCATAGGTTCCACGGAAATGGCGGGGGTGCTTGCCACCGGACAGACATGGCTCAAGGTACCCCAAACGGTCAAGGTAGAATGGAATGGCGCGCTGGCTCCCCTGGTTATGGCGAAGGACGTATCGCTTAAAAGCATAGGTACGGTGGGTCATGCGGGCGCTACCTACAAAACCATTGAATACTGCGGTTCCACTATCCGCGGCCTTCCCATGGACGAGCGGCTCTGTATCACAAACATGGCGGTAGAAGCGGGCGCAAAAGCCGGGCTCATAGGGTATGACGAAATTACCGCTCAGTACCTTGCGGAACGGGGTATTAAAGGCAGCTTTGAGTGGGTAAACCCCGACGCCGACGCCGGGTATTGCGCCTCATTTGCCTTTGATGCGGCGGCTTTGAAACCGCAGATTGCCTGCCCCCACGAGGTAGATAATGTGTGCGATATCGAGTCTCTGGAAAAGGTTGAATTGCAGCAGGTATATATCGGTTCCTGTACCGGCGGAAGAATAACCGATATTGAGACGGCGGCAAAGATACTGAAGGGCAAGAAGGTTGCCAAGGGCGTAAGATTATTAGTTTCACCCGCCTCGAAGGATGTGTATTCACAATGCCTTAAAGCGGGGTTATTTGAAATTTTAGCAGATGCGGGCGCGGTTGTTATGGCCGCCACCTGCGGTGCGTGTCTGGGGGTACATTCCGGCGTTCTTGGAGAGGGCGAATCCTGTATTTCTACTACCAACCGCAATTTTTGGGGACGTATGGGCAGTAAAAGTTCGAATGTATACCTTGCTTCCCCTGCTTCCGCAGCGGCTTCCGCAATAGTTGGCAGGATCGTTGATCCCCGTACAATCTGAGAGGAGAGATTATGAAACAAGGGAATGTATGGAAATACGGTGATAATATCAATACCGATATTATTTCGCCGCCCCAATATATGGAGCTGCAGATTGAAGAGGCAAAGAAATATACCATGGCGACGGTAGACCCGTCATTTGCTTCCGGCTATGAAAAGGGAGATTATTTTGTAGCGGAACATAACCTTGGTTCAGGTTCAAGCCGGGAGACTGCGCCGTTGATGCTTAAAGCCCTTGGGGTGAAATTTATAATCGCCATGGACTATGCCCGGATTTTTTACCGTAACTGTATTAATGTGGGGCTTCTACCCATTGAATGTGCAGAAACCGCGAAAATCAAGCCCGGGCAAACGATTGAATTGGACTATAAGAATGGAAAAATCGTAAACAAAACCACCGGCGAGACCTATGGGTGCAGCAAAATCCCCACGCATATCACGGAAATTGCCGATTGCGGCGGACTAATTGAATACATCAAGGCAAAACAGGGAAAGTAAAAAACGCAGAAAGCACTGTCAGAATTAAAAATCGTGACTTGCCCCTTAAGCCCCCCCACGGGGTTTAAGGGGCTCTTTTTTTCAGGCCGGTGAGCCCGGACGCTTTTCCGCTCCGGGACCTGGTTCTTGGGCTCCGCTCTCCAGCCCAAAAAATTCTTCCCGCTCACCGCCGTCCTGATCCACCAGAGCGCCCAGCTTTTTTACAGGAACCGTCCCCAGCTTTTCGGCGATCCGGCTGCTCACCAGGATGCGGGTTTTATACCGGGAGCAGAGCTTGGAGAAAAGCCGGACGGAGACCACCGCGCGGCCCGAGGCGGTATAACCCGCAGCCGCCGACCAGGAGAAGCTGCATTCCCCGGCATCGATGGCAAAACACCAGGATGCGGCCCGGGGGACGTTTTTCAGAATATCCAACACCAATTCTGCGGCACGAATACTGTCATCGGGAAGCAGGGTCTTCATCTTCTTCATCGCCTGCCGTTCCAGGGGGGAACCGAAGGCGAAAACCGTCAGGTCCCCCTCAATACCGATCATAACAGCCCCGGCGGCGCTGAAAAGGCGGAAAGCCTCTTCCCGAAATACCGATGCCGCCTTGGCGGATTCCCGGGGGCTGCTCCGGTTTTCTATACCCTTCAGGCTGCCGTCCCGGATCGCCACAATGGCCGCCGTGGCGCTGCAGGTTTCCGATGGAAGGGGCCGTCCCGAACGGATTAGGCGGCGCAGATAGGGGGCGGCCATGCGGGAACCATAGGCCCGGCGAAGGCGGGCGGCGGAACGGTATTTTGCCAGAAAGGCAAAAACAACGGATACCAGAACCCCGGCAGTAGCGGCGCATAGGGGGATGAGGGGGTCCATCCAATAGGCCCTGAGGACAAAACTATAGGAAAAAACAGCCCCCAGAGCCGCAGCCAGAAGAAAACCAGCGCCCAGGGAAATCCAGGGACCAAGGAAACTTATAAGCGCCAGGATGATGAGGATACCAATAAGGGACCAGCGCAGGGTATCCTGGTCCGAACCGGGGCTTATCACCCTTCCGGTAAGGAGGGTATTAGCCAGAATGGCGGAGTTTTCAAGAGCCGAATCCGGGGGGCCGAGGATGCAGAAGGAATTGGACAATTCAAGCTCCAGGAAAGCGCGTTTTTCCAAAAGTCCGGCATAGTTTTCCCGCAAATTCCGGAAGCTCAGGATCAGCTCATTCCGTAAAGCCGTAACCCGCCGTATGCCCTCCACCCCCAGGGATTCGGAGGCGATCATCCTTTCGTAGCCATCCACCAAGCTCGTTTCCGAGGGGCCGTTAAAAAAATCATCCAGGGACTGGAAGTACTTTGCCCGTGCGTCAAGCCAGCGGGTTTTTCTATCCTGGTCCGGCTCCCGCAAAAGCTCCTCCCGCATATTCTGAGCATATTCGTAGAGATAGCCGGGGTAAGATTCCGGATTAAGTTCCGCATAGATACCCTGACTTTCGGCGTTTGATAAAAGCCGGAAGAGTTCCCGGTCCGCCTCCTCGTACTCCTGAAAGACCGCCATGGGGATACGCCGGAAATCTCCCTCCATGACGGGAACAAAGAGCAGCGCCCCCCGGTCATCGCCGGGGAAGGAAAACTCCGCCGGAAGACGGTCTTTAAGCGCGGCATATACCAAATGCTCCCCGCCTATTTCCCCCTGGCTCATAACCGGAACAACGCGCCGTATCTTGCCGTCCCCGTCCGCTTGGGTATTGTAGTACCAGGAACCTTGCTCCCCCAGAGCGCCGGGAACCCACACCTTGCCGAAAACTTCGGAAGCCCGCCCCAGGGGGCTCCGGTCGGACTTATCGGAAGGGAACAACGCCCGGAGCAGCCGTTCTTTCCCCCGCCCGGTGATGCTTATCAGTTCCCCCACATAGCGATCCGCCTCCGCGGGCAGTATAAACCCCAGGCGTATGGCTTCAAACAGGTTCCTGATATTCCTTTCCACCAGGTTAAATTCCCCGTCAAACCGGGAACGGATTTCATCCGGAGCTGCAAGCCGAAGGTCCGCGCCCCCGGACAAGGGCCCGGCCGAAACCGGCGCCTGGATGACTAGGGAAAGTGCGTTCATCTCCGTCATGGTCATCAATACCGAAACAAGGGATGCGGGTTCAATAAAATCTTCCGGAAGGGCGGTGTCGCCATTGGCGGAAAGGGGAAGCCGGGTCTCAACAAGGAGCAGCTCCCCGGATACCGGGACCGGTTCAACATATTTCAGAAGATAATCATAATGGGGACCCAGATGCGGCCCCTTGAGGATATGAAAAGACAGGGCCAACACCGCGGCGGCCGCAAAAAATGAAAGAACAAACCTAATCAGGGCTTTTTTTTTAGAAATATATGCCGTCATACTCACCTTTATTTTCGAAATTATACCGATAATAATAAGGATTTTCTATTACTTGCATATACCTTCGGGTTTGATTTAGAATAATAGTTATCTAAACTAATACCTTAGAAGGGGTATAAGATATTTCAGGAGGATTAAATTGAACAACAAAAGAATACCCTTTATTCTGATAACGGTATTGGCCCTATCGGTGTTTTTGAGCGCCTGCGCCAAGCCCCCCACAGAAGAAATGGATAATGCAACGGCGGCCCTTACCCGGGCGGAAAACGATCCCGATGCCGTAGCCTACGGAAGCTCCTCGATAATTCGCGCCCGGGACGCCCTGGCAAATATGAAGTCTGAAGCGGCGGCAAAACGGTATGATGCGGCCAAAACCTATGCCCAGGAAGTGATAAACGCAACGGAACGGGCTATATCGGACGGAAAAGCCGGGGCTCAGCGGGCCCGGGACGAGGCGTCTAACCTATTGACCGGTGTACGGGCCAGTCTTGGGGAAACTCAAAAGAACATTGACGCCGCCAAGGGTGTAAAAAACATCCAACTGGACTTTGATTCCATTAACGGAGACTTTAACACCGCTAAAACCCAGACGGATCAGGCCCAAACGGCCCTTAACACGGGCGATTACCCGGGCAGCAGCTCAAAAAGCCAGTCCGCCCGCTCTCTTCTGGGGAATATCAATACCAAAATTACCCAGGCTAGTATAGCGACTTCCCGGAAAAAGTAGGATAACCACAGCCGAACATATCGAAAAAACGCCGGTGGGGTGAGGAATCCCCATCGCGGGATGCTTGTAGAGTCTGCTTGCGGAGCCCCTGCGGGTCTCCTCCAGCAGGGAATTCCAAATATCCCGCGATGGGGATTCCCCACCCCACCGGCGCCTGTACGATTGGTCTGTGTTTGGGCGCTTAACTAAGTTTGGCGTATTGCCTGGGAGCCGGAACCACCTAACGAAGTTTGGCGCATTGCCCGGGAGCCGGAACCACCTAACGAAGTTTGGCGCATTGCCCGGAAGCTGGAACCACCTAACGAAGTTTGGCGCATTGCCCGGAAGCTGGAACCACCTAACGAAGTTTGGCGCATTGCCCGGAAGCTGGAACCACCTAACTAAGTTTGGCGCATTGCCCGGAAGCTGGAACCACCTAACTAAGTTTGGCGCATTGCTTGGGAACCGGAACCACCTAACTAAGTCTGGCGCATTGCCGAGAGCTGGAACCACCTAACTAAGTCTGGGCTAATTGACAACGGCGGGCGGAGGGAGGGGCATCCCCGATCGAGCACATTTGGAATTCCCTGCTGTAGGAGACCCGCAGGGGCTCCGGAAGCAGACTCCACAAGCGTGCTCGATCGGGGATGCCCCTCCCTCCGCCCGTTTTTGCCAAACCGCCTGTCACATCCTCGATTTCTTCCCTCTTTGTCCGTGGGGTTCGTGAGGTCCGTGGTTAAATCCTTCATTTGAACTTATTTTATACTACTATTGAATATTTCTTCTCCCCGATTTACAATAAGGAAACCCAATTTCTAATGAGGAAAAAAATGGCTGAAAAACACATGGTTATGATTGATGGAAACACTGCGGCGGGTCAGGTGGCCCACGCTCTAAGCGAAGTAATTGCGATTTATCCGATTACCCCCTCCAGCCCCATGGGGGAAGTCTCCGATGAGCTTTCCGCCCAGGGCAAGAAAAATCTCTGGGGAACCGTTCCCCAGGTGGTGGAAATGCAGTCCGAAGCCGGCGCAGCCGGAGCGGTCCACGGCGCCCTGACTACCGGCGCCCTCTCTTCTACCTTCACCGCCTCCCAGGGGCTCCTGCTGATGATCCCCAATATGTATAAGATCGCCGGTGAGCTGACCTCTACGGTGTTCCATATCGCCGCCCGGGCTCTGGCCACCAGTTCCCTCTCGATTTTCGGCGACCACCAGGATGTGATGGCCTGCCGGCAGACCGGCTGGGCTATGCTGTCATCCAACAGCGTTCAGGAAGTGGCGGATCTGGCGGTTATCTCCCATGCCGCAACCCTCCGTTCCCGGATCCCCTTTCTCCACTTCTTTGACGGGTTCCGTACCAGCCACGAGCTTCAGAAGGTCGAAGAAGTAAGCTTCGACACCTTAAAACAGATGATCGACGACGACCTGGTCCGGGCTCACCGCCAGCGGGGACTGACCCCGGAGAAGCCTGTTATCCGGGGCACCGCCCAAAATCCCGATACCTATTTCCAGGGCCGGGAAGGGGTCAACCAATATTACACCAAGGTTCCCGCCATTGTTCAGGCGGAAATGGACAAATACGCCAAGATTACCGGCCGGCAGTACTACCTCTACGACTATTTCGGCGCTAAGGATGCGGAAAAGGTGATCATCATCATGGGTTCCGGCGCGGAAACCTGTGAAGAAACGGTGGAATATTTGAACAAAAAGGGCGAAAAGCTGGGTGTCCTGAAGGTCCGCCTCTACCGGCCCTTTGACGCCGCTGCTTTTGTAAAAGCCCTGCCTGCAACGGTAAAGGCTATCGCTGTTCTGGACCGGACCAAAGAGCCCGGCTCCCTGGGCGAGCCCCTCTACGAAGATGTGCGTACCGCCATCGGCGAAATTCAGGCTGCGGGAAAAGCCCAGTTCAAGGATTATCCCCTGATACTCGGCGGCCGCTACGGTCTGGGTTCCAAGGAATTCACCCCCGCCATGGTTAAGGCGGTTTTCGATAATCTTTCAGGCAAGAAAACCCCCAACTTCATCGTGGGTATCAACGACGATGTACTGAGCCAGAGCATCGACTTCGACGAACATTTCGTCCTTACCGAAGAGGGCATGAACGAAGCTATGTTCTACGGTTTAGGAGCCGACGGTACCGTGGGGGCCAACAAAAACTCCATCAAGATCATCGGAGACGCCAAACCGGAACTTTCCGCCCAGGCCTACTTCTCCTACGACTCCAAAAAGTCCGGGGGCTTCACCGTATCCCACCTGCGCTTCGGCAAGAGTTCCATTCGCCGGCCCTACCTGATCACCAAAGCGGACTTCCTGGCCTGTCATAAGTTCTCCTATATGGAAACCTTCGACCTCCTGGCCAATATCAAGGACGGCGGTACCTTCCTCCTCAACAGCCCCTACAGCGCCGCCGAAGTTTGGGCGGAAATCCCCGTGGAAGCCCAGAAGCGGATCATAGAAAAGAAGGTCAAATTCTACGTGATCAACGCCGCGGATATCGCCCGGAAGACCGGCATGGGGAACCGCATCAACACGGTCATGCAGGCCGCCTATTTCAAGCTTTCCGGGGTACTCCCCGAAGCCGATGCGGTCAAGTATATGAAAAAATTCATCGAAAAATCCTACGGAAAGAAGGGCGCCGACGTGGTCCAGAAGAACTACGATACCGTGGACGCCTCCCTCAATGCGGTTGAGGAAGTAAAGCACGGCGCTGCGGACAGCAAACACCACATGAAACAGCCCTTCGCCACATCCAAGGACGCCTGGATTCGGGAAGTACTGGGCGCCGTGTCTGTCCAGGAAGGGGATAAGCTTCCGGTGAGTAAAATCCCTGTGGACGGGACCTTCCCCAGCGCCACCACCCAGTATGAAAAACGGGCGGTTGCCGAGCGGGTTCCCAGTTGGGACCCATCTCTTTGTATCCAGTGCGGCCAGTGCGCGGCGGTTTGTTCCCACGCCTGTATCCGCTTCAAGAACCTCACGGACGCCGAAGTCGGCAAGGCCCCCAAGGGCTTCAAAACTGCGGATATCAAACCGAAACCGGTGGACGGCAAGAAAACGGTGCTCCAGATTTCCGCCGAAGATTGTATGGAATGCGGGGTCTGCATCAACGTCTGCCCGGGAAAATCCAAGGAAGACCCGAATAAGAAAGCCCTGAGCTGGATTAACTATGCGGATAACCCGGTATACCACGCGGAACAAGCCGCATCCTGGGACTATTTCCTCAGCCTGCCCGAAGTTCCCGCCGAGGAGCTCAACCTGGGCACCCCCAAAGGCCTGGCCTACAAGCGGCCCCTCTTTGAATTCTCCGGCGCCTGCGGCGGCTGCGGTGAGACTCCCTATGTGAAGATCCTCTCCCAGCTCTACGGCGACCGGGCGGTTATCGCCAATGCGACCGGCTGTTCCTCCATCTACGGCGGAAACCTCCCCACCACCCCCTACGCCCAAAACGCGGCAGGCCGTGGACCGGCTTGGTCAAACAGCCTCTTTGAAGACGCCGCGGAATTCGGTTTAGGTATGCGCCTTACCAGCGACAAGCTCGCCGAGTTCGCCAAGGAAGTGGCGGTTCTTGCCAAGGCCGATGGCATCCAGGCCGCTCTCGTGGACAAGCTGCTGGCCAATCCCCAGAGCACGGACGCAGAAATTGACGACCAGCGGAAACTGGTGGATCAGCTTAAAGCCGCGTTAAAGGGCGACTCCAAGCCTATCGCCAAGCAGCTCGCATCCCTGGCGGATCACTTTATCAAGCGCTCCGTGTGGATACTCGGCGGTGACGGCTGGGGCTACGACATCGGTTACGGCGGCCTGGACCACGTCCTTGCCAGCAACCGGAATGTCAACGTCCTGTGTATGGATACCGAAGTGTACTCCAACACCGGCGGTCAGATGTCCAAGGCAACCCCGGTAGGGGCCATCGCCAAGTTCGCCGCTGGCGGTAAAGATATTACCAAAAAGGACCTGGGCGCCCAGGCCATGAGCTACGGCTATGTATACGTGGCCCGTATCTCCATGGGCGCCAACATGGCCCAGACTATCAAAGCTTTCCGTGAAGCGGAATCCTACCCCGGAGCTTCCCTGATCCTCGCCTACTCCCACTGCATCAACCACGGCATCGACATGAGCAAGGGCTTGGAGCAGCAGAAAGCGGCGGTAACCAGCGGCCTCTGGCCCCTGTACCGTTACGATCCCCGGCTCAAAGCGGAGGGCAAGAACCCCTTCCAACTGGATTCCAAGGAAGCCACCACCAGCCTGGAAGACTTTATGTACAAGGAAGTCCGGTTCAAGAGCCTCAAAGCCGCATCCCCGGACCGCGCCGACGCCCTGCTTGCCAAGGCCAAAGCCCACGCAGAACGGGTGTGGAAGGAATACAAGTACCTGGCGGATAGACCTTTCTAAGATAAACTATCGGACCTGACAACAGAGCCCGGAACTGCTGCGTTAGCGCGGTGGTTCCGGGCTTTTTTTATTATACCCAATTCTCTAATTTAAGTTTTTTAACTCTTTTGAATTCTTGTACGTTATTTGTTACAAAAATATAATCGCCCCGTAATGCCTGAGCCGCAAGCTGCATATCATAGGGACCGATAATTTCCCCGTTCCGTTCTAATTCCGCCCGGATTATTCCATAAATCTCCGCATCCTCAATAGTAAATGGAATAATTTCAAATGATAATAAAAAATCGGTTAATGCATTTCTATTTTTTTCCCGGTATAAACTCTTTGAAGTTCCAGTTACACCTCAAGAATTTTAAGAAAAACCGCAGAGATCGCAGAGGGGTACACAGAGATCACAGAGATAAAGCTTCCTTTCTTCCTCTGTGATCTCTGTGTTCTTCCCTCCGTGTCCTCTGTGTTTCCTCTCTGTGTTTAAATCTTGGCTAAACTGAAAATTGCTGTTCGGTATTTGCGTTGAGGCTTTCTATTTTTTGTTCAGCCGCTCATATTCCATAATGTCCCGTAATTGCCGCCGGAAATATGCTTTGAAATAGGGGCTAAGCTGCTTATAGAGTTCAACAATTTCCTGGAGCTCGTAATCCGGGTTATCCGTGACGATCATCTCCCCGGTCCCTTCCTGGAGCCATTCCTCGTTGACGCCAAAGGTCACGGAGACCAATTTGCGAACCCGTTCAGTCACCCGCTTATTGCCATTCTCAAGGGCGGAAAGAAAACCATTATGGACATAAATTTTTGCGGCAAACTCGGCCTGGGACATCTTAAAATGCTGGCGGACCAACCTCACACGCTCATTAATCGTTGACATAACACCCTATAAGACCCCTGAAAACCTTAAACCTTTGGAATCTCCATATTTATAGAGTACTAAACCCTTGGAATTTTAGCAATGGAAGGGCTTTAAAACCATTTTAGAGTTATTGACAAATTTGTCTTAGATGTTGTACTATTTTGTCTTAGAAAGGTTTATTTATGGAAATCATAGGTCCGGAATTAAGGGATTTACCCTTTGAGTTAACTCACCTAAGCAAGCCGGCCCGAAAATACCTTAAAACCCTGGCTGTCGGCCTGATTCAATATCATAAAGACCTGCCGGTAAGAGAAGCGGAGTTATTTGCCTTAGAGAAGGATTCAGATGAAGAGAGCTAAATGCCTAAAGATGGGTTTTTTGTGGCTGTTCTATATTGTCCCGGCTTTTTCCTTTGCCCAGAACGCCGTGAGCCTGAATATGGCAATACAGAGCGGTATTTCGTATCTCCATGAGCAGCTTCCCCGCGGAACCAGAATAGCGATCCTTAATGTGCAGGGAAGTACCCTGGAACTTTCAAACTATATGGTCCAAAAACTAAGCGCCGCCTTCGTCAACGATAAATACTTTATCATGATAGAGCGCAGCGCCGCTGTTTTGAATACCCTGGCCCAAGAAATGAATTACCAGCTATCCGGTGATGTAAGCGACGAAACCGCCCTTTCCATCGGGAAGCAGCTTGGCACGGAAGTTATCATATCCGGTTCCATAAGCCGCCCTCTACACCGATCGGAGACCGCCTATCGATTGGATCTCAAGGCCGTCCAGGTAGAAAGCGCCCGTATTGCAGGCCAATGGTACGCCGAAAATATTCAGCCGGAAAGTACCTGGACCGTATTTGATCAAAAACGCCTTACCGCGACAATACGCCTTAAGGACGAGTCTGCCCGCGTTATCGCACTCAAAACCGCAGAGATACTGCGGATGGAAGGATTCCTCCTTACCGATTCAGGGGGCGTATATACGGTTATTATCAACTTTGAGGCCAACGAAAGCGTAACCAGGAATTACCATACCGTGGAGCCGGTCCTTGACATCATCATAGAGGCCCAGGATGGAACACCGATGGTAACGTACCGTAAACGATACCCTCTGTTCCGGCATGTAACACGGGAGGAAGCCCTGCAGCGGGCGTTCAGGAACATTGAGCAGAATTTGGACGGGGAATTTGCGGGGGAAGTGAGGGAGTTAGGAAAATGAAAAATAATTACATATTGGAGGGAAAAATGAAGAGGATTCTTGCGGTGATAGTGATGATACTGGCTGCAGAGGTTTGTTTTGGGCAGAATACCTTAGTGGTTACGCCGCTGCAGAATAGGGCTGGCGTTTCGAATAATGATATTCGAACGCTTACAACACTGCTGGGGAATGCAATTACCAAAACCATGCGTTTTGACGTTGTTGACCGGGATGCTTTGGAATATCTTACGCAGGAAAATAAATTTCAAATGAGCGATTGGTCAGACCAAAATAAATCTGTTCAAATGGGTAAAGTTTTAAACGCAAATTACATCGTTTGGGGTGAGGTTTCAAGATTGGACCAATATTTGATACTCAGCGCAAGGATAATTGATGTACGCAACGCCAAACAACTTGATACGGCTGACATACAGCTTCAGAACATGGGCGAAGCTTACAGCAAAATGGATGGTTTTGTTAAAGACCTTACCGATGCGGTAAAAACCGATATAGTAAGAGAAAAAGAGGCCGCAGAAAACGAACGGCGCCAGTCAGAACAGGCATACCAGGCGCAACGTTATACAGCGCAGGCGGAACAAGATCGCGTTGCCTGGAAAAACAAACGATGGTATCTTGGCGCTATTGTCGGAGGTGGAGTGTTTAATCTTTCTTATACAGATGAATACTCTGACTCCGAGGGGTGGACGGATGAGGTATTTGCAATAGGCGGGCAAGCACAAATTCAGGCTGCCAGATATTTCGCAATAGAAATGGATCTTGCGTATCGTGACAATATCTCCCTCTTAGTATCATTCTTAGCTGAATTTACAATACAACCCGGACTTTTTGAAATAAATGCCGGCATTGGCTATACACTAAGTTTATCAGCAGGTTTATCATTCGATGCATCCGCAGGTATACATGTAGGTCCTGGAATTCTTTTTGCCGAATTTTTGCAGATAACAGACATAGGCACTCTTAGCGAAGAAGACGTCTCGAGGCATCTGTCGACTAGTGTCCTTTTTGTGGGATATAAATTCGGTTTTGGGCATAGATAACAATATGAGAAAATTGGTATTTGTTTGTATTCTTGCGTCTTTATCCACCCTTACCTACGCCCAATCCCCCAACCCCTTTACCGGCAGTCCCTGGCAGGGTCGCATAAGCTACCGTGACGCAGCCGGCGTAGCCCACAGCGAACTCTACGAACTGATCCTCGTCCCAAACGGCACCTGTATTGTTACCGTCAGCGGCAAACAGAACGGCGCGGACGTATTTCAAGATGCCGATGGCCTCTGGTCCTTCGATGAAACCGTCTTCCGCCTTGAATGCGATTTTCCCGATCCGGTATTTGAACATCTTCCCGCCATCAATTGGGTCAGCGTCTATCAATTCGATGCGCTCAAAGCCCGCTTCACCCTGTTGGTAAAGCCCTACCCGGACGCGCCGAATGTTATAAAGGCATCGTTCAACAAAGTGGATGATTGAAGCGGCGGAGGAGTTACGGTAATGGAGAAATGAAAGTAGATTTTTTTATCATATAGATAGTAAAACTTCATTTTCCAATTCAAGTGAAACAGCTACCCATTGCTTACCTATTCCATCCCTTTTTTGTTATTAACTTATTTCCGTTATTATACTTATTTACTTTGTAACTTTAATACGGTATCCCAAAGGGGTTGACTAACTGCACATTTTTGTAACATTTAAATTTCCTTTGCTTTACGTTTAATACGGCGCTTAAATAAGCCAAGGTCGCTTTATCCAGATAAGTTAATCTCATTGCGGTTTTTTTAATTTTATTAAACCCATAATATTCTAATGCCGCCCTTTCATCATCCTCTGTACCTTTAAGAAAAACTCTTTCTAAAACAAATTCAATTTGTTTATCATAATCAATAGCTTCACTATTTACATCCCAAAAAAGTACTTTAGAAAACTGCGGTTTTACTTTTTTATTCATTACGGGGTGCCGTAGGCGTATGAGCCAAATAGGTATATCCGTTCACAGTCGGCGTTTTCAAGAATAATATTCTTTATGGCGATAATTTCATCGTTTATAATCATTAATCGTAAGTATAACCTGAATTCTCAGCAAAAACAACGGATATCGCGTTGTCGCTGTTTATACTATACAGTTGTATAGTATAAAACCTTCTGCGCCTTCGTTGCCTTGGCGGTTAAACTTCTTCAAAAATCGGTATTGAAAAAACATCGTCAATATCGCATAGTATATGCGAGGTACGGTTATGGCAGATGATATTATCGGGAAGGTTTTCTCTCTTATTTCCGGGAATGATGAGCCGGATTCGGACAAAAAGGCCCTGCTCAAGCAGGTAGTTAAGGAAATTGGTCAAAATAAATACGCTAAATTTTACCGGGTCAGAACAGATGAGATAGATCCCTCCTTTGCCGCTTATATCTACGAGATATATAAAATAGTGTATCCCGCCTGCGCTTTTGTGCAGAATAGTTCCAAGATAAGCCGGATGCGGCAGATTACGGTGGAAGCCTTCATGAGCAAGGAGAACCTGGAAATAATCCGGAAGCTCCGTCCCGAGGTGGTTCAGGACAAGGTTAAAAAACTGGAGCCCCAGGAGCTAAGCCGTCAGCTTAAGGAAGATCTGGCGACCCTTTTTGCGGCCTTTGACGGCGGCCGGGTTGCCAATATGAACCGGTGTTATAACCTGAACACCGCCCTTATACAGTTTGCCCAATACGATTTCCTTTCCATATTGCGAAGATTCGATACCAGCCTGCCGGAAGGCAATACCGGTTATGTGCCCCGGTTTCAGGCGGCAAAGGCGGCGGATGTAATCCAGGAAATGGCGGCATTCCGGGGGGTGATCCAGAACCTTGAACCCGGTGATGACTGGAAAAACGCCCTTACGGTGATGAAAATTGCCCGGGACGGCCAGGAACTTATTCCCCTGAATGTGTGGAATATGCTGCTCATGAATCTGCGGGAGCTGAAGAATTCCAATATCATCGAGCTCATGGGACAATACGCCTCCAAAAATCCCATCTGGCTGATAAAGTATGAGTCCATTGATGAACAATTGGCGGAAAGCTGGCTTGAAGCAAAGGGCAGCGAAGTTAACGGGGTCATCGACAGTATCATGACCAGACAGCGGAACAGCCAGATTGAAGCCCTGGCCATAGGCGTGTTCGGTACCCCATCGATAACAAAACTGCAATTTTACAACAAAGAGATCAGTGACAGTATTATTGAGATCGGGCTTGACGGTTTTTCCTATGCCTCTCCCTTAAATTATCTCGTAGCTTTTATTCAGGATTTTATCACAAAAGAAATGCAGGAACTCTGCGATATACTCCTCGTCCGGGGACAGTGGGTAAACAACGCCCTTTCCCTGGAAATGTCCAATGCCGTCCACGCCATTACCGACACTACCGAAGCGATTGATGCGCTGGATCAAACCCTTTCGGATACCGGTACCCACGGAACCCGCTTTAGGGCAGCCCTGCTCCGGGCGGAACGGGATAAAATCCAGGCCAGGTATGTTAACGGTGTCGCGGGGGAACTGGACGAACAAGCCCTGGAATTGATCAAGGCTGCGGTCCAGAACCTGGTGGTGGTGGGTAAATTTATGAAAAACCTCTTAGGGGATTCCCAGAAAAGCCCTCCCGAGGTGATCATCAACTGGAAAGAGCTGGGATATTTCACAAAGGCCCCGATGAGCCAGCGTTTAACCGATGCTTATAAGAAGATCAATTTTTTTGTACAGTTAATGTTACTGCAAACCCATTCTGAATGATCCGGGAGTAAAACTATGTACCTGACCAAATCGACCAGTATCCACCGTATCGGATTTGTTTCAACCCGTTTTCAGGGCACCGACGGTGTATCCCTGGAGACCGGCAAGTGGCGTCAGGTACTTGAAAAAATGGGCTACGACTGTTATTTCTTTTCCGGTCTCTCCGACTGGGACAGCGAAAAATCCATGGTGGTGGATGAGGCCTTCTTCGGTCACCCTATCATTGAAGATATACAGGAACGCTGCTTTGGTATCGTTACCCGGGGCGAGGGTCTTACCGGGGAAATCCAGGCCATCCGGTTCCGGCTAAAGCGGGCTATCTACGAATTTGTAGAATCCTTCAACATCGATCTCCTGATCGTGGAAAACGCCCTGACCATTCCAATGAACATTCCCCTGGGGCTGGCCCTTACGGAGTACATCGCCGAGACGGGTATCCCCACCATAGCCCACCACCACGATTTTGCCTGGGAACGGCAGCGTTTTTCCGTAAACTGTATAGAAGATTATCTGGCCATGTCCTTCCCTCCCCGGCTGCACACCATCAACCATGTGGTGATCAACTCCGAAGGACGTCAGACGCTTTCCTACCGCTGCGGTCTTTCGTCTATCATCATCCCCAACGTATTCGACTTTGATACGGAACCTCCTAAGCTGGACGACTACGGACGTACCCTGCGGAAGGACCTGGGGGTAGCGGATGATGAGACCCTGCTCCTCCAGCCCACCAGGATGGTCGCCCGTAAGGGGATTGAACACGCCATAGAACTGGCGAACCGGCTTAAGGGCAAAAAAGCTAAACTGTTGATCAGCCACCAGGAACGGGATGAAGGTTCGGAGTATTACGAGCGGACCATGGATTACGCAAAGATCCTGGGGGTGGATGTAATTGTCCGGCCGGACATCATCGGCGCCGAACGGGGAACCACCGAAGAGCCGGACGGAGGTCCGGGAAAGAAAAAATACAGTCTCTGGGATTGTTACCTGAACGCAGATTTTGTAACCTATCCATCAACCTATGAGGGGTTCGGCAACGCATTCCTGGAAGCTGTTTGGTTCAGAAAACCTATACTGGTAAACCGCTACTCTATTTTCCAGCAGGACATAGAACCCCTGGATTTCGACGTGGTGGTGATGGAAAACTACGTAACCCCCGAAACCATCGAAACCGTGGAGGCCATCCTCCAGAGCGACGGCGCTGTGGATGTGATGACCTCCAAAAACTACGAGCTGGGCAGGAAGTTTTTCTCCTTCAAATTACTGGAACAACGTCTGCACCAGGTGATGATGAACTTCGGCCAGCTTTAATTCTCCTGCTTTACCGCTTTTACCGCATCGGAGATGATCCCAAAGGCTTTGTCGCAGTCCTCCTTAGCAGCGGTAAGGGGAGGAATCATGCGGATAAGCCGGTCCCCAATAAGGGTTACCAGGAGCTTACGGTCGAAACAGCCGTGCTTTACGTCCAGACCAATGGGGCCGTCAAATTCAATACCCACCAGGAGGCCTAAACCCCGGACACTCTTGACCCGGGGAAGGGTTTTTAACTTGGTCATAAAATAAGTCCCGGTTTCCGCAGCCTTAGCCGCAAGCTTATTGTCCAGGAGTTCATTTATCTGGGCAAGGGCGGCGGCGCAGCAAACGGCGTTTCCGCCGTAGGTGGTACCGTGGGAGCCCATGCTAAAGGCCTTAGCGATACTATCGCTGGTACAGATGGCAGAGATGGGGAAACCGCCGCCCATGGCCTTAGCCATGGAGAGGATATCCGGCTTGACGCCGTAGTGCATATAGGCCATCACTTCCCCGGTGCGGCACCAACCGGTCTGGATCTCGTCCACCAGGAGGAGCATCTTCTTCTCGTCGCAGAGTTTCCGGAGGCCCGTCATAAATTCCTTTGAAGCGGGATGTACCCCACCCTCGCCCTGAATAGGTTCCACCATGATAGCAATAGTATCACCGGTAACCAGCGCCTTAAAGGCATCGAGGTTGTTGAATTCCGCGTAGCTGAACCCCGGAAGCATGGGACCGAAACCCCGCTGGCAGGCATTGTCCGGCTGGCCGGTGGCGGAAAGGGCGCCGAAGGTACGGCCATGAAAGCTCTCCTTGGCAGTAATAATATGGTAGCGGTTGGGGCCGTAGGTTTCGATGCCGTACTTCCGGGCCATCTTGATCATCGCTTCGTTTGCCTCGGCGCCGGAATTTTGGTAGAAGATCTTATCGTACCCAAGGGTGGTACAGATCTTCTCCGCCAAAATAGCCTGAGGGATGGTATAGGGATAGTTGAAGGTGTGGATCACCGCATCCAGTTGTTCCTTCGCGGCGGCGACAACCTTAGGGTTGCGGCTTCCGGTACTGTTCACCGCAATACCGCCGTAAAAATCCAGATAGGCCTCGCCCTTTTCATTGTACATATACATGCCCTCGGCCTTTTCACAGATAAAATCGTACCGTTCATAGGTTTCGATCATGTACTTCTTTACCAAGGCCCGGATATCATCGGCGCTTTTACCGGTATCTTTCAATTTCATAAAAACTCCTTTTGTTAGATAAGAAATTATAACCGCAAAGGCACAGAAGGCGAAAAGGAGAGAACTTAAAATTTCATTTTTACTTTTTCGACTTTTTCGACTTTGTGGTTAAATTTCCTAGCTCAGTTTTTCTATTGAAGCTGTAATGGCCGTCTTCAATATACTAAGACCGCGTTCAAGTTGAGCGTCGGTAACCACCAGGGGACAGAGGAAACGGATCACGTTCCCGTGGGTTCCTGCGTTTTCTATGATAAGGCCCTTTTGCGTCGCTTCCTGAATAGCCGCGGCTACCAGTTCCGGCCAAGGCGTCTTATCTGCGGATTTTATCAATTCAATACCTACCATACAGCCGATACCACGCACATCCCCAACGGCGTTTATCTCCTTCTGCCAGGACTTAAATTCGGAAAAACACTTTTCGGAAATCTTCTTCGCCCGGTCCGGAAGTTTATCCCGTTCCATAATTTCGATAACCTTGAGGGCCGCGGCGCAGGCCAGTGCGTTGCCGCCGAAGGTGCCCCCAATGATGCCCGGTTTTACCTTTTCGTAGATGCTAACCCCGGCGGTGATCGCCCCCAGGGGAATACCCCCTGCTATGGATTTCGCCATGGCGATAATATCCGGCGGGCAGCCCCACTCGGTCCAGTAGTCGGAAACGAACATACGGCCCGAACGGCCGAAACCGGTCTGAACCTCGTCGGCGATGATCAGTATGCCATGCTTGTCGCAGAGGGCCCGCACTGCGGTGATCCACTCCCTGGGTACGGGGATAAATCCCCCCTCTCCCTGCACAGGCTCTATCACCAGGGCCGCCACATCTTCCGGCGGGCTGGCCTCCTCAAAGACCGCGTTCAGTCTTTCAAGGTAGTACCAAACAGCATCGCTTTCGCCAAGACCCTTAGGTGCACGGTAGAGGTATGGGAACTCCGCCCGGTAGATACCGTCCGGCAGTGGGCCCATACCGTGGTAGTAGGCCTTTTTTGCGGTCATGGTTCCGGTAAGCAGGGTCCGCCCGTGGAAGGCGCCGGAAAAAACAATGATATTAGGCCGTCCAGAAGCGCCGCGGGCTATTTTAACCGCATTTTCCAGGGCTTCCGCCCCGGAGTTTACAAACATGGTCTGCCGCTTCGCCTCTTTAACCGGCACAATGGCGTTGAGTTTTTCCGCCAGAACCACAAAGCCCTCGTGGGTGATGATATTCTGCATGGCGTGGAAATACCGGCCCGCCTGTTCCTGGACCGCCTTAACCACTTCTTCCTGGCTGTAACCGATATTGAGGACCCCCACGCCGCCGACCCAGTCAAGAAAAATATTTCCATCCACATCCTCCACCATGGCCCCCTCCCCGCGCTTGATCACCACGGGGTAAGGGCAGCGGATAGCGGCGGGGCTTGCCGCCGCACGGCGGTCTATGATGGCCTTAGCCTTGGGGCCGGGCAGCGCTGTCTTAATACTGGGCAATTCGTTCCGTAACATTTTTTCTCCTCCTGAACCATTGTTAGTAATACTGTTTATAAAGCCTGCCGGTATATATCCTTAATATCCTCCAAGCCGAATTTTACCGGGTGATTAGCGATCCCCGCGGCGGAAACCCTGAGGGTATTCTCCGCCATCCAATCGATATCATCCGCATTAACCCCCTGTTGACCCAGGGTAATAGTTAAATCAATATCCGCGAGCAGTTTTTTGATTATCCCTACCAGATCGGTTTCGTCCTTGCCTCCCAGCCTCCGGGATATTTCCGCGAATTTCTCCGGCGCCGCAGCAACCGAACGTTCATAGATCACCGGGGTAAGGGCCGCAAGCCCCCTGCCGTGAACGATATTGCGGAGCCCGCTGGGAGGATGTTCTATCCCGTGGGGGGCGGTAACCCCGGCGAGCCCTATGGCCATGCCACCCAGGGTGCTGGCCCAGCTGAGCTTTTCCCAATCACCCTTAGCGCTTTTCCCCGTATAAAGGGGAACCAGGCTTTCCCGGATCAGCCGTATTCCTTCAAGGGCGTAGAGATCCGTCACCGGAGTTGCGATGGCGGAAATATAGGCCTCCATGGAATGACAGAGGGCGTCGAAGCCCACACTGGCAAGGATAGGTTTCGGCATGGTAACCATGAGTTCAGGATCAATAATAGAAAGATTGCCGATAATAGCGTTACTGCGGAGTGATTTTTTGTCTCCGTTCCGGGGGTCCGTTATTACCGCAAAACTATTGCCTTCACTTCCGGTACCGCAGGTGGTGGGAACCAGGATCATGGGCAGGGCGTCCCCGGGGGTTTTGCGCCCGTAGATATAATCCATAAGGTCACCGTCGTTCTTTACCATAAAGGCTATGGCCTTGGATGCGTCGAGGATACTTCCTCCCCCAAGGCCGATAACCAGGTCGCAGCCCTTTTCTTTTGCCAGGGCCGCCCCCTCGTAGACCTGGGTGGTCAGGGGGTTCGGCTCCACCTTGTCGTAGACAATGGCCGTAAGGCCGCTTTCCCTCAGAAGACCCGTAACCCTATCCAGCAGTCCGGATTTTTTCGTACTCCCCCGGCCGGTTACAATTAAAGCCGTTTTTCCGAGCAAGGCGGCCCTTCTTCCAATCTCTCCCGCCTTTCCGCTGCCGAATAATAAATTTACCGGCAGGTTAAACGTAAACTGCATATATACTCCAATTTAACATGAAAGTAAATAAAAACATACAATAATGTATCTTTTTATTCATTCGAATTTAAATTCATAATTATGTATAATAATTGTATATTAATTCATTATAAAAAGATGAGTCAAGCAAATTTTGATTATATTTTCAAATATATTGATTTGTAACTATTTTTATTAAAAAAAAGATACGCAAATGTATGAAATATAAATATTTATGCGTTTTATAAGTCCGCGGGTAACTTATCATGAAGGAATTTCTAACCGTAAGGAAGACCGCTTATGCGGTCAATTCAAAGAGAAGAAGTCGAATTTGCGGGTCAGTTTAGCCCTTCGCTTCTTCCCAAAAACCATCCATGGCGGCAAGGTTTCCCGGCTTCAGTTCCTGACCGGTTTCCTTCATCCGTTTTTCCACGTGGGTAAATCGGGTAACAAATTTGGTATTGGTCCGCTGCAGGGCTACCGAGGGCTCCACCTTAAGGAAACGGCAAAGGTTCACCACGGAAAAGAGCAGATCCCCCAGCTCTCCCTCCAGGGCCTCCTGACGGCTCTTAACTCCCTCGGGAAGCTCCTTGGCATGGCGGCTTATGGCCTCCAGTTCCCCGATGGCGGTGGCAACTTCCCCCAGTTCTTCCTCAACTTTACCCATGACACCTTTGATATCCGGCCAGTCAAAACCGGCCTTGGCGGCCTTCTTCTGAAGTTTATAGGCCCGATCCAGGGGAGGCAGGGCACGGGACACTTCGTCCAGAAGGGAATCCTTGGGCTTGCGGCCCTCCTGCTCCACCTTGATCTTTGCCCAATTCTCCAAGACTTCGGCGCTGTCCTTAACCTGGGACCGCGGGTCCCCTACTTCCCCGAATACGTGGGGATGCCGGCGGATCAGCTTTTCCGTAATGCTCTTAAGGGCGTCGGCCACGGAGAAGAGGCCCTCTTGCTCGTGCATATAGGAAAGCATGGTTACCAGGAGAAAGAGATCCCCCAATTCTTCCTTAATATGGGCGGGATCCTTTTCGTCGATGGCCTCTATACATTCGTAGGTTTCTTCTATTAAATCACCCCGGAGGGTAGCGGGACTTTGTTCCCGGTCCCAGGGGCAGCCATCGGGCGCACGGAGCCTGACCACGGTATCGTAAAGGGCTTTAAAAGCTTCGGTTTGGGTATTGTTAATCATGGTTTATTTTGTCCCTAATCTTGATATATTTCAAGTATAAGATAAAACCGGCTCTATTTCCTCCGTCCGGCCATATACCCGGAAATCAGGATCAGTAAATTCACCAGCATACCGAGAAAAAAGGAATTAAAGCCCAAAGGAAGGATTTTACCCAGGACAAGAACCGCCGGGCCCGCAATCATGGCGACCAGCACAATCCGGGGAGGGATCTTACCGGGAAAAAACAGGGCGCCCATAAGGGGGAGAAAGACGACCGTTCCCCGGAAGCCCGTGGCCAGATAACTCCAATCGAGAATTATGGAACTGGTAAAAACCAGGGACAGGAAGGCGCTGATGAAAAGAATCCCCATGATCGCCGCCCGGTTTATCAACAGCAGCCTTTTATCCCCCGCTTTGGGGTTAATATATACCTTGTATATATCATTGCTGATCATGGTACCGATACCCAGCGCGAGACCTGCTCCGGCCCCTACCAGGGTTATCAGTAAGGTGGCAAGGATCATGCCGGCAATTAGCGGTGGCAGCTTGGCTATTACAAACATGGGCAGGGCAAAAACCGGCGCTGTTTCCGGATGGTGGAGTTTCATATACATCCCAACAAAGATCCCCGCCACGCCGATGGGGGGAATCAGTAACGCCCCTGCTAAGGCGCCGGTCCGGGATGCTTTCAGGGTTTTCCCGGAAAACAGGGTTTGGACGTAGGTTTGGGAAGACACGATCCCCACAAGTAATGAAAAAAAGGAGCCCAGATCAATACCCAATCCCCGGGCGAATAGGTTAAAGTACCGGTCATGGGGAAGTACATCCCAAAAAGAAGGAGATCCGCCCTGGAGTACCAGGGCGATGATACCGCAGAGTACAACCAGGGCATAAAGCAGCAGGATCTTCAGAATTCCCACATACCCCGTTCCCCAGATCCCGCCGAAGGCCACGTAGACCAGCATCAAAAGAAATAGTATCCCGACGGCTGCCAGGGGAGGAATGGGACAAAGGACGCCGACCAGGGCAATACCGGAAACCATTTGGCCGATTATTCCTATGACGTTTCCTATGGACATCATCCCTACGGAAAAACTTGCGGCGCCATGGCCGTATTCTTTGCTGAATATTTCGGGCAGGGTATCCGCTCCGTTACAGTATAGGGGCTTCACAAAAAATAATGCCAAAAACAGGCAGGAAAGACCGCTGCCCAGGGTATACCACCATGCGGAAAATCCATAACTGAAAGCAAGCTGTGCGGTACCAATGGTGGAAGCCCCGCCGACCATGGTGCCCACCAGGCTTCCGGTGATAATCGCCGCGCCGGCTTTCCTCCCTCCCTTGGCAAAATCACCGGCGTTTTTTACCTTCCTCCCTGAAAGGGCGCCCAGTACAATAATGGCGAAAATAACCAGGGCAAAACCTAAAAAAAACATCGCCGTCATGCTTAACCTATCCTCTTCTTATTCCATTCCGGCAGCAATTTCTCAGGCCCTTCCAAAAGCGCCCGTACCAGGGCGGCAGCGGCGGCTTCCAGGACCTGGTCCAGTACCGGTTTTTCAGCGGCGCTGAAATCCGAAAGGACCCAGCCGGAGATGTTATCGTGGTTCGGCCTGCCTATGCCGATACGGAGACGCCAGAAATCGGGGGTTCCAAAGCAGGCTTTCATGGACCGCAGACCGTTATGCCCCCCAAGCCCCCCGGAAAACTTGAAAGATGCGGTTCCCAGGGGGATTTCCAACTCGTCGTGGACCACCAGTATCCTTTCCGGGGTAATTTTGAAAAAAGCGGCCGCCGCCTGCACAGACTCCCCGGAGAGGTTCATGTACGTCTCGGGCATGAGGAAGTGGAACCGGGCGGGTCCCTCCCCCCCTAAAGCGGCCCGGTCCAGGCCGGCATAAAGGCCCTTGTATTTCTTCTGCCAGTTCAGGGAGCCCGCGAAAGGCAGGATATCCGCCAGGAGCCGTCCGGCGTTATGCCGGTTATTGGCATATTCCTGTCCGGGATTCCCCAGGAATGCGATAAGTTCGATCATTATGTTTACCAATCTCCGCGTAACATAGTAAACTAGTATAAGCAAAAATTATAGGGACAGCATGGAAATACAAAAAACGATTAACGCCCTTCCGCCTGATTTTTTAAGCGGGAAGCGGCTGCACTATGCCATAAAAGAAACGGGGGATGCAAATGAGATCGATCTGTGGTCCCTTGAGGACTTGTTTGATCTTGCCGGCCTGGACCAGGCGGATAGGGCAGCCTTTTCGGACCGGGATGGAATAGCGGTTCAATGCGGCGGCTGGCAGTCCTGGTCTGCGGGCTGGGAACTCTCCGGGAAGGAGACCCTTCCAAAAAGGGTTCGGCTTATTCCGGAGCTGCTCAAACTCACCAACCGCCCCGGGGATACTAAGGCGCCGGCAAACAGGAGGGGCAGGAACTGGCTCATTGGCCATTTTATCATGTACCTCCGCGCCGGAGACCGCTACCTCTGCATAGCCTCAAGCGAAGGGGATGGGCTGCCGCCGGTAACGTTCAGGATAAACCGGGAAAAGGCCCTGGTCAGCGCCGAAGTCTACTGTCCCGGCAAAATCTGGAAGGAAGGGGAAACTGCGGCGGAACTTTCGGTTTTCTTTGCCCGGGGATTTTTCCGCTTCAAGGATGCCCTGAAAAAACTATACCATCAGGACGAAGCCTTCAAAACCGTAAATTTTCTGGGGGCGGTCCCCGGGGGCTACGAATCCTGGTACAACCACTACACGGCGATCAACGAAAAAATCATACTCCGGGATCTCGAAAGCCTGGGCAAAACCGATAACCTCATCAAGCTGCACTATCTGGACCGTCAGAAACCGGTGGTGTTCCAGATTGACGATGGCTGGGAAAAGGCGGTGGGGGAATGGGAGATCAATGCGGAACGTTTTCCCCATGGACTGGCGCCGATTGCGGAGCAGATAGAGGAAGCGGGGTATATCCCCGGTCTCTGGCTGGCCCCTTTCCTCGTAACAAGGCAATCCCGGATTTTTTTGGAAAAACCGGAATGGGTCCTTCGGGACGGGGCGCGGCATAAACCGGTGGTGGCGGGGTTCAACCACCTCTGGGATAATCAGTATTACTGTCTGGACATTTCCCGTGATGATGTACTGGATTACCTTAAGGCCCTTATTGACCGGGCCATGGACGAATGGGGTTTCCGCTACCTCAAGCTGGATTTTCTTTACACCGGCCTTTTCCCCGGGATTTTCACCAACAAGGGCAGCCCGGATGAACACTACCGCCGGGCCTGTACAGTCCTCACCGCCCGCAACAGTAACGCTGCGGGGCTGCCCGCTGCCTACCTTGGCTGCGGCCTCCCCCTGGGGCTCTCCTACCGCCATTTCCCCCTCTCCCGTATCGGAGCGGATACCATGGGAAACTGGGATTGGATCATGGTAAAACTTCTGGGGCATGTGGGCCGGCCTTCCGCATATATCAGCCTTATGGATACCATAGGCCGTTCCTTCATGAACGGCGCCATCTATATCAACGACCCGGATGTGATATTCCTCAGGAGCAGTAAATGTAACCTTTCGGTTAACGAAAAGGAACTTATCGCCCTGGTGAATTTTCTCCTGGCCGGGCAGATCATGTTTTCCGACAACCCCCACAGCTTAACCGAAGCCGATATAGCCCTGACCGGACGCATTGCGGAACTGTACCACAAACTGGAAGGGGACGAATACGGGGCGGTCCGCATAGACCGGGATGTTTTCCGCCTGGAAAGCCGGTCGGGACGTACCGCGGGGATCATCAACCTTTCGGGGCGGGCCTGGCGGGACAAACAGCCCTGGGACGCCGTAGACTTTCTCATTGATCACCGTTATTTACCGCGAAATACACAGGGGGGGATGTTTTTTGCTCCCCATTCAATTACAATTATACAGGTAAAAGCATAATGGAAAAACAAATTTATATAATTGGTCACCGGAACCCCGATACGGATTCGGTGGTATCCGCCGCGGCTTATGCCCGGCTTAAACAGGCCCTGGGACAGCAAAATTGTTTTGCCGCCCGGGCAGGGAATCTCAGCCCCCAGACGGAGTACATTTTTGACCGCTTTAAGGTACCCGTACCGGAACATCTCCCGGATCTGATCCCAAAAACATCCTATTATCTTTCCGACCCCCCGGTGACCATCGCCGAGGATGTCGCCCTCTGGGATGCCCTGGAACGGATGCAGAAAGAATCACTGCGGGTTATCCCCATTGTTGACGCCCAGGGAATGTACAAAAGTATGCTCCACTACCGGGGTTTTGCCAATTACATCATCACCCACATCAACCCCCATAAGAAGTCCTATTTCCCCGTGTCCATCAACCATCTGATCAGTACCCTCCGGGCCCAGCCCATCACGGTCTTTAACGCACAGGAGGTGAAAAAGTCCCCCATTGTAGTGGCCGGTTCCTATAACGATTACTTCAAAAAGCACCTTGAGGAGACGAGCCCCGCCGATGCCCTGGTAATCCTTGGGGATCGCTGGGATCTGCAGAAGTTCTGTCTTGAACGGAAGGTTCGGGCGCTGATCCTCACCAGCGGACATACCCTGGACCGTGAACTGTCGGCTCTGGCGGAAAAAAACGGGGTATCGGTGATAACCAGCCCCTTCGACACCTCCTCCACAGCGATGCTGATAATCTATTCAGCGCCGGTGGGCGCCATGGGTGACGATACGGTACCCCTGGTCCGGCTTAACGATCCGGTCCGCAAAATCCGGGAACCCCTTTCCAAGGCCCCTTCCCGGTGCCTCCCGGTGGGGGATGCCGACGGCCGGGTGGCGGGGTTAATCTTTGAGGGGGACCTGATCAAGGAACCGAATATCGAGGTGATCATGGTGGATCACAATGAGCCAAGCCAGGCTATTGAGGGGATTGAAAACTACCACATTCAGGAAGTGATAGACCACCACCGGCTGGGGAACTTTTCCACCAAATACCCCATCACCTTTATTAACAAGGTGGTGGGCGCCACCTGTACCATTATCGCCAATCTCTACCGGGAAGCCCATGTCCCCATGGAAAAAGAAATCGCATCAATACTGCTCTGCGGCATCCTGGCGGATACCCTGACCCTTCACTCCGCCACCACAACGGATACGGACAGAAATACTGCGGAGTACCTCTCCTCGGTTACCGGTTTGGACATAAGCCAACTGGGCCAGGAGCTCCAGACCGAAGCGAACCGTATAAACGCACGGCCCGCGGACGAACTGGTTGCCATGGATATGAAGGAATACGCCGAACAGGGGGCTGAATTCTCGGTAAGCCAGATTGAAACCGACCGGCCGGACGACCTGATTACCCGGCAGGAGGAGATCCTGGGGGAACTGGAAAAAATTGCCCTTGCCCGGAAGTACCTCTTTGCCGCGCTCCTGGTTACGGATGTTACCGTCCTGGATTCCCTTCTTTTTGTGGCGGGGAAAAAGGCCTTTATCGCCCAAATCCATTTCCCCCAGAGGGATACGGGGATCTATGTGATGAAGGACGTGGTCTCCCGGAAGAAACAGCTCATTCCGCTTCTTTCGGAACTGGTGGAAAAAGCGGGGAAATGAGTTGCAAATAGTATCGAAATGATATACTACTAAATTGCTATGAAAAGTAGCATTGGAGGCATTTTATGCAGGAAGTTTACGATTTTTTAAAGAAGGCTAAAACCTATTATCTGGCCACCCTGGAGGGAGATCAGCCCCGGGTACGCCCCTTCGGCACCATCGATCTTTTTGAGGGTAAGCTCTATTTCCAGACCGGAAAAAGCAAGGACGTCTCAAAACAGATCAAGGCAAACCCCAAAATCGAAATCAGCGCCTTCGACGGCGCCAGTTGGATCCGTATCCAGGCTAAGGCTATTGAAGATGACCGGCGGGAAGCGAAGGTACATATGCTGGAGGCCTATCCGACCCTGAAGGACCGCTATTCCCCGGACGATGGCAATACCCAGGTACTGTACCTCAAGGATGCGGTGGCAACCATCTCAACCTTTACCGGAGCGCCAAAGGTTATTAAGCTCTAAACTAAACGAAGCCGTCGTTGTTGTTCCAGTACCGATTCCAAGGGCAGCGGTTCAGAGCGGCTTGGTGAGCAGGGCTTGCCGGCCGCATCCTGGATGGAAAGCCCGCCGTTACCTATGCTCCGGGCAGCCTCTACTATGGGGAAAATCCCGGTAGCCAGATACTTGGCGATGAGGGGAGTAAGGATTTCCACGGCGAAGGCCAAAGCCTGGGCGTAGATCTCCGGGAAGGACCTGGTTTCAGCGGGACTATCGCCTGCAGGATAATACCAGGCCCGGTGTTCCTTATTAAGGTAATCAACATCGCCAGGTAGTTCTTCGGGGTAGATATAGACCAGGGGCATCTCTTCCAGTATTTGTTTCGCCAATGGACTCTGCAATGACGTTCTCCCGGGGTCCGTGTACCGGTAGAATCCCGCGCAGTCCCGGAAGGTATTGTCCATACGTTGGCTTAGTTTTTGGTCCTTAAGGGCCCGCTCGGGGAAGGCATGGCGGAGGGACTTGGCCAGAAGTTCCTTTAAGCCCCGGGGCGGGTTCTCGCAGATTTGGGCCAGGCTGTCCTGGTCCCAGGATGCAACGGGCTTGCCCCCCCGGAGTTCTTCCAGCATAAGCACGTCCAGAACCCGTTCAAAAAAGGCGTGGATGTTTCGCTCTGTCCCACGGCTTTCCCCGCTAAGCTTCGCGGTCTTATACACAATATATGGATGGCAGGCGCGATCCAGAATGGCGTGGGTCATAAAGCCCAGGGCATAGGCGCCTAGGGCGGTGATACCCCCTTCGGGACGGTGGGCTGCTACGTCCTCCGCCGAGGCAGGCGGGTCCGGCAAACCCAGCTTCAGGAGGGCCGCAGTAAAAGTCCCGGAAAAGCGGCGGTGCAGCAGGGTTCCGTATTCCAGGCCCACAGGCCGGGTCATCTGGTTATGGTAGAAAATATCCGGACCCTGGCAGCCAAGGACAAAGGAGAAACGGTAATCCTCTTCAACCTTTTCCCGGGCTCTTTTGGCAACCACCCCAAATTCAGGGTAGAGAACCCGGAACATCCCGGCGATCACGTCTTCCCCAAACAGGGTATGCAGGATCTGGGAAGGCACGGTTTGTCAGATCAGTTTGCGGACCCGGTCAGTTCGCTGCGGGAACTGATAACCCGGGAAATCAGGCCGTACTTAACCGCCTCATCGGCGTTCATCCAGTAGTCCCGATCCGTATCCTTTTCCACCTGGGTAAAGGCCGCCCCGGTTTCGTCCGCGATAAGGCGGTTGATCTTTTCCCGGAGTTTTTCCAGTTCCCGGGCGTGGATTTCGATATCCGTGGCCACACCCCTGATCCCCGAAAGAGGCTGGTGTATAAGGTAGTGGCTGTTGGGCAGCCCTACCCGCAGGTCCTTGGGGCTGGCGAGCTGAATAATAGCCGCGGCGCTGGCCACCAGGCCCATACCTATGGTCCACACCGGGGGCTTCACAAAACGGATCATGTCGAAGATGGCGTAACCCGCATCGGCGTCCCCTCCGGGGGAATCAATAAAAATACGGATGGGATCATCCCCCATATCCTCCAGGAGCAAAAGCTGCCTGATGGTCCGTTCCGCCAGATCCTTTTTAATCTCACCGGAAAGCAGGATGGTCCGGGTCTTGAGCATCCTGCTCATCAGGGGATCAACCCCCTTCCCTTCTTCCTTTTCCTGCGCCTCTTCTTCTTCCTCTTCCTGGTCTATGGCACGGTACTCCATCAATTACTCCTTAGTACTAATATAGAAAATATAAAAACTAATAACGATAAGGTCAATTCAATTTTTTAAGCAGCTCCGCGATTGCATCCGCCGCTGCTGCGTTCCGGATGGCGCTCCGGTCTCCGTCATAGTGATGGACCACGGCCTCCGCCGGGAAACCCCGGCGGGCAATACCTATCCAGACCGTACCCACCTTCTGCCCCGAACCGTCCCCGTCCGGACCGGCCAGGCCGGTAACCGATACCGCCGCGCCGGCGCCGCTTTTTTCCAGGGCCCCCTCCGCCATGGCCGCTGCAGTCTCCCGGCTTACCGCTCCGTAACGGCGGATAGTGTCCGCATCTACCCCCAGGAGTTTTATCTTGGCGTCCACAGAATAGGTAACAAAGGAACCCCAGAAAACCCGGGAAGCCCCGGGAACCCGGGCAATGAGATCCGCCACCAACCCGGCAGTACAGGATTCGGCTGCAGCCAGGGTAAGGGATGCTGCGGCCAGGGTTTCTATAAGGATCTTTGCGGGGGACTCAACCATTCATTCTCTGCAATTCAGCCTTGATTTCTTCGGTGGGCCGGGAGAAGATCTCCACGTCCTTATCCAAAGCGGTCATACTGCACTGTCCTTCAAAGAGGACCCCATCGGCAATACGCAGCCGGGCGGCGGTACAGTTGCCCCGGACTTCAGCGCCGCTGAGCATATCGATCTTGTCCATGGCATGAACTGCTCCAACCACGGTCCCGTAGACCGTGAGGGAACTTACGGTAATATGATCCGCCTCCACCACCGCCCCCTTATCCACAATAAGGGCGCCCGAAGCTTCTATGGTTCCCTTGAATTTTCCCTGGATACAGAGGGTCTCCTTAAACCGGAGAAGCCCGTTGAAACTGGTATGGTTTCCTAAAACCACGGTATGGGAGCCGTCCTTTTTACTATCCGTTTTCGCCATATTCCTCTATTCCTGCCGCAGGGAATGTTGTATCCGGGTTTCAAGGGTCTTAATGCCAATTTCATTCTTCTTAAGATCCTCCCATTCGGTAAGGGTCCGCTCTATCCGGGCGTCCAGCTCCGCAATATGCTTTCGCACGGAGCCGGTCTTTTCCTTTATAATCCCCAGGAGCCGGGGCAGGGTATTTTCATCAATGAGCTCTCCCTCCCGGGTAACCATGGTAATGGCGGTCTCCAAATCATCCATGCTCTTAATAAAAGCCCCTACAGAAGCCTTCATATCGGCGCTGAGCTCCTCCGCCTGGCTCAAGCGGGATTCCCGGACCACTATCTGGCCGAAGAGCTCCCGGTTCCGCAGCACCGCTCTGATCCTGGCCAGGACCTCGGAAAAATTAAAGGGTTTGGTAATATAATCGTCTATTCCAAGTTCAAACCCTTCAACCTTGTCTTTCACATCATCCAGGGCGGACAGCATGATGATTGGTATTTCCTGATATTTAGGATCGGCCTTGAGTAGTTTGGTAAGCTCCCAGCCGGACATTTTGGGCATAATATTGTCTAAAATGATGAGATCCGGATGAAACCGTTTTACCATTTCCAGGGCTGCCGCACCGTCTTCCGCTTTATCAACATCAAAGCCAAGTTTGGAAAGAATCACCTCAAAGAATTCAACATTCAGGGGATCATCATCGGCTATAAGTATTTTTTTTCGTGTATTCATCGGTTCCTTCCTCTTTTCATTATACCCAGCCCTATTCCCAGGATCAACATGATAAGCGCGGCGGCGGTGAAGAGTTTTGCCCAAAGATCGCCCCAGCGGGTATAGGGGGTTTCCGCTTTGATTACCGGGACCTCCGCGCTAAGCCAGGTTTGCGTAAAGGGTTCCGCCATGGCGATTATCCTGCCGTTGGGGTCGATAGCGCAGGTTTGGCCCGAAGCGGTGGACCGCACCATGGAACGCCGGTTTTCTACCGCCCGGAATACCGCCATGGACAGGTGCTGCATCTGGGCGGGAACGCTTTTTGACCAGGCGTCATTACTGAGGTTTACGATAATCTCCGCCCCATTACGGACAAAGTCCCGGGAAAGGTAGCCGAAAATATCCTCAAAACAAATGGGGCTTGAAAATTTCACCCCCCGGGCCTCAAAGACCGTGGCCTCCTCCCCTTTTTTCCAAAAGTGGGTATCCGCATCTTTCAGGGCCTTATAAACCAAGGGGAGCTGCTTTTCGTAGGGAAAACTTTCCGTAAAGGGTACCAGGTGCTGTTTCCGGTAAACCTGCGCAATCCGGCCCTTCTCAAAGAGCATCACCGCATTGTAGTCCACCCGGTCCCAGGAACCGTTGGGCATCATCTCCAGCCGGCCGTCGTCGTTCCCGATAACATAGGGAACATCCTGGGTTTCCAGAAAAGCCAAAAGTTCCTTCACCAGATCCCAGGATTGGCGGTCATCCCGGTACACCGTATGCCAATAGATACGGGGGACAAAGGCAGTTTCGGACCAGACCACCAGATCCGGTTTGGGGTCAGAGGCCAGCGCTTCCAGGGAAAGACGCTTCAGAATTTCATAGTTTTTCCGGTAGTCCTTTATATCCCCCCGCCAGGGATCGGTACTGTGCTGTATCAGGGCAAAGCGGACCTTGGGGGCGCCGGAATAATCCGCCGGGGATACAAACCCATAGATCAGGGTAGCCGTCAGGGCGATTACCCAGACCAAGCCTGCGGCCCATTCACGGTTTAGGAATGCCCGGACCGGCCGGTCCTTCAAGGCTGCGGCCAAATATGCCGAGGGGAACACCACCAGGGCGGAAACTCCCCATACCCCAAAGATACCGGCGATTTGGATCACCGGCAAAACCTGCCACTGGGAGTACCCGGCAATGCCGTAGGGGTAACCCAAAAAGCCCAGGGTCCGCAGGTATTCGTAGGCAATCCACAGGAGCCACTGGAGTATATAGCCCTTACGGGGGAAAAGGATGGACGCCAATTTAAGCAGGGGGAAAAGGACGGCAAAATAAAAAAGATAAATAGAACCCACGGCGGGAGCCGCCAGGGGGTGGAAAACACTAAGCCAGTAGTTGAACAAACCGTAGGCGCTAAACCCATAGAGGGCGCCGAAAAAAACCGAGGCCGGTAAGGATACCCGGTGGATCACCCAAAAAACCGGGATAAAAGCTATCCACCCTAAAAACGAGATACCATTTACCGTTAAAAGATTAGGAAAAGATGCGGCAAACAACAGGGCACCAAGGAGTATCACCGCAAGGTGGATAAGGAAACCCCTCCACCCTCCGGGACCCTTAGGGATATTCATGGCTCTTGATTACCGGGCGCCGAACTACCAATATTCCAAACATCCTGCTTTAATTCCCGGCCGGGACGGAAAGCGGCAATTCCATGGGAATTAACGGAGACCGATTCTCCGGTTTTCGGGTTCCGGGCTTTCTGACGACCCTTACGGACACGAACTTCGAAGGTTCCAAACCCCCGCAGTTCGATGACCATCTGTTCTATCAGGGCATCCTTTACCTCATCTATAAAAAGATCCACCACGGTCCGGATTTCCTTCCGGCTCATCCCGGTCTTTTCATATATAGAATCGATAATATCGGCCTTAGTTACCTTTTGACCCGTTTTTCCCGCCATTATGCCCTCATTGAACGAGGAAGAACCCCCGCTTTACTGGGCCACTTTAAGTGAATTAAAAAGATGCTGCATCCGGGACTTTTTCCGGGCAGCGGTATTTTTCTTAATAATTCCCTTCCGGGCAGCGGTATCTAATTTTTTAATCATATCCTTTAGAACCGCTTCGGCATTATCCGCCTCTTTCTTCTGGGCTAAAACCACGAATTTTTTTACACTGGTCCTTACGGAACTCTTTACCGCTTTATTTCGGAGACGGCGCTCTTCACTCTGCCGGTGACGCTTTTCTGCGGAACTGCTTTTGCCTGCCAACGGGAACCCCCACTATACAAAAATTAAACCGGTATTTAATGATGAAAATACCGATCTTTGATACGATTTTACTTAAAATCCGAAGGACGCCGTTCGGTCCGCTTACATTTTTCGCATTCCGCGATGTTCTTGAACTTACCACTTTCAAAAAGGGTCTTCATTTTAATCTCCCCGCCGCAGGAACAAAAGAATTTCTGGGTGGTGCTGGACGTACGGGCGTTTTTACTGGCCTGAGCCATGGCTACACTCCTTGCCAAAAAATGGCGTTTTTATAGGGGGATTTTTAATAAATCTCCGTTAATATTTTTTAAGGATACCATAAACGGCAGGATACTGTCAACGGGCCTGGGCATTGGTATAGCGATCTTCATCGCCGATACCAATGCCGCCTTTCGTAATGCTCTAATGGAACAGAATCTGCAATATAACGCTGGACAAAATTAAAATAAAAGCGCCGCCGATACGGGAGGAAATCTGCGCAAAGGGCATCAGTTCCATACGCTTAGAAGCGGAAAGTACCGCCACATCTCCGGTACCGCCCATGTTGGCCATACAGAGCCCTGCGGTGATAGCGGAGTCTATAGGATAGAACCCGACCAGTCTGCCGACTATTCCCGAACCCAGGATAGCGCCAAGTACGGTTACAAATACCAGGATCAGGTATTGGGGGGTAAATGCCAGGGCTATCTGGTTAAGGTTGGTATAGGAAATACCTATCCCCACCAGAAGTACGGCGGTTAAGTTGGTCATCACAAACTGATACCACTGATAGCAGCAGATTTCAAATTTCTGGGGCAGGATGCCCAGGGCTTTGACAAAGGCTACCGAAAGGATCATCCAGGCATAACTGTGGATGGTGGGAACAAATTTATTGATCACCGCCCCCAGTGCAAAGAAGGTGGTGGCGATAAAGAGCCCCGCTCCCATCTGCACCAGGCTGAGGGAGTCCCGGGCTTTTTGATATACCGGATCGATCTTCAACTCATCGGCTATCGTTCCCTGCACCAGCAAAAGCTGGGCATTTACGCCGGTTCCGCCGGTAAGGCTGGTTTTGACCTTTCCTATACGGTTGAGCAGGCCGCCCGCCACAATGGCAAGGGCGTTGCCCAGGGCCACCGCGGGGATCATCATGGAAAGCATTTCCCCCGCTTCCCGTCCCATGCCTTCACCAAAGATCTTTGACAGGGGTACCGCCCCCGCTCCCATACCGCCGCCCATGATGGGAAGGGCAACAAAAAGTACCGCTCCACGGGGGCCTTCTTTATAGCCAATTAATACCGCTGCCAGGGCTGCAAGCCCCAGGGCCACGACAACCCCTCCCAATACGGCAGGAAGATACCGGACCGCCGCGCGGATCAGGAGTTTTCGGTTCATCCCCATGATGGAACCGGTGATGAGGGCGGCGATATAAAAATCCAAGAAGCCCTCAGCCACCTCAAAGTTGTCTATTATCTTTACCGCCGCTTCGGGGAGTATCTTGAAGGTATTAAGCGCCGCGGAACCGAAGATAACGACGATGGCGCCTCCTCCCAGAAAGGTCTTAATGATAGGGGCGTTATCCCCAATAAGCCAAAACAAGGTCCCGACAACGATCATCAAAGGAAAGGCCCCGATCATTCCCTTGGGCAATTTTCCCAAATAGGTGGCGATCAAAACCACGGCGCTGAAAATGATAAAGAAATACCAGGGCATTCCGAATAACTCGAAGGACCGCTTTTCTTTCTCTACCAACCCATTACTATTCGTCTGTGTAGCCATACAAACCTCCAAAAAAATAATAAAACCTTTAAACTAATACTTTAATACCGCAAGATGTTCCAAGTATTGTTGAGAAACTGGGTTTTTTCAAGCATTATTTATGAAAATTCGGAAAAAAACCTTTCTGTGAGTCTACCCTGTTGAGATTTTATAAGATTAATACTAAACTCTCATTAAGAAGCGAGGCAAATATGCGGATTGTAAAAAACGCCGTTGCGGGAACCCTGGAATCCAGTGATGTCTTTGTGGAGGTTGCCCCGGGGAAGGGTGTGGCGATAGAGTTGACCTCTATCGTGATGAACCAATTCGGTGAAAGCATAAAAAAAACGATTGCCGAAGTTGTTAGGCGTATGGGGGTTGAGGACGTGATTGTCCGGGCCAATGATCGGGGGGCGCTGGATTGTGTTATCCAGGCGCGGCTTGAAACCGCCCTGCTTCGTGCGGAAAAGGAGTCTTGAATTGTTGCGAACGGCACTTTTTTTACCGGGAAATAATCCCAATTTATTGATAAACGGCGGAGCCCTGGGTGCGGATGGTATTATCTTTGATCTGGAAGACGCCGTATCCCCGGACGAAAAGGATGCCGCGCGGATTCTGGTTGCCCATTCCCTGAAGAGCCTTGATTTTGGAAAATGTCTGGTCATTGTCCGAATAAATCCTCTGGATTCTGAGTTTTGGGAAGCCGATGTGGAAGCCCTGGTTCCCCTGGCGCCGGATATGCTCATGCCCGCCAAGGTCAGTGACGCCGGGTATATTCACCGCCTTACAGAAAAAATAGAAGCCGTGGAGGCGAAATCCGGCGTAACAAAAAAAACAAGGCTTCTTCCCCTCATCGAAACCGCCCTGGGAATTGAGAATGTCTTTGCCATCGCCTCCGCCAACCAGCGGATAGCCGCCCTGCTTTTGGGCGCCGAGGACCTTACGGCGGATCTCCGGGCGCCCCGGTCCAAGGATGGGGAGGAGATCGCCTATGCCCGGGGCAGGATAGTCTACGCTGCCCGTGCGGCGGGTACGGAAGTTTTGGATACCCCCTTTACGGATGTAAATGATATAGAAGGTTTGCAGAAGGATGCCCTTTTTGCCCGATCCCTTGGGTTCAGCGGTAAGGCGGTCATCTCTCCCCGGCATGTGGATGCGGTTAACGAGGCTTTCAGCCCCAGTGACAAGGAAATTGAATATGCTTTGAAGGTTTTCGATGCCATCGCCTCCGCCAAGGAGCAGGGAAAGGGCGCCATCTCTCTGGAGGGCAAGATGATCGACGCCCCCATTGTGGAAAGAGCACGGAATATTCTGCGATCCGCCGAAGAATTGGGACGCCGGAATTTGTCCGGGGAGGGAACATATAATGAGTAAACTTCTGCCTTCTCTGGAAGAGGCAATCCGAACGAGCGGTCTTAAGAGCGGTATGCGAATTTCCTTCCATCATCATCTGCGCAACGGGGACTTCGTGCTGAATATGGTTATGGAAGCCATTGCAAAACTGGGTATAGGGGATTTGACCATAAATGCGAGTTCCCTTTTTGATTGTCATACGCCCCTGATTGATCATATAAAAAAAGGCGTCGTGACCAAGCTGGAAACCAACTACATCAGCCCCGGTATAGGCAAGGCAATAAGCGGAGGGGTTCTGCCGAACCCCGTGATTTTCCGTTCCCACGGAGGCCGTGCCAGTGCTATTGAAACCGGGGAGACCCCCATTGATGTGGCTTTTATCGCCGCCCCCACCGCGGATGATCAGGGAAATTGCTCCGGCCGTTTTGGCAAATCCGCCTGCGGCTCCCTGGGCTACGCCTTCGCCGACGCCATGTATGCGAAAAAAGTGGTGATCATCACCGATACCCTGGCGTCCTATCCCCTGAAAGATTTTTCGATTAGCGAAATTTACGCCGATTACGTGGTGAAGGTTGATGCCATCGGGAACCCCCAGGGTATAGTATCGGGAACCACCATGATGACCCGGGACCCGGTTGCCCTCCGTATCGCGGGTTTGACCGCCCGGGTAATTCAGGCATCGGGACTCTTAAAAGACGGGTTTTCCTTCCAGACCGGCGCCGGAGGAGCTTCCCTGGCGTTGGGCCGGGAAATTCAGAATATCATGGTTGAACAGGGTATACGGGGAAGCTTTGCATTGGGGGGAACCACGGGGTATCTCGTGGATATGCTTGAGGCGGGGTGTTTTGAAACCATCATGGATGTGCAGTGCTTTGACCTCAAGGCGGTGGAATCCCTTAAGCTTAATCCCCGGCATGTGGAGATAAGCGCCAGCCATTATGCAAGCCCCACCGCAAAAAGCTGTGTGGCGGAGAGGCTGGATGCGGTAGTTTTAGGGGCGACCGAGATAGATGTAAATTTCAATGTCAATGTACATACCGATTCTAATGGGTATATCATAGGCGGTTCAGGGGGTCACAGCGATGTGGCTGCGGGGGCCAAACTGGCGCTGGTTATCGCCCCCCTAAGCCGGGCGCGGCTTTCCATTGTGGTGGATCAGGTCCTTACGGTTACAACCCCGGGTAAAACGGTGGATGTCTTTGTAAGCCAATACGGCGTTGCGGTAAACCCATTGCGGGAGGATCTTAAAAAAGAACTTATCAAGTCCGGTATCCCGGTGACAGACATTGAAGCATTGCGTAAAATGGCGGAGGATGTTAACGGAACTGCCAAAAAAACAAAACGGGGAGACAAGGTGATAGGAAAGGTACTATACCGGGATGGCTCCATTATTGACGAGATTTTTCAAGCGCCGTAACCCGGCGTAGGAGTCCCCATTGGGAATTCTGCTTTTTAGTTTTAATGCCATCGCCCCCATGCTTTTTACCGTTGCTCTGGGCTGGTTTATTTCCCGGCGGGGACATATCAAAGAGCAGGATATTACATTTCTTAACCGGCTCACCTTTCGCTACCTACTGGCTTTTCATATTTTTAACAGTACCCTGTCCATTGATTATTACGCCGAATTTAACCCCCGGCTTATCCTTCTTTGTTCCGTATCCATCTTCCTGACCATGATCGTTTTTTGGCTGTTCTTTGCCGCAACCATAAAAGACCGGGCGCGGCGCTGTATTTTCATCGTCAGTTCCTTCAGATCCAACAATATCATCTATGCATTGCCCCTGGCGACCAATCTTTTCGGTCAGGCCGGGCTCAAGGCAGCGGCCATGCTGGTTCCGGTCACTATCATCCTTTTTAACTTCTTCACGGTGATAGTCATGGTCTATCATTCCCAGCCGGAAAAGGGCAGCGGGGATTCCGGCGACTGGGGTATGAAGACCGCCCTGAAACGTACCCTGATAGATATTCTGAAGAACCCCCTCATCATTGGTTCTGTGCTGGGGATAATCTGCTCCCTGCTTCATATCAAGCTGCCGGCTTTTCTGCGAAGCGGCATCAATTCGGTGGCTTCCACGGGGACCCCTATCTCTCTCGTCCTCCTCGGCGCTCAGGTGGACTTTAAAAAGCTTTCCCAGGATATCAAGAGCGCCCTCGGCGCCTGTTTGCTCCGGCTGGTGATTGTACCGGGCATTCTGATTCCCATCATGGTACTTGCGGGTTTCCGGGGACCCGATCTGGGGGCTCTGATGGTAGCCTTCGCCGCTCCCTGCGCGGTAACTAATCTGGTGATGGCCCGGAATTACAATATCGACCCTCCCTTTGCGGCCCAGACCGTTTATCTTTCTACGGTACTTTCCATGGTAACCATGTTTGTCGCTATCTCCCTGCTGCGTTATCTGGGGCTTTTTTAAACTTTGATAATAATGGTGTATTATTGATGAGTTATCTGCAAAAAATCAGAAACCCCGATCATAATCTATCCTTATCTGCCCTGCTTGCCGCTTTTGATCTGACCCTGCCCCAGGATGCCGACGATAACCTGGGCCTCTATGAGGGGGACGAACTTATCGGCTGCGGGTTTTTAAAGGGGAATATGATCCAGGGACTCGCCATCGACGGGCAGCGCCAGGGAGAGGGGCTTTCCGCAGCATTGGTTACGGGGCTTATCAATTTGGCGGCCCGGCGGGGAATATATTACCTCCGGGTCATCACCAAGCCAAGCATGGCCCCCCTGCTTGCGGGATTGGGATTGAAGGTGGTGGCTGACGCCGCTCCCTATGCGGTCTTTCTGGAATTCGGCGGCCCCGATGCTGCCGCCGGGATGGAAAAATTACGGATCCTGGCGGCGGATAAACCCGAGGGCGCCGCCTGCCTGGTGATGAACTGTAACCCCTTTACCAAGGGGCATCGCTGGCTTATGGAACAGGCAAGCCGGGAAAACCCCTGGGTATGGGTGCTGGCGGTGGAGGAAGACCGGTCGGCGTTCCCCTTTAAGGACCGGCTTCGGCTCATGGAGGAAGGCGCGGCGGATCTGAAAAATGTCCGGGTCATCCCCGGCGGGGAATATGTGATCTCCTCCCTTACCTTCCCCGCCTACTTTACCCGGGATGCGGATCTTGCCGCCGCTCAAGGCGCCATGGATGCGGCGATCTTTGCCGCCCTTATCGCCCCGGCCCTCAGGATACGCCGCCGCTATGTGGGTACCGAACCCTTCAGCCCCAGTACCGGCCTTTATAACCGGGCGCTCCGGGAACGGCTGCCTCCCCAGGGGATTGAACTGATCGAACTGCCCCGTATCAAGGCCGGGGACCGGGAAATCAGCGCCTCCGCTGTCCGGGAGGGGATTCAAAACGGGGACTGGGATCTGGTTCGGCGTCTGGTTCCCGATACTACTTGGGTTTACCTGCGCAGGAAATTCGGCGCGGAATAATAGGGGCAATTTGTGGATCTACTGGAACTGTATGCCGGCAGCATTGCGGAACTCCCCGAACTGCTGGATAGCCGGGAAAGCCGGGTTTTGCGTCAGCAGGAACTTTTGAGGCACGCCCCCGCGGTGTCCTGCCTCATCTCCTTTACCCTGAATATTCCCGGACCGGTCAAGCGTTTCCCCCTGGCCGAGCAGGCCTTTGCGGAGGGGCTCGGGCAAATTCGCCGCATACTCAAGGCCGGGGGGGTTGAAATCATCCAAAGTGAAGAAAAGCGGGAAAAGACGGGCTGCGAAGCCTTGCTGCTCATTTCCTCCGTCTCCGCCGGTATCAAGGATCTCATGCGGGAGCTTGAAGACTCCCATCCCCTGGGGCGGCTCTTTGATGCGGATGTACTGGACAGGGAGGGTAAAAAACTGAGCCGCCGGGAGGGGAAAGAACGGGCCTGCCTCATCTGCGGCGGTCCCGCCGGGATCTGCGCCCGCTCCCGGGCACACGGGCTGGATGAGATACGCCGGGAGGCGGCGCGGATACTCCGGGATTATTTTACCAACGCCTTTGAGGATGCCCTGGTTTACCGTATGCAGCGAGCCCTCCTGACAGAAGCGGCGGTTACTCCCAAACCGGGACTGGTGGACCGGTTCAACAACGGCGCCCATAAGGATATGGATATTTTTAGTTTCCAGGCCAGCGCTGCGGTGTTAGGACCCTATCTGCGCCGTTTTATCCGGGCCGGTATACTCCACGGGGAAAGGCCGCCGGGGGAGCTCTTCCCCCTCCTCCGCCCCATCGGCATTGCCGCCGAGGAGGCCATGCTTGCCGCTACCGGAGGGGTCAATACCCACCGGGGTATCATTTTTTCCATGGGCATAGGCGGCGCGGCCCTGGGGATTCAACACGGTCTTGCCCGGAAGACTGAACTTCGGGAGCTGTCCCGGCTCTGCGGCGAAATTGCCCGGCCGGTTCTCAAAGACTTTGAACGGATCAAGGGAGCGGCGCAGCTGAGCCACGGGGAGCGGCTCTATGCCGTAAAGGGCATCACCGGCATACGGGGAGAGGCAGCGGCAGGTTTTCCCTTGGTATTTAACTGCGCCATCCCGGTTTTGCGGCGGGGACTGGAAAAAGGCATGAGCCTTAATGACGCCGCGGTGATTACCCTACTCCATCTTATTACCCGGGTGGAGGATACCAACTGTATCACCCGGTCCAGTCCGGAAACCTTTAAGCATACCCAGGAAGAGATACTGGAAGCTCTGCCCCGGATCGAAGAGACCGGGGATATGGAGGCGGTGTTTGAAATAGACAAACGCTTTATTGCAGGGAACCTAAGCCCCGGCGGCTGCGCGGATCTCCTGGCCCTGGCTTTGTTTTTTAATTCCCTCCGTGATGTACACCCCCTGAAGTTATAGGCTATACGATAAAAAACATATTTTTTTTACATATTTTTATATTTTTTATACCAAACTGTTTTACATTCTTATAATAATACATTATCATGATAGTCAGATAAATTGAATCCTACGTATATATATCGGCAGCTTAGGACTTACAAAAGTACGGATTAAGATAAAGAGGAAAATTCTTATGAGAATAACCACTAAGGGCCGATATGCACTCAGGGCGTCCTTGGCGCTGGCAAAGATCGGCAAAGACGGAGCTCCGGTATCTATCAATATTCTTTCGGAACAGGAGAATATTTCCTCGGTATTCCTCGAACAGATCTTTTTTAAGCTCCGAAAGGCGGGAATCGTGTCGTCGGTCCGGGGCCCGGGGGGCGGGTTCTATTTCGCCCAGCCTCTGGATCAGCTGACCATCAAAAAAATCCTGGACGCTGCGGGGGAGGAACTGAACCTTACCGCCTGCGATAAACACACCGACGATTGCAGCAGGCTGGGGATGTGCCTTACCCACTCGGTCTGGGCGGATGTAACGGAATTGATCAATAATTTTTTTGGCAGTATAACCTTAGCTACCATTCTGGAAAAAGAAGCATTTGGGGAGAAATAAAGAACGTTCATGGGGCAGATTAAAGACAAGGAAGCATATACTAAGGTAACTGAAGCCTTCAGGCGGCAGCAAGGGGGCGTCACGGTTGCCGATATTGTGGCTAAGACGGCGCTGCCCCTGAATACGGTCCGGGAACTGGTTCCCCGGGCGGCGGATGAGTATTCCGCTCGCCTCCAGGTAACCGAATCCGGGGAGATCCTCTATTCCTTTCCCCGGGGTTTTACCAGTAAATACCGCGGCTTTAAGGCAAAATTCAGCCGCTTTTTGGAAAAATTTAATAAGGTCCTGAAAATCGCCGCGGAGTTCATATTTAAGATCTGGATCATGGTGATGCTGGTGGGCTATTTTGTCCTGTTTATGGCCATCGCCCTGGGGTCCCTGGTAATTTCCATGGCCGCCTCCAACTCCAATAACCGTTCTTCCAACCGGAACAGCGGCGGAATTGGGGGTATGTACTTCGCCTCCAGTATTTTTAACATGATAATCCGCATCTGGTTCTATTCCGAATTAACCAAGTCCATGGATCGCCGGTACGGTTATGGCCGTTCCGTTCAGGCACCTCGTCCCAAGGGCCGGCCCCTATACAAGGCAATTTTTTCCTTTGTATTTGGCGACGGGGACCCCAATGCCGACTGGCCAAGCCGGGAAAAGCAGGCGGTGATCGCCTATATTCAGGCGAACCGCGGGGTCATTTCCCTGCCGGAGTTTATGACCCTCACCGGCAACAGCCCCGCCGAGGCTGAAGAACGGATCACCGGCTATTGCGCCGAATTCGGCGGGCTGCCGGAAGCAAGTGACGATGGAACCGTGGTGTACCGCTTTGACGAACTGCTCTTACGGGCGGATAAAAAAGACCGTTCCTTTAACGGTTTTTCCGCTCCCATAAAACGGCTTTTCTCTTTTTCCTCAAACGCAAAAAAAATGAACGGCTGGTTTGGGGTTATCAACGCAGTAAATCTGCTCTTCGGCGGCTACTTTCTGATTAACGCTTTCAATTCCGGGGCTATTGTCACCCAGGCCCACTTTGACGCCGCCTCTTACCTGTACGGATTCACCTACGTCCTCTTTTCCCAGATAGTTGCAAATCCCTTAGCCGTGATAAGCGTAGGCCTGGGGGTTGTCCCCCTGGTTTTCTCGCTCCTCTTCTGGCTCATCCCCGGACTCCGTTACCTGGGAATGAAGGGAACCAACGAAACCATCAAGCTGGAAAACCTGCGCAAAAGCGGCTACCGCCAAATCTGGGACGCCCCTCTGGCGGTCAAGCCCGCAGATATCGCCCCCAAGGCCGAAGAATGCCGCCCTAAAAACATGGCCGCCGCCCAGGACCGGGTAATCAAAGAAATCGGTTCCTACGCAGTTCCGGATGTAACCATAGGCCCGGCGGGAGAAACGATCTACGCCTTCAAGGAACTGGAGCGGGAGAAAGCCGCGCTGGAGAAATACCGCTCAGAAATTAAGCCCGACGCTTCCGCCCTGGGGAAGACGGTGTTTGACAGCGAATAAATCCCTAAAACAAAAAGCGTTCCATTTCCCGGAGCAGGCTTTCAAATTCCCCAAAACTCCGGCCGGTTTCCGGCAGGGAACGGAGGAAGAATTCCCCGTAGCGTTTGTGGAGCAGCCTGCCGTCCAGAACCGCCACTACCCCATGGTCGCTGGAACGGCGCATGAGCCGTCCGAATCCCTGTTTGAACTTCATCACCGATTCCGGGAGGGATAGTTCCATAAATGAACTTTTACCGCGATTTTCCAGGGCTTCGCAGCGGGCTTTAAAGACCGGCTCGTTGGGGGTACGGAAAGGGAGGCGGCAGAGTATCACCAGCCGGAGGGTATCCCCCGGGGCGTCTACTCCCTCCCAGAAGGAGTCGGTGGCGAAGAGTACGCTGGTCCGGTCCTGTAAAAAGGCCTGGAGGAGCCGGCTCCTGTCATCGTCCCCCTGTTTAAGGCACCGTATGCCCTGTTCTTCCAGCACCGGAGCGGCGGCGGCAAAGGCGCTTCTAAGCGACTCATAGGAGGTGAAGAGTATTAGTGCGGAACCTCCGGCGGTTTCTGCCAGTTGGGTTACGGCCTGATCCACAAAGGCACGGTAGCTTGCATCGTCGGGCAGGGGCGCGTCCCTGGGAACCCCCAGGAGTACCGACCGGGAATAGGGGAAGGGGCTGGGGAACCGGCCCGTAAGGACCGCCTTATCGGAGGGGTCCGCAGTTCCGGTGTGGCCGAGACCGGAGCGGTTCATCCAGTAGGTAAAGGAGTCGGCCACCGTGAGGGTGGCGGAAACGCAGACAACCGTTTTGTTGGGTTCAAAAAGCGCCTCCCGTAAGGCGGGGGCCACATCGATGGGAGTAACGGTGAAGACCGCCCAATCCGCTCCTGTAGACTTGGCTGCGGCTCCCCGACCGGCGTGACGTTCTATCCACATAACTTCTTCGGGACGCTCCTGGTATTCGATAAAGGAACCGCAGACCGAGCCGATGGCCTCAAGACGCCGGGTTATGGACTTTATTTCCCAGACCGTGGGGTCGTCCACGCTATCTTCGGGAACAGTTTCCAGCATATCCCGGATAAGCCCCGCCAGGGCGGAGATTTTTTTCCGCAGATCCAACAGCAACGGTGTCAAGGCCGCAGCAATACTGCTTTCGTCAGCAGGGGTAAGGCGGAAATTGCCATCCGCCCGGCAGAAATTCAGGGCGGATTCGTCCAGGGCGTCCGCGGTATCCCGGATAAATTGTACGGCCTCCGCCCCGTCGTCAAGCTTATCCTCCTGGCGGGACAGGGCGGCCAGCCGGACCAGGAGGCCCAGACGCTGAGCGCGGCGATTGCGGTAGAGGCGGCCAAGCTGGCGGTACAGGGACAGGCGGCTGAAATCTTTGGAAAAAAAGGATGTGGCGGCGTTTTCCATGGTATGGGCTTCATCCATGATCACCCGGGTATAGGGGGGAAGTACCACGGTGGAGTCATACCCCGCGCCTTCCGCCCGGGCGGCCAGATCCGCAAAGAGGAGATGGTGGTTCACCACCAGGATACGTGCGTCCGCAGCTTCCTTGCGAAGGGCGAGGACGAAACAGCGTTCCCGCTCGGGACAGCGGAGGCCCATGCAGAGGTCGGCCTCGGAACAGACCCGGGACCAGAGACTTTCGGCGGGTAAAAAGGAAAGGTCGGAACGGCTCCCGGTGGCGGTGGTTTCCGCCCACGCAGTAATACGCTCAAGGTCGTCCTTTTCATCATCAAAAAGTTCAGTTTCCCTGAGCGCTTCCCCCAGGCGGCGATGGCAGAGATAATTCCCCCGGCCTTTGATGAGCACCGCCTTGACTGCGGGTCCCTGGCCCGATTTTTCCAAGGTTCCGTTTACCAGGGGTATATCTTTTTCGTAGAGTTGCTGTTGGAGGTTGATGGTGGCGGTGGAGATTACGATCCGTTCATCGTTCTCCAGGGCGTAGCGCATGGCCGGAAGGAGGTAGGCGAAGGACTTCCCCACCCCGGTCCCCGCCTCGGCGGCAACCATGCTGTTTTCGTTAAAGCCCTGGATGATGAGCCGCATCAGACCAAGCTGGGAGGGCCGGCTCTCATAGGACTCCAGCTTCCGGGCAATGGACCCGCCCTCCTCCAGGGCTGCGCAGATGGTATCAGCATCCAGCAAAACCCGCTTCCGCCGCCGGGCCGGTTCGGCCACCACATAGACCTTGCTTACCCGGTTATCAACGATAAAGAACCCCGTCCCGTCCTCAGCCGCATGGCCTGCTATGTTGAGGTCCTCGTCGCTGGGAACCAGATACCCCGTGGGGTGGTTGTGGATGAGCACGTCGGGGGCATGAGAGGGGTCGTCCGATGGGTCCGCATCCCCGGACCAATGCTGCAGGGCCAGTACCGAGTCCTTATTACCCCGGGCGCGAATTACGAGCCGGGAAACCAGACCCTGGTCGTCCAGGTATCCAAGGGCAAAAACTTCGTTTCCCCGGGAGTCTTCTATTTCAGAACAGAGCTGTTCAATACATGTTGCGGAAAATCGTTTAGTCGCCTGCACCTGTCCAGTATCTTTTACCTACCGGGATATTTTCAAGGGGGTGTGAAAAGGCCGTTTGTCAGTTATTTAAATTCTTCAAGTACCTGTACTGACAGGGGCTTGGAACTCAGTTCCCCAATCTTGGGGATAATCCGGGTGAAGTGTTCAGCGGCCATGTGTTTATCCAAAGCGGCCTGGCCGGCCCATTCTTCGATAAAGGTATAGATCTCCGGATTTTTGGGGTCCGTAAAAAGCCGGTATTCGATACACCCCTCTTCCTTCCGCGTTGCGGCGATAATTTCTCTGAACAGGGGAGCAACGGCCTTTGCGTTTTCCGGTTTTATGCGGTTCTCTGCGATAACCTTTATCATGGTGTCCTTCCTTTTGGTTTTTTCTAGCGTACCCTTTTGCCGAACCGCTGTCAATGAGGCACGCGTTTAATAGATAAACCCTACCGGTTCGTCGCCGTGGGCGCCGACCAGTTGCAGCCGTTTCGGGTCCACCATAAGGTCCATGTCTTCCAGGGGGATTGCCCCGAGGAGGAGCAGATCCGCGCCGGGAATCACCCAGGGCTCACAGGTCATGGAACGGTTTTTCCAACACACCCGTACGGTCTCGACCACCTTGCAGACCACCGGATCGCCATTCACCATGCGGGACTTCTTTACATGCTCGGTCCGCAGGCCCAGTTCTTTCTGTACCGCTTCATTGATAATCAGGGTCGGCGCGCCGGTATCGACCACGCACTGTACCGTCATTTGACGGATTTCCGGCTCCTTGATAACTCCACACTCAACTCTGATTTCGTCTCCCTCGTTTTTTAGGGTGATTTCTTCAAATACGGTTCCCACCATTTTGCCTCGCTCTCCATTAAGATTAGTGTACCATACCGGAGAAATTTTGACAAATTGCCCCGGACTGGGGTCTACCGGTCAACGGCCGGACTTCCCCCTGTACCCCCTTTATGGGGTGATGTGGCAAAACACATTAGTCCGGGCAAAAAAAACTGCCCTTTCGGACAGCTTTTTGGAGGAGCATCAATGTTATATTGGAATGCCTGTTAAAATACCGGGAAGGATTCAAACCCCGCGTCTTTCAGCCGTAAAATGGTCTGGTTGGAATTTTCCCCAGGGGGTAACGTTACCGCCCAATAGGTGACGCCGTTTACCTGCTTTTGGCTGACCGACGCTGTAAAGCCCCGGGAGGCAAGCCGGGATACCAGGGCCTGGGCGTTTTGTTCCCGGCTAAAGAGGCCGGCTTGCAAGGCCCGGGGGCCGCCCGTACTTTCAGGCGCCGCGATTACCGGCGCAGGGGTTACCGGCGCCGGGACTGTACTCGGAGGTGCGGCGGACAAGACGGGAGTTGGCGGCTGATACTGAGCCGGGGGATAGGCTGCGGGCAGGCTGGGGACTGCGGCGCCGATAGCTATGTTTCCCCGGCCGGGGAAAAAGAACCAGAGGGGCCGGTTATGGATGGAAACCGGGGCGGTAGTAACCGTATTGTCTGCGGCTATGGCCGCTTCGCTTTCCAGGATACGGGCTTCGGGGCTGCCCGGAAATTCCGACAGTATCTGTGCTTTATAGGCAGGATCGCCAAAGAGACGCCAAAAGGTATAGTAAATGGCCGGCCGGTAATCCTGAAACTCGGCCTTCTCCAGCAGGGCGTACAGGGAAGCGGTACTACCGTCGGTACCGCCATGGCGGAATACTTCAATCTGGGCGGCGAGATATTGGGCATCCCGGGCAGCGGGAGTATCCCCGCCGCTCAGTATACCCCGCAGGGCATCCGAGGCGGCGTCAAATTCCCCCAGGGTGAGGTAGCAAAGAGCGCTTTCCAGGAAACACCGGTCGTCCCGGTTTTCAGGATCAGCCAGGGCAGCTTCGCGCCAAGCCCGGGCCGATACGTCCACGTTCCCCGAAAGCCGCTGCAGCTGGGCCAGCTTAATATAGGCTTCACGCCGTTCGGAAGCGGAGATGGGGCTCCTCAGTTTTCCTTCAATGCCGCGGATTTCCGCTGCCAAGGGAGAAAAGTTCGTACCGGCGCTTTGACCGAAGACGGCTCCGCCCAAAAGCAGAAAAAATACCGGGAGAATAAAAAAACGGGACTTAATCAATGTCATAGGGACCTCCGATGGGAAACTCTTCCGGGGAAGGATCGCCCTTGCCCCGTTTTTTGCCGGGAGCCTGGACCTGGGCGTTATTTTTTTTGGACCGTTTAAAGCCTATAGAAATCGCAAAGGGGACAGAGCAGAGCAGCCCAAAAACAAAGGACGCAAAAATAGGCAGAAATACGGGAACCGGTTCCTTTGTCACCCAAAATCCAAAGGAAATAATACAACGGTTATCCAGGTTTAACCCGATAAACGCGAGAAAGACCACGAGAATAAAAACCATTCCTAAAAGTCGCCAAGGCATTCGCATAACTCCTTTTTTAGTGCGGCGACTGCCGCACGGTTCAATCGAAGCGAAACGAAGTTTCGCATAACTCCTTTTTAGTGCGGCAACTGCCGCACAGTTCAATCGAAGCGAAACGAAGTTTCGCATAACTCCTTTTTTAGTGCGGCGACTGCCGCACGGTTCAATCGTAACTCCTTGCACGGAAGGTATTGCCGCGCAGGGATGAAAGGCTTACTTGGGCAAAGCTGCCGATTGCCGAAGCATTGCCGGGGACCGCAACCATTTCGTCACGTTCCGTACGTCCTATTAATTCATCGGCATTTTTTCGTGAAATTCCTTCAATTAGTATGATTTCCCGGGAGCCGATGCGCCGTTTCAGCAGTTCCTGGGTATGTTTTTTCTGCAAGGCGATAACCCGGGCCAGCCGGTTTCGCTTGACCTCCTCCCCTACCCGGCCCGGAAAATCGTAGGCCGCAGTCCCTTCCCGGGGATTGTAGTGGTACATATAGGCGTAGTGGAATTTTACCCGCCCCATCAGATCCAGGGTAAGTTCCAGGTCCTCCTCGGTTTCCCCGGGGAAGCCCACCAGAAAGTCCGTGGAAAGGGAGATGTCCGGCATGGCCTGCCGGATTTCATCCACCAACTCCAGGTACCGCTCCCGGGTGTAGCGGCGGTTCATGGCGTTAAGCACCGTGTTGGAACCATGCTGTACGCAGAGGTGGAGGTGACGGCAGAAAACCGGATGTTCCGCCATTACCCGGATAGCCTGGGAGGAGAGGTCCTTGGGGTGACTCGACAGAAAACGTACCCAGCGTATGGGGCTGTTTTCCGTCTCTGCGGCCACCAGTTCCAAAAGCGCCGGGAAATCCACCGGCTCCCGCTCTCCATCCTCGAAGCGGTAGGAATTGACATTCTGCCCCAGCAGGGTAATTTCCCGGACACCCCGATCCGAGAGGAGACGGATCTCCTCCACGATGGAAGCGGGGCTGCGGGATATTTCCCGGCCGCGGACGTAGGGCACGATACAGTAGGAACAGTAATTGTTGCAGCCGTGCATGATGGGAACAAAACTGCGAAACTGCCCCTCCTCAAGGTGGGAGGACGAAAAGGAAAACTGTGGTTTTTCATCGCTTAGTATTGCTGCCGCGGTTTGGCCCTGACCGTTTTCCAGGGTTTCCAGGATTGCCGGGAAAACCGAACGGGATGCGGTGCCCATCACATAATCTACCGCGTCAAACTTTTCCTTAAGAGTTTCCCCCAGGCGTTCCGCCATACAACCCGCCACGATCAGGGTAAGCGGCTGCCCCAGGCTCCGGCGCTTTTTTTTAAGGGCCTGGTACTGCGCCAGCCGGCCAAAAACCCGCTGTTCCGCAGTCTGCCGGACCGAGCAGGTATTGAGGATCGTCAGATCGGCGCTGTCGCCGTTTTCCGCCGCAGACCAGCCCCGCTCCTTAAGAACCAAAGCCAGGGCCGCCGATTCGGCGCTGTTCATCTGGCAACCGTAGGTTTCAAAAAAATAGGTCACGATGCCCTAGGATCTGCCCTTAAGGCCCTTGATGAATTTGATACCATTCCAGATCCCTATAACCAGGAGCCCCAGGGCGCTTATCCCCAGGAGGGTTCCCGACAAGGCGGAGATTGGTTTTATCGGGGCACGGGAAAGAATGGCAAGCCCCCCCGCCGCCGCCGCCAGGAGTCCGGGCTTCCGGTCGTCCGGATCGTTGGACAAAACGCCGCCTAGACCAACCACACCAACAACCAACCCTGCGATGATGCCCAAAAACGATGGCAGAACTCGTATAACCATAAGCACAACGCCCCCCACTATGCCGCCCACGGCGCTGACGCCCTGCTTAGCCAATACATTGGTAGGTGTATAGTTCCCATTATCAGGTATCAAATCATTCATAGCTTTCCTCTATAACTTAATATACTATTTTCAGTCCTTCTTTAAAGGCATAATCACCAGAAAACGTCCCCGCAAAGCCCGTATGGAAAAGCTCCCCTCCACAGCCACGTTGCTGATCCCGAAGAAGCCCCGTTTCCAGGGGAGCCCCGCCAAGGGCCACCGCAGACCCCGGCTTTCCGCTTCCCAGGGACCGGTTCCCAGGGGAAACACCGAAACCAGGCTTTTCGGGGCGATGGTCAGGGTAAGCTCTTCCCGAACCTGGCGTATATCCTCCGCGGCGGTGATCCACCGGTCGGGGCTTTTGTCCCGTTCAAAAAGGGCCTGGATCGCCAGGAGGTGATCCGTCCGGCCGCCTCCGCCTCCGACAAGCCATATTTCGTCACAGCCCTGTTCCCAAAGCAGGGAGAGCAGCAGTTCCGTATCGGTGTCATCCTTGTCCCGGCGGTGGCGGATAACCCGGTCCGGCGGGTACGCATCCAGCCGGCGGAGATCATCCAGGGAGTCCATGTCCCCCACTATCCAGTCCGGACGGAACCCCGCAGCTTCGGCGGCCACAAGCCCCGAATCGGCGGCGGCGATGAGGCCCACGTCCCCTGCCAGGGCGGCGCTCAGCTTTGCCCCCGGCCCTTCCCCGCCGATAAAACCGATACCCCGCACGGTTCCTCCCATTATCAGAATAGGGTCATTATAGTATAGTAATAGCCAATGGGCAATGTCGTTATTCATCCTATACTGAAAGAAGTCGCCGCCGTATTCACCCGGGTGGGGAAGCAGGTGTTCCTGGTTGGGGGGGCCGTGCGGGATCTGTTCCTTGGCAAGGAAGCCCAGGACTGGGACCTGGCCACCAATGCCCGGCCCGAGGAAGTCACGGCCCTGTTCCGCCGGGTCATCCCCACGGGGATCAAACACGGAACCGTCACGATCCGGTACAAGGGCTATTCCATGGAGGTAACCACCTTCCGTACCGAATCCACCTACAGCGACGGACGGCGTCCCGACCATATCGAATACGCCGCAACTATTGAGGAGGACCTTTCCCGGCGGGATCTGACCATGAACGCCATGGCCCTCGCCCTCCCCGGGGGTGAACGGGTGGACCCCTTTAGGGGCTATGATGATATCAAGGCCCGGCGTATCCGCTGCGTGGGCAATGCGGAAGAACGGTTCCGGGAAGACGGCCTACGCCCCCTGCGGGCGGTACGGTTTGCCTCCCAGCTAGACTTTACCGTGGACGATGCGACCCTGGCCGCCATCCCCGGGGCGCTTTCCACCACCGCCAAGGTTTCCCCGGAACGTATCCGGGACGAGTTGGACAAGATCATAGGCTCCCCAAAACCATCCACAGCATTGCTGCTCATGGAAAAAGCCGGGCTCCTGGAACTTTTACTTCCGGAACTGGCCGCCTGCCGGGGTATAGACCAGAAGGGCTTCCATCGTTTTGACGTACTGGACCATTCCCTCCTGGCCTGCGACTACGCCGCCCGCGAAAAATTTCCCTATGAAGTACGCCTGGCCGGTCTCTTCCACGATATCGGTAAACCGGCGGTCCGCAGACTGGACGAGACCGGCGTATGGACCTTCTACGGGCACGAAAAAGTTTCCGCCGGTTTAGCCCGAAACATAGCCCTCCGTTTCCGCTACCCAAATGCGGTGATCGACCGGCTGGTCCATCTGATAGAAGAGCACATGTTCCACTACGAGGAGACCTGGAGTGACGCCGCAGTCCGCAGGCTCATCATCCGTGTGGGGCAGGAATACCTGGAGGATATCTACGCCCTGCGCCGGGCCGACGCCTACGCCACCGCAGGCATTGATCCGGAACCCGGCTTCCTCGCCCCCCTGGTAAGCCGCATCGACCGCATCCTCGCCCAGGGCCGGGCGCTCTCCCTTAAAGACCTGGCAATCTCCGGAGGGGATCTTATGGATATAGGGGTTGCCCGGGGGCCGCATATAGGAATAATCCTCAAGGAACTGCTGGAAGCGGCGCTGGACGACCCGGAACTCAATACCCGGGAGAAACTATTGGAAATAGCGGGAAAGCTGAACGGGAGATATACACAGGACAAATGAAAAAGTTACTAATCCTCGTTATAACAGCATTACTGCTCGCTTCCTGCATATCTACCAAGTCCGGCGGGGCCCATTATCCACGGGATGTAACAATACAAATACTATCCGGCAGCGCCAGTGTACGGATATTTGGAAGCATACGGGAAAATGTCTATTTTAATTTCCCCACCGGTGATGAAGATGTAGATAAACGATTACGCGAAACCCCGGTAATTCAGGAAGGACGGGTAACCACGGACGACACGATTATTCTTACGGAGGGGCAGGAATACAAATATTCCCTGCAAACGGCGGAAACAGCTATGCTGACGATTTATTCTACCAATGATAGTGATGTCTCATTCATCGTTACCGAATACGGCAGGGACAGGCGGTATACGGCAAAGGGGACAAATAAGCTGGGGACCACGGTTAGTTTCAGGAACTAAGCCGGTTGAGAAGAATAATGAACCGCAAATTTTGGCAAAGGTCGGTCATGATGCCGATATCAAACGCTCGACCACGATATGGGAGACATAGTCATTTACCGATTGCGCGCTTTTATCCGCGTTATATCTGATTATATTTACAATCTCTTCCGGCAACTGTAATGTTTTCAACAACAATTCACCACGCGCCGCATCAACAACGTATTTTGCCTTGTCCGGCATTACCTCATCGCCCTTTTTCCAAATTACCTTTCCATCACTACTCATTTCAATACCTCCTCAAGAAGCTTCTCGTTATTTGAATCAAAGCCTAAAAACAACAATTTCTCCGGAGCTTCTCTCAGTTCAGCAATTACATATGGTTCGGCGATAACCGCCAACATATCAACATCTGATATTCCATGTTTTCGCGCTGAATTAAGAATAATCATTGCCATTTTCCCCAATATCCAGTATACTCCTGTACCGGGAAACAGGCAAGCTTCCAGAGCTAATGGACACTACGGCGATTACCCTTTATTATATATTAATGAAACGATCTTTCTTTTATACAATACAGGGAAAGATTATCTTTATCCTCCTCTTTATCATGACCATTACCTTTCTTACCACCTGGTACATGGTCCGGTACGTTACCCAGACCTTAGTGCTGAACGAAAAGGGCGATAAACTGCTGGGGCTCACGGGTATCCTTAACAGCCGCCTGGGCGCTGATTCCTATGATGCTATTTTAGAGCGAAACGGGGCCTCTGAGGCTTCCCGGGAGGCAAAAATTGCGGTCCTGAACCGGGAGCTGCGGGATAGTACCGACGAAGTGGCTGCCGCTTACCCGGGGCTCGGGGTGGGCTATTATTCCCTGGATCTGGACGCCGCCCTGACCTACGGGCCCTCAGCCACCTATGGCCAGGTGGTCGGTATTTCCATAGCCCCAGAGCATCCGGGCAGGCGGGTAATGGCTTCCAACCGGGCGGAGGTGGCTTCCGGGTCCATGGTCCGGGGGAAGATCATGAATGCCATGAGCCCCATTGAACGGGACAACCGGGTCATCGGGTATATTTGGGCTAACGAGCTTACCACGGATATTGAAACCCAGTTCAAGGATACTACCCGCAGGATATTCCTGATCCTGGGGATTACCTATGTGGTTTCCATCATCCTGGTGATCCTCTTTTCCCGGAACATGGTCCGGGATATTAACAATATCGTTACCGGGGTACGGGAACTGCGCTTCGATCTTACCAAAAAGATTAAGCGGGCCGGCGGAGAATTGGGGGAAGTGACGGAGAGCATAAACGCCATGGCTGCGGATGTGGTCAAAGCCAATGAGGCGCACCAGGCCCTGGTACTGGCGGAGGCGGCCAATGACGCCCAGCGGGATTTCCTGGCCCGGATGAGCCACGAGATCCGCACCCCCATGAACGGGGTACTGGGCATGACCCGGCTTGCCATGCAGGCGGATTCCCCTGAACAGCGCTTTGAGTACCTTAAAAAGATACAATCCTCAGCTTCCCTGCTTTTGGGTATTATCAACGACATTCTGGATTTTTCCAAAATCGAGGCGGGGAAGATGGAACTGGAAAGCCGCCCCTTCAGCCTGAGCGAAATGACCGACAATATCCGGGAACTCATACAGCCCCGGATCAGCGAAAAGGGCCTGGAACTCATCATCGCCATGGACGATTCGGTCCCTTCCCAGGCGGTGGGGGACAATCTGCGGCTATCCCAGGTACTGCTCAACCTTTTGGGCAATGCGGCAAAGTTCACCCTCCAGGGCTCCATACGCCTGGAGATCAAGGCCCGGCCCCTGCCCTCGGGCCGGCTGCGGCTTGACTGCGCGGTACAGGACAGCGGCATCGGCATGAGCGCGGAACAGCAGGAGACCCTCTTCAAACCCTTCGCCCAGGCGGATTCCTCCACCGCCCGCAGATTCGGCGGCACCGGCCTGGGGCTTTCCATCAGCAAGGCCATGGTGGAACTGATGGGGGGCGCCATTACGGTGAGCAGCGAACCGGGGAAAGGCAGCGTCTTTGCGTTTTTTGTGGAACTTGAGAGCCTCGAAGGTGAGCAAGAGGAGCTTGCCGGGACGGATACAGCAGCGGACAGTCAGCGCTACGACGGCCACCAGTTCCTCCTGGTGGAAGATAATGCCATCAACCAGGAAATCGCCGTGGCCATCCTTTCGGACCTGGGGGCAATCGTGGATATTGCGGAAAATGGCGAAGAGGGGCTCCGGGCTTTTCTGCAGAAAGATTATTCCCTTATTTTTATGGACATACGAATGCCCGTGATGGACGGCTTTGAATCCGCCCGGCGCATCCGCGCAAGCGCCAAGCATGACGCCTCCACGGTGCCTATCATCGCCATGACCGCCAATGCCATGAAGGAAGACCGGGATGCCAGCCGGGATGCGGGTATGAACGATCACGTTTCAAAGCCCATTGATATAGCCGAGGTTAAGAATGCCCTTTACCGGGAACTGGTAACAAACCGGGGAAAGCCGGGGGAATGAGGGGCAGGGAAACGGAGCTGCGGGCGCCGGGCGCGCTTTTTTGCGGAACCTTGACAGAGATTAAAAGCAGACTTATAGTTGATTATAAAGAAGTACCTCCTCCTATAAAGCGCATAAGGACAAATTTAAAACCGTATTTATGGAGGGCAATCGAATAAATAAAGGCGGTTAAATTATGCTTGTATTAAACGGATTTATTGAAGCAGGCCTATTTAAGAGCGAAACAAATATATCTATTCCTGACAGCCAAAAGGCGATATTGATACTGGATGAAAAAGAAGGCTCAACCCTAAAGGAAAAACTGTCAAGGCAAAGAAATCTATGGGCTGAAATTAGAAAAGAAATTGAAGAAAGTGATGAAGTACTGGAAGGAGAACCTGAAAGATTGCATTTTAGAACTCCGACGGAAGTTGATGCCCTATGAATATTTACGCCCTTGATACTGATATTTTGACTTATTATCTAAAGAATTATCCAAAGGTATAACTATTGGCAATAATGATATTCTGATAGCAGCCTATTGCATTAAGAATAATCTGACCCTCATAACAAATAATACAAACCATTATAAAGACATAAAAGGTCTACAAGTAGACAACTGGAATTGATTTTTTTAATAACAATATTTTATATTATTCTTTTTGCAAATTTTAGCCAAATCCCCATCGTTCGTTAATACTATGCCATCATTCCTTCGGGCAATTACTGCATAAATCATATCATAAACAGGATGGTTGTTTCTTATGCTTTCTCCAAATGCTTCTTTCCAAATGTCTTTTGAATTGATGTATTCATCTATATAATTTAATCCATCCTCAATAAATTGGGTACATTCTTCCGATGTGTATATTCCCTTTGCACAATACTTCCACAATGTATTTGATAATTCGGATACATATAAATCAGGCGCTAAAACCAATGCCGCTTCCTGTAAAATCGCCTCAAATTTTCCTTTTTTTGAAGTTTGAAATAATATTTGTGCAATACCGCTTACATCAACAATGGCGATCACCTTTCTCTGTCCTCTCTAATAAGTTTAGCGGCATCCAGTGATTTTACTTCATTGGGAATAATCCGTGCGTTACATTTTCTTATAAGCTGTTTTCTCCGCTCTTTATTGGATTCCTCCAGCCCTAAACTGTTTTTTATTAATACGATTGTTTGTTGAGCTATTGTCCTATGTTCTTTTTCTGCAACGATACTTATTTTTTTATAAATATCTTCCGGAAAATCCCTTACCTGTAATAATGGCATTTCAATTAACCCCCTATGCATACAATTTACATCAATTTTTATGCTCTGTCAAGTCAAAATGATCCGGATATGTGATAGGCCATAGCAAGGCGCCTGGCTTCACCGGCCGATGTACCATTGGAAAGTTAAACCTGTTAAAAGACCTGTACCAAAGCGTCCTCATTCCCCTGTCCTTGCGGAAATGGCATTGCAGCTTGCGGAAGAAAAGTAGGATACCAAGAGTCTGTCCTGCCCTTGATTCTGATATTCTGATAGCAGCCTATTGCATCAAGAATAATCTGACCCTCATAACAAATAATACAAACCATTATAAAGACATAAAAGGTCTACAAGTAGACAACTGGAATTGATTTTCTTGCTACGGCGCCAGGTACGCCTTTTTGCCCCGGTCATACAAAATTAGCCGCAAGCGGCTTGTTACTACGTATCTATCCCGGCTTCCCGCAGCTTGCGCTTGAGCTCCTCTATCACCCGGGCATTTTCCTCAAGCATCAGCCGGGCTTCTTCCCGGCCCCTTTGGTATGCGTTGTGCATGCCGGAGTTGTAGTCCATGGCCGCTTTTTCTCGGAACATGGTCCGCGCCCAA
>NZ_JAJQRB010000089.1:0-47178 GCF_046533075.1 Treponema primitia | reverse complement strand
ACGAGCGGGCCAGGCTGATAGCCGATGCCCAGTGGAAACAGCGTATGGACCAGGCAGGCCGGGAACGACAGGGTATCAAGGATGCTAAATATGAAATAGCCCGGAACATGAAAAAACGGGGGCGCCCTATGGATCAAATAATTGAGGATATCGGCCTTTCCGCCGAAGAGGTTGAAAAATTATAGGGGATAGTAAACGCCCAAGGCGTTTTGGAGGTCCCGGCGGTCTATGCCCCAATTCCGGCCGAACCGCTCCAAGAGCCGGTCCGAAAGGGCCATGAAGGGGGCAAATATTGGGGCTCCTTCCGGGAACAGCGCGCTGCACTCTTGGGCAAAAACACCCCGGTTGACGATGAGCTCCCAAAACCGGGCGAAATTTTTGATCCGATCCAGATCCTCTGGGGGCATTACCGCAGTTTCCAGAACTTCGTAGGGCGGGTCGGGGTTAAAACGCATCCCAAAGGGTTCGATGTGCCGGCTCATGGCGGTTCCGGGAAGACACTTTAGGATGCCAAGCTGGATTTCCGTGGGACGGACCTGCCAGAGCCTGTCGAAGCCCTGGGCGAAGGATGCCATATCTTCTCCGGGGAGCCCTGCAATAAGATCGGCGTGAACTATGGCTTGGGTTTTCCGGCGCAAAAAATCCAAAACTTCCAGTTCCCGTTCCGGATCCACCGGCCTGCCGATACGGGCCGCGGTTTCCCTGTTCAAGGTCTGTATCCCCAGTTCCAAACGGAGAGTTCCCGGAAGAAACCGGGTAAGCGCTTCCCGCAGTTCCCGGGGGAACCGTGAGGGGACCATCTCAAAGTGAACGTACATGCCCGGTTCCAGTCGTTCCAAAAAAAACTCCAGGATCCGCCCTGCCCGTTCTATATCCAGGTTAAAAGTCCGGTCCAAAAACTTAAAACTCCGCGCTCCTCGCCGGATAAGCCCCTCCATTTCCGCCAAAAAGGGCTCCAAGGGGAATTCCCGCACCCGCTTTCCTAAACCGCCCTGTGATGTTTCATCACCCTTCGGAACCGCACTACTCAGACAGAATTCGCAGCCAAACGGACAGCCCCGGGCGGCTTCCACATAGGTGAGCTTCCGCCCCAGGTCCTCCGCTGTGTAGAGCCGGTACCCCGGATCGATGAGCGCAGGATCCACAGGAGGGGCATCGATAAATTTGGTAACCCGAGGTGGTACGAGAGACGTCTCCGGAACGTCCGGGAACCCCACCGGGACCTTCTTCCATGGGGTCAAATCCAGCGCTGTTTCGCAAAGTTCCTGAAAAGCCGCCTCCCCTTCCCCGCGTATAACATAATCAGCGTGCCGGAACAGTGCCGCATCCTCCGGGAGAGTCGATGCCTCGGGACCGCCCAGAACAATGATTGGGCGGGGGATGCCTTCGCCGGAGGAACCTTCACCAGCCCAGGCCGAAGCCAGGGCTTCCAGCAGTTCTACTGTGGCGGTGTGGTTCCAGATGGAGACCGAGAGGCCTAAAATGCGGGGCCGGGCAGCCAGGATGGGGCCGGTCTTTTCCGACAGGGGCTGGCGCAGGGCAAATTCCAGGATTGCAGCGCGGGGCTCCAGGGCGCCCAGGTTGGCCTTGAGGAGACGCAGGGCCAGGGAGGGGTGGATCCACTTGGCGTTTATGGTGGAGAGGATTATGTCGGGCAATTATGCTATGAAGAGCCCCGCCTGGGCTACTTCTCAACTACTTTATCCAAACTTGGAGGATTTTGTGCCAAAGGCAGGAAAATTTTATCATTGTGGAAGGATTCCCGCAACTCCTGGACTTTTTGCTTCAAATTATGCAGATTCTCTTTGGCTCCTTTCTCTGTGATTTCTTGTTCTGATGGAAATGTTATCCCAGGATTGCCAATTACTTTAGCCATACTATTTTCCTCCCCACAACGGTAAATTTTCAAACCAAGATACAAAATAGGTACGAAAATCATGAAATGAAGTAAAATGACACTCCATAAGAAACCTCGTTCCCATATACAAACTGACCGTCAAATAATTCCCTTCATACGCAATAGGCATTACGAAGGACAACCGGTACTCTACGCTATCTTTCAAAAATACATAATTCCCTATCACCGCATCAAGTTGGACTTGCAAGCTTATGGCGGTAAAAACTTCAACTCCGGAAACCTTGGACAGCTCTTCATGTATCAATGCTGAAAAATAGTCCACCAGATCATCCCATTCTGCTTGGAATTCTTCCCGCAACGGAAACGGAATGATCTTACCCATTACTAAGCATACTCGAAACTTTGGCTGTTATCAATAACTTCATTCCCCTTTCCTATTTCGTCCGGAACCCCGTGGCGCCGAATAAATCCAGGGTGCCGGTGGTCCACTCTTCCTTGGCGTCCATCACCAGGCGTTCCACGTCCTGCCATGTGTCGGCGCGGGGGCCGCTTAGGTCCCGGTTGGTAGAATTGCTAAAAACAATGGTACGACAGCCCTGTTCCCGCAGGCGGGTAACGTTGTCCGGGGAATCATCGATATAAACGTGGGCGCCCACAGCGCCCTTGTCGGCCATGAAACAGATGTCCCAATAGGGAATGTCGTAGGAGTCCAGCCAGTCCACGGTTTGGGTAATCGAAGTCTTGTGGAAATACTTGAGGAAGAGCCGGTGGGTGATGATACGAATCCGGATACCATGCATGGAGAGCTTCCGTAATACCGCCGGAGCGTCCTTGATAGGGGGCATGTCCCGGAAGAGGTTCCGCTGGGTTACGGCGAAACGGTGCAGCTTGTCGTAGCCGCCGAATTCGGCGATACCCCACTGGTCCAGGCCGAAGCCTACTTCTGCAGGCAGGGACTCCAGGGGCTTGTCCAGCCATTCCGCAGCGATACGACGCATGGCGCCGTAGAAATCGCCTACCACGCCGTCAAGATCCACCCCTATAATAAAACTACTTTCGTCCATATTATCAGAAAACCTCTTACATTACCTTAGACAGGAGAATCACCATGCTGCGGCTCTGCAAAAAATATTCATCCTGATCCGGCAGGAGCCGTTCCTGGCCAGGGATCAGAAAATCGTCCGGGCTGGGCAGGCTGGTATCCACCGCAAGGTACCATTTTTTCCCCGCCATGGGTTCACAGACCTTAAACTTGACCTGCTTAGCCCCGGAATTGAACATGATAAAGAAATCATTATCGTCCCGGTCCGCCAGTATATCTGCGCGGCTGCCGTCCATACGCAGCGCCAGGCAGGGATCGGTTTTTTCCCAATCCAGCTCAACACCCTTTTCGTCGAACCACGAGATATCCGGAATGGCGTTGTAGTTGCCGTCCCGGCCGGTGTAGAATTCCGGGCGCATAAAACCGTGGTGACGCAGGCGGAAGGCTATCATCTCCTTTACAAAACGGAAGATGCTGCTGTTCTTTTCCATCAGAGTCCAGTCGTACCAGGAGATTTCGTTATCCTGACAATAGGCGTTGTTGTTTCCCCCCTGGGTCCGGGCGAACTCATCGCCCCCTAACAGCATGGGGGTCCCGATGGAGATCATCAGGGTGGCCACAAAATTTTTAAGCTGCCGTTCCCGAATGTTTTCTATGTTCAGATCCCGGCTTGGTCCCTCGGCGCCGTAGTTATAGCTGGAATTATTGTCCCCTCCGTCCCGGTTTTCCTCGCCGTTTTCGTCATTGTGCTTGCCGTTGTAGGACACCAGATCCCGCAGGGTAAAACCATCGTGGCTGGTGAGGAAGTTTATCGAATGGAAGGGCTTCCTCCCGTCCCTAAGGTACAGGTCGGAGCTGCCGGAAAGCCGGGTAGCCAGGTGACGCACATGATGGGGGTCCCCCCGCCAATACCGGCGCACTTCGTCCCGGTAGCGGTCGTTCCATTCGGCCCAGCGGCCGCCGGGGAACCAGCCTACCTGATAAGCGCCGCCGGCATCCCAGGCTTCGGCGATAATTTTAGTGCTGCTCAACACGGGCTCCTCGGCGATACGCTCCAGAAGGGGGGGGTTCTCCATAAGCTGGCCATTCTGGTCCCGCCCCAGGATGGAACCCAGGTCGAAGCGGAAGCCGTCCACGTGCATCTCCGTAACCCAGTACTGAAGGCAGCTGATAATAAAGGTACGCACCACCGGATGGTTACAGTTTACCGTATTGCCGCAGCCGGAATAGTTTTTGTAATACCGTTTATTTGCATCCAGCATATAGTAGAGGGTGTTGTCCAGGCCGCGGAAAGAATAGCTGGGCCCCCACTCGTTACCCTCGGCGGTATGGTTGAACACGATATCCAGGATCACCTCGATACCCGCCTTGTGGAGTTCCCTGACCATCTCTTTAAACTCCCGAACTTGGCCTCCGGGGCTTTTATCCCAGGCGTAGGAACCCTTGGGGGCAAAAAAAGCTACGGTGGAATAGCCCCAGTAATTCACCAGGGTTTTACCGGTCCGGGGGTTCTTCCGGGAAAGTTCCCCTTCGTAAAATTCCTGGATGGGGAGAAATTCCAGGCTGGTTATTCCCAGTTCCTTGAAAAAGGGTATCTTCTCAATAACCCCCCGGTAGGTTCCCGGATGTTTAACCCCGGAATTGGGATGAGCCGTCAGGCCCCGGACATGGGTTTCGTAGAGGACACTGAACCGCAGGGGATAGTTAAGGGGAATATCGCCCTGCCAGTCAAAGGTATTATCAACGACAATACACCGGGGCTTGGTACGAATATCATCGGTGTAAGAGAAGGACAGGTCATTGGAAACTCCATCGGCGTTATAGGCCACCGAGGCAGCCATATCCCAGCTGGAGAGATCGGTTAGAGCCTTGGCATAGGGGTCCAGCAGGGTCTTATTGGCATTAAAGCGGAACCCCTTTTCCGGAATATAGGGACCGTCCACCCGGTATAGATACTGGGTAAGCGCCTCAAGCCCCCTGATATGGCAATGCCAGATGTCCCCGGTCTTGTTCTTGCGTTTATCCAGGGAGATCTCTTCGTAGGCGCTGTCCGGAGAGTCGGACTCAAAGAGGATCAGGGTTACCGCGGTGGCGTTCCGGGAAAAAATAGAAAAATTCACCCCGGTCTCGGTCAGCTCGGCGCCCAAGGGAAGGGCTTTGCCTATTTCCACGCTTCTATGTCCAAATGCCATTTTTTAGTTATATCACATTTGCCCATTTCGGAATAGCTCAACAAATTGAAAAGGATTGACATTCCGCGCCCCGAGAAAATCCTTATAATCCAGGGGCATACCCAGGTCCCAGAAGGGCGCACCCAGGCTTTCGAGGTATTTTGCGGTAAGAACCATCTGAACCATCCCGGCGTTATCCTCATCGTAGTAGCCGGAATAGCTGGTGTACACCTTTCCTGCGAGGATGCCGAATTCGCCCGCCCTGAGGAGGCCGTCCCGGTATACCCCGAAGGAAATGGGCCGTACCGGAAGAGCCGGATCGGCGTGTATTTGCCCTATGGCCCGGCGCAGAGGCGCGGTAAGCCAAGCGTCATCGTGGACCTCCACACAGCGTTCCATGATAAAACCAAAGTCCGAAGCTGCGCCGGCAGACAGGGTAAACAAGGACTGCATGTCCCGCAGTTCCGATGCGGGAACCCCGTCCACCCGCAGTTCATACCGGGACAGAAACGGGCGGATGGATTTTTTGACGTGCAGCTCCGGAAAGAACAATACCGAACGTTCCAGGTGGAGCTTGGGAAGCAGGATGTATTGCGCTTCCTCGTCCAGGAATGTGGACATAACCAAAAAGCCCGCCTTCATAAGCCGGGCAACAAAGGGGGGATCGAATTCCAGGGCCAGACAGAATTCCTCGTCATAGTCCACCGCCAGCATGGCGTCGACAATGACATGGGGATCGTCCTGGGAAAGTATCATGATGTGCCCCGAGGAAGTATATCGGAGAAACCGCGGTATCATGGCAGCGTTATCCTACACCGGCATTTCATTTGTAATCAACTGATTCACCATACGGTTACAATCACATTTACAGTTTTTCTGCGGTATCGTAGATGATGCGGTAGATCTCCGGTACCTGCTCTTTCTCCAGGGCGGCGAAGGCTACCCGGAGTATGCCGGGGCCCAGGGCTATGGCGCCGATGCCGTGGTCCGCCAGGAGCTTTTTCCGCAGGACTTCGGCGTCTATACCATTGCAGCGGAAGCTCATGAAGTAGCCGGAGTTGAAGGGCATGGGGCTGAGTTTGGGGTGGGCAGGGTTTCCCGCGATAAAGGCCCGTACCGCCCGGTAACGGTCCCGGAGCAGTTCGTAGTAGGCCTGTTTTTCGCCCCCGGTCCGGGGGTCCGAGAGGACCTTGAGGATCAGGTATTGGGCTGGGGTGTTGGCGCAGGATACGGAGGAACGGATTTCCCCCATAAGTTTTTTGTCCAGCGCTTCCTGGTGTTCCTTCTTCAGCCCCGGAGAACCGAAGGTGATGAAGGCCACCCGAAGACCCCAAACGTAGTCTTCTTTGGTGGGGCCGTCAATTTTTACGGCCAGGACCTTTTCATGCAGGGAGGCTAAGCGGCCGAAGAGGGATTCACGGGAAATATCATCCTCATAAAAAAGACCAAAATAGGCGTCATCGCAGATTACTAAGACATCGGCGCCGCCCTGAGCGGTTTCCCGGATAATGTTTACCAGGGCATCCGCTTCCGTCTTGGTTGGGGAGTAACCTGCTGGGTTGTTGGGGAAGTTGAAGATGATCCGCACCGAGCCGGTCTTGGCTTCCTCCCGGATGGCTGCGCCGATGGCGGCAAGATCCAGCCCGGGACCGGTTCCGAAGAAGGGTACGCCCCGGATCTTGGCGCCCCGGCGTTCCATAAAGATCAGGCTGTAATTATCCCAGCAGGGATCGCTGGCTATGATGGTACTGGTTTTGTCAAGAAAAAGATCCGCCACGTAGGAGATTCCCGCGGTGATCCCCGGGACTGCGGCAGGGAGCGTAACCTCATCGGGCTTCATCGAAGGGTTTTTTTTGGCCATGGAATCCTTCCAGGCCCTGCGAACATCCTCAACCCCCGCGGTTGGGGCATAGGTGACCGCTTCTTTCGCCGTAAGGGTGGGCATACTATCGCTTATGGCGGATAAAATCAGGGGCTGTCCATTGTGAAAAGCCATGCCTATGGTGGCGTTTTTTGCCGGAGCCAGCTGTTTCGCCTCGTTTGACTGAGCGATGATTCCCCGGGGAAAAAAAAGGCGGTGCCCAAGGGGTGACAGAAGGCGGCCTGTGATAGAACCGTCTAAAACGGTATTGAGTTCGACTGCAAGTGGATTCATATGGCTAAAGTATCTATGGAAATGGGGGGGTGCGTCAATATATCGCATTGCCCCTTCATCAATATATTGCCCCAGCGAACGCCGCAGAGTACAATAGGATCATGGCTCAACTTAATTTGGATGTATCGGATACGGAAGCCCTGTTAGCCGGGGCGCAGAAATTGCTGGATTCCTGCCGGGAGGAACTGGCCAAGCGGGTTATCGGGCAACGGGAGATGATCGACGGTCTCCTCATGGCCTTGATTGCCCGGGGGCATATCCTGTTGGAGGGGGTGCCGGGGCTTGCAAAAACCCTGGCGGTGAAGAGTCTGGCGGAAATTACCGGGCTGGACTTTAAGCGTATCCAGTTTACCCCGGATTTGCTCCCCGCGGATGTAACCGGGACCCTGGTGTGGGAACAGGCTACGGGAAAATTTTCCGTACGCCGTGGGCCGGTTTTTGCCAATGTGATCCTGGCGGACGAGATTAACCGAGCCCCTGCCAAGGTACAGTCCGCCCTGCTGGAGGCCATGGAGGAGCATCAGGTTACCATCGGGGAGGAGAGCTACCCCCTACCGGATCCCTTCTTCGTTTTGGCTACCCAGAACCCCATTGAACATGAGGGAACCTATACCCTGCCCGAGGCGGAACTGGACCGGTTCCTCCTCAAACTGCTGGTACGGTACCCCAGTCCGGAGGAGGAACTCCGCATCCTGAATCCCCATAATACCTACGTCCCGGCCCTGAAGCCGATCCTCGGACCTTCCCAACTGGAGAGCCTCCGGACCGCCGCGGAGGCGATCCGCATTGACGATAAGATAGGGGAATACATTGTTTCCGTGGTTTCGGCTACCAGGCCGTCCGCAACAAAGCCGTCAAACCCCAGATCCCGCGGAGGATCGCGGCCTGCGGAAGGCGCCGGCAGCGGAAGGGCCGGACGGGAGGGGCTGTACCGGTATATCTCCTTCGGCGCTTCCCCCCGGGCCTCCATCGCCCTGTACCGCTGCTGCCGTATCCTGGCCCTCTTCGACGGGCGCCTCTTCGTTACCCCCGAGGATGTAAAGACCGCGGCCCTGCCGGTACTGCGGCACCGTATTGTCCTTTCCTACGAAGCTGAAGCGGACGGGCTGGACCCGGATGCGGTGGTTTCCCGTATCCTGGCCTTTGTTCCGGTACCCTGAGACTGTGGACCGCTACGAGCTTCTTCGAAAAATCGCCACTTTCCCCCTGGTTGCCCGGGGTCTTGCGGAGGATCTGCTCTCCGGGGATTTCCGCTCGATTTTTAAGGGTCAGGGGATCGAATTCGATGAGGTCCGCCACTATGAACCGGGGGATGATGTACGTTCCATCGACTGGAACGTGAGCGCCCGGTTCGGAACCCCCTATGTAAAGATGTACCGGGAAGAACGGGAATTGACGGTTTGTCTGGTCCTGGATGAATCGGCGTCCATGTTCGCCGCCGATATGCGCCGCCGGGATCAGGCTATTCTGGCGGCTGCCCTGGTAGCCTTTTCCGCAGAACGGGCGGGGCAAAGGATCGGCGCGGTCTGTTTCGACCAGGAAATTACCCGGGTTTTTAGCCCCCGTAAGGGGCGATCTCATATTATGAGCATCATCAGCGGGCTCCTTTCGGTAAGTGAAGGGGGGAAGGGAAGCAACCTGGGTCTTGCCCTGGAGGGCGCCGGCCGGTTCCTCAAGCGGCGCAGCCTGGTGGTGATCCTTTCGGATTTTCTCTGCATTAACTGGGAACAAGAATTGGGTTACCTCTGCGCTAAGCACGATGTGATAGCCATAGGGATCACCGACCCTCTGGATAAGGAGATCCCCAACCTGGGACTCCTCACCATGGGGGACCCCGAAACCGGGACGGTGCTCCATGCTCCCACGGGGTTTTCCTCCTTCCGTTCCGCCTGGGCTGAATGGCACAGCGACCGGACTAAGCTCTGGAAATCCCTCTGCCGCCGCTGCGGCGCCTCCTACGTGGAGCTTTCCACCGCCGAAGACGCTCCTGCGGTACTGACCCGGTTCTTTGGGGAGCGCAGATCATGAGGCGGCTTCTCCTCCTTGCCTGGCTGGTCCTGCCGGTTTTTCCGGGTTTTTCCCAGGATCACCCCTCGGGCATTTCCGGAGATAACACCCCCTACATAATTCCTCAGACGATTTTCGTAGGCGATAAGGGGCGGCTGGTGTTTCCCCTTGGTTCCGCCTTTGCGGGAACCGAAGGCGCCGTAATCCAAGGCGCCGGTCTGCCCCGGTCCAATGATCTGGTAATCACCCGGGTAGAACTGGAACGCCGGGGAACCACTGTCCGGCTCCTGGTCGATTTCCAAGCCTATGTTCCGGGACTAATATTACTGCCCCCCATAGAAATCGCCTCCCATACCTTTACGGGCCTTGAGGTTAATATCAGCTCCATCCTGTCGGTGGAACAACGGGGGATGGTCCTTTCGGGGCCCGCGGAACCTCTGACTGCCCCTGGCACCGCGGTGATGATCTACGGAACCATCCTGGGGATCATCCTCCTGCTCCTTGCCCTGACCCTGGGCGGTTTTTGGGGGAAAAACAGACTGGGAAATTTTGCCGAACGGCTCAAGCGGCGGCGGGTTATCCGCGCCATGGGGAAAAGCCTGCGGCGGCTGCGGAACGCCGGAGCGGACAAGGAGGGGGAAACCCTGGAAGCCCTCTCGGGAGAATTCCGCAGCTTCCTGGGGATACTTACGGGAACCAATTGCCGGGCCATGGTTCCCCGGGAATTGCTCGCCCTCCCCGCTCTGGGAACCGCCGATGGCCTTTCCCCCGCCGCAATTTCGGATCTCTTCCGCCGCTGCGATACCCTCCGGTTCAGCGGGGAAAACATTGCGCGGGATCCGGTATCCGGACTTCTGGACGAATTTAAGGAACTTACCGATCTTCTGGAGGCTGCCGAAAAAGAACGGAACCGACAGCCTCAGCATGACCGGCCGCCGGAACCGGATCGTAAGCCGGGAGGCGTTAAATGAATATCGGTTTTGAGCGGCCTATCCTTCTTTTTGCCGGTGCAGTAATAGTGTTTCTGTGTTTTGTCATTTCCCGTTTTTTAAAAGGCGCCTTTACCCTGGTAATCCCACTGGGGCCCCCGGGAGGAAGTCCTTTCAAGCCTCCCTTCAACGTGGAATTCCTGGTACGGACAATCCGCGTTCTGGACATGGCGGGGATTTTTGCTCTTTTTCTCGCCGCCGCCGGCCCAGCCTTTATCAGCACAGAATTGGTGTGGCTTAACCGGGGGGCGGATATTCTCTTTGTGGTGGACGTAAGTCCCAGCATGGCGGGGATCGACATGAATGGCCGCAGCCGTTTTGACGTCGCCCGGGATCTGGTCCGGAACTTTGCCGCAGAGCGGCCCTCCGACGCCATAGGGCTGGTAGCTGTGGGAAACGATGCAAGCCTCCTGGTGCCCCCAACAATTGACCGGAGCGCCCTGTTTTCCCGCCTCGAATCCCTGCGTATCGGCGAGTTGGGGGATGGTACCGCTCTGGGGATGGGCCTGGGGATTGCGGCGCTGCACCTGCAAAATTCCACAGCCCCGCGCCGGGCTGTGGCGTTGATCACCGATGGGGAAAACAACGCCGGGGCGATTCATCCGGAAACTGCTGCGGCGGCCCTTCAAAATACCGGAGCCTCCCTCTGGGTTATCGGAGTGGGCGGCGGCGGAGAAATCCCCATTGACTATGTGGATCCGGTTACCAGGATACGCCGGACCGGTACCTTCGATTCCCGGTTTAATTCCGAAAGCCTCAGATCCATCGCCCAAAGCGGGGATGGTCAATATATTTCCGCTCCCTCTGCGGAGGCTTTCTCCCTGGCATTTTCCCGTATCAACGAGGGAGAAATGATCATACGCCGTTCCGGTACGATAAACCGGACCCGGAGTTTCCGAATCCCCCTGATGATTACCGCCCTGATCCTGATCTGCGCCGCCCGATTTATCCGGCGGTATATACTTGGAGCCTTCCTATGAGCTTCGATAATCCCAGGGTGCTTTTTGTCCTCTTTTTGCTGATCCCCGCAGGTTTTTTGGCCTTTTTCCACTACCGTAAACGCCGTGCGGTTCTGGGCTTCCTTTCCCGGGATGCCGGGGATAACCTCGTTTCTAACCTACGCTTCCGTTACCTTGTCTCCGCCGCAGCCTTTACCCTGTTCCTGGCCTGCGTGATCATCGCCCTGGCGGAACCCCGGGGCGGTACCCGGCTGGTGAGCGAAACCCGCCGGGGGGTGGACGTGGTCTTTGCCATCGATCTGTCCCGCAGCATGGATGTACGGGACATCAGCCCGGGCGGTCCCTCGCGGCTCAGCCGGGCAACATCGCTGGTGGTAGAATTGGTAAACAATCCCTGGTTTACCAACCGGAATTTAGGCGGCGGCGCCTCGGGGGTCCGGTTTGGGGCGGCCATAGGCAAGGGCAAAGGGGTGTTGGCCCTCCCCCTGACAGAAGATACTGAGGCGATCCTGGGCTTTTTATCGAGCCTCTCCGGTTCCGCCATTACCGGCAGGGGAACCAACCTGGAGTCGCTCATTGATGCCGCCGCCGGGGCTTTTCAGGACGCCTTCCCCAGCCGGCGCAGGATCATACTCCTTTCGGACGGAGAATCCCTGGGGGGTTCCCTGGGTGATGCCCTGGACAGAGCAACGGCTGCGGAAATCTCCCTTATCATCGTGGGGCTCGGTTCCAAAGAGGGCGGTGTGGTTCCCCTGGGAAACGCTACCCTGCAGGGGGAGGATGGGCTCCCGGTGATCAGCTATTTACAGGATGAAGCCCTCAGGAATGCTGCGGAACGTACCGGGGGTATCTATGTGAATGGAAACCGGAGTAACGCTGCCTCCCAGCTGGCGAATTACCTGGCGTCCCTGGCCGCCCCGGGGGGCTTGGGTTCCGAAACTACCGTAAAGGGATTTCGGCGGGAAACCAGGGATCTGGGTTATATTTTTGTCATCGCCGCCCTTATCTTTCTGGGCATTTCAAAAATCATGGAGAAGGGGAGGCGAAAACATGGTTGAACCATTGCCCCTTCAAAAAAAATGTCCGTTTTACCCGGCGGGGTTCTTTTGCCTGTTAGCATTACTGTTCCTGTTGGGGACATCCTGTTCCGGGGTTTCCTTTGGAAGCCGGATTTCGGGGAAGCTCATGCTTCTGCGGGGTAACTTTTTTAATGCCCAGAGCATGTATACCGAGGCGATACTCGCCTACCTGGAAGCCCTGGAATTTGCCGAAACCGCGCCCTATGCCGAATACGGCCTGGGTTTGGTGTACCTTTCCCTGGACGAGGGCGTTGCGGCTCTTCAGCACTTCGCCGCCGCCGAAGAAGGTCTGACGGATCTGATGCGGGAGGATCACCGGGAGCTGATCTACCGGATCTACTACAACAGGGGGGTGGTCCGCTTCCATGCCGGCGATTTTGCCGCTGCGGTGGATCAGTTCCGAACCGCCCTGGAAACCGATGGCAGCCGCATCGAGGCAAAACGGAACCTGGAGCTAAGTCTCCTTTCCCTGTCCCATCAAAATTCCGGCGCATCATCTACCCTTTCTTTGAATCTTCAGGAACAGCAAAAGGGCCCCCAGGTTCTTTTTGATTATATTCGCCGGAAGGAGCAAGACCTATGGAAAAGCCGGGAATGGTCCGCGGACACCGATTCTGCAGGACCGGATTACTAGTTCTGATCCCGCTTATTGTCCCCCTGTTTTTCTCACCCCGCCTCTTTGGACAGTCCGGGGAAGAACCGGTGGTGCTGGTGGAAAGCTTCCCGGAACGCCCGGTCCTCGACGGTTCCTGGCGGATTTCTATCTTGGTGGATCATCCGGTCCCTGAGGAAGTGACGGTCATCCCGCCGGATCTGCCTTCATCCCTCACCTTTGCCCAGTCCCGGAAAGAAACCCGGCTCATCAGGACTTCCCCCGAAGAGGGAACCCGTTGGACCCTGGTGGAGTTTTTGTTTGTTCCCCAGAGAACGGGGACCATAAGCCTGGGGGCCTTTGAGGTAAGTGTCCGGGGATTCAAAACCACTACCAGGAATCTGCAGACCTATGTGACAGCCCAGGAGGGAATGAGGGAGGAATACCACCCCCGTCTGGTCTGGGATACCCTTCCCGCTGCCCTGACCATAGGAGAAGAGGCGGAATTAATCCTTCGTATCCTCAACTGGGATCCGGGAAAGGCCCTTCGCCCACCGCCGTTCCGCGGTACCGCTCCGGCGGAGGCGCTTCTGGAGGAACTCCCCCTGACAAAGGAGGATCTGGATCAAGGCCGGGTATTGCGGCTTCGTGTGATCCCCCTGGAGGGAACCAGAGTTTCCCTCCAGCCCTTCCTTCTTCATTTTGATACCCTTACCCTGGATGTTCCGGCTATCTCGATACGGCTAAACCCACCGGCCCCCGGTAACGCCATTCCCGCCGTCCCGGTACTTCCAGCGCAGCTTCCCGCGGAGGCATTATCCGAAGCCGCCCTGCCACAGAAACCCCCGTTGACGTTTCCCGAAATCCGGGAGAAACCGTTTCCGCCTTTTCGCAAGGCCTACGAAGAAACGCTAAAGAAAGCCCGGGAGTTTTGGAGCCTGGCTCTCTATGCCGAAGCTCTGGGAGAACTTCGCCGGGGGGAACGGGACCTCTTAGGGGGCCCAAATCTGGTCTCCACGCGCCGGGCAGCGGAACAGTCCCTTGGACTTTCTATGACCGGGGATGAAAAATGGCGTCCCCGGAATTTCTTTTTAATCCTGATTGTCCTTAGTTTTTGTTTATTGATACTGGCCATATGGCTGCCAAAAAAGAGCGTAACTTCCCTGTTTTTCCGGGGTTATAGAGTTGTAATTTTACTTTTGATCGGTATTTTGGGACTTGGTATTGCCGGTCTCGCGTCTTCCTATGGGGGCACAGAAAAAAGCCCGCAGAAAAGTGCGGTACTTCGCGCCTCTGCGGCTTATCGCGTGCCGGATAGCCAGGGGGCAATCAGTGCCCGTTGGATGGAAGGCCAACCGGTAAGGGTCCGCGCTGCCTCAAAGCCTTGGGCCTATGCGGAGAGCGCCGATGGAGATGCCGGGTGGGTGCGTCAGGATAATCTTATTTTTTACTAAAGGCTGAATAATGGATTTTGGTGATATTCTGGATCAATGGGATCGCGAAACAGAGAAACCTGCGGGCAAAAAGGCGGCCAAGCAGCGGCTTGAGGAAGATCCCGCAGCCTCCGGTTCAGAGAGTGTTGATCCCCTCACCGCATGGTTACGGATATACGGCGTGAACGATAAGGATGCCGAAATCGCCAAGGCCACTGTTCCCCCCGGGAAACGCCGCCGCAGGCTCCTGGCCAAAAAACCGGACGCCACAATCGACCTCCACGGCCTCACCCGTGATGAAGCCTGGCTTGCTCTGGATAACTTTTTTAAGCTCAGCCGGCAGCAGGAATTGGAAAAACTCCTCATCGTCCATGGAAAAGGAAATCATTCCGAAGGGGAATCGGTATTAAAGCGCTCCGTCCGGGATTTTATCGAACGCTGTCCCTTTGCCGGGGAAAGCGGTCAAAGCCCGGCCATCGAGGGGGGAAGCGGGTCTACCTGGGTTATTTTGAAGGGGTAATGGGTTTAGCGCTCGCGGTAGATGATCCGGCCGCGGCTTAAATCGTAGGGGGATAGGGCAATCCGTACCCGGTCGCCGGGGACAATACGGATGTAATGTTTACGCATCTTTCCGGAAAGATGGGCCAGTATAAGGTGTCCGTTCTGATTGTCAAGTTCTACCCTGAACATGGTATTGGGAAGGGCTTCCCGGACAACCCCTTCAACCTCTATTGCTTCTTCTTTCGCCACATAAACTCCTTGGCTTTTAAAAGTAACTTTCCCGATATGATACAACAGATTGCCGGAATAGTCAATTAAACGCAAATCATAGCTTGAACATCATTTTGGCGATGACAAAATAGATCCACAATGAAGCGCCGTCAACAATGGTAGTGATAAGGGGCGCCGCCATGATCGCCGGATCTACCTTTAACTTCTTGGCCACCATGGGCAGAAAACAGCCGAGGCTCTTTGCTATCATAAGGGTAAGCATCAAGCTAAGGGTTACGGTCACGGCCAAAAGGCTGTTTCTCCCGTTGGTCAGATAAATACGGATAAAGTTAATAAACCCCAGGATAATACCGCAGAGAAAACCGATACGGACTTCCCTCCAGAGTACCACCGCAATATCTTTGAACCCGACTTCCCCAAGGGCCATACCGCGGATTATCAGGGTTGAGCTTTGGCTTCCCGCATTGCCGCCGGTATCCATGAGCATGGGGATAAAGGCGATGAGAACCGGGAGAACCGCCAGGGCATCTTCAAAGCTCGCAATGATCCCGCCGGTTATGGTAGCGGAGAGCATTAAAAAGAGAAGCCACACAATACGGTTACGGACCTGGGTAAAAACACCGGTCTTCAGGTAAGGTTCCTCCGAAGGTTTGAGGGCGCTCATTTTTTCAAAGTCCTCGGTGTTTTCCTCTTCGATAATCTGTACCACATCGTCAACGGTGATAATCCCCACCAGGCGGTTTTCAGTATCCACCACGGGCATTGCCAGGAGGCCGTATTTTTTGAACTGCTGGGTGACCAATTCCTGGTCATCCGTCGTATGGGCGGACACAACGGCGGCATCCATTATATCACCAATTCTGTCGCCTTGTTTTGACAGCATCAGTGTTTTTGCAGATACCACCCCCACAAGCAATCTGTCCCGGCGTATTACGTAACAGGTGTAAATAGTTTCTTTGTTGATTCCGTTTTTCCGTATTTCGTCAAAGGCCTCATTAACCGTGGCGTCCTCGCTTAAATCCACGTACTCGGTGGTCATAATGCTGCCCGCAGAATCCTCGGGGTACTTCAGCATTTGGTTGATGATCTTTCTTTTCTCATTCTGAGTATTCTGGAGAACCCGCTTTACCACATCCGCGGGCATTTCTTCAATCAGGTCGACCGCATCGTCCACAAAGAGCTTACTCATAATGTCCCTGACTTCATTATCAGAAAGGGCTTCTATGAGCATCTGCTGTTCGTCGGGATCGATGTAGGAAAACACCTCGGAGGCAATACTTTTGGGCAAAAGCCGGAAGATCCGCAGGTCCGTTTCTTTATTTTCGTCCTTAAAAATATCCGCGATATTCACCACATTCATCTCTGAAAAAATTGAATGCAGTTCCGCCACCCTCATGGGGCTTTCGTTGAGGAGTTCTAAAATTGCTTCTTTTTCCATAATAGGTTCCCTCTGGTCCGATGGCTTCCGCCACTATGCCGTAAAAGAAACCCGAAGGTTATGTTTTTAGCAGGGCAGGGCCATAAGCCGAAAAATGTTTGGACTTTGTCTATGGCGGCTACTACTGCCACCGTCCGAATCGGACATTATGACCTCCTGAATGGTAGATTTTCTTGGTTCCATTGTGCCGGATACTGCGTTGTTTTGCAATAGGGGGCAAGGGCTATGCTGAAGCGGTAAAAAAGGTGCTTATGGCCTTATTGGTTTCCACGCTTTCCGGCCAATGGGGGTATAAAATGTTGAACACATGGCCCAGCTTTTCCCCCTGGGCTTTGGTCCAAAACAATACTTGGGAGGATGCGCCAATGCCGTCCAGATGGGCTTTCAGGGCAAGGGAGCGGCTGTGATAGTCGTCCGCCTCGCTGCTTACGAGCAGTATGGGCGGCAGGGACAGGCCCTTCGCGGTATCCTGAAAATTTGCTTTAGTATAGAGGGGGCTCTGTGTTGGATTTCTCCCGAAAAACATGCGATCCATTTCCCGGTTGGTAAATTGATACCCCGTGATGCCATGGTCGGCGGGATCGCATACCCCATGGTTTATGGCCATGGCGGAAATGGCAAAGGACGCAGGGGCAACCCCGTAGAGATTTTGAAGCTCCCCACTGAGCTGAATGCAGGCGGTCAGGCCGGCGAGGTGCCCCCCCGCGGAATCTCCGGTAAGAAACACCCGTTTAGTATCGCAGTGATGCTGTTCGCCATTACGCTCAAGCCAATGCAGGGAATCGAAGATATCCTGAACCTGCCCCTTTAGATCCGTTTCCGGTAAAAGCCGGTAACTCATATTAAGTACCGCGAAGCCCTGAGAGGCCAGATAGAGGCAGTAATATTTGTTCAGCTCCTTATCGCCGTACATCCACCCGCCGCCGTGGATATCAATAATTGTGGGAAGCAATCCCGGGCTTCCTTCGGGATAATACACATCAAGGAGATGCAGGGGGTTTCCGTCATCCCGGTATGGGATATCAATATCCTCCGCGACTCCTGCTGTTGGGGTTAGGGTGGCGATCCGCCTGTCATCTTCCCGCTTTGTTTTCTTCCAGTGGTCCTGCAGCAGAAAACGCGCTAATTTACCCATTCTATCCCTCCGGTTTTTTTACCGCCTCCAATACTCCGAGCCCGCTGGCGTTGATTAGATTTATACAATAAAACGGCCTTAAAGCCCTGCTATACGGGTATGTCCGCCAATACCAGCGGGGCTGCCGCCAAATAGGGAAGTTGAAATTGCTTGCTTAAAATACCGGCAAAACAGCGTTTTGCCGGTATTTTCATTGCTCAAATTCATCTTTTGCGGTAAACTAGAACCATGGATGAGGCAATCACCTTTACCCAGACGGCTTTCAAGCACGGAGTTACCAAAGAAGCCATCTACCAGGCGGTTAAGGAATTCATTTATGATGAACCTGTGGAAGGGTACGTCAATAAGTACCTTATGCTTGGCTTTGACCATAACGCCAATCTGCTTGAAATCATGTATAACCGTGTTGGCGAGAACACTATGAACGTGTTCCACGCCATGCCGTGCCGCCCTGCGTGGCGCGGCCTTGCCAATCAGTAGGAGGAACCAATGGCCGATACTCTGCGCAATTTCCCGTCCGAAGCGAGCCCCAAAGGCGCACCTATGTCCGAAGAAGAAGCGGAATACTGGGACGATCTCTTTACCCGCACCACCCCTGCCCTTGCCAGCGGCAAAGGCGGATTCCTGACCGAACGACGCCAGCAGATGATCCTCCTGGACGAAAAGATCGTTCGGTACATCAACGCCAAGGCAAATGCCACCCACCAAACCCCCGCAGAACTGGTCGCCAGCTTTGTCCGCCGCGATTTGGCTGCTTCCGAATAATACTCCCTTCATCCCTTTTTTAATCTTCCTCTAATCGGCAATTGCCTTTTTCATATTTTTCCTAAATTCGTCAATTGAATAGCCCTTGATTCCAGCCAGACGATCTCTTTCGGCTTCAAAAAGCCGCTCCGCAAGAGCTAAATCCTCCTCCCGGCGGCTATAGGTCTCCATGTCCATAATCACCGTATCCCCTTCACCTTATACCCAAATTTTGTCAATTATTCAAGTTACTTTTTCATTTTGTCAATAACTGAATCAAGCTCACGAGCCATTTTTTCAAGAAATTCCGTTTTTTGATTCAACATATTCTGTTTGCGAAGGTTTTTCACTCTGTGCCCCCGTTTCATCGTAAAACAATTGGTAGACTTCAATGTTCAAGGCGGCAGCCAGTTTCCCGATAAAGGCAAATGCAGGAGCCTTGGCCTTATATCCCCTTGCAAGAAAAGCAATTAGGGGTCATAATATAATAACCTGTCCGAGAACGGATGGCGCGTTATGTTCATTCGGTTAGCCATTTTTAGACCAGGATGCCTTCGATAGTTAAAAATTTTGTCCCTTGATGGTGATTACATTACTTTTTGCTATGACAGGAGGCTATGGTGAAATTATCCATACGGGTATCTCTTCTCATCGGAATTTTAGTATTGGTCGTTTCACTGAGTATCGGGCTTACCGCTATAGTGATTTCTTCCAGAATTGTTGAGGAAAACGCCTATGTTTCCCTGCTCCACCAGGCGATTTCCGGGGTGGACCTGATTGAAAACGTCATACAGGGCCAACTGAATACCATCCAGGAGCTGGCGAACCGGGAACGGACCAAATCCATGGATTGGGATGTCCAGCGTTTAAGCTTACTGCCCGATGTGGACCGCACCGGTTATATGGATTTAGCCATAGTCGGCTTGGACGGCAAGGCCCACTATATCAGGGATGATTCCACTTCTGATCTGGCGGATCGGGACTATATCAAAAAGGCCCTGTCCGGGCAGCAGGCTGTTTCGGATGTCCTGATCAGCCGGGTTATCGGAAAGCCGGTGATCATGTACGCGGTTCCCATTACGGGCGAAGGCGGCGCGGTGCTGGGCGCCCTAGTCGGCCGCAGAGACGGGGCAACCCTGAACGGGATGATGAATGATATCACCAAAAATGTAAAACTTGGCGAATCGGGATATTCCTTTATCACCAATAATAAGGGGGTCGTTATTTCCCATAATGACGCCGAACTGGTTTTGAGTCAGTTCAGCCCTGAATCGGAAAACGCCCAGGACCCCTCCAAAAAAAACCTGATCGAATCTATTAACGCCGCCCTGAAACAGGGCCGGGGTGTCTATGATAACAATGAAATAGTCGTGGGCTTTACCACCATGAATACCTTTCCCTGGATTCTCTTTGTTACCATAGAGCGGGTGGAGCTTATGGCGGGAATAGTGCAGCTCAGGTTTTTCATCATCCTCTTTGTGGCGGCCTTTGTGCTGGTAGGGATTCTAATCGCCTACCTCATCGCCCGCTCCATAGCCCGGCCTATTACCAGGGTCGCCGATACCCTCAAGGATATTTCCGAAGGAGAAGGGGACCTTACCAAGCGGATCGAGGGGAAGTCCAAAGATGAGATCGGCGCCCTGGGGCATTACTTTAATCAAACCCTGGAGAAGATCAAAGTAATGGTGCGCACCATCAAGGAACAGACTGCGTCCCTCTCGGAAATAGGAGGCGAACTCGCATCCAATATGACCAAGACCGCCGGGGCGATGAACGAAATTACCGGGAATATTCAGGAGATCAAGGACAGGGTGATCAACCAAAGCGCTTCGGTTACCGAAACAAGCGCGACCATGGAACAGATTACCCTTACTATTGATAAGGTTAATGGGTATGTGGACCGTCAGAGTTCCAGCGTGGCCCGTTCTTCATCGGCGATAGAACAGATGCTTGCCAATATTCACTCGGTAACACAAACGCTGATAAAAAACAGCGCCGATGTGAAGAACCTTGCGGAGGCTTCCGAGGTGGGTAAGACCGGACTTCAGGAAGTATCTGCGGATATTCAGGAAATTTCCCGGGAAAGCGAAGGTCTGTTTGAGATCAATGCGGTCATGCAGAATATTGCCAGCCAGACCAATCTTTTGTCCATGAACGCCGCCATCGAAGCCGCCCATGCGGGGGAATCCGGGAAGGGTTTCGCCGTGGTCGCCGACGAGATACGAAAGCTGGCCGAGTCGTCGGGGGAACAGTCCAAGACCATTTCGGCGGTTCTTAAAAAGATCCACGGTTCTATTGACAAGATCACCAAATCCGCCAATGTGGTTTTAGACAAGTTTGAAGCCATAGATGTCGGAGTCAGGACCGTATCGGATCAGACTGAGAATATTATAAACGCCATGGAAGAACAGGGCACGGGGAGCAAGCAGATTTTAGACGCCATAGGGGAGCTGAACGAAACAACCACCATGGTCAAAAACGGTTCGCAGGAAATGCTGGAAGGTTCCAGGCAGATAATCACGGAGAGCAGAAACCTTGAAAGTGTAACTACCCGGATTAGCGACGGCATGAACGGGATGGTAACCGGAACCGAGCAGGTTAACGAGGCGGTTCACCGGGTTAACGAGATAAGTGACCAAAACAGTGACAATATCGGCGTCCTGGTCAGGGAAGTATCGAAATTCAAGATAGAGTGAAGAATCACGCAAATAACATCCTATTTCCTTATTTATTTGCATATTGATAAGATAATATGCCGATGTTATACTAATATCGGAGCGTAGAAAATGACCGAAGTCCTGTCCCAGGATGAAATAGACCAGCTGCTTACTGCTATCAACGCCGGGGAAACCGAACCGGAGGACTTCAAGCCCGCCGCAGATACCCGGAAAATCAAGATCTACGACTTCAAACGGCCTGATAAGTTCTCCAAGGAACAGATCCGGACCATTTCGATCATGCACGAGACCTTTGCCCGGCTTACCACCAACGCCCTGTCCGCCAATCTCCGTTCCATGGTCCATGTCCATGTGGCCTCGGTGGACCAGCTTACCTATGAAGAATTTATCCGTTCCATCCCTACCCCCACCACCCTGGCGGTTATCAATATGGACCCCCTCAAGGGGAACGCCATCCTGGAAATAGACCCGGCAATCACCTTTTCCATCATCGAACGCCTTTTCGGGGGTACCGGTGAGGGGACTAAGTCCCAGCATGAATTGACGGATATTGAAGCGGCGGTTATGGAAGGGATGATAGTCCGTATCCTGGGAAATATGCGGGAAGCCTGGGCCCAGGTAATCGACCTCCGGCCCCGCTTGGGCCAAATTGAGACCAATCCCCAGTTTGCCCAGATCGTACCGCCCACGGACATGGTGGTTCTGGTAACCCTGGAGACCAAGGTGGGCGAAGTCGAAGGGATGATGAACTTCTGCATACCCTACCTGACCATAGAGCCCATCATCGGTAAGTTATCCGCCCAGTTCTGGTATTCGTCGGCCCGGCGGGCGGCTACGAACGAAAATCTCAATACCCTCAAGGAAAAACTTTCCACCGTGGACGTTACCATCGTAGCGGAAATCGGCAGGATAAATATTCCTATTAAAGATGTTCTATCCCTGCGTACCGGGGATGTGGTGCGGCTCTACAATGTCCGGGTGGGGGATACCTTCTCCCTCAACATCGGCAATAAAAAGAAGTACCTCTGCCGGCCCGGTATAGTTGGGAAGAAGGTAGCGGTACAGATCATCAAAAAAACCGAGGAACTCGAAAAAGAAGAGTTTGAAGAGCTCACCGCCGAGGGTGACGAAGCCCTTTAGGCCCCCGGTATACATAACGTGGGAAATACTACAAATCAGCAAAAAATCATCGGTCTCACCGGAACCTACTGCGCGGGGAAGAACTACATAGGCCGGCTCCTGGAGGAACGGGGCCTGCCGGTACTGGACGTGGACAAGCTGGGACACCGGGCTATCGAAACCGAGAGGGAGGCCATCCTGGAACGCTTTGGGGAGGATATCCTGGGAATAGACGGCGCCATAGACCGACGGCTCCTGGGAGAGAAGGTATTCGGCAAGAGCGAAAACCTGGCGGCCCTGGAGGGGATAGTCCACCCGGCGGCCAACCGAATGACCGCAGAATGGATAGCCGCCCAAAGGGACGAACAGGGAGGCAAGCCCTGCGTAATCAACGCGGCGCTGCTCCACCGGTCCTCCGCCTTCCCGCAGCTAAGTTGTATCATCCTGGTGCAGGCCCCAACCCTGACCCGGCTCCTGCGGGCCCGGAAACGGGACGGTCTAAGCTTCGGACAGCTCCTGCGCCGGTTTGGAAGCCAAAAAAAATTCACCGCTCAATATTTCGAAAAAAAGGCCGATATATACGTAATAGAAAACCGGGGATATTTTGGTTTCTGCGCCTCCTTGTATCGGAGGCGTATAGATAACCAGCTAAAGAATATTCTTTCCCGGGTGGGGATGGCGTAGGTATCATGGAAAAAAAGAAATTACTGCTCGTAGCGATTTCTGTAGGTGTTTTTCTTGTCATTGTGATAGGAGCTTCAATTCTGGTGTTTTCACCCCGGAACCCATCTCCGGCAGCGGCAGCGGCGGCAAAACCGATAAAGCCTATTCCTGCAGGGAACCCTGAAGGAATAGGCAACCCCAATCTGCCGGCATCGCTGGACGCGGTAGAATTGGTGAGAAATTCTGTAAACATCCAGGGTCTCCAAACCCCTCCCGAAGACAATGCTCAGGAGAATGTCTTTTATATTTACGGCGAAAATCCCGGTGAGACCGTAACGGTGGATCGCGGTACATCAGGCGCCAGTAACCGGCTAATCGTAGATGTACCCCGCCCCATTACCGCAGCGGTTCCTGACGCGCCCCGGGTTGCCGCCAGACCGACCCCGGCCCGGCAAACACCAGCTGCCGCTCCCCGGGCTGCAGTTGTTGCTGCTCCCAAAGCCGCCGCCCCCACCCAGTCAAAGTCCCGCGAGAATTTCTGGGTACAGACCGGCTCCTTTTCCACCATAGCCCGTGCCGAAGGAGTCAAGGACACCCTGGCCTCCAAGGGCATCACGTCCCTCATCGAAAACCGCGACGTAGACGGCAAGACCTTCTTCCGTGTACGGGTCGGGCCGTATACCTCAAAGAACGAAGCGGATTACTGGCTGGCGCTGATCAAGTCCATACATGGATTTGAAGAAAGCCAAGTATGGAAAACTCCCGTAAGGTAAACCACACTAACCACACGGACGAAGAATCGTTCATTAAATAGTCGCTCCTTACCAAAGTGGCAAAGGCGGGAGGAGGGAAGGGCATCCCTCCTCCCGCCTTTGTCAGTGAGACTCTGCGCCTACACTTTTGATATATAAAACATAGGAGAAATTATATGAGCTTTGCATTGATTTTAGTTGATATTCAAAATGACTATTTCCCAGGTGGGAGTAATACATTATATAAAACGGAAGAAGCCGCAAAAAATGCAAGTATGGCACTTCAAATTTTTCGACAAAAGAAACTTCCTATATTTCATATTCAGCATATTAGTTTACAGACAGGAGCAACATTCTTTTTACCAAATACGATTGGAAATGAAATAAATAAAACTGTTAAACCCAATGAAGGTGAAACAGTATTGGTTAAACATAAACCAAATAGTTTTTTTGAAACTGGTTTGCATGAATGTATTTCAAAAACTGGTATTAAGAAATTAATAATATGTGGAATGATGACTCATATGTGTATAGATACAACTGTTCGGGCTGCAAAAGACTATTCTTATGAAACGATAGTTTTAAGTGACGCATGTACAACAAAAGATTTAATATGGAATAATAAAAATATCCCGGCAGAAACTGTCCATAATGTATATATGGCTGGATTGCAAGGAACATTTGCAAAAATAATAAAAACAAATGAATTAAAAAAAATATTGGAATAAAATAAAGACCACCCGCGTCCATGCGGGCGGCTAACGTAGCAGAAATTAAAAGCGCAAGGTCTGTATACGCTTCGGGCCTAAAGGCCCTCGGGAAATGCGCTCAAACACAGGCCCATCGTACAGGCGCCGGTAGGGCCAGGGGGAAGATCTGTCACACAATTCAGTATCATAAAGCAAAGCAGGGTAACCGGAACCAAACCCCTACGAACAGGCGCCGGTGGGGGCGGGGGAGCCACAGCGCGGGATATTTGGAATTCCCTGCTGGAGGAGACCTACTGGGCTCCGCAAGCAGACTCTACAAGCATCCCGCGATGGGGATTCCCCGCCCCCACCGGCGTTTTTTCGAATGACCTGTGTACTCTTTTTAACAAAACCTTATTTCGTCAGCAGCACTACTCCCGGCAACGGCCGAAACGCCTTAAAAGAAAAATATTTAACCGGATGTATATCCAAAGCATTGGGGAACCACCCCTCCAACTCATCGGTATCAACAATATTCACCGCAGGGCTGTAGGATATGGGAAGCACCGCGCCGCGGTCCAGGAGCAGTTTTTCTGCGGCGGCAAGGGTCGCCATACGGGTCTTGCCCTCCTCCGTCATGGATCTGTCCATCAGTTCTTCGTAATCCGCATCGTTGTAACGGGCGTCGTTCAGGTTGGAATCCCGGCGCCACATCTGCAGGAAGGTGTAGGGGTCGGGGAAATCGCCAATCCAGGTTGAAAAGGCTACCTGATAATCATTCTGTTTAAGGGCCGTAAAGTACTGCCGGTAGGGGATCACCTCTACCTTAACCGGTACACCCAGTTCTTCCTTCCAGGTCGTAGCCATAAGGCCGCCAATCCGGGCAGCCTCGGGGGACGGGGTCAGGCGGATCACCAGTTCCGGCAGACCCATACCATCGGGGTAGCCGGCCTCGCTTAAAAGGCGTTTGGCCTCATCAATGTCCGTGGTATCCAGACCTTCAACTTCGGGATAGCCCTGGATGGGATAGATGAGGGTTTTGGCGGGCAGAGAATGGCCTAAGCGGATCTGGTCCCAGGGTAAGGCTTTGGAGAGGGCCTGACGAACCCGGTAATCGGTCCAGGGCTTGGCGGTAGAACGGATGTAGTAATAGTGCGTGGCAAACATGGGGGTCACCACGATACCGCTGCGGTCGGTGAGGGTTTCGGGATTAAACTCCCCGGCTATCCACCGGACCTCTCCGGAATTCCAGAGCGCCGTGGCTTCATCCCCGTCTTCAACAAACTTGAGGGAGATCTTCTTTAGAGCCGTACGGGCCGCATCCCAATAGAGTTCATTCCGGGTAAGCACGATGATGTCATCGGTCTGCTCCACCATATAGAAGGGGCCGTTGGATATCGGGACGCCCTGGGACCAGTCATCAATTTTCAGCATAGCGGGATGGACGGGACTGAAAGAATGGTGGCAGAGCATACTGGGAAAGAAGGAAGCCGGATTATTCAGGCGCACCACCAGCTTCCTCAGCTCCGGCGCATGGATACCGACCTTGTCCGGATCGTTGTTGTTACCCAAACGATAATCCAGCGCCCCTTCGATGATATCAAAAAGGGAGGAATAGGGAGACTGTTTTTCCGGATTCAACAGAGAAAGCCATGAGGCGCGGAAATCTTCCGCCCGAACCGGATCTCCGTTCCAATACCGGGCATTCTCCCGGATAGTAAAGGTCCATTCCTTCTTATCTTCCGACACTGTCCAAGCGCTGGCAGCAGCCGGAACCGGTTCCATGGTAAAGGGGTGATAGGAAAAAAGCCCCTCATAAAGGGCGGTATAAAGCTGGGCTTCACTGGCCAGATAGGATTTCCGAAAATCCAATTCCACTTCGCCCTTGGAAACCGCCATGGTCAGCTCTTCCCGGTTTACAATCTGAGGCCGGGATTCGGCAAAATCCGGCAATTCCCGGTCGGTTTCGGGAGCAGCCCTATTCGGTTCAGCCTCCGGCGGCTCAACAGCAGGGGGAGTTTGTTCCGTCAGGTTTGGCAGGCTCCCGCGTCCCGGATCATCCCGTATGGGCGCGGCGCTGATGCACACCGAAGCCAAAAGAAAAAGACCGAGGCTGATTAAAGACACCCTATATAGCTTTCCTGTTTTTTTCATGTCCTATGCTCCTTATTCACCGGAGGAGATACCCAGCTTCCTCATTTGCTCTTCTTCTTCCTTCTGGGCGCTGTACTCGTGGCGTCGCTGGTTTGCCTTAACAATAGCATTTTTCATGGTAGCCAGTTCCGGCTTTATCCCCTTCACCTTATCCCGGTCTTCCCGGCCCGCTTCGATCTTAAAAAAATCATCCAGGGCGCCTAAAACTTTATGAATGGTCTGTATTTCCCGGATGTTTTTTTCCAACATCCCCATGAGCTGGTTCTCGTTCATGGACTGCATCTTATCAAAGGCGCCGCCGCTCCGGGATGCCAGGGCCGTGAGGGTACGGGTCTTCCGATCCATTTCACCCCTAAATTGGGCAAAGTCTATCTTTTCCCTGACCGGCGCCCCCTTAACGGGATCCATATACTCCACATCGAAGACGGTCGGGTCCGGTTCCTTATTCAGCATCTGCTGAATAACCCGTTTGAGTTTGTCCCAGAAGCCGTTTTTCCGGTTTTCCATAAGGGCGGCGTTTTCATCCAACTTTACCCCCACCTCATTCAGGAACGAACCAACCGAACCGATAGCGTTAAGCCCTTCGATCAGGATATTTTTAAAAATAATCTGGGGAGCAACAGTTTTCGGCCTCGTATCCGGCACCGTCATTTGTTTAATGACCTCATCCCGCAGGGGCTTTCCTGTATTGGAATTTTCCTTAACAATCTCCGCCACCAAATCCGGATAAAAGGGCTTGCCCGGCATGGCGGTGGCGAATTTTTTCCGTATGGTGGGTAATACCGAAGCTTCCGACTCCGTCAGAGTACTAAGTACGGTGGTTCGCAGTTCGAGTTTATAGGTTTCCCGGTTGTAATCGGACACCAACTTGAGATAGGAGAGGATACTTCCGGTGGTTTTAGACAAGTTGGACAGAGATTCATTGATGATACTGGCGGACAGGGGATCTGCTCCGGCCTTTGCCGCATTTAAGATCTCCATCATGGCCTTGTTATTAGGCACTTCGCTGTTATTGCTAAGCCTGGTCCAGTCAATAAACCGTACCAACCCCAGGATACGCTTTATTTTCTCCACCGTGAGAAAATCAACGCTGAACTGATAGAAATTAACCAGAAAGTCAAGCTGATTATCGTAGGAGGACAGCCGAAGACTGTACTCATCCTTATAGTCACTCTCGGCGAAGGGGGCGGTATCCGGCACCTCAAGCTCCCCAATCTTTACCTCGTTTTTATAAGGATCCTCAATGATCAGCCCTTTTTTAAGGAACAGCTTATAAAGCGCCACAAACGCCGTATGAAAAGTACGGAATTCTTCCTTTAATTTGGGCAGTTCCGATTTTTCAAGCCAGTCTGCCCGGGCAGCCAAAACCTCGGTAAGTGTCTTTAGATAATCGTTATCACCAGCCATTCTATAAGCATTATGCAATAAATAAAAAATTTAAGCAATGAATAAGTTCGGTAATGCAAAATTCTGAAGTGATACATAAGCCTTGTATGAAAGGAAATAATAGATTTCTGTTTTTCGTCCTAAGCTTGGCCCTGGGAGCCTGTGCAGATCCGGTTATTCCTTCGGAATATGCGGTGAATTTGCCCTCCCTTCCGGCTCCATGGCAGGAAATGTTGGGAAGCCCCCACTGGCGCCTGGTCTGGTCAAACCCCCAGGGTATCCCCCAAACTCTGGAAACCGGTGCGGGAGGTAAAATCGCCATCACCACGGTCTCGGAATGGGCTACCCCGGTTCTGGCTTTCCCCTACTGGCCCGGCCGGGGCATACTTCCCGGGGAAATGCGTCCCGCCGGGGGAATACTACCCTTCGACGTTTCGGGAAGCACGCTGCAGCTCAGCTGGCAGGGCGGCGCGGAAGCATGGTTCTACCGGGAACTGGCCGCGGCCGGAAATACCGCAGCCGGAACCGTCGATACCGCGGCGCTCAACAAGCGGCGGCCGGAATACTTCGACTGGCCCCGGTTCCGGTCCCTCATGGATAGCGATGCGGTACCCGAGGCGATCCGGGAGGATCCCTGGCGGGCGGACTGGCATGATATAGCGATCCGCACGGTCCAATCCGGCTTTGACCGGCGGCGTATCACAGCCCAGAAAGGGGAGGAACTTCTGGTACCCAGGAATACTCTGGCTAAAATCGGGGACCACGGACCGGAAGGCCCCTTCGCCGGGCCATCCCCCTTCGCTAAACCCATGATCCCGGAGCCAGGGGTGGGATTCCGGTTTAGAGTCACCTCCCGCTCGGATACCTACGTTTCCGCCGAGGGCATACTCCGGGTAAGCAGGGGGGTATGGATATGGAATCCATAATACCTTGTTAATAGTTTTCGTAATTTATACCGTAATTAAAGTATGGTACTACCCATATTGTTTTTTCTCTCCCTTCTCTCCTGTTCAAAACCGCCTATAGCGGCTCCGGTATTGGCGGAACCGACGCTGCCTGAAATGCCCTCTGCTGAGTACGGCCAGTATCCCCTGGCGCTTTTGCAGAGCGGAGAGAATCCCCTCTGGTTTGAATTGGGTGAAAATGGACCGACGCTAATCCCCTCTCCGGAGGAAGCGTTCTTGAGTCCCTTTATTCCCTGGCCCCTGTCCCTGCGGATCGCAGGTATTCTTGCCCGGGAAGACCGGATCATCCTGGGAATAAACCGGGAGGGCTTCCTGGTTTTTGTACCCTGGACAGGGATGGAGAATGCAGGGATAGCCCTGTACCGCATTGATAACAGTACTTATTGGAAAAATTATTCCGTAGAGTCCCTTTTCTTCTTTAATGATACCCCTGCAGCCATGATATACCGGAACGATTATTTTATTGATACTAACATCCCGCCGCCTTCGCCCCGGGTCTGGGGCTTGAAACCCGGTGTCGGAATAGGGGAACTGGATATCCCCGCTTTTGCGGACCTTCCCCCGGAGGACGGCTGGGATCTGGAAGATCTGCAAGAAGGACCGGATGAACGGTGGTATTACCGGGCGATAAAGAAGGGAGGAACCGTCCGGGGGCTTGGATATTTCCGTACCGCCAACCTTTCCCTTGCCGGAGAACCGTCCTCGCCCGGAGCCTTACAGAGCGCCTTCCAACCCCGCACGCTGGAACAGGCCCCGGCCCCGTTGCGACAGATCCTTGAAGCATCCCTGGGAAGCGGAGCGTCCCCTGGAATAGCCGGGGTAGTTTCCCCGGGATTCTCCAGCCTCCGTTATTACGCAACACCTGCGGCAATGAAAAATATCCGGGAGAATGTCCTGATATATCCCGGTTACTACCAGGGCGGTGACAACGAAGCTATCGCCCTACTTATCAGTCCCGCCGGAGAAGGTTTTATCGGAGCAACGATAGGGGATAATGTTATGCTCCGGGAATTTGCCCTCCCCCCGCTGCCCCAGGGCTTTGTCTATACCGGCGCCGCGTTGATCACCCTGACTCTCCCCGATGAGACCCCCTCCCGGGCGGTACTGGGAACTTGGGAAGAACAGGATGGCTGGAATGTGGGCGCCGCAGGGTTTGTTCTCGCCGGTACGGATGTGTTATACTAAAGCTATGAGATCCGTTCCCCGAACAACTCTTTTGGCGGTGTTTTTTGTTTCTGTCCTTACCGCCCTTCCACTGGGGGCACAGACCGTTCCAGAACTTCCAGCGAAGCTCCCCGCGGAAAAATTTACCCTGGCTTTGCAGGGCTCTGTTCTTGCCTTTCCCGAGGATAACGGCCTGGACTCGGATTCCGGACCTATCCTACCTTCCCTCGGTATTCTGGCGGCCTGGACTCTGGTTAAGTCCTTTCAAATAGAGCTGTCCCTGGATTTTTACGGCGTCTATTACGCCTACAGTTACAAGCTGGATCGGCCCGTCCCGGCTATTCCGGATAACCGTTCTGCCTTTGTGATCGGTTCTATTCTGGGCGTTCAGGCCTTAAAGACCTTCCCCCTTTCCGATACCCTGCGGCTCCGTGCCTACGGCGGCCCCGCAGCGGATCTGCGCATCTGCCTAGTCGCGGACGGTCTTGAGGGCGAGGATGAAAAGGATGCCTCTAAGCAGACCAGTGACATCTCCGCCTATTTCTGGGACCGGGGCCACTGGTTCATGCCGGTTATCGGCGCAGGCCTGGACTTTAACTTAACCGAAAAATTACGCATGGGGTTAGACACCCGGGTCTGGTTCCCGGCCTACCGTCTCTGGACCGGCGAGTCCCTGCCGTCTATCGAGGGCTGGCGATTTGGCGTTGGGCTTAGGTTCAACATACTATAATGGAGTAGGCGATGACTAAGACTAAACCGGTCTTCGGTATCCTCATATGGTTTTTCCTGACCCCCTTCGTTTTTGCAGTGGATCCTCCGGATCCGATGGATCCGACAAATCCGTCAGACACGAATACACTGCTGGATACCATACTGGAATCTGCAAGCCCGGCGGATGAAGATTTTGATGATGAGGATCTCGTCATGGACATTGATCCTGAAATGACGGTCTATTACGATGACAGAAACGAAGCGGATTATGTGGAAATACGGACGGCGGAAAAAATCGAAGAGTACCATTATCTAAGCCATATCAAATACAGCGACCTTATCTTTGTCCTCAGCGACCTGCTCCGCAGAATCACCCAGGACGGCTACCAATGGTCCTCGATTCCCGCGATTTCCTACGAAAAGAGTGAGGAGATAGTACTTCTGTACCGCAAGGATCTGGTGAATGACATTGTGTATGGAATCGTACAGTTTCCCGATTTTAAAGTCTGGTTGAGCGGTATCCGGGAACAGGATGCGGAACACCGGTTCAATGCCGGGAGCGGCCGGGATATGATGACCCTGGTGTTTTCATTTGCCTCCTGCCTGGCCCAGGCGGAGCGGGAACTGGGCATCAAACAGCTTGATTATACGATGAAGTTTTTTAAACAGGACTAGCCGGGAAGGGCTACGCTCCTATTCCACAGAGAAGTGTTATTACTTCATTACCGTGGGCGCCTACTAATTCCTGCCCCTTCGGATTCACAATTAAATCCATATCTTCCAGCGGGATAGCGCCGAGAAGAACACAACCCTGGCCGGATACTACCAGGGAAGGACACGCCGTTTCGCGGTCATTCCAATGAATTTCTACCGGTTCCGTTACTTTGCAAACTTCCTCAACATCATTGGCGAGGGAAGCGCTCCGTAGTCCCCGTATGGAAAGCCCCAGTTTTTGCCGGATTTCTTCGTTAATAACAAGCGTCCCCGCACCGGTATCAACGAGCGCCCGCACCGTTATTTGACGGACCTCTTCCTCCCTAATATACCCACGCTGAACATTAGCCACATCTGCGGCGTTTTTCAAGGTTATTTCTGCGCTTACGGTTCCCATCACGATACCCCCTATTGCTATCAACTTCTGACATGGTTTGATTATACTGAAAAAAGGGGGAAAAGCAAGGATTTTCGTTAGGAACATGACATATGTCATGCCCCGCTATATCAGCTTATGTTCCTTCGCGGCCCGGCTTAGCGCTCCGTTCCAGTAATGACGGGAGAGGAACGACCGGTTTATTTCCGCATCGTCAATGCGGCTGGCCCTGCGCTGAAGACGCTTGTAGGCCATGCTGACCGCGGTGTCCATGTCTACCTCATGGGCCCCGGATTCACCGAGTATGCAGTAATAGGCGAAAAAGTAAAAGGCGCTGTTAGGGTCCATATCGGAAAGCCGTTCATCCCGGATAATCAGCTCTATACTGCGGCGGGCATCCGCATGGCCGGCCTTGTCCAGACGGCAGAGGGCAAGAGCGCGGTAGGCGGAAATCATGGAGGACCGGAATTCCTTTAGCGAAAAGAGCAGCAATTCTCCCTGGGAAAAACCGCTCCGCCAGTCGGGCTGCTCGATAAAGAGAAATTCCTGATCCGGCAATTCGCCCAGGAGCTTATCCGAAAGTTCTACGGTTCTTTGATAATCCTCCGCCAAATAGGAAGCTTCAATTTCAAAAAAACGGGCGTCAGTATTCGGAAACTGCGTTGCAAGTTGCGCGGGAAATTCATCGCTTCCAAGAAAAACTGCGGACCGATAGGCCCAAGCTTCCAGGGTATCCGCCGCCGCCGGGTGGAGACCAAACGAATTGTGCTGCAGCTCGGTGAACATATCCAGGGATTCCTTATACCGGCCTGATTCAAAGAGGAGTTTCCCCCGGAGAAACCTTGCCCGGTCCGCCCAAGCGGAGAGCCCCGCATTTAGGGCGGTCTCCTCCGCCTTGAGAGCCAGGCGTTCCGCCTTGGCGATATTGCCAAAAAGAAATTGCGCTGCTGCTGCATAATAGGCGGATAGGGCATATTCCTCAAAGTCTTCGGATTTTTCCGCCTGTTCCATGGAAAAGGAAAAATACTCTATAGCATCGGAGAGCCGCCCTTTGGATAGGTTCACCAGGGAAAACACACGGTATGCCTGGGCGAGCCCCCTGTTGCCGGACTGTCCCTGGCTTATGTGCATAGCGTCCTTGATCAGTTCTGCGGCCTTGTCTGTATCGTGGATCCCCAACTTATATATGGCCATGTAGGAAAGGAGACGCACCTTATAAGATGGAACTTCCTCCTCCGGTGGCAGTTCCGCAAAAGCAGCGGCTATATCTCCATCATTTCCCCGGAGCAGGCTTTCCAAAGTCCGAAAAATATAGAGCAGCGCCGGTATGTGGGAGGACCCGACAAGTTCCGCAAAACGGGATTCCTCAATAGTTCTTCGCAGGGTACTACAGGTTCCGTTTATCAAATCCCGCCGAAGAGCTTCCAAAACCAGTTCCTCGGGAGCCGGGATCCCCAGATCCGCCAAGGCTTGGAGCAGCTTAAAACCGGGGCGCAGTTTTCCTGCCTTAACCCAGTCTAGGAGACGGTTCCGTACCATCTTCTGTATCCGGTCCTTGCCGTCTCCCAGTCTCCTTGCTCCCCGCAGAGGGTCCTCCGTAATTTCAAGTAGCCCCATGGAGGCGATCATATCCAGCGCCCGGGAAATCATAACAGGATTTTTTCCTTCCTCCTCAAAAAGCCGGAGAAACAGAGCGGGTGGGAAATATTGCCGAAAAAGGGATACCGCATAGGCTATCTCCCACAAATCCTGCGGGATCTGTGAAGAATCTGCCGGAGGCGCCAAAAATTCCGGAGAAACCTGCAATATCCGGGGGAAAACTACTTCCCAGTTCCCCAATACCGATACCGGCTCGTTCGAGCAGGTTCCGTAAATATGTACACCGCTACTTGCAACGAAGTTCCCCGCGAAACAATCGATAAAAACCTTTGCCGCCACCGGATTCGCCAGGTGGATGTTTTCCAGGAGGATCACCGGGCTAATTCCCCGGTTTAAGGCAAGGCTGATATAATTTTCCAGGAGTATTCGTAAAAAATGACCCGTTTTCCGGATCGCAAAGGGGGTAAATTCATCTTCAAGACGTTCCTTGAAAATAAAAACCCCAATGGTATCCAGGGTTTCCAGGGATTTTGGGGGAATAAGTCCCCGGATAGGAGGGCTTAGGGCATCGGTGAAACAACTCAAACCGGTACCGCCGGAACCGAAACGGATAACCAGGGGGGGATAATCGCCCAGGATAGTCCCGGCAAACCGGGAAAGGGCCTCCCGCTTACCAATATAGCCTGGACCCATCAGCACCGCCCTCCGGCTATTACCCGAGCTTAGGACGGATTGGATCTTTTCGCTGTACGGGGAATTTAAGGCCCCAAGCCGAATAAAAGTTTTTAGCTCCCGTATCTGCCGATAAGCGGAAAACGATGTTTCCGGAGCATCGTTACCAGGGGACTCGTCAAAAACCACATAGGGGTCCAGATAGCGCCGCAGGATCTCAGAACACCAGATCCCGGTACCGCCGGAAATGCGGGGCAGTTGGCGGAGAAGGGCCGGTCCATCCTCGGTGATATCCCGGCCAAAGATACAGGTATGTCCATAAAGTTCTGAATCAGCCTTTTTAAGGGCCTGGAGAACAGCCTCCAAGACCAGGCGTATATCTAAACCAAAACCTATGGTATTCTCATCAAAGGAAGCGGTGATACAGCGGTATTCCGCCCGAACTTTGGCTCCGGATGCCTCCGCAGCCCGAATAATGGCGTTTTCCAGGGAAGTGATCAGATTTGATCTGGTACGGCGGAGTTGAGACTGGTATCGTAAAGAAAACAACATTTGTATCATGGGCTAGTATATGGATAGTCCAGAAAATGGGGAGCGTCAAGGGCGTTAATTCGGTCCGGCATAACGCAATTGACTAAAAATGATCCGCTTCGTATAATGACACTTCACGCTCTCAAATAGAGGGCAACATAGCAGGAGGATCTTCATGAGCGCCAGAATACGGCTCAAGAAATTCGGTACTAAGAAACGCCCCTATTACCGCATTGTAGTTATTGATAAACGGGCGCCCCGGGATGGCATAACAATCGAAGAATTGGGATATTATCACCCCATTGAAGCGGAAGATAAGCAGATTGTTTTCGATGCGGATAGGGTTAAGGTTTGGCTTCAAAACGGAGCTACCGCAACTGATACGGTTCGCAGGATCCTGAACAAGAAGAACATCTCTTTATAATTTTTGTTCTTTGAGGGACTTTAGTCCCAGGGACCTTGAGGAGTGCCTATGGAAAAGGATCTGGTTGAGTACATCGTAAAATCCCTGGTTGATGATCCCACTTCGGTTGAAGTGACGGTGGTAGAGGGCGAAAAGTCTACCATCCTGGAACTGAGGGTAGCAGCGGGGGATATCGGTAAAGTTATCGGTAAACATGGCCGTATCGCCAAGGCAATAAGGACCGTTCTCCAGGCCGCCACCGCTAAAGACGGGAAACATACGGTTCTGGAAATCCTGGACTGATATCAGCATCCAAACCGGAAATGACTGAACAATTTGTGGTAGCCCTGGTGGGCGCCCCCTTTGGTGTTAAGGGCTTTGTAAAAACAAAGCCCCTTTCGGGGGAGTTGGAACATCTGGAACAACTTGAAACGGTTGTTCTCCGCCGGGAAAATCACGAAACCCTGTTTTACATAGAAGAAACACAGATTATCGGCGCTTCCCTGGCAATAAAATTCCGGGGAATTGATACGCCGGAAGCTGCCAGGACCCTTTCCGGGGCGGAAATGCTTGCCGATCGGGACCATGCGGCGCCTCTGGGTAAGGATGAATACTACGTTGAGGATCTGCGGGGCATACCGGTTACGGATCCCCAGGGTACGGTGCTTGGGGAAATTCGGGATGTACTTGAAGGCGGCGGGGGCCAGCTGATAGAACTGAAGCTTAGCGGCGGGGAACTCCGGCTGGTCCCCTTTAGAAAAGAATTTTTTGGTGAAGTGAATACGGAAAATCGCCGGGTGGTTCTGCTGGAACAGTGGATTTTGGAATGAAATATACGGTACTGTCCCTCTTTCCGGAGATTATCGACGCTTATTTTGCCAGTTCCATCATGGCCAAGGCAGTAAGCCGGGGTATTGTGGAATACCGGCCGGTAAATATCCGGGATTTTGCCCTGGATAAGCATAAAACCTGCGACGATGCCCCCTACGGAGGCGGTGCGGGGATGTTGATGCTGCCGGAGCCCCTGGGCCGCGCCCTGGAATCCGCAGGCGCCAGGCAACGTTTTGTAGAATCAGCGGGGGCAGGCAGCGCCGGACGAAGTTCAGGCCGTGTTATATATTTAAGCCCCGGCGGCCGGCCTTTTACCCAGGATGTGGCTGTGGAGCTGTCCCGGGAGGCAGAGCTGATCCTCCTCTGCGGCAGGTACGAGGGGATAGATCAGCGTATCATCGACACCTATGTGGATGATGAAATCTCCGTCGGGGACTACGTGCTTTCCTCCGGGGAAGTGGCAGCCCTGGCGCTGATAGACGCCACGTACCGGCTGGTGGATAGGGTAATAACGGCGGAGTCCCTGGAGGAGGAAAGCTTTTCCGGGGGTCTCCTGGAGTATCCCCAGTATACACGGCCGGAGATTTATGATACACTTCGGGTTCCGGAGCTTTTGCTTTCGGGGCACCATGAAAATATACGGCGTTGGCGCCTGAGAAAACGGGTCGAAAAAACCCTTGCCCTGCGGCCGGATTTAATCCGCCGGGGGGAGGAGATTGGCCTCTTCGATGGGGAGACCCGTAAACTTATACAGGAACTAGGGGGAGAAGGATGAACGAGATACGGGCCATAGAAGCCTCCCAGATGAAGGATGAATTGGACGATTTCAAGGTCGGTGATACCGTTAAGGTTCATTTTAAGATCGTTGAAGGAAAGACAGAGCGTATCCAGGTGTACGAAGGCCTGGTTATTGCCATGAAAAATTCCCGGGTAGGAAGGACCTTTACGGTGCGGAAAAATTCCTACGGCGTTGGGGTTGAACGGGTATTCCCCATTCATTCACCCCGGGTTACCCGGGTGGAACTGACCCGCGCTGGCCGGGTACGCCGAGCCAAGCTCTACTATATTCGGGACAAGATCGGTAAGGCTGCCAAGATTCGGGAACTTATCGTCAAAAAACACGCCAAGACCGATGAGGCTGTACCCGAGAAACCCGCGGCAACTGAAAGCGCCCAGAGCTAGTGTTCTGTCTAAGACAGATAACACAATAGGAATTCTACACCTTCTTTTTTCGCCTTATGCGCCTCGCGGTTTTATTATTTTTAGATATTACAGAGTACTAGAGCCCTCCCGCTTTGCCGGGATGGTGAAGGAGAATTCCCTAGTATGAAGCTCGGTGGGCCGGAATTTGCTGCGCGGGAAACTCCGTTGCAAGTAGCGCGGGAAACTCCGTTGCAAGTAGCGGGACACCCCGAAGGACGTATCGGAAATGCCGAAGCGCCCCGTTCGGGAGTCTCCGCCGAAGGGTCCCCTCCGGACATGGTCCGGATTGCTGCGCCGGGTTTTAAGGAGCTCGCCCTTTCCTTGGGGTTTCCCCAGGACAAACTTACATCATCCCTGCTTTCTTTTATAAAGTTTTTTTCCTTACCCCTGGACCCTAAGCTGATCCAACAATTCCGTCAGGAAGTACTGTCCCTAAAACTTGCCCAAGCCCGGTCCGGCGCTCAGGCTGCCGCCGCAGCCGCAGCTAAAGGCGTTGCCCTTAGCGCAGAAGCCCTGGCGAAGTATTCCGCCGCTATTGCCGGCGATGAGCATGACGGCGGCGATAGCGGGACTGAACCGGAGGATGGCGCGAATCAGGGTGGCGGGACCGGCCGGGATGGGCAGGGAGGCGGTGAAACCGGGCTGAACAGCGGAACGAAGCACAAGGACCGGGACGGGTTGAACCCTGAGCAGTTGCGGGATATGGTGGAGGGGATTGAAGGGGAGAATCCCCTTTTGGGTATTCTGAATAAACTTCCCGGGAAAGACGGGCGGCGCTGGATTGTCTTGCCCTTTTCGTTCAACGCCGGGGGTGTTGATTTTAGGGTATCGTTGAGAATATTATTAGCCGATAGTAACGCTGTTCCCTGGAAAGCGGAATGTATCGCCCTGAATGTGACGGCCGGACACGATGGTATCCAAAACCGCTGGGCCTTTACCCTGGAGGATGCGGCGCTTCCGGCGAATATTGGCAGCGGGGCTCCGGTTTTTGCCCGGGCTCTTGTTAGTGTCTACCCTCCCCCGGAACATCCCGCAGCCTTAGAGGGGAAATTACAGGAATTACTGGGAACCGTTGCGAAGAAAATTACCCTGGTTGAAGAGGTATAATTCCGGTGAAAAAAGCATCCGCCATAGCCTACTCTCCGGATATGCCCGCCCCAAGGATCATTGCATCGGGACGGGGCAGGGAAGCGGAGCAGATCATCGCCATAGCCCGGGAAGCGGGGATTACCGTGGTGGAGGATCCCGGCCTGGAGGCGCTGCTTAATGCCGGAAAAACCGGGGACTATATACCCGAATGGTGCTGGGATACGGTGGCGAAGATATTAGCATTTGTGATCGCGAGGGAAAAAAGATGAAACAAATCGCGGTACATGATTTACGGGAAGGGCTGGTATTTTCGCACCCCATCTATATCGAAAAAACCAGTATGGTTGTACCCGCGGGAATGGCGGTGCGGCAAAAGGATATCGACCGGCTCCAGGACTGGGGCATCGAGGTAGTGGAAACCGAAGGAGCGCCCTTGGGGGAAGATTTGGCGGAGCGCCCTTCCCCGCCGCTTAACCAGGATACTTCGGCCATAAGCAATGCGGAACGGGCCGCCATGCGGGATGACCCTAAAAAGATCCTGTCCCTGGCGGATGTAAAGGAGCCCAGCGGATCCTATCGCAATTATACCGGGCTTATCTCCTGGTTGGCCCGGGTGTTCTCCTACATTTCCAGAAAGGTTCCTATGGATATCCGTTTTATAGACGGCATTACCCAGCGGATACTCAAAACAGTCCGGGAAGAGCGGGATGGTTTTATCACCTATATTCTGGGCGGCGAGGTACGGGGCCATGAATTTGCCAAAAGCTCCGTCAATACCGCCATACTCTGCGCCCACATTGCCATGGAAATGAAGTTTCCCAACCACCGGATTATACAGACCATCACCGGAGCGCTGCTTCACGATGTGGGGATGCTCAGACTTCCTCCGGATCTGATCAATAAGACGGGGAACCTTTCAAAGGAAGAACTCCACCATATACAAAGCCATACCCTGTACTCCTATAAAATCGTCCATGAAGAATTGGCCTACCCCGAAGAAATGGGGGCCCTGGTATTACAGCACCATGAAAACTGGGACGGATCGGGCTATCCCCAGGGACTGGCGGGTGAGGAAATACACTTCGGCGCCCGGATCGTCTCTGTGGCGGACGCATTTGAGGCCATGGTCAGCCAAAAACCCTACCGTAATTCCATGCTGGGCTATCAGGCCATGAAAAACCTTTTGGCGGACAATTCCCGGCGTTTTGGTCCGGATGAGCTCAATGCATTTATCAAGATCATGGGGGTTTACCCCATAGGGTCCATCATCCTTCTGAATAACGGCTCCATGGCCCGGGTTGTGGAAGTCCGGAAAGACGCCCCCCTCCGGCCGAAGATCGCCGTACTGGTGGACGCGACGGGAAAGGTTTATAAGCAGTCCCAGGAGGAGCTTATCGATTTACTAAACGAAAAAAATCTTTTTATCGTCCGGGCAATCAACCCCAAGGAATTGACAAAGGATGCCATCTAAAAGTTCCAAGGGCCGGGAGGGGGAAAACAAAGCGGCGGAAGTCCTGGAAAGGAAGGGTATGCGGATCATTGCCCGGAATTTCCGTTCCCGAACCGGAGAAATCGATATTATCGCCCAGGAAAATGAGACAATCGTATTTGTAGAGGTAAAAACCTGGGCCCACTATGGGTTTGAGGACCTTCGCTTAGGGATAGATGAAAAAAAGCAACGCCGAATCATAGAAACAGCTAAGTATTTCCTTCTGGAACATCGAAAATATAATGGAATGGGTATCAGATTTGATGTGGTTTTTATAAGCCCTACGGATATTGTCCATCTTGCATCAGCGTTTATGGAGCGTGTATGATAAGGGTACAGCGGGGAACTTCGCTGGTAAGTCAGCCGGAGAACCAGGCAGGAACCTCACGATTAGAGCTGTTAAGAGCCAAGGTAAATAGTGAGGACTATCTTTACGAAGCGATTCAGCGCATGGCGCAGATCATAAGTAATGAACTCCTGGGTATTCCGCATGGAGGGATGTTTCATGAGCGGCAGCGGAAAGGGAGGAAATAATCGCCGGGGTTTTCGGCGTGGTAAGGATAAAGAGAAGGAAAACTGGGCTAAAGACGGGAAGAAGAAGGGGGGCGATAATCTCCGTTTCGATAAAACCCGTGGTATCATGGTTGACCGGCCCAAGTGGGTCCCGCCTGTTGTGTCTACCGAACCGATTCCGGTTCCCGACTGCCCCTACTGCGGAAAGCCTATCAAGGATCTTTCTGCGGCCCTAAGCGATAAGACCAGCGGGGAGGCGGTTCACTTTGACTGTGTGATTACCAGGCTGGCGGAAAACGAAAGGCTGGAACAGGGGGACGCGGTTACCTACCTTGGCGGCGGCCGTTTCGGCGTAGTTCACTTTACCAACCCCAACGATACCCGGGGTTTTACAATCAAGAAAATATTTGAATGGGAAAATAAGGAAAACCGGGCGGAATGGCGGAAGTCCCTGGCGGATCATTTCTCCATCACCTAATTATATCACGAGGTAACTATGATTGGTATTATTGGCGCTATGGAGGATGAGGTAATCTTGCTTCGATCCGCAATGGTGGATATCCACACCGAAATTATCGGGGGCTATGAATTTTACTCAGGCGTTCTGGAGAAGAAGCAGGTGGTGCTTCTACGTTGCGGTATCGGCAAGGTGAATGCGGCGGTGGGCTGCGCACTCCTTATAGACCACTACAAGCCGGAACTGGTGATCAACACCGGGTCCGCCGGGGGCATCGACCCCTCACTCAGCTTTGGGGATGCGGTGATCTCCAACGGGCTGGTCCAACACGATGTGGACGTTACCGCTTTTAACTATGCCCCGGGCCAGCTTCCGGGTATGCCCCCGGTATTTACGGTTCCCGAGGATCTGATACGCCGGGGAGAAGCGGCGGTGGACAGCCTGAAACAGGAGGGGCTACTGCCGCCGGAATTTAACCACGTGCGGGGTCTCATCGGTTCCGGGGATGTGTTTATGCATGAGGCGGATCGGATCGACGGGGTCCGTAAAACCTTCCCCGCCATACGGGCGGTGGAGATGGAGGGGGCCGCCATAGCCCAGGCCTGCCACCTCTTTTCGGTCCCGGGCCTGATCATCCGGGCCATTTCGGATATCGCCGGCGCGGAATCGCCGGTTACCCACGACGAATTCCTGCCCATTGCGTCAAAGCACTCGGGGGAAATTGTGCGGCGTATCGTACGGGACTGGAACTAAAATGAAATATCGTAGATTATTATCCCTATAGGAGATATCATAATGGAAAAAATTGCTAGTTTTCAGGTGGATCATATTCGCCTTCTACCGGGGCTTTATGTATCCCGGCAGGATAAGTTCGGGGATACCATACTTACTACCTTCGACATGCGCTTTAAACAACCAAATAAGGAACCGGTGATCGATATGCCGGCCCTGCATACCATTGAACACCTGGGGGCGACCTTCCTGCGCTCCCATAAGGAATGGGCGAACAAAACCGTTTATTTCGGGCCCATGGGATGCCGCACGGGATTCTATGTGATTCTGGAAGGGAAACGGAGTTCTGTCGAGGTTTTGCCCCTGATCGTGGAATTGATGGACTGGATCCAGGCCTTTGAGGGGGACATCCCCGGGGCCGCCCCTGGGGAATGCGGCAACTACTCGGAACAAAACCTGAATATGGCCAAGTGGGAAGCCGCCCGGTACGGGGCGCTGCTGAAAAAAGCGGGGAAGGAAAACCTGAACTACCCCGCTTAAGGGCATGGGCTTTTAGTGCTTTATCGTTATGGTAAGTGGATTGGGCTCATAGACCAGGGTTATGGGCGGTTTTGCCCTTGTGCCTACCCATTTTTGTGTTTCCGCCACGTACATCCGGGTGATCTCTAAAACAGATTCCGTATCCCCGTAGGTAAAAACACCCGCGTAGAGGGGAACCCCATCTACTTCCAGGGACCAGGTTTTGCCCTCAAATATAAAGGTGCATCTTTCATCGGTGAGGGGATCGTAATAATCGTAGGGGCTAAGCTGATCCAGGGGCGTAGACGCTTTACCCGAAGGTGAAGGTGTGGAAGCGCAGCCGGTCAAAAGAATAGCAAGGACAAATGCAAGGGTAAGCGCCATTGCGGGACATATTCCTGTTTTTTTCATGATTTCTCCTTTTATAGAGTATACCCCTAAAGTTCCGTAATTGAAACATCTCCCTGTATCGAAACCCAGGCTTTATGAAAATCGTCAACCGCAGTTTTGATGATCGATATACCGAAGGCGTCGTGGAGTATGTGGTCCGAAACGGTTACGCTGTGGGCCCCGGACGCCATGGCATCCGCGGTCTGGCGTATATTCCTGAAACTGGCGGCAAGAATCATGGCATTCATTTTTTCCCGGTCCAGCACATGCCGTAGGGTCCGGATGGAGTGGTCCGCATCAATGTCCATGTTCTTCATGCGGTTATAGTACAGGGCGATATAATCGGCCTCGCAGGCGGCGGCCATGAGCCCCTGGATCTGGGTATAGATGGCGGTGGCGGTGATTCGTACGCCCCGCTTCCGCAGATACCCCATGGCCTTAAAGCCTTCCTCGGTGGAGGGAATCTTGATAAATACCCGATCGTCGATCTTTTTTAGGATGGTTTCCGCTTCCTTAATGATACCCTGGGCGTCTTCGGCAATAACCTGAACATGCAGGGACCGGTCGGGACCGATTATTTCCCGAATCTTCCTTAGGTGGGAGAAAAAATCAATTTTTCCTTCAACTTCAAGAATGCTGGGGTTACTGGTTACCCCCGCAATGGGGAATAAATCAACGCACCGGGTTATGGCATTCAAGTTGGCGGTATCAAGCATAAACTCAATCATGGAATCTCCTTTTTTCTCCCCTACTCTATGCTAAAACAACCGTATTGTTAACTACACCCCGTGGTTCCTCCGCAGGTATCACACTTCATACAGGTGCCGTTCCGTACCAGGGTGAAGGAGCCGCAGGCAGGGCATGGGTCGCCTTCGTAACCCTTGATACGGGCCTGGGCGATCTTGGCGGCATCGCTTTCGGCGGCGGAAGGCGCGTCCTTAGCAGTTTTCGCCGGCCCTTCTTTGTGGACAGGGAACTTCGTTGTAAAAGGCGCGGATTTTTCGCGGAGGTGGCGGGCGGCGCCGGGATGCTTGGCTTCCGGGACTTCATTTTTGGGGCTGTTATCCAGCAGATCCTCGGGCTTGATTTGGCCCAGGTCGGTACGTTTGAGATAACTGATGGCCAGATCCCGGAAGATAAAGTCGATGACGCTGGTGGCCAGTTTTACATAATCGTGGCCCTGGACCATACCGTTGGGTTCAAACTTGGAGAAGATAAAGGCGTCCACGTATTCCTCCAGGGGTACCCCATACTGGAGCCCCAGGGAGACGGCGATAGCAAAACTGTTGAGAAGGCTCCGGAAGGCGGCCCCTTCCTTGTGCATATCCAGGAAGATCTCCCCCAGGGAACCGTCGGCGTATTCCCCGGTGCGGATAAAGATGGAGTGCCCCCCCAGCTTGGCCTTCTGGGTATACCCCACCCGGCGGTTCGGCAGGGAACGGCGGCGGCCCCGGACATCGGTTGGGGCAACGGTCTTGTAGTCGGCCCGGCTTTCGATGGCGTGGTTCGGGCTTTCCAGTCCCCGCTCCAGGGCCAGGATGGTATCTGCCAGGGGATCCGTACCGGGGGCAAGGGCGGACAGGGGCTGGGAAAGTTTGGAACCGTCCCGGTAAAGGGCTACCGCCTTGAGGGCGCTCTTCCAGGAAAGCATATAGGCGCCCTTCACATCCTCATAGCCCGCGTCGTTGGGCATATTGATGGTCTTGGAAATGGCCCCGGAAATAAAGGGCTGCGCCGCGGCCATCATGCTGATATGGGCGGTCCAGGCTATGGAACGTTTGCCATTTTTCCCCGAGGGGTTGGCGGTGTCAAAGACCTCTAAATGCTCCTTTTTAAGATAGGGCGCCCCTTCCAGCCCCATGGTTCCGCAGGCGTAGACTTCCGCCTCGTCAATATCGGCGGGGCTGTAACCCAGGTGCTTCAACAGGCTAAACCCCGGCAGGGACCAGGTGGATTCCGGCACCCGGAGGGTTTCTTCTACAAAAGCTTTGCCTAAAATCCAGGGGTTAAAGACCCCCTCCAAGCCGGTAGCAGTCTTTACCGCATCCTCCACGGCAGCCAGGGCGGCGGGGCTAAAGCCCTTGGCTTCCAGGTCCTCCAGGGAAATCTTCGGCGCCCCGGCCAGGGTTTTCCGGCCCGTGGCGTAGGCGATGATCCCGTCGATCTGCTCCGGGGTATAGCCCAGGGCTTCCAGGGCCGGGGGAACCGACTGGTTGATGATCTTGAAATACCCGCCGCCGGCGAGTTTCTTAAACTTAACCAGGGCAAAATCGGGCTCCACACCGGTGGTATCGCAGTCCATCAACAGGCCTATGGTTCCCGTGGGGGCTATGGCGCTGACCTGGGCGTTCCGGTAGCCGTGGGCGTTCCCCAGGTCCAGGGCGCGATCCCAGGCAGCCCGGGCCGCCTCCAAAAGGTAGGCGGGACAGGCTTCAGCCTCTATACCCTTGGGCGGGGTGTGCACCTGCTCGTACTCCGCCGCAGGGGCATTGTGGGCCGCCCGGCGGTGGTTACGGATCACCCGGAGCATGGCCTCCCGGTTTTCGCCGTAGCGGAGGAAGGGGCCGAGACCGGCGGCCATGCGGGCGGACTGGGCATAGGCTTCACCGGAAAGCAGGGCGGAAAGGGATGCCGCCACGGCCCGGCCTTCGGCGGAGTCATAGGCCAGGCCCATGAGCATGAGCAGGGTACCCAGGTTAGCGTAACCCAGGCCCAGGGTACGGTACTCGTAGGAAAGCTGGGCAATCTTCGGCGCCGGGAACTGGGCCATGACCACGGATATTTCCAGGATGGTGGTCCAGATTTGGATGGCGTGGAGATAACCTTCTATATTGAAGGTTTTACCCTGTTTGTCGTAAAGGGCGGCCAGGTTTATCGAAGCGAGGTTACAGGCCGTATCATCCAGGAACATATACTCCGAGCAGGGGTTGGAAGCCCGGATTTCCCCGCCCGCGGGACAGGTATGCCAGTCATTGATTGTAGTATGGTACTGGAGCCCCGGGTCCGCGCATTGCCAGGCGGAACGGGCAAGCTGGGCCCAAAGATCCCGGGCCTTCACGGTTCGGGCGGTCGTATGGTCAATCCGGTTTGAAAGCTCCCAGTCCTCGTTGTCCAGCACCGCCCGCATAAATCCGTCGCTCACCCGCAGGCTGTTGTTTGAGGACTGCCCGGAAACGGTATTGTACGCCTCGTCGTCCCAAGCGGTGGTAAAGAGCCGAGGGTTCACATCGCTATCACCCTGCTCCAGCCGGCGCAAGAGTTGGTAGAGGTAGGTGGGGGGTACCTTCTCCTTCAGGGAATTCCCCAGGGCTGCGGCAAGCTCGTGGTTTTTTTCGGCGTTAAACTTATCCTCCTCGGGTCCCCGCCAATCCGCCAGGGCCTTCTTAAGGGCGTCCAGGTTTTTTTTCACCACCGCCGAACCGGTTACCATGGAAGCTACCTTATGTTCCTCCCCAGCCTTCCAGTCTATGTACTTCACCACATCCGGGTGGTCTATATCCAGGGTGACCATCTTGGCCGCCCGCCGGGTAGTACCCCCGGACTTAATCGCCGAAGCGGACCTATCCCCAATCCTGAGAAATGACAGGAGCCCCGAGGAAACGCCCCCTCCGGAGAGTCCCTCCGCCGCCGCCCGAATCCGGGAAAAGTTGGACCCCGTACCGGAGCCGTACTTGAAGAGCCGCGCCTCCCGGGTAACCAGGTCCATGATACCCCCGTCGTTCACCAGGTCGTCCTCCACCGAAAGGATGTAACAGGCGTGTACCTGGGGCCGTTTATAGGCGCTGTCGGATTGCTTGAGTTTATTGTCTTCAGGGTCGAAGTAGTAGTGCCCTTGGGCGGGGCCGTCTATACCATACACGGCGTAAAGCCCGGTATTGAACCATTGGGGGCTGTTGGGGGCGGCAATCTGACGGGCCAGCATGTAACAGGTCTCGTCGTAGAAGGCCCGGGCATCCTCCTCGCTGTCGAAGTAGCGGCTTTTCCGGCCCCAGTCCATCCAGGTATAGGCCAGGCGGTGGAAAACCTGGCGGCTGTCGTGCTCCGCGCCGTCTTCGGGCAGGGGAAATTCGGCGATTTTTTTAGCTGCGCCGCCTGCGGCCCACTTTTTCCACTCCGCCCCCTTGTCCACCGGGACCCCGGCTTTGCGAAAGTACTTCTGGGCTATGATATCCGTAGCGATCTGGCTCCAAAAAGAGGGGACGATCACCGTATCCTCTTCAAAAATAGCCTTCCCATCGGGGTTACGGATTTCGCTGCGCCGTTTTTCCCACTGAATATCTTTATAAGGTCCGCTTTGCGGATCCGTAAACAAGCGTTGGATTTTCATAACCCCATCCTTTATGCCATACATATAGCGTATCAATATTTATAGTACGCCATATAAAGGGGAGTTGCAAGGGGAGAGGACGGAGGAATTTGGGGATGGTTCCTCACTCCGCATTAGCTACGTCATACATCCGCAGCGTCCAACGCCGCTTGTAACGCAGACCGCGCCGAAGCGTCCAGCTTCCGGGGTTTTGTACCGCCGCGTTGCCCATGGGGGTTTGGGATGGCCCGGTACGCCCCTCGATCCAGCGCGGCATACACATCGGCCACCAGCTTATCGGCCACCTCGTCGGTAATCGGCGTGCCATCATCCAGTGTTTTAATCGTGTTCATCCGGACCTCCCTCGGACCAATCGGCCCGTTGCAATTTTTTCAGTATGTCGATAACTTTCTTAGTCGCTTTCATGGCGTGGATGACAATCTCCTCGCCGTTAATCTTTACTACGGTAACCACTTCCAGCGCCCGCAAGGATCGGTCAAAGCCTATGTAAAGGAGCTTCTGCGGTTCATCCTCAAGCTCGATGACCTCAATGGCATGCTCAATAACATAGATGATGTCCGCATCACTGACCCCATGCTTCCGCGCCGAATCAATTATTTTCAAACCCATATCCTCAACTATACCACAAACCTACCATTCCCGCCACGGCCCGAGGAGAAGTGACAGGGCAAAAGCATTTACTAAAATCTCAAGAAGAAGGAGAAGGGAGCCGATAAAA
>NZ_JAJQRB010000088.1:0-56057 GCF_046533075.1 Treponema primitia | reverse complement strand
TATTGGCGCTTTCGCTTTGCTTTGCCTTATTTCGGTACAGCAAAGCGCTCAAGGTGCTGTAGGCGATGGAAATAAGAATGGCGCCTATGAGGATGGCATTGAGAAAAAGGGTGTCGTTATGCTGGCGAAGGAGTATTTCGTCGCTTATATCCACCCCGGCAATACAGATAATGTTTCCATCCCGGTCATACACCGGCGCAAAACCGCTGATAAGGCCCTCCCAGGTAGGGGTATAGAAGCCCAGATCGGTGGTAGAGATCTCCCCGGAGAGGGCTTTCAGGTCATACGCTTCGATGGGAACCAGATCATCCGGGCTGTACTGGGTAACAGGGTCCGGGTCGTTGTCCGCAATATACTGGACTTGGCCGCCACCGAAATCCCGCCAATAGTAGACGTACAGCACATGGTATTTATCGGCAAATTGTACCAGCTTTTCCCTCAGGGCTTCATAATCCGGAGTGTCTGTATCCTCTTCGGTTTGATACCGATTCAGCTCTTCTGCGGAAATATAATCCGCGGCGGCAGCGGCGGCGGACATAAGGTGGTTCCGGACCGAATCTTCCATCAGTCTAACGGTACGGCGCATCAGGATATTAACATTGATGGTAATGAGAATAATAATAACAACAAAGATGAAAAATACAAATATGACTTTTTGGCCCTTCAGAAAAGACCATACACGATTCTTCACCCGGTTCCCCTTACGGTCAATAGATTATATGCAAAAAGCTTATATCCGTCAATATTATCAGACATATGGAAGAAAGCTTCATTTTTCGCTGAGGTTAAACACCCCGTCCCAGTCCGTTTCGGGCGGTTTTTGTCGGAAGGCCCTCGCCCGTTCCAGGAATAGTTGGGCAGGTCCATCACTGGGAGACACTTTTAGTACCGCTTCAAAGGCCGCTTCTGCGGCGGCCCAGTCCCGGTTTTCAAAGATGTCCCTGGCGCGGTTGAATAATTCGACAAGCTGCTGTGTTTGCGCCGTAGCCGATTCGGCGGTATCCAAAAGCTCATGGATTTGTACGGGCGTCACCACACCTACCACCCGTACCGTGTCGAGCCGGCGGGTCAGGAAGCCATCCCCCGCCGCGCTGAGGGTTTCTTCGGTTACCAGTATGCGGCTTCCGTACTGTTTGTTTACCCCCTCAAGCCGGGACGCCAGATTTACTGCGTTTCCCATGATGGTGTAGTTCATCTTCCGTTCACTTCCCATGTTCCCTACCACCATATCTCCCGTATTGATCCCGATCCGGGTAAAAAGCGGAACGGAACTTAAGCCTTTTTCAGTAAGATAGGTATTGATTTCCCGTTCCTTGTATTTCATCAGGACCGCCGAAGTACAGGCCCGCCGGGCGTGATCCGGCAGATCCAGGGGGGCGCCGAAAAAGGACATGATGGCGTCCCCTTCATATTTATCTATGGTTCCTTTCTGTTCAAGAATGATATTACTCATGTCTGAAAGATAGATATTGAGGAGTTGTACCAGATCTTCCGCGTCCAGTTTCTCCGCAATGGTGGTAAAACCCTGAATGTCCGTAAAGATTGCGGTCATATTCCGTTTTGATCCCCCAAGCTGCAGCCGGGAAGGGTCGCTCATCACGTCCTGCACCACATCCCCGGATACATAGGTGGAAAATGCCTTTTTAAGATTGTCGTTGTAGTACTGTAATTCCTGCTGCTGAACTTCCAGTTTTTGTTTCTGAGATTCCAGGGTCCGTTTCTGTGATTCCACCAGCAGGTGTACCTCAATACGTTTTAGTAAAAGTGATGGTACAAAGGGTTTGGTTATGTAATCAATGGCGCCCAGGGTTAAGCCGTCAAGCTCATCGTTGGTTTCACTCTTGCCGGTTAAAAAGATAACCGGGATGTCCCTGGTTTCACTTTTTTCTTTGAGGATTTTGATGGCCTCGTAACCGTTCATCTCCGGCATTTCAATATCAAGCAGGATCAGGCCCGGCTGGTGTTTTTCAAGAAGGGTGAACATTTTTTTTGCCGAGGGGGCGGTAAAAACATTGTATTGCGCGCTTAATACATTGATCCCGTTCATTAAATTGGTGGGATTATCATCCACTAGAATGATTAATTCCTGTTCGCTTCCCATGTTAAGATCTCCTTTCGTTTTTTCTTATCAGTTCATTTATTGTACTCAACGCATTTTCAAATTCGGTCATCAATACTGAATTAGAAATACTGCTGATTAATTCCTTCGTTTCTCCATTAATAGGCTTATTTTCAAGTTCCGTAAGAATGCTGCGGATAAGTCCCGGCTGTTCCTGTTCCAGCGCTTCCCTAAGTTTTGCGAACAAGGGAAGATATTGAGAAATATCAAAATCGGTGTTAGCGGCGGCGTTGGAATTCAACGCCGCCCCTATCTGTTCCGCCAGATTTTTTAACTCCCGGTAAAAATGGGGAAGTTCCTTTTCGATAAGATGGATATCCCCAGTCCCTCCCGCTGCCTCCAGTTCCGCTGCTTTTTTTGAGACGGCAGCGGCGCCTATGGTAGCGGCGGCGCTTTTGAGGGCGTGTACGTTGGTGGTAAAAAGGGAAAGGTCCGGTTCTGTGGGAAGGCGTTCCAATAAGGGAAGCCGTTCCAGGGCATCTTTACGGAAGGACGCCAGCACTTTCCGGTAAGCCGCTTCGGTACCGCCGGTCATGGCCAAGCCCCTGGCGGTATCCACCCCGGTAATTTTTATGTCGACGGCTTCTTCGGGTCTTTCTATGGTGGTTCTCGGTCCGGCAAGTACTTTTTTTTCAGCGGGAATCCATTCAGCCATCATCCCGTCAAGTTTGGATATTTCTATGGGCTTGGAAAGGTAGTCGTTAAAACCTTTTGCCAGGAACATTTCCTTCATCCCCGTTACCGCATTTGCAGTCAGGGCTATGATGGGAACCGTATGTTCCTGAGACATTTGCTGTTTGTCTTCCCAGGCACGTATGGCGGCGGTCGTTTCTATGCCGTCCATTTCGGGCATCATGTGATCCATAAACACTATATCATAACGGTTTTTCTTTATCAGCTCTATTGCTTCTTTGCCGCTTGTCACGGTGGTGATATCGGTCTGATATAAACTCAGGAGGCCCTTGGCTACATTCAGGTTGGTAACAATATCATCAACGATGAGGAGACGGGCGCTGGGAGCGGTAAACCGTACATCGGTTTCCTTGTGATAGTTGAGTTCTATCTTATCGCTAATCACATTGGCAATGGACAGGGTATAGGCGGGCATGGTGATAGTAGGAATGTTCCTGAAGGAAGCAATTTCCTCCTGATTCGCCAGGAGAACCACCTTTGTGGGCAGTGATAAATCCTGTATTAGTGATTGATCCTCTTCTACCGCATTGACGCTTACAAAAGCAAATGCATAACTTTTCTCCCCCGGGTGTGAATAGCCTCTAAGTTCCCGGGCAAAAATTTCTTTATCCCCGGCCACCGTTACCGGTATACCCAGATTCTCCATCGAGCGAATAATCGAACCGGCGTACTCCTTCCGGGGCTCATAGAGCAGTACCGTTTTTGTTTCCGGGTTTTCAACCGCAGCCAGGTGTTCGTTGTCCCGCACCAGCTGGAGTATGGTCGCAGTAAAGATGCTGCCCTCTCCGTATACGCTGCTCACCGTGATATCTCCGCCCATAAGACGGCAGAGGTTGCGGCTTATGGCGAGTCCCAGGCCGGTTCCTTCAATGCCCTGGTTTTTATGGGTATCAAGCTGCTGGAATTGGCCGAACAATTTGCCCATATCTTCCTGTTTAATGCCGATACCGGTGTCGGAGACTAACATGGTCAGGACAACCCGGTCTTCCTGGGGCGTACCTGAGATGGTAAGAACGATGTGCCCCTCCCGTGTGTATTTGATCGCATTGGAGAGAAGGTTCATCAGCACCTGACGAAGGCGGACTTCGTCGCCGATCAGGTGGTTGGGGAGTTTACTGTCAATATCAACGGTAAAGATAATGGGTTTTTCGCTCAGCCGGGTGCGGATAATACTGATCACATCGTTTACCACCGAACCCAGCAGATAGTCCGCCTTCTCAATGTCCAGCCTGCCGGATTCAATTTTTGAAAAGTCCAGTATGTCATTAATAATGACCAGGAGATTGTGGCCCGCCTGTTTTATATCCGAGATGTATTCGGTTACCCGGGGAGAGATCTCTTCCCTGAGGACAAGTTCGCTGATGCCGATAATAGCGTTCATTGGGGTCCGTATCTCATGGCTGGTATTGGCAAGGAAATTTGACTTTGCCGTGGTAGCGGCTTCGGCCCGTTGGCTTTCTTCCCGGAGTTTTGCGGTTAATTCAGAATTTGCCTTGTCTTTGGAAGCTCTGGTGGCTTCTACCGCAACGGTGGTCCCGAAAATCAGTAAATAGGTAACAACTATCCGGGATGCTATATCGGCGGAATAATAAAACTTGGATATACCCGGTACAAAGACTTCAATACTTATAACAACAAGTACTATTGTGGAATAGATAATACCCTGCTTCAGGCGTTCCATCATTAAGGTAAGTGGAGGGACCAGATAGACGAACAAGAAATTCATCCCCTCTGCATCGCCGTTCCAGATGAGGAGGGCGCAGAATAAACAGTAGGCGTTCAGGATAATCATGGCGGGAACAATAGGAACAACCCTGGTGCGGGCGGCAATAAACGATATGATGGCTATCATCGACATGCCTGCACAAATAGCGGCGTCCATATAGGAACCCTTATTAATATTAACAATTATATAATAAATGAGAAAAATGAAACCAAAAATAGCAATAAAATTCATAAGGATATAGCTGATGATATAATCGGACAGCTCTTTCTTGTCGCCCTTAGGCGCCTTTCCGGAAGTCAGTATGTTCCAAATGATATTTACTATTCCTTTTATCATCCCAGCCCCCGATTTATTCTGTTCAACAAAACGTCTATCTTGTCAATTGCTTCCGCAAATTCGGTCATCAACACCGCGTCGGAAACCGCCGTCAGGGCTTCCCGTGTTTTTCTATCAAGTGACGCCGCTTCCAGTTCTGCAAGAATACTGCGTATGGTTCCGATCTCCTCCTGTTCCAGCGCCGTCCTCAGATCCGTAAACAGGGGGAGGTATTGGGTAAAAGTCTCATTGGAATCTGTTTCAACGGCGGTGTCGGTATTCAGCATCGTTCCAATATGTTCCGCCAGGTTTTGGAGGTCCCGGGAAAAACCGGGAAGCTGCTCTGCGATAAGCGCAAGGTCTCCGGCCTTGCCCGCCGCTTCCAGTTCTGCCGCAGCCTTTGACACAGCAGCAGCTCCGATGGTTCCGGCGGCGCTCTTGAGGGCATGTACATTGGTGGTAAACAGGGAAAGTTTCTGTTTATTGGGAACACGTTCCAATAAGGGCAGCCGTTCCAGAGCATCTTTACGGAAGGTACTTAATACTTTCCGGTAAGCCGCTTCCGTACCACCGGTCATGGCGATACCTTTGGTAAGATCCACCCCTATGGCAGCGAGTGGCGAGTAAGCGGCGGTGAGTATAGGGTCCGTTTTTTCGACATCGGTTTTCGTCGATTCATTTTTACATTTCTTCTCCCGGCTTATCCACTTCCCCATAATTTCGTCCAGCTTTGAAAGTTCTATGGGTTTTGAAAGATAATCGTTAAAGCCCCTGGATAAAAACATCTCCTTCATGCCGGAAACCGCATTTGCGGTCAGGGCGATGATTGGAATATGCGAAGTATGTTCCAATATTTGCTGTTTGGCTTCCCAGGCACGTATGACAGCGGTCGTTTCAATGCCGTCCATCCCCGGCATCATGTGATCCATAAAAACAATGTCGTAGGAATGCTTCCCCACGAGTTTGAGCGCTTCCTCACCGGAACTGCAGCAGTCAACCTTAACCTGATAGGGCGCCAAAAGACCTTCCGCCACGATAAGGTTGGTGGAAACATCATCTACCAACAGTATCCGTGCTTCTGGGGCGGTAAACCTGATGTTTACTTTCTTATGCTGAACCCCACCGGAACTGTCTATTTCGCCGTTGAGCAGCCGGGCAATGGTGAGGGGATGCAGGGGCATAATAATAGTTTTTATATCCGATTTTGAAACGCCCTCATCCTGATTTGCCAATAGTATCAGAACAGGTTTTATGGGCATAACCGTATCCTGTATCAGGTTTTGTAATTCCCCGAATAAAGGTGACCTTACCATTGCATATTGATAGGCCTGATTTTTTAGGGAGACGGACAATTCCTCCCGGCTCTCCGCCAGGGTACAGGATACGCCCAGGGTTTCTACCGAGTAGACAATAGATTCCGCATATTCTTTAGTCGTTTCATAGGCCAGTACATTCTTCGTTTTTGCTTCTCTCACTTCTGCAAAGGGTTCGCAGTTCGCCACCCTTTGGGGTAAAACCGCAGTAAATACCGTACCCTTACCATAGATCGATGTAACCGTAATATCCCCGCCCATGAGGCGGCAGAGGTTCCGGGCGATGGCAAGCCCCAACCCGGTCCCCTCAATACCCTGATTCGCCATTTGATCGAACCGGTTGAAATCGCCGAAGAGCTTACCCATGTCCTCTTCTTTTATGCCAATCCCCGTATCGGCAATTTCAAAGCTAAGGAGCATGGTATCCCCATCGGCGGCATTGCTAGTAGTATTACTATTTGTAATAGTCAGGGTAATGTAGCCTTCATGGGTATACTTAACCGCATTGCTCAGCAGGTTCAGCAGTACTTGGCGTATTCTGGATTCATCGCCGGTGAAGGAAGCGGGCAGGCGGCCGTTAATTTTTGTTAGTAAAGCTACGGGCTTTTCCGAAAGACGAGTACGGATGATGCTGATGCAGTCGTTTATCAGGGAGGCGAACATATATTCGGCGCTGATGATGTCTATTTTGCCGGATTCAATTTTTGAAAAATCCAGAATATCGTTGATGATGGAAAGGAGATTTTCTCCGGCTTGCCTGATGCCGCCTAAATATTCCGTTGTTTTTGGGGAATTTTCTTCCCATAAAGCAAGTTCGCTGATACCGATGATGGCGTTCATTGGGGTACGGATCTCATGGCTCATCCGGGCCAGGAAAGAAGATTTACTTTTGTTTTCTTCATCGGATTGTATTTTTGCCCGGGTGATCCGTAAAAGAATAAAGCTTAACGAAAAAGCCAGGATGATCCCCAGTGCCGAAAGGACCGCTATGGTGTAATAAAGGTCGCGATAGAACCGGACGAAGGGGGTAATGAGCCCCACATGCCAACCGTTGAATATTTTCCTGAAAAAAACAATTACCTCGGAGCCGTCGGTATCCCTGATCCGTTGGGCGCTTATGTTCTCCTCCCTTCTGAGCATCCGGGAAATTTCCTGATAATCGGCGCCCAATTCCTGCAGTTGAATTCCATGGTACTCGTCTTGGGTATGGGGCTTTGTTATCAAAATCATATTCTGGCTGACTATCATGCCGTAGCCTCCGGGGGCCAGATGCATGGAATTTATATAGTCCTGAATCCAGGATATATCCACATCCACCGAAAGAATCCCATGCATATTTCCATTAGGGCCGTCAATATTTCTTACTACCGAAATAATGGTGTTCCCGTTGGCCCAGTCCTCGTAGGGGGCGGTGTAAGAGGTCTTTGTTCCGCTCCGTACCGCCGTCTGATACCAGGGCCGCCGCTGGGGTATATAGGTCTCATCAGGATTAATGTCCATACTGTCAATCAATTCTCCCCGGATATACCCGTAGATCCCATAAATTTTTAAGAGTCCCCCTTCGCGCTGACGCATCCAGGCGGTAGTTTCTTGCAGGTAGGCGAGGATTTCTTCCTGGGACGAGCCCTGTTCAATCATGTTGACAATTATGTACTGCGAATTGAGGAGTATGGATTCAACTTCGCTCAAGGCCGCATTTATATTCGCCTCGGCAGTAAACAGTACCGTTTCCGCCTCTTCCCGCAGGCGTTTGCGCAGAATATTACTGACAAAAAGACCGCCTACCAGTATCATCAATATAAAAGTGATAAAAACAAAAACAAACAGCGGATAATTTTTACTGATAACTTTTCTCGTTTTGTTTTTCATTTCTGTATTTCTTCCACCGTACGGTAATACCAGTTAATGCCGCTGATTATCTCGCTGTCGTCCAGGGTTGTCCCTTCTTTGCCGATGATCCCGCCCTCATTGGTTTCGATCTCCCCGTCAAAGACATTGAAGCCTTCGTACACCATGCGCCGCCGCTCCTTCTCAATTACTTCGGCCGTACCGCTCTCCGCGAATTCCGCGAGGGGTGTTATATCTACCATACCATCAGCTATGCCGCCGAAATAGGGTACGGAAGTAAAACTGCCGTCTATCAGACTCCTAACGAGATGGGTATAGTACACGCCCCAATTCAGAACGACCGAACAAAGGACCGCGTTGGGCGCGTCTTTCCTCATATCGCTGTTAAACCCTATGCCCCATACACCGGCTTTTTCGGCGGTGATCTGCGGAACCGGCGTATTGCAGTGTTCGGCGATAACATCACAGCCGGAGGCGATAAGGGCCTGGGCGGCTTCGGCTTCACCCAGAGGATCAAACCAACTGTAGGTTACCTTTACATAGATACGCGCAGCAGGGTTTACCTTTTCCACCCCTAGGGCAAAGGCGTTAATGCCCGAACTTACCTCGCTGTTTTCCTTACCCATGGCCGCCACGAAACCTATCTTGTTTGTTTTTGTTTTCATCCCCGCAACAATGCCGGAAAGATACCGGGCCTGATAGAGCCGCCCCGCATAATTGGTAAAGTTTGTACTGTTGAATTTATAGCCCGTACCATGGGCAAAGATAACGCCGGGGAATTCCGCCGCAAGTTTTTCGCAGGAATCCATGTAGCCCCAGCTCGCGGCTATGATTATATTGGCACCCTCGGCGATACAGTCCCGCATGGCATCCTCTACCGCACTGCTGTCGTCTTCAAACACGTTGGTCTTCCGCAGTATCTGTGTATCCCGAAGGCCCAGTTCCCGCTGCATGTAGATTGTTCCCATATAATGGGCGTAGTCGTACCCTGACGTTTCAGCGATTTCATTTGGATGGATAATCCCCACCTTGATTTGTTCTTTTGGAATACCTTCGCCGGGTTTCCATAAATACTGCTGCTTGCTATGGCAGGACGAAAGCAGGAACAGGAGTACCGGTAAAAGAAGAAAAGGATGGTTCCTTGACGCCGTTTTATTACTCATATTAAAACCCCAGGCTTTCTACTACATTGCGGTAATACCAGTTCATGTTCCCGGTAATTTCACTGTCCGCAAGGGTGAGCCCCGCCTCTCCTATGGTCCTGCCGTCGTTGGTCTCAAGGATTCCGTCAAAGACATTAAAGCTTTTATTTATCATACGGTTCCTGGCTTCCTCGATTGCTTCTGCGGTACCAGGCGCAGCGACGAGCATATTAGGCGGGGTAATATCGACAAGCCCTTCGCTGATGCCGCCGAAGTAGGGTTCGGCAGTAAAGGTACCGTCCATGACGCTTTGTACCAGGAAGGTATAATAAGCGCCCCAATTCCAGAGTACCGAACTGATAACCGCATTAGGCGCCTCTTTTGACATATCGCTGTTGTACCCCAGACCCCAGACGCCGGCCTTTTCCGCTTCCGTCATGGGGAAGGGCGTGTCGCAGTGCTGGGCGATTACATCGCAGTCTGCGGCAATGAGGAATCGGGCGGCGTTGGCCTCCTCCATGGGATCAAACCAGCTATAGGTTATTCGTACATGGATTTTTGCTTTGCTGTTCACGCTCTCGACACCCAGGGCAAAGGCGTTAAGCCCTCCGGTTACTTCGCTGCTATCCTTGCCCATGGCAGCCACGTAGCCTACCTTGCCCGTTTTTGTTTTAAGGCCTGCGGCGATACCCGAAAGGTAGCGGGCCTGATAGATACGGCCGAAGTAATTGGTAAAATTAGTACTATTGTATTTATAACCCGAGGCATGGGCAAATACCACATGAGGAAATTCTATAGCAAGTTTTTCACAGGCATCCATATAGCCCCAGCTGGTGGCAATGATGATATTCGCCTCCCTAGCGATACAATCCCTCATGGCGCTTTCTATTCCCTCGGCATCGGTGTCCTGCACATGGATTTTGGTGATTATCTGCTCATCCTTTAAACCAAGACGCTCCTGCATTTCCCGTATGCCCATTTCATGGGCGTATGAATACCCGGAAGTTTCCGTTAAGGGATCCGTCATGTAGATCACCCCGACTTTTATCTTTTCTTTAGCCAGGGCTTTGCCGGGACGCCATGCGGCGGCATTTTTCCCGTTTCCGCAAGCCTCAAGTAACAAAAAGCTTCCCAGAATGATGATAAGTAATACTGTTTTTACCCAATTTCCGTTCATACTATTTCTCCCTTATTATTTATTAAGGTTTCATTTTTCTTTATTGCCTCTTCAAAGTCGCTCAGTAACACTGCGTTGGAAATATTATTGATAGCCTCTTTCGTTTTCCCGTCAAAGGGCTTTCCCTCAAGTTCCGCAAGGATGCGGCGGATGATCCCAATATCTTCCTGTTTCAGGGCTGCCGCAAGTTCCGTAAACAGGGGGAGGTACTGGGTAAAAGTCTCGCCGGAATCAGTTTCAGCAGCGGTGTGGATATCCAACGCCAACCCTATCTGTTCCGCCAGGGCTTGGAGGTTCCGGTAAAAATCAGGAAGCCGCTCTGTAATAAGAGCCATGTCTCCGGCTTTCCCCGCCGCTTCAAGTTCCGCCGCAGCCTTTGACACAGCCGCAGCTCCGATGGTTCCAGCGGCGCTCTTGAGGGCATGTACGCTGGTGGTAAACAGGGAAAGTTCCTGTTCACTGGGAACACGTTCCAATAAGGGCAGCCGTTCCAGAGCGTCTTTACGGAAGGTACTTAATACCTTCCGGTAGGCCGCTTCTGTACCGCCGGTCATGGCTATGCCTTTGGTAAAATCCACCCCTATACCGGCGAGGGACGAGTAATCGGCGGACAGAGATGTTCTTTCGGCAGCAGTTTTTGCCGCTTCATTTTTCTGTTTCTTCTCCCGGGGAATCCACTTCGCCATGATCTCTTCCAGCTTGGACATCTCTATGGGCTTGGCGAGGTAGTCGTTGAATCCCTTGGACAAAAACATTTCCTTCATCCCCGCAACGGCATTGGCGGTTAGGGCGATAATGGGGAGCTGCCGGAAGTAATCACCCCTCAGAGGGCTCAGGGCACGGATCGCCTCTGTGGTCTCAATGCCGTCCATGCCGGGCATCATGTGATCCATAAAGACGATGTCGTAGGCGTGTTCCTTAACCAGGGCTATGGCCTGTTCTCCCCCGGTACAGGTATGAATTCCCGTCCGATACAGGGAAAGGAGCCCCTCGGCGACCTTGAGGTTCGTTTCGATATCATCCACGATAAGGACCCGGGCTTGGGGGGCAATAAACCGGACATCCACGTTTTCCCGGTAATTAGACTGCTTGATGCCATTGAGTACATTGGCGATGGGGACCGACCATGCGGGCATGATGATGATGGGAATATCCTGAAAAGAACTTATTTCTCCTAAATTCGCCAGCAGTGTTAGTACGGTCTTGAGGTTTCCATCCTGTATTACTTTTCCTGCGTTTTCCACAACGCTCTCGGAGACAAAAGCAAAGGGGAACTCTCCGGTTTTGAGTTTTTCCAGGAAATCATCGGCAGTGATGGTAACCGTTACGGGAAGGCCGAGGTTCTCCAGGGTAAGGAAGAGGGATTCTGCGTAGAGGGCGCGGTCATCATAAAAAAGAATTCTTTTTTCTTCCGGATTTTCAAGCTCCGCAAGTTTTGTATCATCCGTGTACCCCTGGGGAATCCGGGCGGTAAAGACCGATCCCTTTCCGTATTCACTTTGTGCTGTTATATCTCCGCCCATGGCAAGGCAGAGGTTCCGGGTAATTGCCAGACCAAGCCCGGTACCTTCAATGTTTTTGTTTTTTTCCGCGTCAAACCTGACAAAGTTGCCGAAAAGTCCCGGAAGGTCCTCCTTCTTTATGCCGATGCCGCTGTCGGCTATCGCTATGGTGAGTACAAGTTCCCCTGCTATGGACTTTTCCATCCCTATGGTCAGCATGATATACCCCTCACGGGTATACTTGGCCGCATTGGACAGGAGGTTGAGCAGGATCTGCCTGATCCGCGCTTCATCGCCCACAAGGTTATTGGGTATATTGGCGTCCACATTTGCGGTAAACAGGATGGGTTTTTCGCTGATCCTGATACGAATTACATTGAGCACATCGTTAATGAGGGAGGCCAGGAGATAGGGAGCGGAGTTTATCGATAAGCTTCCCGCCTCAATTTTGGACAGGTCAAGTATATCGTTGATCAGGGAAAGCAGGTTGAGCCCCGCCTGTTTGATCCCCGTTACGTATTCGTTCATCCTGGGAAGGGTTTCCGCACGAAGGGCCAGTTCACTCATGCCGATCACCGCATTCATGGGGGTACGGATTTCATGGCTCATCCGGGCCAGGAAGGAGGACTTGCTTTTGTTCTCCTCATCGGAACGGATCTTCGCAGCGCTTAAACGGATCAGCATATAACAGAGGATGAACATCAAAACTGTTCCTACCAGGAAGATGAAAAAAGAGATTCGGTATATGTCATGATAAAAATCATCCTCCGGAACCACGAGTCCCAGATACCAGCCATTATATGCCTGCCTGAAAAAAACAATAATCCTGCTGTTGTTATTATCCCATATCTGCAGGGCATTTACTTCCTTTTTTTTCGCCAGGGTTTTCATCAGAGCAGAAGTTTTTGTAGTGGTTTGCTTTCCTTTGATATTAGGATCCCAGGTATCGGAGAATAAATCCCCCAAGAACTTGTTGATGTATGCTCCATCGGGGTGGACCATGATTTCCAGGTTTTCATTGAGCAGTATACCGTACCCTCCTTCACTTAGTTTGAGGGAGCGCACATAGCTTTCAAGCCGGGTAAGCTGTACATCCAGGGCGAGAACCCCAAGAGATATCCCGGAATCATCAAACAGCTCCTGGGCAAAGGTTACCACAATTGAATTGGTCTGGGCATCCACATAGGGACTTGTCATGATGATCTGCCCCGGAGATTTCTTGGCGTCTATATACCATAGCCGTTCCTGAGGCACATAATCTTCCGGGGGTTCCCATCCTGTACCGTCAAGAAACTCTTCCAGGATGAAACCGTACATTCCGTTAAACCCCGAAAGCCGGTCCTCATTTGCGGTGAGCCAGTCCGTAAGGGATGTCAAATACCGGAGTATATCTTCCTGGGAATGATGCTTATCCACTATCATATCCTGAATATTAAAGGCGGAACTTATTAAGGTGGATTCCGGTTCCCGCAGGGTTGTTTTTAAATTTGCATCCGCAGTATGGATGAACTCGTTGGCGTTTGCGATAAGCTGTCTTCGCATAATAATACCGGTGGAGATTAAACTGCCCGCAATCATGAAGAGGAAAATAAAAACGACCACCAGAAGCTGCTGATAATTTTTCCTTATAACAAACGCTATGTTCATTTTTTATTTTGTCCTGGTTGCGATAAATTCGCCGTATTCAACTACATCCGCCTCGTAATAATTGTAGGTCCCAATCTCCTGTATGCTATGCTCTTTATAATAAGAACTCAGAACCTGATAAAAGGCGTCCTCCGCGCAGTCTGCAAGGAGCTTCTTCCCATCCAGGAGGCCGCAGTCATTGGCAAGCTGGGTGGTAAGGGTGGCAAAATGGTGGCAGTGGAGTACCGCCGTGATTCCGTTGATGGTATGACGGCAGGTTTTCTGGTCAAACCGGTGTTCCAGCTGCAGTTCCCTTTTTACAAATTCAGACATTGGTTCCTCCTTTTTGCATTGAGACCGGACATTCCTTTGCGGTGATATCCCGGTAAGCCCGACTGAACCTTTCCAGCTCCTCCGGAGTATCCGGAACATTAGCCGCCATCTGGCTTGGCATGCCCATCATCATGGCAAGCCGCATCTGGGCTCTCATACCGCCATCTTGTTTGATAGCGGAATAGATGCTTGTTAGTTTTACTCCCATAGCAGCTCTTGAACGGCTTCGAGGGTTTCTTCGAATTCGGTTGTCAGATGCGGCCTGCGACGCCCCCTGATTTTCAAATTTTCCGCTGGAAAGAAGGCGGAGTATGCTGTTATTTGTTTTCATCCACTTCTCCGGATTTTCTCTTGTTTTTCCTAGTATTTTTGGATTTTCGACAATATATTACTGCTTTATCAATATATCCCTGTAAGTAAGATTTATCCAGTTCTGAAAGAAGTTTTATTTTTTCTTCAAAGGATAGCTCGTTTAGGCTTTCCTCATTGTTCGTACTCTCACCCAGGGTCCTTCCTTTTTGATAGTTTTTACGAAACAATATTCTTAAATAGTAATAAATAGATGATTATAAATAACTAAGTAATATTCGTTAAGCATTTTTCTGCCAATGAATTGACCGAGTAATAAAATGGGATTATTATATAACCAGAGAATATGTTATGCTAAATACGCGCTTGAAAGCCCTTATTTGTCATTTGGGAATAAAAGAAAATGATTTTGCACAAAAAACCGGTTTTTCACAGCCCTATATATCTATGATATTACGAGGGAAAAAGACCAACCCCAGCCCCCGTTTTTTTGATTCCGTTTCCAGGGCGTTCCATGTCAATGCGGAATGGCTCCGTTCCGGGTCCGGGGAGATGTTTTCAGTCCCCGACCTCAACATATCCGCATCGGACGCTTCGCTTCTGGCAAAATACCGGCTCCTGCCGGCCCATCAAAAGGCGGTCATTGATGAAGTGGTCGACGCCATCCTGCTTAAAAGTATGATGGAAGGGGATGAAAAGTAAGCCCATATAATGAATAGGCCCTCCAAAGGAGCGTGATTAATGGATATCTTTCTTCAAATATGGGGAGGTAGCGCTTACCTTCTGGCAAAAATTTTGCTTTCCCATGCCGAAGGGCTCAGGGATGATCGAATATGGCGTATGGCAGGCTGGTCCATGTATTTATTCGGTCTTCCCGCCTGGGTCATTTTATTGGCCGGTAGGCGTAATTGGATTGCCGCCGCAAACGAAGTGGGGGGCGGCCCCTCTCTGCTACTCGGCCTGCTCTTAGCCTGGAAAAGACTTGATAGGGCGCCGAAATTTTTTGATTGGGCCGTCAGGATCGTTACCTATATCATGATTGTACTAGGAACCGTCTACAGTCTCTACTCCTTCGGCGGCCTCACTGCCTTCTCCCAGGCGCTTGAAATCGGCGTTACCATAGGATTCCTCCTGGGAAGTTTTCTCCTTGCCGGGAAAAACCCCGCAGGCTGGCTGTTTTATGGACTGATGGTTATCAGTATGGGCAGTTTGATGTTTATCCAGGGCAAGATAATTCTGATTATCCAGCAGGGAGTTTCACTGGTTTTTGTGATCAGCGGTTTCGCACGGGCCCTGCGGAGAAATACTAAAATTGGTTGAGGATTAGGATATGAAAATATTATTTGATATTACTAAATTAGACACTCTATCTTAAAATCTTGGAAGGGAAGCCGTATCCTTGGTACGCAGCTTCCGGCGGTATTTGCCGGGGCTTATACCGGTTACCCGCTTGAATATTTCTCCATAATAACTAGCTTTGGAAAAACCGGATGCAAGGGCTACTTCAGTGATCCGTACAGGGTGGGTCATCTTTATTGGAGAGAAATCAAGGCTACGGTGTTATGTCTGTCTGCTGGTGGGGCAACAGTTCAAACCAAAGGAAATCGAATGTTACCCTGCCAATACCTTCGAAACCAAATCCGGGATTTGCTCAATTATTTTAAGATAAGCCCTGGCCGCAGGGTCCGGCTGCCGTTTTCCCTGCTCCCAATTCCGTAAAGTATAAAGCGACAATCCGAACCGGTTGGCAAATGCGGGCTGTGAAAGCCCCAACTGCTGCCGGATGGCTTTAACGTCAATCTGCTCCGGTATATGAATCCGGTAGGTATCTTGGGCAAGCTCACCCCGGGAAATGGCAAGCGCCTCCTTCATACTATCAACAATCCGGCTTCCGCTCATTTTTTTATCCTCCCTGTTCTATTTTGGAGTGAAAAAAATATATCACCCGAAATCCCCCGCTTTTTCCCGCATCTTCACGGGCCCAACGGACCTTGCGAATCTCGCCAGTTCCCCTGACCAAATCACCAGCCATTGGGTTATAGGCCAGATAATTGACCAAGGTTTCCTGTTCATCATCATCAAGCAGCTTCTTTCCATCCCGTATAAAGGATGGTGTCTCAATGACGGTGACCGGCGCCGATGTAGTTATATGATATATATAAGCCATTGGATTACCCTTGTCAAGAGTCACGGAGTAGATGCGGTACGACATAGTCGCTTAGGGGTGAAAGGAAATTGCTTTGCATAAATGCCTCCGCAAGACATACGGTGGCGGGGGAGGAATTTGCTTTAGTTATAAAATGAAATTCTTAAACAATCCGGTAATGGTTTTCTGTCCAGATACCGGAAAGTGGGGGGCGTGGATATTTTTTTAAATTTGCATTTTTTACAATCTCTCAGAGGCCACGCCAACAACCTGCGCCGTTTGGGTATCAAGTGCCCGTAACCGCAATCGTTGAAGGTTACCTTCTCCGTCTACTCTCCCGGTTACAATTATATTTGCACCGGCAAATTTACCAATAGAAACAGCAGTTTCATCATCGACCTCACCGCTCATTTGAAAATTCTGCTCCCGCCTTAATCTATCCAACTGGCTTCTATCAGTTATGATATAACCATCATTGACCCAGATAAATTCCAGTTCTCCGGCTATATAATCCACTTTTATCAAGCGCCGTAATATACACAATGGCAATTTTTGACTTTGCCGGAACATTTTTCAGGGTTTGTTCGGAGGCGCGTGCCAAGGCGCCTTCAACGCCTGCTGTCGTATTTCTCCCGCTACCGCCCAGTAAAATAACGATTCCACTAGCAAGCCATTCATAACCATAACCTTTGACCTTCTTTACCGTAACCCAACTTATATCTCGAACATCAATATTGTTTTGATAGCTTTTTTTTGCTTCCTCTAATAATCTTGTGTATGCAAGTTGGTCCATCGCCCCAAGGGTAGTATTGGTGCTTATATAACTTACTTGAACCGTTCCAATAGATTCTTCATTGGAAGCCAATGGCTTATAAGCAGGGCGTGGAGTAGTTGCACACGCCAGACCCAAAAAGCCAAAAATCAATAATGCCATTACCGTAATCAAATGCGGTACCCATTTTTTGTTTATCATATTATCCTCCTTCTGACAAATACGTTATATATAATACCTTCCACGAGGGCGCCTATACCCATAAAAAAGAGGTCTAATACGTCAAAGGTTCCAGGAACATTTTTATTCAGTTGAATAATTTCTAACACAATAGCCATTAAGGTAAAAATAATAAAATACAATCTATGTATGTTTATTTTTTTAATCCATATAAAACGGATAAATAATGTTCCTGACAAAAACCATAACCCATCCGGTAAATTATAAACAAATAGTGATTTAATAAAACTTATTTCCGTATTGACAGGTTTATATAACGAATCAATAAAACTCGGTTTAAAAAACCAGTGATATAGTAGTATATCTGAATTTCTAAAGCTCATATAAATTGCTATACCTAAAAAGAGAAAAATAATTGCCAAGATCAAATATGTAGTTTTTATAGCTAACATTCTTTTATGCTTTTTTCCTCTTCATCCGTACTATTTTGCAGTAATACTGTCTTTGTCGGAAGCGAAGGTAATTCCGCCAAATCCCGGACGGTTTTATCCAAAATGCCCCTTCCTCCGGGGCTTATCTTGTGGTATCCCGCTATCAAACGAGCTTGCTTTTCTTTCCTGGTCATATCGTTCATATCCATAAAGAAGCCGAACCGTCAAAATCTAATACAAATGTTCAATAAAAACTATTTTATGTTTCATATAGGATACTTGTCAAGTATCAAGATGTTAATTAAAAGCATTTTACTTGTTACTTACCCTTGTTTTTGTTACCATAGAATAATAGGAAGGTTTTTTGTTGGACTATGACTTTGGGATAAACCAGCGTATTCTCCAAATTCGTAGGGTCTTAGGTTATACGCAGGAAAAATTTTCACATGATATCACTCTAAGTCGGTCTTCTTTGGCTGGAATTGAGGCAAATCATCGTAAAGTCAACGACCGTCTCCTGAAAATAATCTGCATGACCTACGGCGTGAATGAAAATTGGCTTAAAACCGGTGAGGGGGAGATCTTTGATACCGAAAAAGATCCCAAACTGGAGCGGATCATCCGAAATTTCAACAAAATGGACGATCTTTTACAGGATTATGTGTTGAAATACCTGGATTGGCTGGTAGAATACTCTGAAACTGCGCGGGAAACTCCGTTGCAAGTTGCGCCGAAACCCCAGAGTGAAACGCTGAGCAGGCCGCTGCCCTCAAAAAAGCGCAAAAAATAGGGTATACCCAACATATCCGCATATGGTGGGTCACCTTTAGAAGTACCGTTTATTTGTCTATGGCTTTAAAGGATAGTTTGGCTTCAATTTCCTCTGCCCGGTATCCTTGTTTTAAGAGTTCCAGAACCTCGTTTAGAGTTTCCGCCCTGCCTTTCTGCTCGCCTTCTTCCCGCGCTTCTTCCTGCCAAGCCTCTTTTGCCTCGTCCCAGTCCCATTCGCCAAATAGCATGTTTACTACCTCCCCACCATGTTCTTCTAAAAACCGCACGAGTATCCGGTTCTTTATACAATACCGGACCGCCTCAGTTACCGCCTGTTCCAGGGGCATAGCCGTCTCGTTTTCCCGTACCTTCGCGACAAACTGTGCATACCCCGCCAGAGACTCGCTTCTCCGGAGCAGTTCCGTGTTCTGCCCATAATTAATATTATACACCCTGATGATCAGGTCAAGGGAGGTTTTTTCGCCGGCTTCCAACCCTATGAAGGCATCCGAAAGCCGTAGTTCCCGCTTTTCCGGCGCTTCCACGAGTCCATTATACAAGACGATAAATTCCGGTTTGGGGATCTTCACCAAAGCGGTTTTATACAAAGCCCGGCGCTCAACTATTTTCTCATAAACCCGGGCAATATACGACAGGAAACGTAAGGGCATGTTCCAGTTGAGGGTTGACTGGTGTTCTATCACAAATACCAGTTTATCCCCCGGGAAGTGATGCTATGGGCAACATCATAAACTTAAGGATTTTTTAACCACAAAGGCACCGAAGGCGAACAAGTATTTAAGAAAATTCATTCTCCTTTCTTTTATTCTCCTCTTCGCCTTCTGCGACCTTGCGGTTTTTTTTCTTCTTCTTTCTTAATTGTGGGTCAAGTTTAGCTAAGAGACCTACCCCGGCGATCTTGGCGTTTGCACGGTTAGGGACCTATACTATGACCATGACCCATCCAAATTATTCTAACCGGTTTTACCGTTTTTCGTTCCCGGCGCTTACCCTGTTCTGCACGGCCTTGACTTGCCTGGCCCTGGGCGCCTGCGGGAAGGATGCCCGGGCCGGTGGGCCGGTGACGGCGTTTTCCGGGACGGCGGTGTCCGCAGGGAAGATCCCGGCGGAGCTGGCGGAGTACCGTATCGCTTATTACGAGGCGATAGCGGCGGCCGAGACTGAGGGTTCCGGCGGGCTTATTCAGGAGAGTGATGAGCCCTTTACGATTGTAGATTATGGTCCCCGGGGGGATCTGCCCAGCGAAATAAAAAAACCTTCTATATATGTAGTGTTTTCCCAGCCTGTGGTTCCCCTTTCCCGATTGGGGGCGCCTATTCGGGATGGGAAGGCGTTTTTTACGGTGGAACCGGCCCTGGAAGGGGTGTACCGGTGGTATGGGTCCCGGCTTCTGGCTTTTGAACCGGATGCGGAAAGCCTGCCCCAGCGGCGCTATACCGTAACGATTTCGGACCGGCTGCAATCCCTGGGGGGAAAGCGGCTCACCGGGGAACGGTCCTTCAGCTTTGAAACCGAGCGGCTTTCCCTGTTGACCTGGAGTTTGGGGACCGGAGAGCAGTATGTGTTCCCCTGGGATGTGGGACCCGAGGACGGGGGGCTTATCAACCTGATCTTTTCCTACCCCGTCAGTCTAACGGAGATCATGAAGTGGATTGAAATCCGCGGGGCGGGAAGGACCTGGCCCTTTACGGTTTCCCGGCCTGAAATCATCAAGGATTGGGGGTTTCTGCGGGGACGTCCTGCGGCGGCGCCGGAGCAGGGGGTACGGCTTTCCCTGCGGGAACGGCTTCCCCCGGACACGGATGTGGAGATCCGCCTTCTGGTAGGAGCCCGGTCGGAGCCGGACTGGCTGGGATCGAAGGAGAAGCAGCGGGAAAGCTTCCATACCCTGCGGCCCTTTAGGTTTGGACGGTATTCGGTGAGGACCGATTCCAATCCCCGTACCCAGGAGGGGGATACGATCCCCATTTCCCTTGATTTTACCCATGGGATCGATCCTGAGGGGGTGGAGAAATATTTTTCCATCGATGGGATTGGGGCGCTTAAGAAGGAAAATATCCATGTCTATGGGGATAGGGTGGTACTGAACCGGCTTCCCCTGGAATATCAGCATGACTACACGGTGCGGATAGCGGCGGAGCTCAAGGATCTGTGGGGCAGGCAGTTGGGGCAGGCCCAGGCGATTCAGGTAAAGGTTGGGGATGCCAATAGCTACGTGTACTTCCGCAATACCGGGTCTAAGATGCTGGAAGCCGGATTCCCCCCGATGATTGTCTGGGAAGCCCAGAACCCGGTCTCCTTAAAGCGGCGTCTTTCCGCCGCCCGGGGTCCCTATGATCGTGCGGAACCCCCTGTGGAGGATGTGGGCCCGCTTCCCCGGAATTCCAAGCGGTACTTTATGGAAGACCTCAGTCCCTTCCTGGGGAGCGGCGGTAAGGGGAGCGCCGCCCTGAGCTGGGATTACGCAACCCGGTCCTCCTGGGAAGCCGGGAGGGTGTACCGGAACTCCGCCTGGCTTTCCGTGCAGGTTACGGACCTGGGCGTCACCACCCGGTACGGGTATAACCGGGCGCTGGTCTGGGTGACCAGGCTTTCCACTGGGGCGCCCGTAGCGGGAGCGCAGGTGGAGCTCCTCGAGGGAACCGGATTGCAGGTCCAGGGCATAACCAATGCCGAAGGGCTGGCGGTTTTCAATTTTTCCGATGGGGAGTTTGTCCGCCGCTTTAGCCCGCCGGAAACTTCGTCAAATTTGAAGGAAAGCGCCGGAAAGGGACTGCGTATCCGGGTAGTCGAGAACGGCGGCGCCCAGGCCGGCGGGGATGAGCTTGAGTTTGTCCCCAACGACAGCCATAACCTCTGGCGCTTTGGGGTAGATTCTGTGACGAGCCCCTTTAGGGCGGAGCTGCAACAGCCGATGATTTTCCTCTTCACCGACCGGGGCTTATACCGTCCTGGGGAGACCCTGACTTTCCGGGGCATAGACCGCAGCCTTACCCGGGGCCTATACCAGCCCTACCAGGACAAGTATGGCGTAGAAATTTTTGCGCCCGCCGGCAACCGGGCTTTGGCATTTCTTGAGGGGGTAAGTACCGGTACCGGGGGAAGTTCGGGCGCCTTCACCCTGCCCGCGGATCTGGAGCCGGGGCAATATATACTCCGCTATACCCGGCTTTCCAAGGAGAATCCGGGGGTGAAGAACCTCAGTTTCCAGGTGGCGAATTTTGAGCGCCTCCGGGTGGATGGGTCGGTGAGTTTTCCGGATCTGGCCTTCTACCAGGGTGAAACCCTGACGGGGAAACTTTCCGCTTCCTACCTGGCGGGTGGCGCCTTGACCGGAGCCCCCTATTCTTTTTACTGGACCCGGGAACCTGCGGCCTTCAATCCCGGCGGGAACTGGCAATATTGGTATTTTGGTCCTGAAAATAGCGACGGGCGCTCTTTTTTGAGCCGGGGGGAAGGGAATTTAGGCCCCCAGGGGAGCGCTGATATCAGTTTGGTACCCCAGGGCGATGGAGTTGAGGGCGCCGTCTACCGGTACCGGCTGGAAGGGTCGGTACAGGATGCGGGGCGGCAGGAAATTTCCAGCCGGAACGCCGTAACGGTGCATCCCGCTTCGTTTTACATCGCCGCCCGGCTGGATACCGGGACTATGCGGGCGGTCAATTTGGCGGAATCGAAGAATTCCGCCTATTTTCTCGCCGCGGGAAGCCCCGCCACGGTGAGTTGGGCCCTGGTGAATGCCCAGGGCGAAAGCTACCGCTTTCCCGAAAACGGGAAGGGTGAGCTCGCCGTTCAATTTGTGCGTCACGAATGGAAGCAGTCCCGGCAGGCGGGAATAGGCGGCCGGGTGAACCTGCTCTGGGAGCGGGTGGAAACCGTGGTCGAGGAACGGACGGTACGTCCGGCAGCCGCATCCAGCGGTGTGCTGAACTTTACCCCGGACCAGGGCGGTCAGTGGGAACTGCGGCTGCGGAGCCGGGATGCCCGGGACCGGCCCGTGGTTACCCGGCTGAGTTTTTATGTCAGCGGGGCAGGGTGGGTACGCTGGGGTTCGGCGGATGCGGACGCTATCACCCTGAGGACGGACAAAGGGATCTACGCCCCCGGAGAAACAGCAAAACTGTTGGTCCAGTCGCCCCTGCCAAAGGGAAAGTACCTGCTTACCCTGGAACGGGAGGGGATCTTCTCTGAAAAGATCATCGACCTTGATGGTTCCGCCCGGACCATCGACATTCCTATAGAAGAATCTTATGTACCGATTGTATATGCGGCTATTTCGTCCTATACGATCCGGTCCGGGGCCGCTGAGACGAGTTACTACGAACCGGATCTGGATAAGCCCAGGGGGATTTTCGGGATCGCCGCCATTTATGTGGATAACGCAAGCCGTCATTATCAGATTGAGATTGAACCCAGCCAGGGGGTATACGGCCCCGGGGATGATGCCGATGTGCGGCTCCGGGTGACCATGGGGGGCAAGCCCGTTTCGGGGGTGGAACTGAGTTTTATGGCGGTAGACCGGGGGGTGGTGGATCTCATCAATTACCATGTCCCGGACCCGCTTGCGTTTTTCTACAAGCCCAGTAATTTTCCTCTGGGGGTGCGGGGGGCGGACAGCCGGTCCCTGCTTATCGATCCCGTAACCTATGCCCTTTCGGATCTCCAGGGGGGCGATGCTGAGGATGAATCCAAACTTGAAGAGCGTAAGGACTTCCGGCCCACCGCAGTTTTCGAGCCCTACCTGCTCACCGGTCCCGATGGAACAGTGATGGTGCGTTTCAGCCTCCCGGATTCACTGACCACCTACCGCTGTACTGCGGTAGCGGTGGGGCAGGAGGCAGGGTTTGCCGCCTTCGGCATACAGGAGCGGGACCTTAGGGTGAGCGCCCCCATGACGGCCCTCATCGCCGCTCCACGGAAGCTGCGCTGGCGCGATACCGGCCAGGTTTCCCTGATCCTGACGAATCTTGAAAATACCGCGGCGGAAGCCAAGGTTAGCCTGGAAATTGAGGACCTGCCGAAGGATACTCCGGTACTCGTGGTGGACGGTACGGCGGAGCGGACCCTGAATGTGCAGCCCGGCGAGTCCCTTGAGGCGCCTTTCCGGGTGGCGGCGGTGGGTTCCGGGAAGGCCCGGCTTATCTTTACCCTCCGCTCCCGGTCGGTGAACGAGCGGATCATCCGGGAAATCGATATAGACCGGCCCCGGGTTTACGAAACAGTAACGGTGATGGGGAATTTAGGTGAAAATCCTTTTATCGAAGAAGGGGTGGTGATAGGCGGGGAAACAGGAACACTGTCGGTTTCTCTGGCCGCTTCACGGCTGGCCATGCTCAAGGATGCTGTGGGTTACCTTCTGGACTACCCCTATGGCTGCCTTGAACAGTGTACCGCCCGGCTCCTTCCCCTGATTGCCTTTGGGGACAGCCTTGCCGCCCTTCAGCTGGACAGCCCCGTGACGGATATCAGAAAGACTATCGAGGATGAATTGACTTTTCTCGCGAAGAACAAGCTCTCCGACGGGTCCTATCCCTATTGGCCGGGGAACAGCCGGGGGGACTATTTTGTCACCCTTCGTGTGGGGCATATCGCGGCGCTGGCCAGGGAGAAGGGCTATGCGGTTCCCGGCGGTATTGATATCCCCAGGCTCCTCACCTTTTTGAGTTCCTCCGAATCCGCCCGGTACCATCTAACCCGGGACCCCTTTCTCCAGGGCTACAGCCTTTGGGTCAGGGCCATGCTGGGAGAAAGGGTAGGGAGCGAGCTGCGGACCTACCTGAACCGGGGGGACGAGCTGGGTATAAGCGGCATGAGTTTCGCCGGGCTTACCGCTCTGGAACTGGACATGAAGGATCTGGCAGTTACCGCCCGGGACCGGGTAAGGCGTTTCATTCGCCCGGGTACCCGTTCCCTGGACATTACGGATACTGCGGAGTCCCAGATAGCTGGGAATTACTGGAACCGGGAAACCGATAAGTATGCCCTGGCGCTGATGCTCTACCAGTCCATGAATCCCAAGGATGATATGACCACCCGGCTCGCCAACGCCTTGATCGGCAAGCAGCGGCGGGGGCAGGGGAGAGCCGGCTGGTCCGATACGGCCGCAAGCTTCTGGGCTGTCCTCGCCTTTGGGAGGGTCAGCGATACTGAGGCCCTGGACGCCGCCCCCCAGACCGCGCGGGTTTCCCTGGGAGGACATGCTCTGTTTAGCGCGGATTTTGAACCCAGGGGCGGGATTCCGGTTTCCCATATCTTTAGTTTTACTGAACCGCCCCTGGCGGGACTTGAGCGGAATACCCTGCTTCCCCTGCGTATTGAGCGGACCGCCACTGCTCTGAACGCCGAATCAGCGCGGGGAACTTCGTTGCAAGTAGCAGCGCGGCTCTATTACACCGCAAGCCTCCGCTACGGCATTCCCGCGGAACTGGCGGGTGTGCGGGACGAGGGGCTTGGGGTATTTGTGGAAACCCTGGACGCCGACGGCCGTCCGGTAACCGACGGCAGGCTTACTGCGGGGAAGGTCTACACCAGACGGGTGGTGATTTCGAGTCCCCGGGCCCGTTCCTATGTGGCGGTGCGGGTCCCGGTCCCCTCGGGGGCGGAAATTGTGGACGCTTCTTTTGTCAGCAGTTCGACCGTTCCTCCGGAAAACGACACTAATCCTGAGCGGGGCCAATGGATACCCTATGAGCAGCCGCCCCTGCAATTCATCTTTGACGATGAGGTCCGGTTCCACTGGGAGCAATTTCCCCAGGGGAAAAAGGAAGTGGTCTTCCGTTTCCGGGCGGTCATGCCCGGGGTATATCCCACACCGCCTGCGGAGGCGGAGTGTATGTACGAGGGTGAGGTTTTCGGCCGCGCTCCCGGGGAACTAATCGTGATACGGTGAAGATGAAGGATTTTCTTTCCATAAAACTTCGCCGAAGCCATCTTCTTGTTTCAGCGATAGTGCTATCGATAATAGTATTACTGTTTCTGGTATTGTGTTTATCACCCTACCCGGAACTGAAATACTACCGGTCCCGGTCGTACGGCCTGGTGATTAACGATAGAAACGGCGTTACCCTCCGGGTTGTTCCGGCGGATGATGGGGTAAAGCGCGAGTGGGCAAGCCTGGGGGATATTCCCGCCGGGGCGCTCCGGGTATTTATCCGCGCCGAGGACCGCCGCTTTTATTTTCATCCCGGCCTTGATCCAATCGCCGTTGCCGGGAGCGCCCTGCGGAACCTGCGGGCGGGCCGGATCGTTTCCGGCGGCTCCACCATCACCATGCAGCTCGCCCGGCTGATCCGGCCCAGGGGTCCGGGCCTGGGGGGAAAGGCTGCCGAAGCCTGGGACGCCCTTCGCCTGGAAGCCCGGCTTTCAAAGAAGGCTATACTGGAACTCTGGCTCAACGGCATCCCCTTTGGCAGTAATATTGAGGGCCTCCCCGCCATGGCCCGGAACCGGTTTGGGCAGCCCGTTACCCAGCTTGACGACACCAGGGCTGCGCTCCTCGCGGCGGTACCCCGGCGGCCCGGTTTGTACGACCCCGCGCTAAATCCCGAAGCGGCGGTACGGGCGGCGCTGTTCCTGTCGCACCGCCTTAAACTGGGGCTGGATCAAGCGGTCCTGGAAGCCGCCGCCCGGGAAGCTTCCCCCGATGCCGATGGATACCGGGGCACAGAACCCTACTTGCAACGCCGACTTCAGTCGACAAGTTCCCCGCGCAGTCCCTTCTATGCTCCCCACTTTACCGAACGGCTGGCATCGGATTTGAGATCTGGCGGCAATAGTACTATTCATTCCGTACGCAGTACCCTTGACCTGGATCTGCAATCCTACGCGGAAGAATTGCTGCAAAACGAATTGGCCATGCTCACCAACAACCGGGTCAGTAACGGCGCCATACTGGCAATTGATAACGAGACTGGGGCGGTCCGCGTTTATGCTGGTTCCCGTTCGTGGTTTGACGATGGGAGTTCCGGCAAAATAGACGGGATACGGGTATTGAACCAGCCCGGTTCCTGCCTTAAACCGTTTCTCTACGCCATGGCATTGGATACGGGGTTCAGCCCCGCAGAAATACTGCCGGATATCCCCCAGGTCTTTGGCGGCAGCGAAGCCTATATCCCTTCGAACTTTAACCGCCGCTTTAACGGCCCGGTACGGCTGCGGGTCGCCCTGGCATCGTCCCTCAATATTCCTGCGGTATATACCCTGGAGCGGCTTGGGGTGCGGCCCTTCGAGGAATTTCTGGTCGGCCTTGGTTTCGATTCCGTGGCTGCCGCCATGGGTTCCCACGGAACCGGCCTTGCCCTGGGTAATGCCGAGGTCAGTCTTGAGGAACTGGTCCGGGGCTTTGCAGTGTTTCCCCGCCTGGGCGTCCCTGTGGAACTGCAGTTTATTGAAGGTAATCATAGTAACAGTAATACTACACAAGTTATGTCGCCCTATGCAGCCTGGGTCATCTCGGATATACTCTCCGACCGGGGGAGCCGCTTTGTCGCCTTTGGCCCGGCGCCGGTTTTATCTACATCCTTTCCGTCAATGTTTAAAACCGGGACGGCGAATCAGTTTCAGCATATCTGGGCTTTAGGGGCATCGGCGCGTTTTACCGTGGGGGTGTGGATGGGAAATTTTTCAGGAGAGACCGTGGTGGGCCGTACCGGAAGTTCCATCCCTGCCCGGATCGCAGCGGAACTGTTGGCTGCCATGGAACAGTCATCCGGTGGAGGCGGTTTCGGGGAATCCCTGGGGGGGCCTGTCCCGGCAGAGGCGGGGGAAATAGAAATCTGCGCCCTTTCCGGCATGGCCGCGACTCCCTATTGCGCCGGGACACTCCGGGAATGGATCCGCATTAAAGAAACAGCGGGGAGCCGGGGAAAGCAGGAACCCTGTTCTTGGCACCAAGCGGGAGAATTGATATACCCCCCGGAGTATCAAGCTTGGCTTACCGAACGCTTTCGGGCAGGAAATACCGGGCAACGTGGAGCCGCAGGTTACATCCGTCTCCCGGCGCCAGGCTCGGTGTTCTACATTGACCCATCCCTGCCGGAAGATGCGCAGGCCCTGCGGGTAGAAACCGTGGGCTTTGGTATCAACGGTGTCGTGTATGTTGACGATACGCTTCAGGGAAGCCTGAATACCGCAGGGGTCTTCCCGCTGACCCTGAGACGGGGGCAGCACCGGCTTGTGGTGGAGGATGAAAGCGGGGGAAGCGCGACGGTGGATTTTGAGGTGCGGTAGGGGCCTGTTCGCCATAAAATAGAATAGCGTGGATTTTGTTTTTCACACGAAGAACTGTAACAAAAATACGGCGGAGACAGCTGCTATACGCAACAGACCCCGCCGCATTTTTGTTACTGTTCAAAAACAGCGCCTGGCGCTAGTGCCCCCTCCCCGGCAATCTTCGAGGGATGTTCCAGGATTCCGGTCAGGCTTGACTGCTCACCAGCTTCGCGTTGTATGCATCAACCTGTTTCCCTAACGTGAAGAGGTTGATAAACCAGCCGAAGAAAAATATTTGACAGGTAAGAAAATACAGAATGCCAATTCCGTCTTTTTCGAGGTAAAACTTGTGCGCGCTGACGAATCCGAGAAAAAGCCATAAAAGGTACGCGACAAGTTTAGACTTTGCTGCTCCGCTGCTTTTGAAGTCTTTGCCGCAAAAGAACAGAAGCAGCATTGAAACCACGTTTAGAACAAAAGGTCCAATGAAAATTATCAAAAGAAACGCAAGAAGTCCTTTCGTTTCTGCCGGCACAAAAGATATGACCATTGGCAAAATAGATTTGAGAAGACCGCTGTACATTGTCAGTAAACTTTTCAAAAATGGGAACTTTATTAAGGAAACGATAATCAGGATGATGTACAGAATAAAGGGAAGTACAATACCGAGTCCTCCAATAATCGTTGCGATTCTTGCTACGCGGTTAACCTTAAATAACCCAAAGGAAATCAGGGCATTATAGAGGAATGCTATGAGGAACACAATGCCATAGCCTTTTGCCGCTGACACCTGCCCGCTAAGCGCAAAAAATACGATAGCGCAAATTAGAAGCAAAAATGCATCTAGCAGCATGACGAACGCAGGAACCTTAGTTACAATAGAACTGTTGTTCCATTTTTCATTAAAAAAACCCATAATTTTTCTCCTTGTTATTCAATCGAACCAAGCGCTTCTGCCGCTTTAATGGTCAGGGAAGTTAATTTTTGAAGATCCTCAACTGTCCAGACTGGAGTATCCGCGATTTCATTCCCCTTTGTGGTAAATTTCAAGCCTTCGGTTAGCAATGACAAATAGTCATCTTTTTTGGCATTGCTAACTTTAGTGATAAATGCTTCATAACTCTGGAAGAAATCATCTATCGCCTTGCGCGCTTCGTCCTCAAAACGGGTAAGCTCCTTGTCGTAGATCGCCCGGTCTTTTTCAGACAGTTTAGCCAGCGTTGCTTGGATGTCCGCCGCTTTCTTGTCCAGTTCAGCCGCATTTTCCGCACTAAAATCACGCCTCCATTCCTCTCCGGCAAGTTCGTAGGATTGTTTCGCCAGAGCTTTTGGATTTCCACCACCTCCGCAGCTTGTCAGAACCAAAAACGAAAGCACAAGGGCTATCGCTCCCAAATGAAAAAGATTTTTTGTCCCCTTCATAAATCACTCCTTTGCGGTTTTATGTCCCGCCGATAAAAATTTTTACACCTAACCGCTTTAGCGATTAGTTTGATCATTTTTTCATATAAAAAAGTATTTGTCGTGAGTTTGACTACTCATAATTGCAGTGTTTTTTGGGGTGTTTTGTAGGTGGTTACGCACAGTTTAGAGGAACTATTTCTCAAACTCCTCGCCAGGTTCTTTGCCGCGGGGCTTTCGAAACGGCGTTTCAGTATACGGATTTTTCGTCTTTTATACGAGTTTCGGCCCCTATCTCACCTATATCTTCTGCAAATCCGCCCGTGAAGCGATGCCGGTTTTGTAGTAAATGCGGGAAAGGAGGTTTTCTACGGTACGGGGGCTTATACCCAGGGCGGCGGCGATACGCTTGTTACTCTGGCCATCCCTTACGTGCTTGAGTATTTCCGCTTCCCGGCGGGTAAGGAGTGTTTGGGTTTCCGCAGCGTTTTTTAACTTTGGTTCCACCGCTTTGTCCATGGAGACTTCGCCCTGCAGCACCGCCTGGAGGGAGGTTTCGAGTTCTTCTTCACTCCGGTATTTGCAGACATAACCCCGGACACCGAAGCCCAGGGCGGCATTGGCATGGGCGTAGTCGTCAAACTGGGTGTACACAACTATCGGGGGAGTTTTGCCAAACCTTTCCCTCAGCCAGGGGATAAGATCCAGACCCATGGCGTCTTCGTTACAAGTTACGCTATCATGAGCGCCTAGTTGGATGTCAAGGAGCAGGATGTCCGGAAGCGCCGCCAGCTCTGAAAACAGATCCCTGGCTTCTGTAAGATCCGCGGCGATGCCTAACACTTGCCAGCGCCCGGTTCCGGCAAACCATGCGGCCAGTCCTTTACGCATGACTGGGTGATCCTCAATTATAACGATACTGTTCATGGCTTAAACTCCACGGGGGGTATTTTAACGCATACCATAAGGCCGCCGCCTTCTACGCTGATAAAGTCGATATGCGCACCCAGGATTGCTGCCCGCTGACGCATGGTCCGCATACCAAAACCGTCCTCCGCTCCTTCGATTTGCATTCCGCCTCTGCTTTGCAGACCTTCGCCGTCATCAGAAATACTGAACAGCAAGGGCCGCTCTTTTCCAAGAAACCCTCTGGTTTCCGGGCTGCCTTGCCGGGCGACCAGCACAGCTTGTTTTGCATGGGAGTGTTTGCCGATGTTGTTGAGCGATTCCTGGGCGATACGGTAGAGGTGCAGCCGGTGTTCTCCGCTCAGCCCGCTAAAGTCCAGACTTTCTTCTATTTCGACGATACATTCAATTCCGGTACGTTTAACAAAGCTGTCGCATAAAGAAATGAGGGAATCCTTCAGACTGAAGCGGCTAAGATCCGGGGGCATAAGCCGACTGCAAATTTCCCGGATCCGGGCGGCAGCGGGGGTATCCCGCAGATCCGGCAGTACCGTGTCGTGGAGTTCCGCAGCAATGCGCCGCCGCTCGGTTTCCTGGGCTTCCAGCGCCAAAGAGGAAAAAGCCGCGCTTTGGGATTCCCGTTCCCGGGCTTTTCGCATTGCAAGATAGATATAACCGAGAAAAACCATAAGCAGGCTGATAAAAAGCACCAGAAGCCACAACAAACGGAAATATGAATCAAACTCCGAGGAGAATAGGGCACTTTCGGCTGGCATGGCCTTATCATAGCCCATACACATTATCACCTTCAATAGGATACCGGAAGCTGGACAAACGAGAAATAAAGGTTTTTAATACGTCTATGCAGTCTGCTTCAGGCCATAGAACGAAAAATCCGCTTGTTTTGCTTTTTGTATCTATTGCGGGGGCTCTGCTTAATATGCTGATCCAGTATTTTTCACGGGGTTGGCTGGGCATTCCCCTGTTTCTGGACACGGTGCTGACCATGACCGTCACGTTTTACGGCGGGGTGTTCTGGGGCGCCTTAACCGGCGCCCTGACCAATCTGATTGAGCAAAGCCTCCCTTTTTACGGCTGGCTCCCCTATCTGTTCGTCCTCTGCAATATAGCGGTAGCCCTGGTTACTGCCCTCTTTATCCGCTGGTTTCCCCAGGAGCTGAGTATTAACTATACAGAAAAACAACTTTCCAAAAGTCACGGAAAAAGTCTCTGGCAAAGCCAATGGCTCCAGGACCTGATGGGAAGGGCCATTGTGCTTGTCCTTTTATCCTTTGCCCTATGCCTGGTTATAAGCATTCTTGGGGGCTTTTTTGCGGTAATTATTGGGCATTTTAGCCCATCATTGACTACTGCTTCCGTATCCCCTGAACAGAATTTTGCTCTCGCTCTGGAACGAAGACATCTGTCCGCCATTATTGTGTCCATAGGCTCACGTATTCCGATGAACCTGCTTGATCGGCTGATCTCGTCTTTTGCCGGGTATGGGCTGGCGGTGTTACTGGCCTGGGGAAGCAGGAAGCTGGGGAAGCGCAATTTGCAACGAAGTTTCCCGTAACTACATAGCCTTAAGCCCGCGTATATCCTCGATGATAGTTTCACTGCTGGACAGAAGGGAGGCGGATTCTTCCTTAACCTTGAGGATCAGGCTGTTGATTTCGTTCAGGGACTGGATAACCTGATTCCCCCCGCTGCTATGCACCTCCATGGCGTTGTTGATGTGGAGTTCCTCGTTCTTAACGGTGTTGATAAGGCCTACCATGGTGTCAAATTGCTGCTCCGCCTGGCCGGAGGATTCCTTGGAACTGTCGATCAGGGTCTTGATGTTTTTAAGGCTGCCGGCGATTTCCGCCGCCTGCTTGTTGGAATTGTCGGCGAGTTTGCGGATTTCCGAGGCGACCACCGAAAAGCCCTTGCCAACCGCTTCCCCGGCGTGGGCCGCCTCAATAGCGGCGTTCATCCCCAGGATGCTGGTCTGTTCGGCGATGTCTCCGATGACGCTGCAGGCTTCGATGAGCGCGTCCGATTGGGCGGAGACATCATCTATCAGTTCCGCGATGCGGTGCAGCCGGTTTTTCCCTTCCGAGGATGACTCGTTGAGCAGTAAAACTGTTCGGGCGTTCTGTTCCAGGGTTTGATGGATGGAACGGGTATTTTCCACCATCTGCTGTATGGCGGTGGATGAGGAAAGAACATGGTTCGCCGTTTCGCCGATATTGAGCGAAAGGGAGCTGATGCCCCCCAGGTTTTTATTCATTTCTTCCAGGGTATGATCGTAGACCGTGTTGAGCTGCTTTTTGACCGCCTCTTCATTCTGAAGACTTTTTTCAATCTCCACATAGTGCCGGCAGTTTTCCATCTTGTTCAGGCCGTTGATAATAGCCACCGCCATCTGCTCACAATTCCGGTACCCGCAGGCGCCGCAGTTAAGGATATCCTGGCCGGTAGTTTTGTGCATCCTGGTAAAGACCACCTGGATTTGCTGATCGGTAGGATCGATAACCATCTTCTTGAATATCGCCGACCGGTCGGTGTAGGAGCGGCTGTAGAGGCCCTCCTCCCAGTATTTGTCCAGCATCTTTTCCAGCTTGTTCCGGGCGAACAGTTTCTGAAAAATATTTTTGGGCTGATATTTTTTCCGCATCTCCATCTGCCGCTGTTCTATCAGGTATTCCACATCGTCCAGGTGTTTCCCCCGGTTCCCCGTGCCGGGCCCGCCGTTACAGCCCATGGCGCAGTTCAGGCAGTCGATAAGCTTGAATACCGGGCCATTGGAGTTCTTGATAGCCTCCGAAAGGTAGGCCATGTAATGGTAGACCTCGGGGGACCCTTCGATCTTCCGGGTTTTGCTGTTGATATCCTTGTCGTAGCGCTGAACCGTCCGCATGAGCCCCCCGGGGGATGAGAACAGCACCGCCCGTTCCGCCGGGGGGTTATCGTAATCCTGTGCATTATAATTGGCGATAGTATCTTTCTTACTGTCCAGCCAGTTTTGGATAGAATTGAAGGTAACGTTATAGTCCCCGATTCCGCAGGCGTCGAATTCCCGCCGTTTGGAATAGCAGGGGGATATGGCCGCGATCTTACAGTCCGAATATTGGGGATAATATTTCTTGATAGCCTTCATCATGTGCATCATGGGGCTGTCCGCCGGAGCCAGGTAGGGGATCAGTTCGGGGCGGTACATTTCAATGAATGAAACCAGGGTGGGGCAGGGCTGGGAAATAACCGTGAGGGGGTTTTTCTTTTTCATGTAGTCCAGGTAGGACTTGACCGTCAGTTCCGCCCCGAAACTTACGTCAAAAACCGCCTTGACCCCCAAAGATTTAAGGAGTCCGTTCAGTTCCGGGTACTTACCATCAAAACTGGCCGCCACAGCGGGGGCCACGATGGCGACGATTTTATCATCCTTTTTAAGATCCGCCATGAATTCATCAAAGTCATCGATTCCTATCCGCGCTCCGTGGGAACAGACGGTGATACATTCCCCGCAGCCGATGCAGAGGTCGCTGTGGTGGTCCACAATGGCTCCGGACCCGTTGTTGCACATCTTTACCGGGCACACCATGATACAACGGTGGCAGTTGATACATTTATCTTCCAGAACTTTGATAATCGGCCGCATGGTGACGTTTTCCATAAATCCCCGCAAATTTTGAAAAATCAACCTTAAAAATAGAATATACTACAAAAAGAATCAAGTATCTCCGCTAACAAGTTCAGTTATTCCTTATATTGTACCAGCCCGCTCTCCCGCAAAACGTTCCAGGCTTTTTTCGCTGCGCTGTCCCCGAGGAGCCGCGCCAGATCCCGGTAAAAGTCTGCGGTGCCAAGGCCGTTACTTCTTCTTGCTTTCTCCAGCAGTACTACTGCCGCCGCTGCTTTCTCTTGGTTTGACCCAATCGGCAGCAGCCGGTCTTCCAGCCGCCATCGCCAGAAGAGCCCCCCTGCAGTGTTCTGTACCATCGGTCTTGAGCCCAGGAAAAGTACGCGGTCCGTTTTGCCGGGAGCGGGTAGCTCGGTACGATTACAGTCCCGGTTCCGGGCGTAGTCGTCCAGAAGTCCCGCTACCAGATCCGCCGCTACATTTGGTTTAGGGACCGTAAAGGGGAAGCCCTGTTTCACCGGCGCCGAAGTTTCTCCGGCCATCCATGCGGTCAGAAGCTGGTCCAGGGGCCCGGTGAAGCGGTCAAATTTTTCCTCCCCTGCAAAGGATAAATCGTTCAGGGCAAATAGGTTCCGTTGTTTGCCATCGCCCGTAACTATAAGTTCCGGGTGTTTGCCCCGTTTCCATTCGGCGTAGATCCGGGAATGCCTGGTTAGGACGAACTTGTGCCAGAAGGCGGAATCCAGGAGACCCGCCGCAAAGAGCTGGCGCAGTATTTCTGCGGAGTCGATGATCTCCTGGTCATCCTGGTCCCAATATCCGTAGATCAGGTAGGCATGGGTCAGGATACCCGCTTCCTTAAAGGCGGCGCAGGCATTGACCACATCCCCAAGGCCTATTCCCTTACCAATGCGCTTAAAGCCCTCTTCGGCGGCCACCTCAATTCCTCCGGAGACTCCCACTAATCCTCCGGCGGCAAGGATAGCCGTAGTATCCGGGGTAAAATCTTTTTCGAAGCGGATGTTTCCCCAGAAGCTTAGTGGAAGTCCCGCCTCCCGGTTCAGCAGGGCAAGGCGAAGCAGGGAATCCGGCGGAGCCGCTTCGTCCACCAGATGGATGCCGCGGACACCGGTTTTTTCCGCCTGGTCCTGCAGATGCCGGAAAAGGGCCAACGGTTCCAGGGGCTCAAAACACCGGATGTAGTCGAGCTGCACATCGCAGAAAGCGCAGGCGTGCCAGTAGCAGCCGTGGGCCAGGTAGGCCTTGAGCCAGCGGCCGTCGGACCAGAGCCGGTGCATGGGGTTCAAGTCGTCCACCGGGCGGAGGTAGCGGGAAAAATCCACGGCGCTGTAATCGGGGAAGACGGTTTGTACTGCATCACGGTCAATCTCCCCAAGGGTAGAAATACTGTCAATTCCCGGATCGCTTATAACATGACCGTCAAGCCGGGACCGGTACTTGGTTTTGTATACCGGCGTATCTCCGGTATGTTCCAGGATGGCTGCCAGGGAACCGTAACCCCGGTCAAAGGAAAGGTAATCAAAGTAGTTGAAAAACGCCAGCTCGTCCATAAACCGGAGTTCCGTGTTCACATAACCGCCCCCGGCAATGGTGGTAACGTTACTACCGTACCGGGCTTTGGCGGAGGCTGCGCAGACAAGGGCTCCGGCGAGGCAGCCCGGGAAGGGGATGGTTACCCCGATTGTCAGGGGATCGTTGCCTGCGGCAATCAGCCGGTCCAGTGCGTCCCAATGATCCTCAAGCAGGGGACGGTAGAATTCCCGCAGAATATAACTGTTGAGACCTTGCTCCACCGCAGAAAAATCCCGAAGCCCCGCACTAACACTACCGGCGTAGCGGACGAGGCTGAAGGAGGGGTCCACCGTGACGGTGATAAAGTCCGCCAGATCTGCGAGGAGTTTGCTTGCCAGGAGTGGGGCATCGTCACTTAGGGGGTTTCCATCCAGGGAATCCAGGCAGGCGTCGAACCGGGGACCTCCGGGGAGAACGCCGTTTGCCAGGGCCAGAAGGTGGCCGAACTCCCGGTCACGGCCGCGAAGAAAATCAATCAGCCGGTCTATGGAGGAAAGCCAGCGATCCTCTTCGGAGAGAAAACGGTCTATATTATAGAAAACATTTTTATTTTTTGGTTTACCTGCCTTTTGGGCGTCGACAAAGATCCGTTCCAGCCCGGAACGGCAAAAGATCCGTTCAAAGAGACCGATGGAATGATCCTGGACCCGGACCTGATAACCCCGGCCTTCAAGAAAAGTTTTCAGGTAATACGGAGCGGGGTAGGGGGAGTTGAGCTGTACCAGGGGTGGTTGGACCAGACAAAACACTAAAAGCCTTCCTTTGGCTGGAAGCTTGGACAATGGCGCCCAGTGGCGGAGAGTACCTCAAGGGAGGGGAGGTTCCGGCTTTTAATGCCGAATACCGCGCAGGAACGGGGGAAGGCAGGTTCCCAGGTAACCTTAAAATAGACGCACTTGAGACAGTCCGGGGCCCGGGGCTTTTTATCCTGGTGTTTTGCCACCTGAAATCTCCTGCACCCATTATAAGATGAGGAATGAGGAATGAGCAATGAGGAACCGCCCTCTCACTCCTCATTCATTTGACAGTTCCCGGCTCTTGGGGTATTCTTCAATAATATGAAGAAGTTGAGCGGTGTTTCCGCATCCCCGGGTATCGTTATTGGGAAGTTTTTTCTCTATCAGGGGAATGAATTCCATGATATTCCCCGGTATGCCATAGGAAAGACCCAGATCGATTCCGAGTGGCGGCGTTTTCTTGCGGCCACCGAGGCGGCGGCGGCGGATGTCCGCGCCCTGCATGATAAGGCTGTCCAAGAAACGAGCAAAGAAAAAGCGGATATTTTTCAGGCCCACCTGATGATGCTGGAGGATACGGAATTTCAGGATCAGATTAAGAAACAGCTGGAAGCGGATCGTGAAAACATTGAGTGGATTGTTTCGGATATTTCCCGTGGAATTGTCTCAAAAATGGTGTCCTCTTCCGACGCCTATCTTCGGGAACGGGCGGTGGATATAGCCGATGTGTCCCACCGGATGATGCATAAGCTCCTTGGGGTAAAAGAATTTTCCCTGGCGGATCTAACCGAGGACGTTATCCTGGTTGCCCACGACCTTATGCCGTCGGAAGTATTGGCCATGAATAAAGATAGGGTCAAGGGTATTCTGATGGATATGGGGGGCCGGACCTCCCATACCGCTATCCTGGCCCGGGCCTTCGGGGTACCGGCGGTATTGGGGCTTTCCACGGTTACCAGGGAGATCACCACCGGTGATATCCTGGTGGTGGATGGCGGCGCCGGTCAGGTTATCATCAATCCCAGTAAGAGCGTCCTGCTTAAATACCAGGATGCCATAAAACAATACCAGCGGAAACAGGATAAACTCCTTTCGGAGGTGGATCTGCCGGCGGAAACCAAGGACGGGCACCGGGTATGCCTCAAGGCCAATATCGAAGTACCCGAGGAAGCGGAGGCGGTTCTGCACTATGGCGCCGAGGGCATAGGCCTCTACCGTTCGGAATTTCTCTTCCTTACCCCCGGTCAGGCTGCGGAGGAAGAGCGGCAGTACCATGCCTATAGCTCGGTGCTGAAAGCCATGGGAGATCTGCCGGTGACCATCCGGACCCTGGATATGGGAGGCGATAAGGTATCCCCCAATATTCAGCCGGCGGATGATAAAAATCCGCTCCTCGGCTGGCGGGCTATACGAATGTGTCTTGCCCAGCCGGACCTCTTTAAGACCCAGCTTAGGGCTATACTCCGGGCCAGTGTCCATGGAAATGTAAAAATCATGTTCCCCATGATCTCCGGAGTTGAGGAACTGGAGCAGGCCCTTTCTTTATTGGAGGAAGCGAAGGCGGAATGTCTGCAGAGGAAGCAGCGTTTTGCCAAAAAGATAGATGTGGGGACCATGATCGAAATCCCCTCCGCTGCCCTTACTGCGGATATTCTTGCCCAAAAATCGGACTTTTTCTCCATAGGGACCAACGATCTTCTCCAATATACCCTGGCGGTTGACCGGGGAAATGAAAAGGTAAGCTACCTTGCCCAGCCTTTCCATCCGGCGTTGTTGCGGCTCCTCAAGCTAACCATCGACGCTGCCCATGCCAAGGGTATTAAGGCCGCCATGTGCGGAGAATTGGCCGGCGCCACCTTTGCAACGCCCATACTCTTGGGTCTCGGGCTGGATGAATTCAGTATGACCGCTTCGGCTATCCCTATGGTTAAACGGATTATTCTGGGTACCACCATCGAAAGCTGCCGTACCCTGGCGGAGAAAGCCATGGGCTGTACCTCCTACAAGCAGACCGACACCTTGGTTAACGCCTGGTTAGCCGAATATTTCCCATCTAAGTAAAGGACCTGCCATAATGGAATTTGATCCCCAGTATAAGTACCGGAAGCTCCCCACGGTAGTCTTGGCCGGCCGCCCCAATGTGGGCAAATCCACCCTTTTCAACCGCCTCCTCCACACGCGGCGCGCCATTACGGATCCGACTCCGGGGGTAACCCGGGACCCCGTGGCCATGGACGCCTTTATCAACGGGAAACCCCTGCGGCTCATGGATACCGGCGGCTTTAAGCTGGACCGCAAGGCCGATGGCGGCAGGGATATTCCCGACGATACCCTGGATGATCTGGTGGTGGAGAAGACCCTGGGAGCCCTGGAAAGCGCGGACCTGATCCTCCTGATCCTGGAAGCGGGGGAACTTACCCCCGAGGATGAGGAATTCATCGGCCTGCTGCGGCCATACCAGAAAAAACTTTTAGCGGTGGTGAACAAGACCGAGGGCGGCCGCCGGGAAAACGAATCCTGGAATATCCTCTCCTACGGCTTTGACAAGGTTTTGATGATCTCCGCCGAACACGGGGACAATGTGGGGGATCTGGAGGACGCCATCATCGCCCGGCTCGATTTTTCCAAGGTTGAGCTTGACGATCCGGATAAGCGGCCCATCAGAATAGCTATCGTGGGGAAACCCAATACGGGGAAGTCCACCCTTTCGAACCGCCTTACCTCCACTACGGCCTCCATTGTAAGCAATATTCCCGGCACTACCCGGGATGTGGTGGAGGGTCATTTTTCTTACAAGAACCGGGATTTCCAGGTTCTGGATACCGCAGGGATACGCCGGAAAAGTAAGGTTACGGAGAATATCGAATACTATTCGGTGAACCGGGCCATCAAAACCATGGACGACGCAGATATAGTATTTTTAATGATTGACGCTCAGGAGGGGCTTTCGGATCAGGACAAGAAGATAGCCGCCCTGGCGGATGAGCGGGGCCGGGGGATCATCATGGTCCTCAATAAGTGGGATACCATGCCGGATGTAAAAAACACCTTTACTGCGGTTCAGGATCGTATCCATTTTCTCTTTGGCCAGATGGAATACGCCCCCATCATGCCGGTCAGCGCCCAAACCGGTTCCGGTATCGATGCATTGCTCAACATCGCTGTCCGGATGTACGCCCAGCTTAATCTCCACACCGATACGGGCGCCCTGAACCATGCCCTGGAACGCTGGCTTACGGAAAGTCCGCCGCCGTCGGGCCCCCAAACCCGGTTCAAGCTGAAGTACGCTGTTCAGGTTTCGGACAACCCCGTAAAGTTTATCGTCTTCGCCTCCCGTCCCAAGGCGGTGAGCGAATCCTATGTCAGTTACCTCCGAAACAAGATACGCCGGGACCTGGGCTATTCCCTGATCCCCCTGGGTATAGAGATACGCGCTTCCGCCAAGAACGATTTGACCCGGAAGAATAGTTCCCGAAAAGAGCGGCATTGAGCCATGGCAAGCTACGGGATTGGGGATCTGGAAAAACTCCTGGGGGTTAAGGCCCACGTGATCCGCTACTGGGAAAAGGAAATATCCCTGATTCAGAGCCGCAAGGATCTCGCCGGCAGACGGGTCTACGCCAAACGGGACCTGTTGATCTTCTTCCGGCTGAAGTACCTCCTCTACGATCGCCGTTTTACTATTGAAGGCGCCCGGGAACAGCTCTTTCGGGAATTTACCGGCGCCGGGCTTGAAAACCAAAATCTCAAAGCGTACATTGAAGCGCTCCGTTCGGACCTGGTGGATCTGTACTTTCTGGTCCATCAGCCGGACGGTCCAACCCAGCCCCCCGCGAATGACCAGGGCCCTGTCTGATGGAAACTCTTTTCCCACCGCTATCTGTGGAAATACGGCGGCAGGTAGATTCAATCCCCGCCCTGGTCGATCAGGTCCTCCCCATACCGAAGCGTTTCCGTTCCGGTCTGAGCCGGGATGTGGCGGAACTTTCCCGCCTCCTTACCAGCGGCCGTGGGGAGCGGAACGACTCCTACCTGAACGAAGCTCCTCTGCTCTCGGCCTACCTGCGTTACTTCCTCCCCTGGAATGTCTATCGCCTTGCCCGGCTGTTCCCGTCCCTGCCCCTCCCCCTTGCCGCCGGCGACGCCCTGACCGACCTGGGTTCAGGCCCTCTTACCCTGCCTATTGCCCTGTGGATATCCCGGCCCGATTTGCGGCAGCTCCCCCTGGAGTTCCGCTGCCTGGATCGCTCCGGTCCTGCCCTTGAGGCGGGGAAAAAAATCTTCACAGCCCTTACGAGCAGTAACACTGCTGCCAACACGAGCTGCCCCTGGACCATCAAAACAATCCGGGCTTCCCTTGGAGAGCCGGTCCGTTTCTCCAAGGCTAAGCTGCTTACCGCAGTTAATCTGTTTAACGAACTTTTCTGGAAGCTCCCCGGAGTATCGGCCCTTGCGTCATTTACGGAAAAACAGGCCCGTATCCTTTCGCCCCTGACCCTGGAATCGGGTTCCATCCTGGCGCTTGAGCCCGGAGTTCCCCGCTGCGGCGAATTTATAAGCCTCCTCCGGGCTTCCCTTTCCGCCAAGGGACGTCTTCCCCTGTCCCCCTGTCCCCACACCGGCCCCTGTCCGCTGCCGGGTATTCCCGCCGCCTCCCGCTCCGAAAAAGCGGATACCAAGTGGTGCCACTTTGCCTTTACCACCACCGATGCCCCGGCAGCCCTGCACCGGCTCTCGGAAGCTGCGGGGATCCCCAAGGAACGGGCCGTCCTGAGTTTTCTCCTGGCAGGACCGGTTAACGCAGCTTTGGCGCCGGCATCGGAACCTGCCCCTCAAGATTCCCTCCCGGTGCGAGTCATCTCCGACCCGTTCCCCCTGACCGGCGAAGGAAAACGGAATGGCCCAGCGGCGCTTCACGGGCGCTACGGCTGTTCCGTCCGGGGGCTGGTATTGGTAAGCGGTAAAAGAGATGGCGTAGAAACCCTGGAGTCCGGGACGCAGGTAACGCTTACCGCAACAACGCCGGAAAAGAGGGACGGGAAGAGCGGGGCGCTGGTACTGGGACTAAGTTCTTCCTTGTCGCTTGCATCCCCAGGATTTATTGATATAATATAGTTACCTAGGAAGCCAGGCATCTTTGAGAGAAGCTTCTACAGATGAAGGGGGAAATATGTTAATTAAATCACTCAAGTTGATAAATTTATTGAGTTTTGGCAGCAATTCTGATGTTACCGAACTAAAACCGCTCAATGTTATTATTGGGCCGAATGGATCAGGCAAATCTAATTTCCTGGAAGCAATAGGATTATTGAAAAATTTACCAGGGCAATTACAAAAAACTTTTCATGAAACCGGTGGTGTAGATGATTGGTTGTGGAGAGGAGCAAATGAAACGCCGATTGTTGGTGTTGATGCAGTTATTGATTATCCTGATTCGCCAAATATGGATTTGCGTTACTTTCTTTGCTTCGCTATCCGCAATCATCGTTTTTTTATGGTTGATGAATCAATTGAAGACGCAAAACCGCAAATGGATTGTGAAACTCCTAAATGGTATTATCAGTTTAATGAAAGGGAACCAAGGGCAAAATCAAAAGATACTATACGGACATTAACAAGCGTTGACCCGGAGCGTTCAATTCTTGCGCAACTGCGCGATCCCGATATGTATCCTGAAATCACTCATCTTGGAGATACGCTGAATCATATAAAACTTTATGATAAGTGGGGAATTGGGCAGAATTGTCTTCCCCGTCATCCTCAAAAGGCGGATCTTCCAAATGACTTTTTAGATGAAGATTGTTCTAATTTAGGGTTAGTCTTAAATCGCCTTCGTCAAATACCACCGGTAAAGCAACGAATATTAAGCGCCTTGCAAGAACTTTTTGATGGAATTGATGACTATGATGTGCAAGTTATAGCCGGATATGTTCAGGTAGTCATGCAAGAGCATGGTTTTACGATACCCGCAACACGCCTTTCTGATGGCACATTGCGCTATTTGTGTTTGCTTGCAATACTTTGTCACCCCACTCCACCGCCGCTCATTTGCATTGAAGAGCCGGAACTGGGATTGCACCCTGATATTTTACCTACCCTTGCGGAGTTGCTGAAGGAAGCTTCAACACGATGTCAACTCATCGTAACTACCCATTCGGATATTCTAGTCGATGCGATGACCGACCAGCCTGAATCTGTTTTGATCTGCGAAAAAGGTGAATCAGGAACAGAATTAAGCCGGTTAAGCGCTGAAGAACTTAAGCCATGGCTTGAAAAATATCGGCTCGGTGAACTTTGGATAAGCGGAGAACTTGGCGGAAAAAGGTGGTAGTAATGAAGATCTATGTGGAAGGCGGCGGCGATAGTAAGTCCTTACATATTGAATGTACCCGCGGATTTGCTGTCTTTTTAGCCAAGGCTTAGTTGTAAATTGGTTCGTGATAGTTTGCGTATCCCGATTTTAGTACACGCTGTTCTACATACTCATCGAAATAGGCTATAAGGCTCATGGTTAATATACGAGTATTATCTCCTGCAATAATGCAGTCAAGGGCTTTCCTTTTAGCGAGGCATAAATTTTTCCGATCAGGATCTGTCTCCTGGGAAATAAAATTATCAAGTATTTGGTTTATATACTCCTCCTGTTCGCAATCCAAATAAAGCCGAAGCCCATATTCAAAAATATCACGGGAAGCGAGGGCTTGGGTATTAAGCATTTTTTCTATTGCCTTAAACCCGGAACGGCGGATAATCTCATTAAACTTTATGGCCCGCAGGATAAAATTCACTTCTTCACGTTCTTCGGGGATCTTTATTTTACTAATAGCCTCCATAGCTTTTTCATAGGATTCTTCATCGCCATTAAGATAAGCTGCGCAGGCCTTATCAAACAAATTGTCTTTAATAGCTATCATTGAATTGAGGCGTAACATCATTGATGATGTAGACTCACCGGCCTGTATAGCTAGTATACCTTCAAGGGCAAGCATTTTTAGTTTTTTCTGGTACTGGTTGGTTTCTCTTTCGATAGAGGTTAATAAAACATGCCTAATTATACTATTATCAGTCCCTTCAACCACAAGGCGTAAACCCTTCCTGAAAATAGCATTTCCTATATATTCAATTTCATCTTCCAATGACAGAAGCCCTTCCCTTTCTGCTTTTTCTGAAAAACATAAAATATCCTGAAAAGTTAAATAGTATAGGGCAATAAAAGTATCATAATTCAGGGCGCCTTCAGGATAGGCATACTTGTATCGAATGATATGCAAACCGTGATTTTCCTTATCCGGACTGTAAACACCGGGTCTGTCCAAAAGACTTTTAGGAATATAAGCGTCTTCAATATTCAGTCCCCGAATATCCAGGCTGGTAAGCTGCGCAAGGTTCCCAATACTTTTTGGCAATCCATTGATTTTAGTATTGCTCAAATCAAGATTTTCAAGTTTTTCCAATTTACCTATACATTCAGGAAGATATGGGAGCGGATTTCGGGATAAATTAAATTCCTGAAGTTCCAAAAGATTTCCCACGCTGTCCGGCAGGGAGATCAATTCATTTCCACTTATATTGATTTTTTTGAGCGCCCCAAGACTACCAAAATTATCAGGCAGCGACAATAGTTTTCCGTTACTCAAGTCGAGTTCTTCAAGCAGTGACAAATTTACAATATTTTCAGGAATACCTGTGATATTAGTACCACTCAAATTAAGGCTAACAAGCGAAGGCATACGGCAAATAACATCGGGAAATATTACAGGGTTACCGTCCAAAGAAAGGGTCAACTTTTTAAGATTTGTAAACTTTGAAAACCAATCCGGCAATTCGGTTATTTTTATATAGTCAAAGACTAGACTTTCGAGGAATGTCAGAGCACTCATCCAGTCAGGAATTGTTTTCCAGTCACTATCATGAATTTCAAGCTCTCGCAGGTTAGTGCACTTACTTAGTATTTCAAGGGAATAGCTACTTGGATCAAAAAATTTACATAATGAAATATTTTTTTATGCCATTTATCTCAAATAACAGTTTCGCGTCATTCAGGTATTTCATCTCAATATGGAGAGATGTGATTTTTGCCAGATCATCCTTACGGTCTTCAAAATGGTCAAGGGCCTTGGCCAAAAAATGCTGTTCCGGAGATTGAAGATTACACAACATTAAATCCAAATGTCTATTTTCTTTAATTGTAACCTCAATATTTTTTATAATACTTTCAAGAATATCATTATCGGTTTCTTCGGGAACAGTTTTTTCTATTTTTTCTTCCTTAATGTCATCATCTGTAATGATAATTTCTTCGTGTGAATTAAACTGGTGTTCATCTATCATTTTTTTAACAAGCCTCAAAATATATTTTTGATCTTTTGTAGAATGGTTGGTAGACCACATTTTTGCATTATCCATTTCAATCCGTATAGTTTTCCCTTTAGTTTCTGAAATGGCAGTTAACGCTTTTTCTTTTGTTTCTTCCGCAGCGCCAATCAAAGCACGGGACATTTCATACTTCGCTTCCCGCCATAGATAGTGAATATCCCACTCACTAAGTCTTTGTATTACTTCATCAAAATGCATAGCATTTCTCCTTTATTATAACGATAATATTTTTTTAATTCCTCTTTCTCAAAAAGGCAGCTCTTTCAAAGTCCTCATGTGCTGCTTTATGAGCTTCTTCTTCTGTAGAAATTACCTTATCCGTATCATCAAACTCAAAATCCACAATAATAGGACAATGATCCGAAAGTTCCGGTTTTATCCATTCTTTTGGATCGCCGATCTCAAAACTGACGATCCGGCCAAATCCTTCCGAGGCAAAACAATAATCATTTTGATATGGTCGGTCCAAGTCAAAATAGCGGAAATAGGTCGGCGCCTTTTTGTTGCCGCAATCCTTTAATCCTTTTGCCGCTAATTTTGTTACCAGGTCATTATACCAGGATTCATCATTTACCGTTCTGCCTGTGTTAAAGTCGCCGATAAGCAGTACCGGGGTTTCAAACGTGCCCTGATGCGAATTTAATACGCTGTAAATTGGCTCATGATAATTTGTGTATCCCGATTTGGTCCAAACGGCCATTAAAACAAAATCTGTATCCTTGCCTGTTATATGATAGGGAACGACATAACGCCAATTGCGGTCAAAGTTAACGGTAAATTCTATTTTATACTCATTTGAAAAGATCGCAACTCCGAGACTGCTGTTTTCATTGTTCAAATCATCCCAATACCAATTCCTGTACTTCCATTCGGCTTTCTGTGCGTCATAGTCTGCTTTGGTACATTCCTGTAAAACCAGGATATCCGCATCGTACTCTGATATAGCCTTCGCCTTTTCCGAGGTGAATCCATAATGGCAATTCCAGCTTACTATTCTCATATTATCCTCTTTTAAAGTTTCCAGATATTTTAAGAAGGTTTTTGCACTTTCTTTTTCTAGATCCATTTGGGCTTTCAGAGCTTTTGCTGAAATAGCCCTTTCTTTTTTTCTCATTACTTTTCTCTTTACTAAAGAATATTATACCACCTAACTCTATCATATGCCGATAGACTGAAATATTTCTCTCAACCTTCAATCCCCCTCAAACAACCTTGCGATCATCCCCCTGGGATTGTTGATAAACGCCTTGGTTACTATATAGTTGCTGGTATCTTCATAGGCTATTTTACACAAGCCCTTGTCCCCAATCTGATAAATATCCGCATCGGGATAAGCCAGCAGTATAGGGGAATGGGTGGCTATAATAAACTGGGAATGCTTTTGTACCAGTTGGTGCAAAAGCAGCAGCATGGACATTTGACGAGTGGGGGACAGGGCAGCCTCCGGTTCATCAAGCAGGTAAAGGCCGTTTCCGCCGAAACGGTTCTGTATCGTTGCAAAGAAGGATTCGCCGTGGGATTGGTTATGCAAATAGATGCCCCCATAGGAATCAATGATGAGTCTGGGTCCAGCGCCTTTATCCAGATTTTCAATTTCCGTTGCAAGATTGAAAAAACTTTCAGCACGAAAGAAAAATCCATCCTTGGGAGTGAGGCCCTTTAAAAGTTTAAGGTGTTTGTGGAGCGGCGAATGGGAAGCGCGGGTTTGGAAATTAAAGTTCTTTGTGCCCCCTTCCGGGTTGAAACCCCAGGCAACGGCAATGGCCTCCAGCAGGGTCGATTTACCGCTGCCGTTTTCGCCTACAATAAAGGTAATTTTGGGATGGGGGGACAGGGTGCGGAAATGCCGTATGATGGGCAGGGAAAAAGGGTACTCCTTAAACGAGGGGACAGTTTCCCGGCGCAGGCTGATTTCTAGAAGGTAGTGATCGGCGTTTAGGATATTATACTGCGGCATTCATTTCTTCCAACACCGCCTTTTCCATTGCCGCTATGCAGGCCGGGTCCCGGTATTTGGCCCTTGTGTCTATGGCATTAAGGCAATCCGCAAGCTGCGTCCGCTCACCGGCTTCTTTGATCAAATTCATCACTTTTCTGACATACCTTTTATTGGGGGCAAAGGAAAGGATAAAGGCGGTGGTTTGGGGGTACTCCAGCCGGAAGAAAAATAAGAATTCCGCCGGGTTTAGACGTTGAAACAAGGGGGCAAAGGGTTGTACCCCGGTCTTTTTCTTAAACAGCGTCATTATCATCCTCCCCCCGAGAGGGCTCTTCTGCGGAAACAACTGCGGTCTCTGCGCCGCCTTCGTCAGCGGCGCCTTCCGGCAGATCCTCGGGCGCCTCGGCGAGTTCGGTTATACGGATGCCGAAGTTTTCATCTATAACCATCACTTCGCCCCGGGCGACAAGGGTATTGTTGGCAAATACCGTTACCGGCTCACCCGCAAGGCTGTCAAGCTCGACAATAGTTCCCTCCCGCATTTTTGATAGTTCCTTTACCGTGGTTACCGTGCGGCCAATTTCCACAGCAAGCAGAACCTTCATATTGGCAAGGGTCTTTTCCATTTCCATACAATCGCGATCAGCCATACTGTCACACTCCTTGTGGGGATTTATTTTTTCAACAATTCTAATTATTTTTTTACAGTAAGGGTTCAGCCGATTTGTGCAATCGGCGATAATTTCGCCCCGGAATAAAACCTTGTTCCCAACCATCAGATTACACAACCCGTCTTGATTACTGTGGGGAGCGTAAAGGATGTTGCCCGGACGTAGGTTTTTTAAATCCTTGTACAGAACAATCTGGCGAAAATATTCTACCTGTAATACGACAGACAAATCGCCTATCAGAGTTTTATGCAGGGTGTTTTTTGAATATTGGACTTGAGGAGGGGAATCATCCTGGTAATGCTTAAGGAGTTGAAGCTTTTGCAAAGGATACAGAAAGGGATAGGGTAGGCAAATGTTTATCATGCCTTCGATACTGCCGAATTTGGCTTCACAGGTAACCAAGATGACCATTTCTTTGGGAGGAATCTTACTATCAAAAGAGGTATGGGATTCAATCGTTACATCGCTGGATTCTATGGTTACCCCGCAATAGTCATTCCAGATTTGAGAATAGATATCCAGCAAGGGCTTACTAATATAACGCAGCGCTGATTTCTCCAGAGTGCTTAATTCATGAAATGGCTGAGCTTTTTCTGCGGGTTCTTCCGCTGCGCCGCCAAACAGACATCTAAACATTTCAATGTCAAAAGCCGGATCTATTTCAATAATAAGCGGCGTAAGGGGTATGGATGGCGTCTGGGGCGCAACGGAATTAAGCGTTCCCGATGTGATAAACATAGCGGTGGGATTGGGGATGCTTCCTATAAATTCTTCATAGGTCAATTGATCCACGCTGGCAACGCGAATTTGCATTTCCTTTTGGAAATACCGGGAAATAAGAGCGGACCATATGGGCGCCAATTTTTCATGTAAATGTAAAAGGGTATTAATATCCGCCTTCCTAAAACGGTCGGGGCGTTGAAAATCGTATATTTTAATTCTACGGGTAGCCTTTGAGGAGCATAAATCTATGGTTTCAATATCCTCGGTATTTATGTTGGAAGGGTCCTCGGAGGTAAAAGAATCTCGATTATCTCCCCCATTTAATGCATCAAGCAATTGTTCAATTTCATCCTGGGTAAGTATTTCAGTCTTAATAGACGACTCCTTGCATGGCTTGTATTAGCCATGTAGCGTCATTATACCATTTCACTCTATCATATACCGATAGAGTGAAAAATATTTCCCGCACAAGGTTCTGCCCCCAAATACAAACCAAATAACATTAGCTAATGCCGACATAGTATTTTCCTCCGTATGTAGCCATAATAATATTTGTGTCTATCATATAATGGTAGACACAAATACTTATCCGATTAAATTAAATCGGTTAAAATGCCCTTTTTTCTTCCACGTTTATAGGCAGTTTCCCCGTCTAATTTGGTAAAATCCGCTTCCGCCTTATCCATCTGCCCCAGCGCTTTGTAGACAAGGCCCCGGTTGCAGTATGCATCAACGGCATCGCCGGACGAAAACATTGCTGCCGTAATGCATATCGCCTGGGTATAGTCTGCAATGGCAAGTTCGTACTCACCCTTTTCGTCATGCACAAGGCCCCGGCTATAGAATAGTTCATAGAACAACCTTTCGTAATTGCAGGGAGCTAACTCTATAGCCCTGGTGTAATCGGCGATTGCCTGTTCGCGATTACCACTGGCGTCATAAGCAATTCCACGGTGGTACAAGATAAAAACACCTTCATCTTTACTGAGCGCCAAGGCTTCATCACAATCCGCTATAGCTTTGTCGTATTCACCGGTTTCGATATAGGCAATACTCCGATTTTTAAGCATCCCCGCCAAATAACGTGGATTCGATTTATTTAATCCCATGGCCTTGGTATAATCGGCAATAGCCTGGTCAAATATTATTTTACTTTCATCGCCTATTTTTTCCAGTTGCATCGCCTTTTGCCATGCACTAAAACCCTTGATATATTTTCCTTTCGCAATAAGAGTATTGCCCCGGTTATTAAGAAAAACAGATCTTTTCCACGGATTTTTACCCATGGCATCGGTCCATTCGGCAATTCCTTCATCAAGTCTTTCTCCCACGGTGGTTCCATGGATATTTAAAGCTTTGACAAGATCTGATTTAAGTACGGTGACATCCACCTCATCCATGTCGGAATATAAATCGGCAGCTTTTTTGATGGCTTCTTTGCCATTTTCTTCTTTTTCGTTCAAAAATAAATATAAGCTTTGCTTAAGATACGCTTCCGCTATTTTCTCAGGTTTCTTTATTTTTTCTTTAATTACTATTTCTGCGTCATTGTACATTTCAGAAATTTCATCGGCATCGGAATCAAATATGTGTCTAAGAGCAATATCAAGAGGAAGATCTATTCCTAAATCTTTTAAACATGGTTTTAGCCGAATAGCTTCTTCCAGATCCACCAGAGCTTGCTCAAACTTTCCAATGTTCCTGTATTTGTTTCCACGATTATAATAAGCAATTGCATAATCCGGTTTAAGCCGTATCGCTTCCGTATAGTCCGCTATCGCCTTATTGTATTCACCTTTTTCAGCAAAAGAATTCCCCCGGTTGTTAAATGCCACCGCATAATCCGGTTTAAGCCGTATCGCTTCCGTATAGTGGGCTATTGCCTTTTCGTAGTTTTCTTCTTCGTGAAGGATATTCCCCAATTGGGTAAAGGCTTCGGCCGTTTTTGGCGCCAGTTCCAAGGCCCTCTCCAGAGGTTCGCTGCTTTCCTGGTACTTTTCTAGTTTCTGCAAGCATTGGCTTTTTTTAAGGTACGCTTCTGCGATCTTTTCCGGAGTTTCCTTGTTTTCCAGGATTATTCTGTCGGCTTCTGCGATTATTTCAACGAGTTCTTCTTCGGAAATGTCTGTGCCTACGAACAGGTAATTTATTTCTTGGTTGTATTTAGACACCTAATTCCTCCATTGGTCATAGTTTTTGATGACTAATGTCAGTATATACCATCAGTCTATCATAGAGTGATAGGGTGGATCATTTTTTATGGTTTTTTGTTTAAGACAGGATGAGCAAAAAAAGAGGGCCGGGGATAGTATCGGCCCTCTTTCAAAGAATAGGACATTTTTTCCCTACTGCTTAAAGGTCAACTGTAACAATTAAAGGGCAGTGATCGCTCGTTCCTTTTTGATAATCAGCGGGGGTCCATGTTTCATGAAAACCAGTTTTGCTTTTTACCTGACATTTTATATCTTCAGATACAAAACAATAATCGTCTATTACTTTTTTCAATCCTCTGTAGAACGTAAATGCAGGGGTCTCATCTATATCACAATTAAAAAAGTTTCTATACTGCATTCCTTTTTCTAATTTGAGGTAATTATCATCTTTGTTGTTTTTACTTCTTGTATTAAAATCACCTATCAATATTGTCGAGTCATACATTTTATATTCATCAATAGCCATCAAAACTGTTTCAGTATAACCAAACGGTTTCCCTTTTGTCCATACAACACCTAATGTAAAATCTTTTCTTCCAGATATTTTGTAAGGTATAACATATCTCAATTTTTTACCGAATTCAGAAATGGGATATCTTTCTAACCTGTATCCATCTTTGGAAAAGATGGCAATTCCTCCAGGTTCGCCATTCAGACCATCGCCATACCAACAATGGTATGCCCAGCCCTTTTTTTGTTCTTCATATTCTTTCTTTTGACATTCTTGAATAATTAGTATATCAGGATCCTCAGGGGTCACTTTTTTTGATTTTGCATCAGTAAAATGATCATGACAATTCCAACTCAGAATCTTCATACCCTTCCTCCTATTTCCCTTATCATATCACCCATCGTTCTACCTATCAAGCAACCGGTCAAAGACCGCCTTGGTATTCACAATATCGGTCATGCTGTGGTGGGCGCCTTCAATACTGATGCCGAAATGTCCACATACCTTCTCCAGTTCAATGCTGGGCAAATTGAGTTTTCCGGCAACACGGTGGGCCTGGACCAATTGCATGACATCACAGTACATGTAATCAAAGTAATTATAAAAATCCGTTGTTTCCGGATTCGATGGTTCATTCCGTGCATTTCTCAACGCAGTTTCCCGCGCAAATAGGGCGCGCAAAAAGTGAATGTCGAACAAAACGTTATATCCGGTTATGGTAAGCCGGTTCTTCCCATATTGCCGCAGATCCTCAAGGAATACGCTGAACTGTTCCGATTCAGAAGAGAAGGACAGGATTTTTTCCTTTGAATACCCATGGACATCTTCGGCTTCGGGATCGAATTCAAACTGTTCATAATTATCCGGGTGCATTTCCAGGGTGCGTTCAAGGAGCAGCCGGTTATTTTCTTCGATGAAATAGGAGATTTGAAACGCAAAATGTTTCCGCGAATCAAGTCCGGTGGTTTCGGTGTCTACCCAAAAACGGCGTGTATACATATGCTCCTATAATTCCTCATTTGTTTTTTGCAAAATGCTCCATCATATATTCACGAAGGGCTGCATTCATTTTGGTCTGATAGCCTTTCCCGAAAGAACGGAACCACTCAATAATATCAGCATCGTAATTTACCTTAATCGGAATTTTTACCGGCTTATAGAGTGAACGATTAAGCAATTTTGCAGGTACCAGTCGGGCAAGTTGTTCCTCGGTTAGGGGGGGCATATCGGAAACATCAATGTCCTTATCTTTGAGCTGCTTTAAATTATTGATGCGCTCACTATCAAGGGGCGGTAATGAATTAATTGTCCTTTTCACGATTCGCATAATAAACCTCCTGCTCTCTTTTTAAGGCTGGGCGGGCCGATATGATACGGACTGTATTTTGGTCAGGTTCTGTTTCAACCACAAAAAGAACCAGGCCGTCAACGGAACCCAAATATATCCATCGGATTTCTTCCTGGGTACTGTGTTGTTCGTCAAAAATGTCCTGCCGGAACGGATCATAATACGCCCGGACCGCATCGTTAAAGTCAACACCATATTTTATACCCCTGTCAATAGGACTTTTTAAAAATATATACAAGAGGGGCCTGGGACTTTGCGGCATTTATTTCTTCCAACACCGCCTTTTCCATTGCCGCTATGAAGGCCGGGTCCCGGTATTTGGCCCTTGTGTCTATGGTATTAAGGCAATCCGCAAGCTGCGTCCGCTCACCGGCTTCTTTGATCAAATTTATCACTTTTCTGACATACCTTTTATTGGGGGCAAAAGAAAGGATAAAGGCGGTGGTTTGGGGGTACTCCAGCCGGAAAAAAAATGAGAATTCCGCCGGGTTTAGGCGTTGAAACAAGGGGGCAAAGGGTTGTACCCCGGTCTTTTTCTTAAACAGCGGCATTATCATCGTCCCCCCGGGAGGGTTCTTCTGCGGAGGAAACTACAGCCTCTGCGCCGCCTTCGTCAGCGGCGCCTTCCGGCGGATCATCGGGTGCTTCGGCGAGATGGGTTATACGGACGCCGAAGTTTTCATCTATAACCACCACTTCGCCCCGGGCGACAAGGGTATTGTTGGCAAATACCGTTACAGGCCAACCTGCAAGGCTGTCAAGCTCGACAATAGTTCCTTTCCGCATTTTTGATAATTCCTTTACCGTGGTTACCGTGCGGCCAATTTCCACGGCAAGCAGAACCTTCATATTGGCAAGGGTCTTTTCCATTTCCATACAATCACGATTAGCCATACTATCAAACTCCTTATGAGGATTTATTTTTTCAACAATTTTAATTATTTTTTTACAGTAAGGGTTCAGCCGGTTTGTGCAATCGGCGATAACTTCACCCCGGAATAAAACCTTGCTCCCAACCATCAGACTGCACAACCCGTCTTGATAACAGCGGGGAGCGTAAAGGATGTTCCCCGGGCGCAGGCTTTTTAAGTCCTTGTACAAAATAATCTGGCGAAAATATTCAACCTGCAATACGACGGGTAAATTTTTTAGCAAAGTTTTAGGCAAGGTTTTTTCTGTTTGTTGAAGATAAAAATTGTTATAGTGATACTTTGGGAGCATAAAAGGATTCATTGGATGTAAAATAGGATAAGGCAGGCAAATGTTTATCATGCCTTTTGCATTACCGAATTGAATGTGATAAGTAACCAAGACCACCATTTCTCCGGGAAAAGCATCTCTATTAAAATATGGATTTGATTCAATTCTCATATCGCCTAATTCCAGTTTTTCTCCGTAATTGTCATCCCAAATTTGAGAATAGGTGTCCAATAACGGTTTACAGAAATGCCGTAATGCGGATTTTTCAATAGATGTTAATTCGCGAAATAACTGTCCTTCCGTCGTAGTACCGCAAAATAGATTATTAAGGAATTCAATGGTTATCACAGGATCTATTTCAATAATAATCAATGGCGGAGACGGCTGGGGTATGGAAAAGCTAAACCTTCCTGGTACAGCAAGCATTGTTGTTGGATTGGAGATGCTTCGATTAAACTCGTCGTATGTCAATTGATCTACACAGGCAAAATTAATTTCTATTTCCTTTTGGAAGTAACGGGAAATATATACGGACCATTTATGAGCCAATTTTTCATGAAGACACTGGAGGGAATCATGCTCCTCTCTGCAAAAACGGTCGGGGCGCTTAAAATCGTACATTTTAATCTTACGGGTAGCTTTTGAGGGACACAAATCTATGTCATCAGGTACATCGCCATTTATTGTTTTGAGCAATTGATCAATTTCGTTCTGGGAAAATATTTCGGCCATAGCAGACTTAACTTCTGATGGTAAATCGGCTTCTTTCTCAAAGATAGGAACATGGCTTTCTTTTTGCTCATTATGGGGTTTCTCAAAATCCTTTTTATCCATTACTTTTTCCTTTCAAAGAGTATTATACCGCCCAAGTCTATCATATACCGATAGAGTGAAATATTTTCCCGCAGGCGGGGATGCGCCCTTTCTTATTACCGCGCAACACCCTTCGCCCGCTTCGCCATATCCCGCACATTGCCAAGCCAGTCGTCGACCAGTTCCTGCGGTTCCAGCGGCAGGGCGTCCCGGCCGGAGGAGAGCACCAGTTCCAGGATTTTGCCGTATTGGGCGCTGGTAAAGCTTAGGGTGATGCCGTCGGCGCTTTCTTCAATGCGCTGATCCTCTGCCCACTGTCGTTCCTGGATTCGCAGGGCTGCCTCGCCGTAGAAATTGATACGGAAGCGCTGTTTCTTTTCACTGGAATAGGCGCCAAAATAGCTTCCTTTGTTTTTTGTGCGGATATCAAAAGATGCGGGAAGGGTAAAAATATCATTCAGCAGGGTGATTGTCCGTATCCGGGAAAGGGAGTACATTCCCATGCCGCGGCGATCCTCGGCATAGCCGTAAAGATACCAGGCGCCGTTGTCAAAGAGGAGCTGGTAGGGTCGTACCCGGCGGACCTGCCAGGCGCTGTACCATGAGCGGCGGTACTCAAAGCGGAGTATGTGGTTTTTCCCCAGGGCCTCGACGATGTTTTGCCAGACTTCGGGCTTGAATTGGACCGTTGGAACCGGGGGAACCACGATACGATCCTCATACCACCGGGTTTTGCCGGGATCATCCAGCGGGGCGGTGATGGTCTCCACCAACTGGTGGACAGCTTCGTATATCGGGGTATTGCGGTAGAGGGAAAGCAGGGTCTTCGCCATCCCCAGGGCCAGCATATCCTCCGCGGAGGTAAAGGCCGCGGGGAGGCGGAAGGTCTTTTCGGTGTAATAATACCCCCTTTCAAAATAGTCGTACTCGATAGGAGCGCCCAGCCTGTCCCGCATAAACTCAATGTCCCGGCTGATGGTGGCTGTTCCGGTTTCATATTTCTGGGACAGGGTTTTGGTGTTGGGATACTTCCCGGTGGAAATTTCCTTGTCGATAAGATAGATTCGCGGCAGCGCCGTCTTGGGGAGGGTTTTTTGATTCTTCATAGTTTAGAGTATATCACATAAGTCTATCATTGAGTGATAGGGTGGATTGATCCGATCGCTAATATCATAGCCAATTTGAAGAAAAATCCAACCGCAAAGGAAAAGAAGTCGAAGAAGGCAAGGAAGCGGAGGTTTTTTTCTTCCTTTAAGTTTTATCAGAGTACAGTGATGGGGAGTAGCTTTTTCTTCCCTGCCTGTAGATTGTTTCTTCATGATTTTCCCCGTCCAATTTGGCAAAGTCCGCTTCCGCCTTGTCCATCTGTCCCAATGCTTTGTAGGCAAGACCGCGGTTGCGGTACGCTTCACGGGCATTGTGCAGAGGAGACAATACCGCAATGCATATAGCCTGGGTATAGTCTGCAATAGCAAGATCATACTCGCCCTTTTCGTCGTGGACAAAGCCCCGGTTATAAAAATAGTCACCGATGGTTTGCCTCTCTTTAGGGGGCGTTAATTCTATGGCCCTGGTATAATCGGCTATTGCCTGATCATGATCGCCCTTGGCGTCATAGGCAATTTCCCGGAGGTACAAGACCGAAACATTCTCATCTTTATCCAGCGACAGGGCTTCATTACAATCGGCTATCGCTTTATCGTATTCACCGGTTTCGATATGGGCAATACTCCGGTTTTTAAGAATATCTATCAAAAAACTTTGCTCTGAATTGTTTAAACTTATGGCTTTAGTATAATCGGCAATCGCCTGGTCAAATACATCTTTACTGTCATCGTTTATTTTTTCCAGTTGTATTGCCTTTTGCCATGTGCTAAAAGCTTTGATGTACTTCCCTTTCTCAATAAAGACATTGCCCCGATTATCGAGAAAATCGGCTTTTTTCTCCGGCGCCTTATCTATGGCATCGGTCCAATCGACAATTTCACTATTAAAATTCTCTATCGCAGCAGTTCTATGGACATTTAAGTCCGTAACAATTTCCGATTTTAACTTCATGATATCCGTTTCACTCATGCTTGAAAATAATTCAGTAGCTTTTTTGATAGCTTCCATGCCATCAGCTTCTCTTTCATTTGAGAATAACTGGCAGCCTCTTTTCAGATATGCTTCAGCCATTTTTACAGGGGTCTCTTTTTTTTCGTTAATTATTTTTATTGCATTGTCGTACATTTCAAAGAATTGTATGTCAACGAATATAGAGTCTGCTATATGTTTAATAATAATATACACATCAAATTGTTCATCCTTTAGCCTTGCCGCTTCGTTGTTATCCGCTGCTGCCTTGTCATGCTGACCCAACGCTCCGTAAGCCTTTCCCCGTTTTTCAAAAGCATCGGCTGAGTTTGGTTCAATGCGTATAATTTC
>NZ_JAJQRB010000087.1:0-75610 GCF_046533075.1 Treponema primitia | reverse complement strand
AGCATTGGGCGCGGACCATGTTCCGAGAAAAAGCGGCCATGGACTACAACTCCGGCATGTATAACGCATACCAGAGGGGCCGGGAAGAAGCCCGGCTGATGCTTGAGGAAAACGCCCGAGTAATTGAGGAAAGAGACCGGGTGATTGAAGAAAACGCCCGGGTGATAGAGGAGCTCAATCGCAAGCTGCGGGAAGCCGGTAAAGATACGTAGTAACAAGCCGTTTGCGGTTAATTTGCCGGGTCAAGTTTAGGCCAGGAAGGCGGGAGTCCGAATGAAGATTATAATCGAAGAGGAGCGTTGGGTGGAATCCCTTTCTTCTTCGACTTCTGTTCTTTTAATTGACCGCGCAAGCGGTCTCCTTTAGGGAATTGCGCTAAACCAGCCCCGCCCCCAGCTCAAAGGCCTTCCGCTTATCCTGGGGGAAAATCTCTTCCCGGCGTTTTTTCCGGGCTTCGCCGTCAAACATGGTCATTTCGTACTTGGAGTAGTCCGTGGTTTGCCAGGTTTCGGTGGAGACCAGGGTTTTTGCCGGGCCGATGATCTGGTTAAAGCGATCCTCATAAAACTTGAATTTTTCCGCATACCCCATGGATTCTATGGCTGGTTCGCTTATGTTCATGGTGTAGATCAGGGCTGTGGGGACCCGCCGGGTAAAAAAAGTTTTCCTGTCCTTACTATAGGTGATATACTGGAAGGTGAGCCGTTCGAAAAGGGCCCGGACAGCGGCGGTGACCTCGGAAATATAAATAGGAGAACCGATGATGAGGGCATCGCAGGTATGAATACGGTCCAGAACCGGTTTTAGATCGTCCCCGGCGGCGCAGCGGCCAAAGCTTTTCCCGCCCCGGCGTTTGCACTCAAAGCAGCTGATACAGCCCTTAAAGTTCAGGTCGTACAGGTTGACCAGTTCCGTGTCCGAGCCTTTGGAGGCAGCGCCCTTCAGGGCTTCTTCCACCAAAATATGGGTATTCCAGCCCTTGCGGGGACTACCGTTAATGGCTATTGTTTTCATTCTGCAAATGGTATATCACTGTGCAACGTTGTGTAAAGGCTTAGGTCTCACCATATTCCTGTTTGGATAATTATCCTGTATCTGTTGTAATGGTCTCAATTCCCTCTCCAGAACCTTCCGGTCCATCAGGCTCTGTGTCACCTGATAATACTCTACCTTCCCGCCCTTACCGAAGAGCAGATCGTCCGGCTTGTTTCTTCTTCCAGGATTGTTGTATAGTCGGTTTAATCGGCGGATTTGAGGTTAAAAGGATGGTTGAAAATAAAATCAGGGTTTTGTTGATCGAGGATCATCCGCTGACACGGCGGGGTCTGGCCTCCTGCCTGACCGATACGGGGCGCTGTTCCATTGCGGGAGAGGCGGGGTCCCTGGCAGAGGCGCAGCGGGTTATTGAGCTTCATTTCCCGGTAGATGTGGTGATTCTGGATATTTCCTTAGGGGAGGAAAACGGGCTTGATTTTATCGTATACCTGAAAAAATACAGTGACCTGCGGAAAGTCAAAATGCCCGCAGTGTTGGTGTGTTCGGTGTATGAAGATCCCTTCCGGATCAGGTCCGCCATAGACATCGGAGCCATGGGCTATGTGCCGAAATCGGCCGGCGAAAAGGAACTGTTGCGGGCCATTGATACGGTGATGCGGGGGGAGTTGTTTATCGATCCCCGGCTGGAGATTAAAATCAAAACGCAGCCCGATGTGTACGCTAAATTTACCAAGCGGGAACGGGAAGTGCTGACCCTGGTTAAACAGAACTATGATAATCAGCGGATTGCTGCATCTCTCTCGCTTGGCCTGCATACGGTAGAAAACCATATCAGCCATATTTACTTTAAGACAGGCCTTACAAAGCGGACAGAACTAAGGAATCTATAGATTCCAGGAATCTATAGATTCCAGTCGCAGTAATAGTGTGATTTTAAAAACCGGGAGTTAATTCCCGGTTTTATCAATAGTCGGGAGTTAACTCCCGGTTCTGGCAGTAATTGTGTGTTATTTTTCAAAATTTATAATTCAATTTCAATGACAAATTAAACTATTCGGAATATTATTATATGATATGGTACCAATTTTTATCCTTCTGTTTTTATTGCTCCCCGGATTTGCCCAGGCCCAAACCGCTACCCTTATGGACAGCGCCCTGGAAAGCCAGAAACTAAGCGCAGCCCAGGCGGCTTATTTTGTGCTGACCGCGGCGGAACTGATTCCCGCCGACGTCGGCATTGAGGCGGCCTTTGCCCAGGCCCGGGCAAACAAGTGGCTTTCCGCAAAGACGGCGGACAGCCCTATCAAAATAGGGGAGCTTTCCTACCTCATTATGCGGGCCTTTAAGCTGAAGGGAAGTCTCCTCTACCAGCTCTTTCCGGGCCCTCGTTATGCTTTCCGGGAACTGGTCTACCGGCGGTTTATTCCGCCTCCCGGCGATCCCACAAGGGAAGTAACCGGACCGCAGTTTTTTCAAATAGTAGGAAATGTGCTGCGTGTTTTAGGGGAAGAAAAATGAAACATGTTTATACATTGATGATACTGATACTGCTCTCCGCCGCCCCGTACTGTTTTTCGGCGGATTTCGGTCTTACCCTGGGCGCAGCGCCGGAATACGGTAACGCCGGGCAGAACACGGACAGCAGCGGGGATTTTTCCTTTACCGGGTATGTAAGCCCCTGGATTTTCGGGACCCTACGGGAGGGCCTCTCCTATTATGTTTCGGGCCGTGTAACCCTTGAGTATGAGGATGACGAAGTAACGACGCCCCTTCTTGGGGAGCTTGAAAGAACGGAACTTGACTGGCGGCCCCTTCCCGCGGTGTTTGTCAGCGCCGGACGGCAGTATTTTGCCGACCCGGCGGCCCTAATAGCCTCGGGGCTCTTTGACGGGGTAAACGGATCACTTACCTTGGGAAAGACCCGGCTTCAGGCGGGGGTTTTTTATACCGGCCTTTTATACAAGGAAAGCGCAAAAATTATCATGAGCGCCGGAGACATAGCCCATTACGCCAAGCCCCTGGATTATGGGGATACGGAAAGTTACTTTGCATCCCGGCGTCTCCTTACGGCGATAAGCGGAGAATTCCCCGATTTAACGAGCCGTACTTCCCTTACCCTTAGCGGTCTTGCCCAGTTTGATCTGAACGCCTACGATTCAGATACCGTCCAGAGCCAGTATTTCCTGGGTCAGTATAGTTTCACCCCGGTGGATGTCCTTACGCTGAATCTGGCCGCCGCCGTCGGCTTTACGGAGGCGGAGGGTGCGGACCTGCGGACCGGTTTTAGCGCCCAAGCCGGGGCGGGTTGGGAGCCGCCGGGGAGTCTGCGGGACCTGGCGGAGCTGCGTATCCGCTGGTCAAGCGGCGCGGTGAACGATACCGTCGGGCCCTTTCTGCCGGTAAGCGGTATTAGCCAGGGTGAACTATTTACCCCCGGGGTATCCGCCCTTCTGTCGCTAAAAGCTGCCTATACGGCGCGGCTCCATGAAAAAGTATCCGCCACGGCGCAGGCCGTTTATTTTATCAGGACCGATACGGAAACCTACGCTGATGCGGATATAGACCCTGAATCGTCCTCCCATCTTTTAGGCGGCGAAGTATACGGCTCCCTTATATGGGCCTTTGATTCAACCACCCGTTTTACCGTCGGCGGCGGCGCGTTTTTACCGCAATTAGGCGGGGTATTTAAGACCGACGCTCCGGTACGGTGGAAGGCAAGTGCGGGAATAATAGTGTCGTTATGAAATATGTATATTTTGGGAGATACGGTATGCAAAAGACAGGGATAGTAATACTAGCGGCGGTTTTATTGCTGCAGGGGTGTGATTTTTTTATTGTGCCGGATAGACCTGCGGGGAAGAGTTCCCTGACGATACGTATGGGAAATAATGGGCCCGACGCCAGGTCGGTAACACCCATAAGTATTATGGGATCCTTGGAATACCTTATTACCGCAACGAAGGGCAAGGAATCGGTTACCATAACCATCGCTCCCGGAGAGACCACAGGGACCATGACCGTGAGTCCCGGTGTATGGGATATTATCGCAGAAGCGTATCTTCCCAGCGGCCCTGTCCATGTGGGTACGGGAAGTATACAGGCTACGGCCATCTCAAGGCAGACCACCAGCGTGGATATCCCCATGAAATTTGACAATACCGATATAACCTTGATTACTGCGGTAGGCAGTGACAATGTTTCCTACCCGCCAAAATTGGTGAACGGGACAACGACAAGCTATGAGGTTTCGGTTCCGCCTACCCTTACGAACGTAACGATTGCGGCAGTTCCGGCGGTGGCAGATGCGGATGTCAGCTACAGTTTACCCGGCGGCGTGGTAAGCAGCTTTCCCGGTTCTCTCACCGTTACGGTAGATGCGGCGCTTAATTACCGGACGGAATACACGGTAACGGTTATGCTACTTCCGACCGCCGCTTCCTGGAGTGAACTGGTATCCGCGATTGCAAGCGCACCGTCCGGCAATACAACGATATATATTATCGGCAGCTTTGATACCGATACAGCGGTATCCGGTATAACCATACCCACCGGCAAAACAATAACCCTGCTGGCAGCAGGCGGAAACCAGACCATTACCCGCGGCGCAAGCTTTACTGCGGATCCGCTCTTTACGGTGGGTACGGGCGGTACGCTTATTTTAGGAGAAGCGTCAGACGATAATCTGGTGTTGGACGGAAACAATGTAACCGCTCACGCCGCTATGGTTAAGGTTAATGCAAACGGAACCCTTGATATGCGGGGAAGTTCAAAAATTACCCGCAATATAAATGACCAGACCAGCGGCGACGCCAATGGCGGCGGGGTGTATGTATCAGGAACAGGCTCTTCTCTCGTTATGAGTGATTACGCCGAAATTTCATATAATAAAGCTACAGCCCACAACCCTAGTACTGCCTATTTCACCCATGGCGGCGGGGTGTATGTATCTGGTACCTTTACCATGAACGATAACGCCAAAATTTCAGATAATATTGCCGCTAATACTGCCGACAGCAAAAACAATTCCGATACCTGTGGCGGCGGGGTGTATGTATCTGGTACCTTTACCATGAACGATAACGCCAAAATTTCAGATAATAATACCGAAAGTATCACCAGCTCCCACACCTTTGGCGGCGGGGTGTATCTATTTTCAGGGACATTTACCATGAACGATAACGCCGAAATTTCAGATAATACTGCCACCACCATCACCACCGCCGATGGCACCGACGTTACTAGTTTTCTCTTCCTCGCCCGTGGCGGCGGGGTGCATGCATCTGGTACCTTTACCATGAACAAGAACGCCAAAATTTCAGGTAATACTGCCAAGGGTACCAATAGTCCTACCAGTAGTGGTAACAATATCCTTAGCGCCAGCGAAGGCGGCGGGGTGTATGTATCTGGTACCTTTACCATGAACGATAACGCCGAAATTTCAAGTAACACTGCCGACGGCGTTTATCGGAGCCATGGTGGCGGGGTGTATAAAGACTCTGGAACATTTATCATGAACGGTAGCGTCAAAATTTCAAGTAACACTGCCAACAACAGCAATAATCGTGCCCAAGGCGGCGGGGTATTCGTAAACTCAGGGACATTTATCATGAACGCCGGAACCATCTCTGGTGGATCTGATACGGATACAAATAGTCTGGCAGGAACTGGAACAAAAGAGGGCATTTCTCTTTACAAATCAAACGGCAGCACTACAACAGCGGTATACGGAGATACCGCTAGTACACCGATTATTTCTGGTACCCAAACATCAATTTTGTTCACAGATAACTCCATTACAGGACATATGTAATGGCGCAAGAAACTGCAGTACAGAAATGGGCGCCGGTATGTTGTATGAGTCTTTGATTCGATATGAACTTGGAGGAATGAAGAATGAGAAACCGCAAAGGTACAGAAGGCGAATAAGAGGAAAAAGAAAAGTGGAAGAGAAGAAGTAGAATCCTTTTTCGCCTTCGGCTCCTTTGCGGTTAGTATCATATTTGCAGTTAGTAGCATATGTATTTCAGGAGATACGATATGAAGCTGTACAGCCTAAATTATGTGACAAAGGCGGGAGGGATGAGGGGCATCCCCGGCCGAACACATTGCGGACCTACGGTCCGAGGAATTCCCTGCTGGAGGAGACCCGCAGGGGCTCCGCAAGCAGACTCTACAAGCGTGTGAGCGCCGGGGATGCCCCTCATCCCTCCCGTTTTGCCGATAAATCCGGGAACAGCTATCCCCGGACCAGCTCTGCGCAGTTAGTAGTATGTTCGTAGTTAGTAGTATATATATTTTTGGAGGTATAGTATGAAAAAGTTAATTCCCCTTATGTTACTTATTTGCATCTCCGTAAGCCTATCAGCTCAGACAGCGTTTATACGAGATCTAACCGGCACAGTAGAAGTAAAACTTCCGGGTTCCGCCGAATGGACCCTCGCCCTTATAGGTCAAGGCATAGAAAATCAAACCGTCATATCCACCGGATTCAAGAGCACCGCCCGTATCGGCCTGGGAAATTCCGTATTAACCGTACAGCCCCTAACCCGTCTAACCCTGGAACAAATACAGGAAGCGGCAAGTACTGAACAGGTGAAGCTATACCTGCAGACCGGCAGGGTCAGGGCGGATGTTACGCCCCCCTCGGGTGGGAAGGTCGATTTTACCGTACGGAGCCCTTCGGTAACCGCTTCGGTGCGGGGAACAAGCTTTGAATTTGACGGCCAGCGCCTATGGGTTGAAGAAGGCCGGGTCCATGTAAGCGGCGGCGACGGTACCGGCGTGTATGTAGGCGCAGGCCACGCCGTGGTAAGCAATATCGAAACCGGAAGAACAACGACCGCAGCGGAAACAATGCGGGAAGAACTGACCCCGCCCATTCCTGTAGGTATAGGTACAGCCCCCGCCATACCCGCAGCTTCCGTACCCGACCAGGAGCCCGGTGATTTCGGTGTCGGACCAAACTGGGATTAACGAAAGTGAAAAACCGCAAAGGCGAAGAAGGCGAATAAGTATTTGAGGAGAAATGTTCATTTTTCCCCTTCCTTCTTCGACCTCTGCGCCTTCGTGGTTTTTTATTCTTCTTAAGTTTACGCTGTTGTGACAGATACCACATTATAAACTTAAGCCCCAAAGCTTCGCTTTTAATTAGAGATTTTTTTCACTTTTTTTCATTAAGACTCAAGCAAAAACCCAGCTCTGCTCTCTATTCCCGGTACGGCCCGTTATTTGTCATCATAGTGGGTTCGTAATTCATCCAGTTCAACTGTTCCATCATCAAGGATACGATAAACAATCCTATTTGTTTCATCAATGCGGCGGCTCCAATAACCGGATCTATTTTCCCGCAATGGTTCCGGTTTACCTATGCCCTCATAATAGCTGCGTAAAATATCTTTAATAAGCAAATTTATTTTTTTTAGTGTTTTTTTGTCCTGTGTCTGCCAGTAGAGATAATCCGCCCATCCGTTTCCGGTAAATTTTATATCATTCATCTGCCAGGCGCTCTAATTCTTCCATCGTTTTTACTATGTATTTACCATCTTTCCCCTGTTGGATTGATTCGTCAAGCCATTTCATATTTGCCGGGTTGTAGAATGGATCAGTTTTCGCAGTTATAGCAAAGGGGATTCCCTGTTCGCGGATTGTTTGATGAATGAAAATAGTAATTGCGGTGGATAAATTCATCCCAAGATCGTTAAAAAGGGCTTCCGCCTGTCGTTTTGTTTTTTCATCAAGACGAATATTAACCTGTGCCATTGTATATCCTCTTGTATACAGGGTATAGTATTTTGTAGAAAAAGTCAATAAAAACTGTTCGGAAAATTGGCTTAGTTTTTAATTGGAGATTTTTTTCATTAGGCAAACAGAGGATGCGGCAGGATCAGGACGGGATTATTACCATCCCCTTACAACTCCGAGCGGAGACCGTAGAGCGAGAAAAGCAGGAAGCCCTACGCCGGGCAGAGGCAGTAGAGCAAGAAAGGACTCGGGAAAAGCTGGAACTGACCCGCAGAATTCGTGAGCTGGAAGAACAAATTTCCCGGAGTACCTAAAAGGGCAGTAAATTCGGCGCCGTCAGCGGTGGCGGAGAAATTTCCTGATCCCCAATGACACGCTATACCCGCCGAAAATCACGATAAAACGGTCCACAATATTGATAGGGAGCCGGGAAAGGATGCTCGCCCATAGCAGGGGCATATTACTCCGCAAAAGCCCCTGCTTAAACCAGTCCTCCGGGGAATATTGAGATTTTATTTCATGCAGAGAATTAAAAAGAAAATAATCAATCACGCCGCCCAAAAGGCTTTCGATGATACAGGCGAAAACTGCCAGGATGAACAGGACCGCAACTTTGCTGACAAAAGAAACCTGGACCGGAGCGTCCTTCTCTTCTGAAAGACGGTGGCGAAAACTCCATACCAACAGAACTTCTGCGATGGAACAGAGGACAAAGAGCGTATTCTTATGTATCCCATAAAAAATGTAAGGGAACGTGGTGGCGGTAAGTATCGCGGTACAGATACCGGGTAAAAGGCCCGCAGCAAAGGTGACGGCGCAGGTAAACAGGGTGTCCAGATACAGGGGCAGGGCGAGTACATCCCCCTTAAAGCGGGTTAATAAAAAGTTGGCCCCCGCCGCAAGGAGACAGCATAAAACGAGCTTTACCCTATATATGGTGGATGAATTTGCCCCCATGGTTTATACTATAATCCATACCGTAATTATTGGCTATCGGCGCACCGGGAGGTTTATCAGCCATGGGATCAAAAAAATGGCTTTGGGTATGTATGCTTATTCCGCTATACGGGCTCCTGTTTCCCTTGAAAACCACCGGAGCGGGAGGCGAAACCCGCGGGCATACCGATGAGAAATATACAGCCCATAGGGCGGCGGAACTGTGGCTGGCTGTGGAGCAGAACTCGGTTTTTGGTTTGGAAACCGGCGGACAGTTTCACCAGCCCATGGATGATTTTACTGCCTACCTGGACGGCTTTTTAGCCTCCACGATCTACCGGATATTTCCCTTTTCCCAGGGTCCGGTGGTCCAGTCGATTAAAGATTCGGCCATTTCTTTTACGGCAGCTTTGGAAGCAGGACAGCAGGAGAAAGCCCTGGCCCTGGCTATAAAGATCCATCAGAACTTGATCCATTGGCAGGAATTGGACGAGGAGCTGATGAATACCATTAACGGGAAATATTTGTATCTATTCCTGGTTTTTACTTTTCTGACGGCGGCGGCGACCCTGACGGTGTGGCAGCTGTATCGGGACCTGGGCCATGCCCACAAACGGGAACAGCAGGGGGCAATTTTTTCCCGGGAAATGATGCTGACCCTGGAACAGGAGCGGTCCCGGATTGCCCGGGAACTCCACGATACGGTAGCCCAGGACCTGCATTACCTGGCCTTGAGGGTTGGAAAGATAGCGCGGGTTTCTGATGCCGGGGAGCGGAATGGTATTTGCGTCGAGGTCGCGGCGGCCCTGAAGGGACTTATCAGGCAGGTACGGTCTATCTGCGACACCCTGGTACCGCCGGACTTCATCTTTCAGGGTTTGCCCGATGCGCTGCGTCGTTTTTGTTATGACTACGGCAAGCGCACGGGAATTGATTGCCGTATCGATATTCAGGATACCCTGTGTCTTGGTCCGATGACCGAAGAAATGCAGTTACAATGTTTCAGAATTGTGCAGGAGGCCCTGACCAATATCGAAAAACATGCGGAGGCTTCGGAAGCGGTGGTAGTTGTCCGTTCCATACCCCCGCGGAAAGCGGAAGAAGAGGGCGCGGGGGTGTTTATCAGTATTTCCGATGATGGGAAGGGGTTTGATCCGCCGATTTACCGCCCGGGCGCCGAGGGGTTTGTCACCGGTTCCGTTTCGGATCATTTGGGAATTCGGGGTATGTATGAACGCGCGGCTATTTTGCGGGGACAACTGGTAATCGAGAGCGAGCGGGGAGAGGGAACCATGGTGCGGATGAAGGTTTCGGTTAGTAGTTGAGGTACCTACGTATAGAATAAAACCTACGCAATTGTATGATTTAACTCGAAAATTACCTTTTTGTAGCTTTACCGTTTCTACCGCTAAAAATCTTTTAAATACATTCTGTTATTAAATGATAATTCCTTATATTGCATACACTTAATTAATACGCAATATACCGGTACTTGGCACACTTTTTGCATTCTATAATATTACTAATGAATTTATATTATGGAGGATTTGTATGAGTGAATGTTCAGACGATTGCTGTTGTTCAGGAATCGATTTTACCAAAACGCCGGTGGCCGATTTATATGGCTCCAACAGCTTTTCCAATGCCTTGATGAAGGAAAGGCTGCCTAAAAATATTTACAAAGAAATTCTGGCGGTCCAGAATGGGGAAAAAGAATTGACCCTGGAGGACGCCGAAGTTGTCGCTGCGGTCATGCGGGATTGGGCTATTTCCAAGGGCGCCAGTCACTATACCCACTGGTTCCACCCCCTAACCGGTCTTACGGCGGAAAAACACGATTCCTTTATCTCCCCCACCGGCGACGGCAGGGTGATCATGGAATTTTCCGGCAAGGAACTGATCAAGGGCGAGCCCGATGCGTCGAGCTTCCCCTCGGGCGGTCTCCGGGCTACCTTCGAAGCCCGGGGCTATACCGCCTGGGACGTAACCAGCCCCGCCTTCTTAAAACAGGACCGGACCGGTACCACCCTCTGCATCCCCACAGCCTTTATCAGCTACTACGGCCAGGCTTTGGACAAAAAGGTACCCCTCCTCAAATCCATCGACTCCCTGAATAAACAGGCGGTCCGGGTGCTCCGCGCCCTGGGAAATGAAACATCCAAGCGGGTATACACCACCGTCGGCCCGGAGCAGGAATACTTCCTGGTGGATAAGAAATTCTACGACCGGAGACCGGATCTCATGCTCACCGGCAGGACCGTCTTCGGAGTACTCCCCGCCAAAGGCCAGGAGATGGAGGACCACTACTTCGGCGCCCTTAAAGAACGGGTCGCCGACTTTATGCGTGAGCTGAACTACGAGCTGTGGAAGGTGGGGATCCCCGCCAAGACCCAGCATAACGAAGTCGCCCCGAATCAGTTTGAAATCGCCCCGGTGTATTCCAACAGCACCGCTGCGGTGGACGGCAACCAGCTGGTAATGGAAACCATCCGCAGCGTGGCCCGCCGTCACGGCATGGAGGGGCTGCTCCACGAAAAACCCTTCGCCGGGGTAAACGGTTCGGGGAAGCACAATAACTGGTCCATGGCCACCGACGACGGGATCAACCTCTTTGAACCCGGCGAAAATCCCGAATCCAACGCCCGGTTCCTCCTCTTCGCCGCTGCGGTGGTAGAAGCGGTGGATCGTTACGCACTATTACTGCGTTCTTCCGTGGCCACCGCCGCCAACGACCACCGGCTGGGCGCCAACGAGGCCCCTCCCGCCATCGTGTCCATCTTCTTCGGCGGCCCCTTAACGGAAATCCTGGACAACATCGCCGAAGGCAAAACCTCAGGCAAATCCGCCTCGGGGGTGAAAGTACAGCTGGGTGTTACCAGCCTTCCCAATCTTCCCAAGGACGTCTCCGACCGGAACCGGACCAGCCCCTTCGCCTTTACGGGAAACAAATTCGAATTCCGCATGGTCGGTTCTTCCCAGTCCATCGCCACCCCCAACACCTACCTCAACGTTGCGGTGGCCCAGGTACTTTCGGAATTCGCCGACAAACTGGAAAAATCTTCCAACAAAAATGAAGCCATCCAGAGCATCATCAAGGAATCCTACTCCAAGCACCGCCGGGTGGTTTTTAACGGCAACGGTTACTCCGAAGAATGGGTCCACGAAGCGGAACGCCGGGGCCTCCCCAATGTGAAGAACGCGGTGGACGCTCTTTCGGTACTTACCCGCAGTGAAATTATTTCTCTCTTCGAAGCCCACAAGGTCTTTACCAAGGAAGAATCGGAAAGCCGCTACCACATCTACCTGGAGAAATACTCCAAGCAGATCAACATCGAAGCGGGGGTCATGATCGAAATGGCCCGCCGGTCCATCTTCCCCGCGGTCACCGCCTTTGCCGCCTCCCTCGCCCGAGACGCAGCGTCCCTTGCCGCTATCGGCGCCGCCAGCGCCTCCCAGGAGAAGCGCACCAAGAAGATCGCCGAACTTGCGGCGGAACTCTACGACGAGACCGCCAAGCTGGAGAGTCTTCTCTCCGAAGCTCAGGGCACGGAGGAAGTCTTTGCCCAGGCCAAGGCCTACTTCGAAAAAGTCCGCCCCGCCATGGAGATCCTCCGTTCCAAGGGAGACGCCCTGGAGCGGCTGGTAGCCAAAGACGCCTGGCCCTTCCCGGGCTTTGAAGAACTGTTATTTAAGCTGTAGTAAGAATTATAGCAAAAGAGGTGATAGCCCTTCCGTGGAAACGGAGGGGCTTTTTTTGGCGGACCACCGCCTATTTTTTTTCCCCAATTCCATGTATACTATACCCTATGGATAAGCGTAAAAACCGTTTTTTCAATACCACCGGCCCCTGTAATCCCGAGGATCACTACATGCTGCCCCCGGAGGAGCGGCTTGTGGGTACCCAACTGCACCGGTATATTGGGGATAAACTCTATTGGGTACTCCATGCCCCCCGGCAGACAGGGAAAACCACCTTCCTACAAAGCTGGATGCGGGAAATAAACTCCGGATCTGAGGCTGTTTCCTGCTATGTCAGTGTGGAAACCTGCCAGGGGGTTCCGGAAGCTGAACGGGCAATACCGATTATATGCGATGCGGTCAGAAGATGGGCAGAAAAAAACGATCTACCCGTTCCTGCCATTGAAGATGAAACCCCCCAATCCCAGCTAAACAGTATACTGGGTAATTGGGCAAAACTGACGGCTCCCAAGCCGCTTATCGTCCTGTTTGACGAAGTGGATGTACTGCAGGGGGATGCCCTTATCAGCTTTCTGCGCCAATTACGGGACGGTTTTGCCGGCCGGGGTGTGGAAAAATTCCCCGTGTCCATTGCCCTGGTGGGAATGCGGGACTTGAAGGACTACATTACCGCTGCCAAGGGCGGCGTCCCGGTTAATCCCGGATCGCCCTTTAATATCAAAGCGGACTCGGGGACCCTGTCTAATTTTCAAAAAGACGATATAGCCCGGCTTTTTGCCCAACGGACCGCAGAAACGGGGCAGCAGATTACCCCGGAAGCCCTGGATTATGTCTATGATCAGTCCCGCGGCCAGCCGTGGCTTGTGAATTCCCTTTTTATGCGCGCCACCATGCGGATACTGGATGGGGAAAGTACCGAACCGGTAACCATCGAACATATCCGGGAAGCCCGTGAACAGATGATCCAGGCCCGGGAAACCCACCTGGATGCCCTGGCATACCGCCTGGAAAATCCGCAGATCCGCAGTGTTATGGAAACCCTGATCACTGGCGAACCGGACCCCCTTATGGCCCAGGGAGAAGCCTTCCGGCTCTGTATGGACTTAGGTCTTGTGGCCATTGAAAAGGGCGGTCCCGTTGTGGCTAACCCAATTTACCGGGAGGTAATTGCCCGGGAGATTACCTTCGGCGCCCAAATGGCGATTCCTGCGCCGGAGTGGAAGTGGCAAAAAAGCGATGGCACCCTGGACATGGACGCCCTACTCCGGGAATTCCAGGCTTTCTGGCAAAATAATTCCGAAATATGGGAACAGAAACTTGATTATCCCGAAGCTTTCCCCCATTTGCTGCTCATGGCTTTCCTGCAGCGGGTTACCAATGGACATGGCCGCATTGAGCGGGAGTATGCCGCCGGCCGGGGAAGGATGGATCTGGCGGTGGAATATAACGGCGCTTGGAATATTATCGAGATAAAATTGCTGCGCCAGGGAAGAAACTTCGAAACCGTAATGGCGGAGGGCCTCAAACAAACCCTGGGTTACCGGGATAATTTTTTTCCCATCCGCCCTTCGCAGGATAGAAATAGAACCGAAGCTTCTTGTTATTTGCTTATCTTTGACCGCCGTCTCGATAAACCTGCCTGGTCGGAACGGCTGAAGTGGATTACTACCGAAGCAGTTACCGTGCTTGGTTGTTAAGACGCCGTCATTCCGTGTGTCCCGTCCCCGCTTGTAAAATTATCAATACTGCAAAAATGGTCCCTTGACAGTGAAGAATCCGGGTGATACGCTCATAAAAGATACTGATTACGGGTATTTTAAAATTCCGGGTCATGAAGTCCCGGCTCTTTTGTCTTATGCTGCAGTAAGTATAGAAATTATATTTCAATTGAAGGCTGAAGCCCGATTTTCTCCCATACCGCGAGGAATGATCGGGCTTTTTCTTTTTCTGGGGGCCTATTGCGAATGTCCCTATGTATTGGCAGGGCGATTTGTTGTTTGGAGGTATTCTATGCATATGGCTGATGCGCTTATTTCCCCCGCCGTGGGGGGCGTACTCTTGGCTACAAGCGCCGCTGCAGCGGCCTACGCAACGGCGAAAATCAAAAACGAACTGGGGGATAAAAAGATCCCCATAATGGCGGTGGCAGGGGCTTTTGTGTTCGCCGCTCAGATGATCAACTTTACCATCCCCGGAACCGGTTCCAGCGGGCATATCGGGGGAGGCATCCTGCTGGCCGGGCTCCTGGGGCCTTTCCCGGCGCTGCTGACCATCGCGACGGTGCTGGTAATCCAGTGTCTGTTTTTTGCCGACGGCGGTCTCCTGGCCCTGGGCTGTAATATCTTTAACATGGGGGTCATCCCCACGCTTCTCATCTATCCTCTGATTTTTAAGCCGCTCCTTAAAAAAGGCATCACCACTTCCCGGCTTACCCTGGCCTCAATTATTTCGGTGGTGATAGGGCTCCAGCTTGGCGCTTTCGGGGTAGTTCTGGAAACCCTAATCTCGGGGATTACCGCCCTGCCCTTCTCCGTCTTCGTACTCCTCATGCAGCCCATTCATCTGGCCATCGGCGTTGTGGAGGGCATCATTACTGCGTCGGTCCTGGGCTTTGTCTACGCAATGCGTCCCGAAATCATCCAAAGCAGCGAACAACGGCTTCCCCTGGCGGCGGAGGTTTCCGTTAAGAAACCCCTTATCGTCCTGGCAGTAATTACGGTCCTGGTTGGAGGAATCCTGTCAATCTTCGCCTCCGCCTATCCCGACGGGCTTGAGTGGGCTATGGCGAAAACGGCAGGAACCACGGAACTTGAAGCGGAGGGACCGGTATTCCGCAGCGCCGAGGCTATCCAGGGGGCCACAGCCTTCATGCCGAACTACGATTTTCCGAACGCAGGGGAGGAGGGTTCCGGCATAGGGACCACCGTGGCAGGAATAGCCGGCGCAGCCCTCACCTGCCTTTTAGCGGGGGCGGCAGGCTTTATAATCCATCGGGTCAAGAACCGTAATGCAAAAACCACCTGAGTATGCCTGACATAGCCCGCACAACGGAGACCCTGTATACTCTGGAGCAGCTTGCGGCGGGACGAAGCGGTCTCCACCGGTTGAATCCGGGGGTAAAGATATTGGCCACCCTGTTCTTTATGGTCACGGTCATTTCTTTTGACCGGTATTCCCTGGGACGAATCGTACCTTTTCTGTTTTATCCCTGTATTCTCATCGCCTGGGGGGATATTCCCCCGGGGCTGTTGTTGCGCCGTACCGCCCTGGCCCTGCCCTTCTGTCTCTTTGCGGGAATTTCTAACCTCATCTTTGAACGTGGTATCGCGGTATACTTGGGAAGTTTTGCGGTTAGTTTCGGTCTTTTATCCTTAGTGACCCTACTGCTGCGGACCCTGCTCTGTGTAGCGGCGGTGCTTATTCTCATGGCGGTTACGCCGCTGTGCCGGCTTGCCGCCCAACTGCGATGCTTCCATTGCCCCGCACTTTTCGTCAGTCTCCTGGAGATAAGTTACCGGTATATCGCGGTATTAATCGCCGAGGCGTCGTCAATGTATACCGCCTATATTCTGCGGAGCGGCGATGCGAAGGGAATCGAGCTAAAACACATGGGAAGTTTTATCGGCCATCTGTTTCTGCGCAGCTCCGACCGGGCCGAGCGGGTCTACGCCGCTATGAAGTGCAGGGGCTACGATCTGGACTTTCCCGCCGGGAAGCGGCGGCCCTTGAACGCTGCGGACATCACCTTTCTGGCCCTGGTTTGTGGACTTTGTATCCTCTTCCGGCTAATGGATATTTCTGCTATCCTTGGATCATGGATAATCCCATCATAAAAGCTCAGTCTATTTCGGCTGCCTACGGTTCTTCAAGCGCATTGGCTTTGCGGGAGATCAGTTTTGACATCCCTCCGGGGGAACGGGTTGCCCTGGTGGGAGCCAACGGCGCGGGAAAAACCAGCCTGCTGCTTGCCATGGTGGGGATTCTGCCCCTGGTATCAGGCGCCCTCCATATCAGCGGCATTGAGCTTGGCGGTTCCAAAGACAAGCAGAAACTGAAAGAACTACGGGAACAGGTTTCCCTGGTGTTCCAGGACCCCGACGACCAGCTTTTTATGCCAAGCATCTATGAGGATCTTGCCTTTGGCCCCCGGAATATGGGCCTTGACGAAGATGCGGTACACAGCCGGGTCAATGCAGTCCTGGACAGGCTGGGAATCAGCTTTCTCAAAGACCGGTCGCCCCTCAGGTTATCCGGGGGTGAAAAACGTATGGCCGCCATCGCCGCATCATTAACGATGAACCCCCAGGTCATGCTTTTTGATGAACCGACTGCTTTTCTCGATCCAAAAGCCCGGAGAAATCTTATGGGCGTACTTCAATCCCTGCCCCATACCCAACTCATCGCCACCCACGATCTGGACTTTGCCGCCGTCCTATGTCCCCGGGTAATTCTGCTCCGGGAAGGCGCCGTCTTTGCCCAAGGACCGGCAGCAGAATTGCTACGGAACGAACAGTTGATGGATCAATGCGGCCTTGAAGCTATATAACCATTTTTTCTAAACTTTCTCTTTTATGAGGCATCGCAACCACTTGACAGAATAGAAACGTTTGCATACTTTGGTACCAGTAAAATGAGTGTATATTATGATCTCAATATAATCGATGATTCCTTCGTTACCGTAGAAAATCTTGCTGTTTATAAATCCATAGAATTGCACCGGCATGTGTTTTATGAGCTATTTTTAATAGAGACAGGATCATGCAGGCATATCTATAATGAACAGGAACGGTTACTCATCCCAGGGGATTGCTTTCTTGTTCCGCCACATCACGATCACAGTTTTATCATCCATAAAAGTACCTCAATATTTAACTGCCAGTTTTATTCCGACAAGATAGAACATTTAACAGAAACAATGGAAGGATTTACTATCATTGAGAATTACGCTCCGGCACAGACCATACCATTACGATATAATGATCAAGTCAATATAAACAAGCAGGGTATTATCCATCTCGATCCAAAGGAAAAGGATTTTGTGCTCAGTATTTTATACAATATGCTCAATGAACAGAATAATAAGGATGATAATTTTATCCTCATAAAACAAAAATATTTAGAAATACTATTGCTTAATTTGAAGAGAGTTATGGACCGTCAATTTAAAAACATTTCAGTACATCCAAAACGTCATCAGACTATTATATCGGATACCCTATCCTTTATTGATTTAAATATTGCAGAGGAAATAGACTTTAATGCACTTGCTAAAAAAAATGGTTTTACCCCGAATCATTTCCGCAAACTATTTAAAGACTTCACCGGCCTGTCCCCTGTTGAATATATAAACCGTATGCGCGTCATAAAAGCCTGCTATTACCTGCAAAACACCGATTTTTCTATCAGTGAAATTTCCGAGATGGTGGGCATTTTCGATGCAAATTACTTTACCAGATTATTCAAGAATTTCATCGGCAATACCCCAAAACAATACCGTGCCTCGATTTCCAATCGATAATATTTTACCTATTTTATACTATATTTCATGCGATTTTTAGGCAAAATTCGTTAATTTGTGCTAAAAATAATTTTTTTTGTCATGACAGAAAATTCAAAACTACCCCTATACTGCTTAAATAGAGTCATGGGGGATATATGACAAATTGCTTAATGAGTTTGGATCATATTTCAAAAAGTTTTTTGGGCGTGAAGGTACTAAAGGATGTTAGTTTTAATGTAAACCACCATGAAGTTCACGCATTGATGGGAGAAAACGGCGCCGGAAAATCAACGCTTATGAAGATCCTCATGGGCATTCATACGGCAGATTCCGGCACTATCAGCATGAATGGGTCTGAAATTATCAATCGTAACCCAAAAGAAGCTATGTTTAATGGCATTGTAATGATACATCAGGAACTTAATCCGGTTCTGGATATGCAGGTTTTTGAAAATATTTATCTTGGAAGAGAGCTTAAAACAAAAATCGGCCTGGTAGATAAACGCGCAATGAAGCAGGAATCTAAAAAATTACTGGATAATCTCAGTATTGATATCCCGGTTAATGCGTATATGCGCGATCTCAGTGTTGCCCAATGTCAACTGATAGAAATAATTAAGGCAATCTCGGTAAACGCAAAAATTGTTATTATGGATGAACCAACTTCCGCAGTTACGGATCGTGAAGTAGCAGTACTCTTTGAACAAATTAAAAAATTGAAAGAAAGCGGTGTTTCCATCATATATATTTCTCATAAGCTTGTGGAAATATTTAAAATTTGTGACAGAGTAACGGTATTACGGGACGGTACTTTTGTGGGAACCGAGGAAGTATCAAATGTTACCGGAGAAGAACTGATTAAAATGATGGTTGGCAGGGATATCAAGGACGTTTTCCCCAAGGCCGATGTTCAGATTGGCGATACTCTTTTGGAAATAAAAAACTTTACCCTCAAACAAAAATTCCATAATGTCAATTTTTCACTTCGCAGGGGTGAAATACTTGGCATTACCGGCCTTGTCGGCGCCGGACGGAGTGAACTTGTGGAAACCATATTTGGTATCCATAAAAAAACCGAAGGCGAAATTTTTATCCGGGGCAAGCTTGTACAGATCAGGAAACCGGCGGATGCTATACGGAATAAAATCGCCCTTATTACGGAGGATCGCAAGCGCAGCGGACTCAATCTGTCGGGAACGGTATATGAAAATATATCCATGGTGGCCCTGCGAAGATTTATAAATAAGGGCATAATAAACAAAAAACATGAAAAACAAAGTGCGGAAGAGTACATTAAAATTCTTGATGTAAAAACCTCCGGTTCCTCCATGTTGGTAAAATATTTAAGCGGGGGAAATCAGCAAAAGGTTGTTTTAGCCAAATGGCTTTTGACCGAATCGGACATTATTATCTTTGATGAACCGACGCGGGGTATTGATATCGGAACAAAACGGGATATTTACCTTCTTATTGGCGAATTTGTAAAACAGGGAAAGTCAGTCATCGTGATTTCCTCAGAAATGCCGGAAGTAATGGGATTAAGTGATCGGATCATTGTCATGTCTGCGGGGTATGTTACCGGTGAACTTTTACGGAATGAATTTTCCCAGGCTAATATTATGAAACTGGCAATAAAATTAGTTAAGGAATAACCTTTGGTTGTCGGAGAAGGAGTGTCGTTTATGAATATCAAATACAGAAAATGGATGAAAGAATATGGACTGATTATCATTTTTTTCTTTGTGGTAGTAATACTTTCTATAGCATCGCCGGTTTTCCGCCTTCCACGAAATCTCTTGAATGTTGTTAAACAGGCTTCAGTAAACGGCATTCTTGCCATTGGGATGATGGTGGTTATCATCAGCGGCGGCATCGATCTATCTATGGGGTCCGTAGTGGGTTTTGCAGGAGTCTGCGCCGCCTTATGCGGGCATCCGGAGCAGTTTCCCCTGATAGTTCCTGTTCTGGCTGCTCTGGCTGCAGGTTGTCTCATTGGCCTGCTGAACGGCATAGGGGTAGCCTATGGTGATCTTCCGCCATTCATTATAACTCTTGGTACAATGAGTATTGCCCGGGGGCTTGCATTGATATTTAGTAAAGGCATCCCGGTTATAAAACTGTCCCCGGAGTTCCAGGCAATATCAACAGGAACGCTGTTTTCAATTCCATACCTTTCATTTTATCTGATTCTTATTGTTGTTGCCATAGGGTTTGTCATGAACAACACCATTTTTGGACGACACACTTACAGCATTGGAGGAAACAAAGAAGCTGCTATGGTGGCAGGGATAAATGTTAAGTCAACCCTTGTTGCGGTGTATACCCTGGCAGGTGCGCTTGCGGGTGTTGGAGGAATTTTGATGGCATCACGGACAAACCAGGGGGCGCCTACTATGGGGGTTTCCTATGAGATGGACGCCGTAACCGGAGTTGTTATTGGCGGTGTCAGCATGTCCGGCGGAGTTGGAAAATGGTACGGAGTACTCATTGGTGCGCTCTTTATGGCGGTAATAGAAAACGGCCTTACTATTTTTGGGGTTGACCCGAACTGGAAACAGGTTGTAAAGGGAACAATCATCATAATCGCGGTTCTCATTGATGTTAAAAGTAAGGGAAGGCAGAACTGACCGTTTGCTTTTACTGTTTTAACATTTGAATGATATTTTATTCAGGAGGATTAATACGATGAAAAGTCAGAAAGGAAGGGGTTTAGCGGGTCTATGCTTTATCGTTTGCATATTGTTCTTAACGATGCTCACCGGATGCTCAAAAAAGAAATCAGAAACATTGAAATTTGCAATATTTATTGCAAATAATACAAACGAATTTACCATGAGTGTAGGAAATGGCGCAGTTAAACGCGGTAAAGAACTGGGGATTGAGGTTACCCTGTTTGACGCAAAGTATGATCAAGGTGTACAGATTGCCCAGATTGAAACCTGTATTACCCAGGGATACGACGCCCTAATCATTGAACCCTGTTCGGTAGATGGAGCGATACCGGCAATTAAAGAAGCTAATAGCGCAAAAATACCGGTAGTAACAATCATTCAGGAAATCGCCGATCAGAATCTTGCGGTTGCTTTTGTCGGCGCGGATCATAATGCTGCAGCTAAGGTACAGATGCAGGCATGTATTGATGCAATCGGCCAAACGGGAAATATCGGTTTGGTAAATGGAGTAATGGGTTCAACGGGACAAATCATAATTTCGGACGGCTATTATGAAATACTGGCGAAATATCCCGGTGTTACGGTACTGGAAGAACAGTCCGGAAACTGGGTTATTGAGGAGGCGCTGAAGGTCACCGAAACATGGCTGCAGAAGCATAATAATTTTGACGCTATTCTGGGGCAGAGCGATGCCCTGGCCTTGGGCGCGTTGAAGGCATGTGAAGATGCGGGGATAAAGGGAATCTATATCAGCGGCCGCGATTCTGTTTCTGATGCGTTATATGCGATAAAAGAAGGCCGGATGAATGCTACCATTTGGCAAAATGGTCCGGTTATTGGTTCTTCCGCTGTTGATGTAGCGCAAAAAGCCTTCAAAGGCGAAGGTGTTGATAAATACTACATGATGGAAAACATCGTCGTTAATTTAAACAATGTAGATTATTATTTGAATCTCAAAGCTGAGTTAAGCAAATAACATAATTTTGTACTCAATAATCATTTGATGGTCATAAAAACGATTATTGAAGCAAACAGGAGTGAACATAATGAATTTTTCCGAACGTGAAGACAAGACCCTTTCATTTTCAAATATCGGCCTTGATCGCGGCGCTGTTGAAGAAACCTTTGAACCCTGGGATTTTACGGTTGCCAACTGGGAGAAAGAGGGGCTTAAAACAGATTTTAATCAAAAATTGCGGGTACCAACGGTACCAACGGAAGTCGGGTATATCTCTAAAGATCGGCCGGTAGAATTTGTTGATCATTACTATTCCGCCATGGTCACCGATCCCGTTTTCCGGATTGAACAGCAATTCGGTTTAGATCCGGTTAAACGGATGGCATTTCGCATACCCTTCCTCAGTTATGAAGAAAAGATATTGGAGGAAACTCCGGAATACTTTACAAAACTGGACATAGACGGCTGTATACGAAAGTATTATAGGGGCAGGGATTTATTTACCCTGGAAAAATCCATCGTAAGTGACGAAAAAACCTGGGAACAACACAAGGCACATATCCTTGAGACTTATCATAAATATTGTACCGATGAGGCAATGGAGCGTATCTATGGTCCCTATCGTGAGGGCTGCGCAAAGGGCGATTTTTCAATTCGCTTCCGTTTAACCGGCTTCTTCTGGGCTCCCCGGGATCTGTTCGGTGTAGAACCGCATCTCTATGCTTTTTATGACTATCCTGAAGTTATAAAGGACATCAACCGTCTCCAGCTTGACATATACCGCGAACAGATGGGAAAAATCCTTAAGATTATTACACCCACGGTACTATTTTTTGAAGAGGACTTGAGCGGGAAAACAGGACCGATGATATCCGGTGACTGTTTTGATGAATTTGTTGCACCCTGTTATAAAGAAATTATTCCTTTCCTGAAAGAACAGGGGGTAAAAAATGTCTTCGTTGATACGGATGGCGATTTTACTTTATTAATTCCCAATTTCAGACGTGCGGGCGTTGACGGTTTTCTCCCGGTTGATGTTAATGCGGGGGTTGACCTTGTTGCGGTTCGTAAAAAATTCCCGGATGTTAAATTTATAGGCGGGTTTAACAAACTTGAAATAGTAAAGGGGCCTGAAGCGATAGACGCAGAATTTGAAAGGCTGCTTCCGGTTATAAAACAAGGCGGCTATATGACCGGCGTAGACCATCAGCCTGCCCCGTCCACACCGCTAAAGCACTATCAATACTATCTCAAGAAGCTTGGGGAGATAATGCGTCAATACCGGGGAGAAAATGCAAAATAAGACGAATCGTAATGCAGCAAAAATTGAAAATCCAGGATTGGTATCCTGATAATTTTACCTTAAAAGGAGTAGTATAATGTCTAAAATTGAAGAAATAGCAAAGGCGGTTGAATCCGGAAAGTCAAATGATGTCGGCAGGCTGGTAGAAGCGGCCCTTGCAGAGGGCTTGGACCCTCTCCGGATTTTGAACGAAGGTATGGTTGACGCCATGGCGACGGTGGGTGAAAAATTCCAGCGGTCTGAAATATTTGTACCGGAAATGTTGGTGGCAGCCAGGGCTATGAAAAAGGGCGTGGAAGTATTAAAGCCAAAACTAGCTGGGGGAGAGGTTACCACTCTGGGAAAATGTATAATTGGTACCGTACACGGGGACCTTCACGACATCGGGAAAAATCTGGTGGCCCTGATGATCGAGAGTACGGGATTTGAAGTAATAGATTTAGGAGTTGACGTAGCGATAGATTCCTTTATAAATGCTATTAAGGACAATCCTGATACTAAAATAGTAGCCCTGTCATGTCTCTTGACTACGACCATGCCGGCCCTGAAAGAAACGACCGTAGCCTTAAAAAAGAGCGGGCTGCCGGGATTTAAGGTTATTGTTGGCGGGGCGCCCATTACAGAAGCAATAGCCAAGGATATGGGCGCCGATGGATTCTCAGCGGATGCGGCAAGTGCAGCGGTGGTTGCAAAAAAATTGCTCGTATGATATGGTTATGGTAACGTTTTCATACTAATTCATCCAAATTGTAATAATAAGGAGAGAACCTATGACTTCCAGAGAAAGGGTAAAAGCGGCATTTGCCCACAAAGAGGCGGATCAGGTCCCTGTGGATTTCGGTAACTTCTGTTGCTCAAATATTAACGCCATCACCATGAAACGGCTGCGTGAATACTATGGCCTAGCGGACACACCTATTAAAATAAAGGACATGTCCACCATGGTCGGGATCATGGAACCGGATCTCATGGATATCATGGGCTGCGATGTACAGGAACTGGACCCCTACGGCGATACCTTCGGAAACATAAACCAGGATTGGCGGGAATGGACCTATCTGGGCGAAAAGGTACTGATCCCCGGGGCTTGCGCCTTAAAGGATGATGCCAAGGGCGGCGCCTTCATTTATCCCTTTGGAGATACCGGCGTGGAACCCAGCGGGTATATCCCGGCAGGGGGGTTCTATTTTGATAACCTGCAGCGTTCCCCGCCTTTCGATGAAGACAACGCTAACCCTTTAGACCAGGTGGAGGATTTTCCCGTGGTATCCGATGAAATGCTGGAATTTCATAAAAAAAGAATGTCCGTTTACCGCAAGGGCAGTAGGGCAATCCAGGTGAGCCCCGGCTATTTTGGCTTTGGGGACGCCAATAATATTCCGGGACCAAATGTTAAACATCCAAAGGGCATACGGGATATTACCGAATGGTACACCGCGCCCCTCCTCTACCCTGATTATGTAAATGAGGTATTTGAAATTGAAACCGAACGGGCAATTGAGAGTTTTAAAAAATACTATGCCGTTTTTGGCAATGATCTGGATGTCGTCTATATCTGCGGTACAGATTTTGGCAGCCAACGGGGACCTCTCATTAATCCCGAAACCTTTAAAACCATGTATGTACCCCACTATAAAAAAGTTACCGACTGGATACACAGTAATACCGAATGGAAGGTCATCAAACATTGTTGCGGCGGTATTTTCCCCATTATTAAATATATGATAGAAGCAGGCATTGATGCGCTTAACCCGGTCCAGTGCTCAGCGGAAGGAATGGATCCCCAAAGGCTAAAAGATACCTATGGCAAAGACATGGTCTTCTGGGGCGGCGGTGTAAATACTCAAAAGACCCTGCCCTTTGGAACCCCAGAGGATGTGCGCAAGGAAGTACTGGAACGGCTGAGGATATTCTCAAAGGGCGGTGGCTATGTTTTTAATACCATCCACAATATTCAGGCAAATACGCCTATCCCCAATATTGTTGCCATGGTGGAGGCGGTTAAGGAATTTAACGGGGGGAAAGTAAAAATTTAAGGAGCCAATATATGATCAATGGAGAAAGTATTATCAATCATCCTATCCGGTGGGCTATGATAGGAGGTGGGAAGGATAGTTTTATCGGTTATATCCACCGTTCATCTGCGTTACGGGATTGCAGTTTTAATCTGAGTGCAGGCGTCTTTACCAGGGACATCAAAAAATGCAGGGATTTCGGCGTCTCCATTGGGGTTGATCCCCAACGTTGTTATCCTGATTATAAAACCATGTTTGCGGAAGAATCGAAAAGAAGCGATGGAATTGAAGCGATAACCATAGCAACTCCGAACAATACCCATTATGAAATTTCAAAGGCAGCTCTTGAAGCGGGACTCCATGTGATCTGCGAAAAGCCTCTTTGTTTTAAAACCGAAGAGGCAGAGGAACTTGCAGCGTTAACAAGGGAAAAGAAATTAATTTATGGAGTTACCTATGGGTACTCCGGGTTTCAGATGATCCAACAGGCCAGAAAAATGGTGGCCTCGGGGGATCTCGGAAAAATCCGTCTAGTTAATATGCAGTTTGCCTACGGTTCCTTTAATACTGGGTCAGCGGAGGCCTCCAACAATTTTGTGAAATGGAGGATGGACCCAGCGGTCTCAGGTCCAAGTTTTATAATAGCCGATGTAGGAACCCATACCTTATTTCTCAGTGAAACAATCGTACCTCAGCTGGAAATAGAAAAGCTGCTCTGTGTCAAACAGAGTTTTGTTGAAACTAGGCAATTGGAGGATAACGCCTATGTATTGCTGCAATACAAGGGCGGCGCCGCAGGGATGCTCTGGGTATCAGCAGTGAATAGCGGTTCAGGGCACGGTCAGAAGATACGCATAGTCGGCGAAAAGGCAAGCATCGAATGGTGGGATGAACATCCCAATCAGCTCAGATATGAAATCGAAGGCGAACCTCAGCGGATTCTGGACCGGGGATCAAAGTATCTGTATCCTGAAGCGGTGGAAGAAGATCGTATTGCAGGCGGCCATCCGGAAGGACTCTTTGAATCCTGGTCTAATTTATACCGTCGTTATGCAGTCGCCATAGATGCCGCAGCCCGGAAGGATTACGAATTTCTCAAGAACTACTGGTACCCCGATGTAAACGCCGGTGCCCGGGGGATACAGTTTGTAAATACCTGTGTAAAATCTGCAGATGCCGGATCGATCTGGGTGGATTACTAATACAAGGTAGAGATTTTCGGATAATTAAATTATTAGCTAATAGGGAAAGATATTGATGGAATTAACTGTTCAACTGGTATCATTATTTTTTTTACTGAATTCACTTGCTTTTTTATTAAAGGACTTGCTGGTTTCGGTGATCCCCTTATATCCAGCCCTGTGCTTTCCATGTTCACCGAAAACAAGGTTATCTCTCCCATGAATCTGCTCTTGGGAACCCCAATCAACGCCTATATGGCCTGGAAAAATCGGAAACAATTCTCATTAAAAAAGCTCTGTTCATGCTCATCTGTATACTCTGCGGACTCTTTCCAGGAACTCTATTATTAAAATACGCCAGCTCTTGGATACTTAAGGCTGGTTTGGGGGCTTTGATCCTGGGGATTGGGGCTGAGATGATTACCCGGAACAGATCGAACCCAGTAAATCAAAATAAGATTGCCATGACTTTTGTATCATTTTTCTCCGGAGTTACGGCAGGTCTCTATGGCATTAATTTATTTTTTGTCGCTTACATTGAACGGACATCCGTTGATCGTTCATCATTTCGAGGAAATATTGGCTTTATCTTTTTTATAGAAAACATGGTCAGAATCATTGTTTATATTCTCATGGGCATTTTTACCAAACAGATACTTTTACTGACATTGATTGCTCTTCCTGGTATGGTTGGCGGATTTTTCCTGGGATTAAGGATAGATAAAAAACTTAGCGAACTTACCATACGGCGTATTATTATAACCATATTCATGCTAGGAGGCGTCAGTATTTTACTAAAAGCCCTAATATGGAAACTGTAACAGACAAACAAGATACCTGACCATATTAAAATCATTTTAATAACTTTTTATTGCTTTAACAGCATCGGCTGTTGAATTTTTCGGAAAAAGTTCATAGCCAATACAGCCAGTATAGCCTGAGTTTTCTAGGCATCTAAATACCTGATGGTAATTTATTTCCCCCGTACCGGGTTCATGCCGGCCGGGAACATCGGCAACATGAATATGACCGATTTGATCAATATGAGCGGAAATGTTTCCGCAGAGGTTGCCCTCATTAAGCTGCATATGATACACATCATAGAGAATTTTCAATTTTGACGACCCTATTAACCGCGTCATTTCAGCCGCCTCACTCGTATGGATTAGATAATTTCCAGTATGATCTGTGATTATATTGAGAGGCTCCAGGTTCATCGTTATACCACTCTCTTCAGCAAGCCTGGCGCAGTCATAAAGGGTATCAAACATGGAGCATTTCTTTACTGTATCGGAAAGTTCTGTGTAATGATTTACCACTATCCCCCCGTCACCCAGGGCGTTTGAATGAATGGTAACGCTTAGGGCGCCAATTTTTAAGGCAGCATCTACGGATATTTTTAAAAAATCAAGATATTTTTTTTTATGAAGTGGATCAATCAAGGAATAATCGGCATCTCCATTAAAACCGCTTATTTTTACCCCCACATCAAGGGCTGCTTTCTTAATGGCATCCAGATTCTTATCGGTCCAACTCCAGAATTCTACAAATTCAAATCCGTCTTTTTTTGCCGCCCCAAGACGATCTAAAAATGGCAGTTCGGAATACATCGGTTCAATACAAGCGCATTTTGCAAATTTCATATATACTTATTTCCTTTTTTCCAATTTCCCCAAAGTTCTTGGTCCTGATATCTTTCCGGCTCAAATTTATTAATAATAATTATCAATTACAGAATTCGTAGTTTTTACCCAATTAATAAGATTTTCAGGTTTTCTTCCCACGGTGCTTACGTCTTTTAAGACAAATTCATAGGGACATTTATATGCCAGACACAATTCAACTGTTTCGCGGATTTCTTTTTTTAACGCCTCTTCATCCAGGTTTATGGCCACTGAAGCTGGGTTTGGTTTCCGCGCAAAGACATAGTCGCCACTGGTCTGCTCTGCAAGCTCCTTGAGGTTTACCCATGGGGTAGCGCCTATTTTCCGCATATTGGGTATTTTTTTTAGGTAGGGCATTGATTTATCGAGCGGCTCGCAACATCCGTAATAGACCAGTCCGCCTTTGTCCAAGAAAGGACGGATGTAGTGCAGGTCAAATTCGTCCCGCATAGCCGGAGAAACTAAAACGAACATCTGCGCCCTGGTCCTGATCCATGTGTCCTTAAAACGGACTGGGCCGCCGACATAATCTTTCGCGGGGAGACCACTGGTATAAGCTGGGGTACAGTGTAACTGCTGGATGTTAAAGTCTAAAAGTCCGGCTGCTTCAAACTGATCACAAAAGGTATGACCGATTTCAGCAAATTTTTCCATAGTCCGGTGTATGAATTCCGGTCTGTCCATGATATCTTCCAGGCACTGGTTCACGCCGCGAAATTCCGCCATGTGTTCCCAAGGGCTGTAGTCAACATAGTGTCCCCGCAGCTTTACTGAAATAATACCGTCAAATAATTCCGATAAGACTGCGAGGTTTCTGGCATCAATTTCCGGATGAGCTTTAACCACTGGCTTTTTTAGGGCTTCAACCTTTGCTTCGGTATCCAGCTGATCGATGTATTGGTGGGAAACAATTTTGTTCTCTGCGTCGATTGGCAGCACATTTTCTGTAACCCCAATGCCGATGCCGGTGCTAGAATAAGCCTTTATTAAATAGAGCGTGTCCTCTACAACCATATCAGCCTGGAAATATTTCCAGCGAAAAAGGGTCTGCCGGAAATATTCTTCCAGTATCTTCGCTTCCTCCGATTGGCAATGCAGGACAAGCTGGTTGTCAATATCCAGCTCATGCCAAGGCAGCTCGTCCACCCAAACCGGCGGGCGAACCGGTTTGAGATCATTCACCTCCCGCATACGGCTAATCCGTTCGTTGTTGACCGGATCAGCCGCCAATTCAGCATACTTCTTGGCCAGCTCACGTAAAATACCCCGATCTTCCTTAGAGATGCTGAAGGTGAGCTTTTCAGCCTTTTTACTTAAAAATGCCATAACCCCTGATACATAGCCACCGATTTGAAAAAGCTGTTTCATATGTTCCTCCAACAGGGTTATATTAATTTCCTCTCAAACAGATAAATCATGTCGGTTGCTTTTGCCTTAAAACTTAAGCAGCTCCCCGCTCTCAAAAGCCGCCTTACAAGTATAGGCAATTTCCGAAACCTTGGTTCCATCATACACCGTAACTGAGGGTTTGCGCTTTTCAACAATACAATTGACAAATTCCTGTACCTCATTAACATAGGCGGTAGCAAACCGTTCCAGAAAATTCTCGCTGCACTCTCGCCTGACTCCGTGACTATCGAGGACTTCTACCAGATTTTTCTGGGGTATTGAAGCGATCCGGAGGATTCCCTTGGTTCCGATTATCTCAGTTTCCACGTTATAGCCGTGGGGGGCGGTACGGCCTGCAAAGAGGAATATCATGCAATCGTTTTTGAATTTCATCAGACAGGATACATTGTCCCCGTCTTTATAAGCGGCAAATTCTGGATGGGCATAACAGCCGCCGATTGCATACACCGTCTCCGGTTCTGAACCAGTGAACCACCTTGCCAGGTCGATATCATGGACCGACATGTCGAGAAACTCACCGCCCGAATGGGGTGCAAAGGCGATAGAACCCTGGATAAATTTTTCCGGATCCTGGCTGTAGGAACGGAACAGCACAGGCTTACCGATTTCCCCGGCAACAACCTTGTCATGGGCATATTTATAGGACTCATCGAAGCGGCGCATAAAGCCCAGCATAAATACCAAATCGGGGTGGGCTTCTACCGCCTTCTCCGCTTCCTTACATTCCGCCACGGTAACCCCAAGGGGTTTCTCCGAGAATACATGTTTCCCGGCTTTCATGGCCGCCGCAATTTGCCCGGTATGCAGAGCGGAAGGAGAAACCACCGCTATGGCGTCCACATCTTTACAGGCGACAAGATCGTCAAAGGAAGTAAACTGGTGTTTAACCCCAAGCCGCCGAGCAGTCTCCTCCACTTTTGGTTTATCCACATCACAGATCGCTATAAGTTCAGCGTTCTGAATCCTTCCCGCGATATTTTCCGCGTGCTGCAAGCCCAAGCGTCCAAGTCCAACAGAACCAATACGGACCTTATCCATAGGAAACTCCTTCATGTTTATTTCAGGATCGATTTTCCAGCACTATTTTCACCCACCGGTCCATGGAACCTCACCAACAGTCTCATTTTGTATTCAGGATTTATCTACATATGCAAACGTTACCATAATAATAGTTTTGTTTTTTTGAACTGTCAAGCTTTTTCTGTGTTTTGTGAAAATATTTGGGGTTCTAGATGAATTCTTCGAGAATCCATCTTTTTATGAAAGTGTTCTCAGTTTTTTCGTGCCGTAGATTCCCGGATTATCAGCTTGTAGGGAAGGACCAGTTCTTGTTTAAAGGCAGGATTCCCGGTTATTGCCCGGTGCAGGATCAGTGCGGTCTGTCCGCCGATTTCTTCCAGCGGCTGGCGTATGGTGGTTAGCCGGGGGATCAAATAATCCGATATTTCAATGTCATCGAAACCCACCACCGAAATATCCTCCGGAACCCGCAGACCTTCGTCTTTCAAAATCCGTATAACCCCGAGGGCTAATTCATCGGTGGCGGCATAAATTGCGGTAAAATCCCGGTTCCGGAGCAGCAGTTCCCGCATGGTGTACATACCGGATTCTGCAGTATAGTAGGGCGCAAAGAGTACCCGGCTTTCGTCCTGTTCAATTCCCGCCATTTCCAGAGCCTTATAATACCCTCCCATCCGCAATTTACCAAAGGTAAAACCGCTGGCGCATATCATATTGATCTTGCGATGCCCCAGACCGATAAGGTGGTTTACCGCCGCAATAGAGGCCTGTTCCTCATCGACAAGTATGGAAGGGATATCGGGGAAACTAAAGGTCGAAACAACCACGGGAAGCTGCAACCGGTTAAGGGATTCATAAAAACCCGGGTTTCTGATCTCCTGGATCAGGATAACCCCGTCCAGCTTTTCAGACTTTAGCCGATCCAAACAGTCTTTTTCACTAATATCGTCAAACTTTACAAAGAAAAACAGCGTATGGTACCCAAATGATTCCAAATGCCGCTCTATTATTGAAAAAAGCTGCCTTTGAAACATATTAAAAATATAGGGGATCACAATACCCACCGTAAAGCTTCGCTGCAGAACCATATTTCTGGCAGCCTTGTTGGGTACATACCCGGTTTCTTCAATGAGTTTGAGGATCTGCTCACGTTTTTTTTGGGTAACGTATTTTTTTCCGTTCGCCACCCGTGATACCGTAGAAACGGATACCCCAACTTGTTTGGCAATATCCTTAATGTTAATCATCCCTTTTACCCCTCTTTGCTTCCTATTTAACCCCCAGGTACTTAAAGCTAGCCTCCAGCGCCGTTGCTAATTGTATCGGCGACAGTTTCTGTACCGCCGGGCCAAAGGGCTCATAGGAGAAGACACCCTGATATCCCAGAGTATCCAGTCTTTGTATCAATTCTTTATTACCCATTTTATCCTTGGGGCCTACCAGAACACGATTACCATCCAGGAATTTTTCCGCCGGAATATCATCTTCAACACCGGAAATATGTACTAAGCCGGTGTAGGGCAGCTCATAGGAAGCGCCAAGACCGTCCATACCGAATATGCTCTTATCATCCGGACCGATGTAATGGTGGAAGGTATCCAACAATACCCGGTAACAGCCATAGCCCGACGCCTTAATGGCGCCGACAATAGGCGGCAGGGATGTTAGGGAAGAAATCCCAAAGCCAAGGGCTTCCACATAGCCGATTATACCATATTTAATAAACAGGGGGCCATAGTCCCCCAAGGCATCTACCGTATCCAGGTACTTCTGCTTCGGAGTTCGTTTATCACTTTTCTCGTTATTGGGGCACAACACCAGGGCCGGACATTCAATAGCCGCACAGAGTTCCAGAAGCTGTTCCAGCTCCGCAAGGCAGGTCTCCCGCTTGGCAGGCAGATTGAATTTCTGCAAGGCATTGATCGTAATGATCTTAACCCCTTCCTCCCGGCTTATCTTCAGCGCCTCTGCGGGTTTCAGTCCGTCAATAATATCTCCTATCTTTGATTTTCCCGGCAGATCGTTACGAAGCTCTACCTGGGAAAGTCTCAGTCCGGCGGTAAATTTAATAAATTCCACAAAGCCCTGGGACGGTGAAATGATCCGGTTTAAAGCAACACGTTTTCTTGTCAGCATAAAAACTCCTTAAATGTATTAACCTTTCCGTGCGTTCTTGCGCATATCAATAACAACCGCACCTACAATGATGACACCTTCCAGTATCTTCTGGCTGTAGGGAGAGAACCCAAGGAGTGTCATACCGTTACGCATAACTGATAATACCAGGGCGCCGATTAACGCACCGCCTATGGTGCCGATACCGCCCGAATGGGAGGTGCCGCCTATGGTGGTGGCGGCAATGGCCGTCAATTCGTAGCCGTCCGCCGCGCCGGGATGGACACTGCCCACGCGCCCGGCAAAGACGATGGCCGCGATCCCGGCCAGGAGGCCGCAGTAGGCGTAGATCAGCACCAGGCTTTTCGGCACGTTTACGCCGGACACTTCCGCCGCAGTAATATTACCCCCGATTGCGAATGTGTTTTTGCCAAACCGCGTTTTATTTAACAGAATGTAACTCACGATAAACATCAGGAGGTAAATCAGAATCGGAACGGGAATACCAAACACCCTGCTGCCTATGGCGTTCATTGCGGGGACCAGGTTACTCACCGGCCGCGCATTTGAATAGATAAGGGCGAAACCGCGCACCACGGTCATCATCCCCAGGGTAGCGATAAAGGCCGGGATTTTTGTAAAGGCGATAAGCGCCCCGTTCACCGCCCCGCAAAGTGTCCCGATAAAAAGCCCCGCCAGTATCGGAATGATAAGCGGCAGCTGCGGCAGATTCTGGTACAGCCTCATCTGCGCGGGTACCTGCGCGAGGCTCGCAGCGACAAGGCCGGAGAAGGCAAGCACGGAACCAACCGAAAGATCGATGCCCTTTGCGATAATGACAAAGGTCATACCCAGGGCCATGATACCCCAGATGGCGGTTTGATTCAAAATGTTCAGGATGTTGGGAATGCTTATAAAGGCCGGGGACATGATGGCAAATACAATGCTCATCACAATCAGAATTAAGAGTATGCCGTATTTCTGGGTTATGCGTTTAACATTAATGGTCATTTTGGACTCCTTGCTGTTTCTGATAATCTTCTATGGTATTAGTGGCATAGGCCATCAATTCCTCCTGGGTCAAATCCGGCCTGTTGTTTATGATGCCGGTAACTTTTCCCTGGTGCATGATCATGATGCGGTCGCTCATGCCCATCACTTCCGGCAGTTCGGAAGAAACCATGATAATGGATTTCCCCTCCCCCGCAAGACGGGTAATAAGCCTGTGTATCTCGGATTTGGTAAGCACATCAATGCCCCGGGTCGGTTCGTCAAACAGAAGAATGTCCGGGTTGGTCATGAGCCATCGGGCTACAAGCACCTTCTGCTGGTTCCCACCCGAAAGGTTCTGAATAAGCTGCCCAAGCCCGGGTGTTTTTATCTGCACCTTCTGCACATATTCATCGCATTTAACGCGCATACGTTTTTCACTCAAAAAACCGGCCTTGCTCAAAAACTGGGGAATGCTGCCTATGACCATGTTAAGCTGAATATCCAGCATCGGGAAAATGCCCGAATTCCGCCGGTCCTCGGTGATAAAGGCCATGCCGGCCTTCTTCGCGTCATCGACCCTGCGGATATTGACCTCCCTGCCGTCCACAAGGATTTGCCCTCCGCTTTTCTGGCGCACACCAAAAATAGTTTCTATTACCTCACTGCGGCCTGCGCCGATAAGACCCGCAACACCGAGTATTTCGCCCCTGCGCACGGTGAACGAAACGTCCTTAAAATATTTTTTATGCGAAAGGTTTTTAACCTCAAGTTTAACTTCTCCTATGGGACACACTTCTTTGGGGAACTGGTCCTTTACATCCCGGCCCACCATCATGTTGATAAGCTTGTCTACTTTCAACTCATCCGGCGTCCCGGTCCCTATATATTCGCCATCGCGATAAACGCTGATAATATCCGCTATCTTGTATATTTCATCAAGCTTGTGGGAGATATAGATCATGCTGGCGCCCTTTTCCTTGAGCTTCCGCATGATAACAAAAAGCTGGTCGACTTCCCGGTTTGTCAAGGCTGAAGTCGGCTCATCCATAAGGATCAATTTTGAATTATACGAAATGGCCTTGCCTATTTCGCACATCTGCATTTTGGCAATGGTCAATTCCGACATCAGGGTTCTGGGATCTTCCATCATGTATATCTCTTCCAGAACCTCGCTGGTCATTTCCGCCATTTTTTTGTGGTCAATAAGGCCAATCTTGTTTCGCGGCTCCCGCCCCAGCCAGAGATTTTCCATGATGGGCCGGTGCAGAACAGGGTTCAGTTCCTGGTGAATCATGGAGATTCCCATTTTCAGAGCCTCTGCGGGGCTGTAATGTCCCAGTTCCTTCCCGTCAAAGATGATCTGCCCGCTTGTAGGTGAATGGATACCGATGATGCACTTCATAAGCGTTGACTTACCCGCTCCATTCTCGCCTAAAAGGGCATGAATCTCCCCGGGACGCACCTTCAGATCAACTCCGCGAAGAGCCTGGACGCCCGGAAAGGTTTTAACAATGTTTTTCATTTCAAGGATATATTCACTATCCGCCATACTCCCGCCCCTGTAGTTTCATAGGCGGCAGTCACAAAATCATGACCCTTTCGGACCATCGTATTTTAAAACCGCCTCGTTTACTGTGGAAAAGACGGCGGCAAACACTGTAGGTATTTGCCGCCGCCCCTAAAAAGAAATCTGAATTTAAAGGTAATCGTTCACGTTTTTGGGGGTAATCAATTCGTAGGGTACCCACTTGACGGGGTCTAGTTTTTCACCCTTAAGCGCCCTGATCGCAAAGTCGGCGGCCCCGGCTCCCTGGCCTTTCGCGTTCTGTAATACCGAACACGCCATCTTGCCGTCCTTAACAGCCTGAACCGCATCGGGGTTCCCGTCCGTACCGCCTACCAGAATACCCGTCCGGCCGGTGCTTGCGATGGCAACGAGGGCGCCCATGGCCATTTCGTCGTTATTGGAAGCAATAGCTTTCAGGTTGGGATACGCCGTAAGCCAGTTTTCGGTGACATTGACCCCTTCGTTCCGCATCCAGTTACCGGTCTGTTCGCCTACGACCTTGATATTCGGATATTTCTCCGTGATAATTTGTTTAACACCCCGGGTCCTGTCCTGGGCCGCCTCTTGGTTGAGCTGCCCCATGAGGATGGCGATTTCACCGGAACCGCCCATTTGCTCGCCGAGGTATTCCATCTGCTGCCGCCCCGCCACGACCGAATCCGAGCCGCAGTAGTACACACCTGCAGGGGGAGTTGAACCAACAAAGGGGTTACGATTCACAAAGATAATGGGGATTTTCGCTTCCTGCGCCGCCCGGATCATGGGAGCGGCCGCGCTGGTGTCAACCGGGACTACAACTATCGCCTTTACACCCTGGGCGATTGCCGCGTTAACATTGTCCTGTTGACGGGTAACATCGTTCTGACCGTCTGACCAGATGATCTCGTACTCCGGCTTACTCGCGAATTCTGCGGCAAACGCATCGTGCAGGTAGGAGAGCCAAGTATCGTTTGACTCACTGCGGGCAAAGGCGATGGAGATTTTCTGCGGTCCCGCCGCCTCTTTTTTCTGACACCCCGCCAGGAACAGCCCCGACACCACCATCAGAACAACCATAAAAACACATAGTGATTTTTTCATAAAAACTCCTCAAGATTTATTTCCATGTCCTAAAATAGAACATAAGATTAATAACGTTTTCATAAATGAGTATCACATCATTATTTCGATCTGTCAACAAAAATCGTTGAGTCTTATATATCTTTGATTTATTATCATAATTTGTTATAAAACAACGATTTAATCAATAAAAAAGCCGCCGCCGGTTCTTAGAAAAATACGATTTTCTTAAAAATTTACAAAAAGAAATGGGAAAATACACCTTTTTATCGATAATTGTTTATTTAATATGCGTTAATATTATGAAAAAACGGCTTTACAAGTTTTAAATTTGAATATATTATAATAATAACGTTTTCATATACTACCTAATAGGGTTATCTAAAGCAAGGAGCAATATTGTGGCAGAGAGATTAAAGATAGGAATTATCGGCGCCGGGCGGATTGGCAAAATCCACATTGACAACATTGCCCGTTTTATCCCCCAGGCAAAACTGGAGGGGCTGGCGGACATCATGCTGACGGCGGAACAGGAAGCGCTGGCAAAGGGACTTGGAGTCAGAATTATTTCAAAAGATCCCGCAGTTTTATTGAAGGACCCTGAAATAAAGGCGGTTATCGTGTGTAGTTCCACGGATACCCACGCGGACCTTACCATCGCCGCTGCCCAGGCGGGGAAGCATATCTTCTGCGAAAAACCCATAGATTTGACCGTAACCAAGGTAAAGGCAGCCCTGGATGCGGCCAAAAAGGCGGGGGTTAAGCTCCAGATCGGGTTTAACCGCCGGTTCGACCACAACTTTGCCCGTATCCGGAAATACACCCAGGATGGCGCAATCGGCGATGTCCAGCTGGTTAAGATCACATCCCGGGACCCCGCGCCGCCGCCCATTGCTTATGTAAAGGTCTCCGGGGGAATATTCATGGACATGATGATCCACGACTTCGATATGGCCCGGTTCCAGGCAGGAAGCGAGATCACCGAAGTGTACGCCGCCGGCGCCGTCCTGGTTGATCCGGAAATCGGTAAGGCCGGGGACGTGGACACCGCCATCGTTACCCTGAAATTCGCCAACGGCGTCATCGGGGTTATCGACAATTCCCGCAAGGCCGCCTACGGGTATGACCAACGGGTGGAAGTTTTTGGTTCCAAGGGTTCAGCCCAGGCCGAAAACGACCTGCCGAATACGGTAAAACTGTCCAACGAAACCAGCGTGTCCACAGAAAAACCGCTCTACTTTTTCCTGGAACGGTACAAGCAGGCCTTTGTAGACGAGATGATCTCCTTTACCGACTCCATACAGAACAACAAACCTATTGCCGTAACCGGCGAAGACGGACTGGCGAATATGTACGCTGCTCTGGCGGCGTTTAAATCGGTTAAGGAAAAACGCCCTGTTTCTATAGAAGAAATCAAGGCACAATAATAGTATTTATAAGGAAGGCACAGGATGCAAATACCGCACAAACCGCCATTTAACCGGGGCTACACTCCCCTATCACCCCGAAGCGGGGCGACCGCAGATATGCTCATGGATTTTGGAGTGATAAACCTCCTCCCGGGGGATACCTATAAGAGCAATTCCCCCACGGACGAACGGGTTTGGCTGCTCTCCCGGGGAAGCGCAAAAATAACCTGGGAGGGCGGGGAAAAAGAAATCTCCAGGCCCAACCTTTTCGATTATGCACCCTGGTGCCTTTCGGTTCCGGCGAAAAACGAAGTTACCATTACTGCGGGGAAAGAGGGGGCGGAGTTTTACTACACCGCCACGGACAACCCCCGGCCCATCAAGGCGAAGCTCTACACCCCTGAGGAATGCCAGAGTGAATTCCGGGGAGAAGGCGCCATGCGGGAAACCTCCACACGGGTGGTGCGTACCGTCTTTGACGACACCAACCGGCCAGAGTCCAACCTGGTCATCGGCGAAGTTATCGGCGTGCCGGGCAAGTGGTCCAGCTATCCGCCTCATCATCATCCCCAGCCGGAGATTTATCATTACCGCTTCCTCCCCAGCAATGGATTCGGCCTTACCGCAATCGGGGATACGCCTTATATCATTAAGGACAAAGACACCATCCTGATACGGGAAGGGGAGGTTCATCCCCAGGTTACCGCTCCGGGTTATGCCATGTGGTATCTCTGGGTGATACGTCACATTGATGGCGCCCATTACGGGCCTGCAACCAAGACGCCCATATTTATAGAAGAACACAAATGGGTCCAGGGGCCGGAAGACAAAATCTGGCAGCCGAAAAAATAAATACAAGTAGTAAGGAGAGAATAGAATGGGGAAAACGATACGCCTTACCATGGCACAGGCGCTGCTGCGATTTCTGGACAACCAGTACATCGAAGCGGACGGTGAGGAAATTAAATTCGTTGCCGGTGTGTTCGGTATATTCGGCCACGGGGTGGTGGTAGGCCTTGGTGAAGCCCTGGCCTCAAAGGATAACAAACTAAAATTCTATCAGGCAAAAAACGAACAGGGTGCGGGTCACGCAGCCATGGGCTTTGCCAAACAAAAAAACCGCCGGCAAATGATGGCGGTGTGCAGTTCCATAGGCCCGGGCGCTCTGAACATGGTGCCCGCTGCAGGAACCGCCACGGTGAACCGCATACCGGTACTGTTTCTGCCGGGGGATGCCTTTGCCTGCCGCCAGCCCGATCCGGTGCTCCAGCAGGTTGAAACCCCCAGCGATTATACCAGTACCGCCAGCGATGCCTTCCGCGCGGTAAGCCGTTACTGGGACCGGGTACAGCGGCCGGAACAGCTTATGACCGCCATGATCAACGCCTTCCGGGTCCTCACGGACCCTGCGGAAACCGGGGCGGTAACCGTTTCCTTGCCCCAGGACGTGCAGGGTGAAGCCTACGATTACCCCGAGGAATTCCTCGCCAAGCGGGTCCACCATATAGAACGGCGCATACCCACCAAGGGCCAGATCGATAGGGCCGCAGCGATGCTGAAGGCCGCAAAAAAACCCCTGGTGATCTGCGGCGGCGGGGTACGCTTCTCCGACGCGGGAAAGGAACTGGAAAAATTCTGCGAGACCTACCACATCCCCTTCGGGGAAACCCAGGCGGGAAAAGGAACCATCCTCTGGGACAACCCCTACAACCTTTCGGGGATCGGCAACACCGGCGCCCTTTCGGCAAACCGGATAGCCCGGGAAGCGGACCTGATCATTGCAGTGGGAACCCGGTTGGGAGACTTTACCACCTGCTCTAAATGGCTTTTCCAAAACCCTGATGCGAAAATACTCGGAGTCAACATTGCCCCCTTTGACGCCTATAAGATGAACGGCGAGCCTATCATTGCCGATGCAAAACTTACCCTGGACGCCTTAACCAAGGCAGCGCCCGGGTACAAATCAAGCTGGGGCGACAGGATTAGTGAAGTCCGCGCCGAATGGAAGGCCGAGGTTGACCGGCTCTACAGCGAAGACGCCAATCCCGCTCCGGACGGTTCGCCCCTGCTTTCCCAGGCAAGGGTATTAGGGGAACTGAACGACCGGCTCCTCCCCAAGGATGTCATCGTCGTGTCCGGTTCGGGGTCCATCCCCTCGGATATGCAGCGGGTCTGGCGCGCCCGGGTAAAGGATACCTACCACATGGAATACGGCTTCTCCTGCATGGGCTACGAAGTCGCCGCCGCCCTGGGGGTAAAAATCGCCTTCCCGGGAAAGGAAGTGGTCGCCCTGGTTGGGGACGGCGCCTATACCATGCTCCACACAGAGTTACTAACCGCTGTTCAGGAGGGCAAAAAAATAATCGTGGTGGTGCTGGACAACGCCGGCTTCCACTGTATAGACAACCTGCAGCATAGCCAGGGGATAGCCCATTTTGGGAACGAATGGAAAACACGGAATGAGACGAGCGGACTTCTGGAAGGAAGTTCCGTGCAGGTGGACTACGCCAAAAACGGCGAAAGTTGGGGCGCACTGGGACTGCGGGCCAGAACAGCTGCGGAACTGGAAAAGGCGGTAAAAGAAGCTTTGGCGTCCAAAAAATCGGTGGTTATCGATGTTAAGACCAGCGCTAAGACCATGACCCACGGGTATGAGTCCTGGTGGCGGGTCGGTACCGCCCAGGTTTCTACCAACCCTGAAGTTGAAAAGGCAGCGAAGGATATGGCCGCAGAAGTATCTAAGGCAAGAAAATTCTAGGAGCAGTATTATGGCGACAGTAAAAACAGCGGCTAAGACGAAAGCAAAGGCCGATCCTAAAACGATAAGGACAACACCGAAGCCTACTATCAAACTGGCCATTGCCCCCATCGGCTGGACCAATGACGACCTTCCCGAACTGGGGGGGGATATTCCCTTTGAGCAGTGCGTCAGCGAAATGGCTTTGGCAGGATTTACCGGGAGTGAAGTGGGTAACAAGTACCCCAAGGATCCGGACATTCTCAACCAAAAACTAAAACTGCGGGGACTCACCATTTGTAACGCATGGTTCAGTTCTTTCCTGACCACGAAGCCCTACGAAGAAGTGGAAGCGGAATTCATCAAGCACCGGGATTTTCTTTATGCCGTGGGGGCCCGGGTTATAGGGGCTTCTGAACAGGGTCACTCCATTCAGGGCAAGGAAGAGCCTATCTTCGACAACAAACCGGTTTTTACCGGCGATGAATGGAAGCGGCTCACCGAGGGACTGAACAAGCTGGGTAAACGGGCGGCAGAAAAGAAAATGAAGCTGACCTTCCATCATCATATGGGGACCGGTGTGCAGACCGCCGCTGAAATTGACCGGCTTATGGAAAACACCGATCCTAAATTACTGAGTCTCCTCTACGATACGGGACATCTGGTTTTCTCCGGGGAGGATCATATGGCGGTATTGAAAAAATGGATAAAGCGGATTGGCCATGTACACCTTAAGGATATGCGTCCGGCCATTCGGGAAACAGCGATTGCGAAAAAATGGTCCTTCCTCCATGCGGTTAAGTCCGGAGTCTTTACGGTGCCCGGCGACGGAAGCATAGACTTTAAGCCCATCTTCAACACCCTAAAAAAAGCAAAGTACAAAGGGTGGTGGGTGGTGGAAGCCGAACAGGACCCCGCCAAGGCTAACCCTCTGGAGTACGCTATTAAAGCCCGGGCCTATATCAAAAAAACCGGTGGAGTTTAATCAATGAGATTCGGAATAAACACCCTGGATGATTTTGACGTAAAGGATAAAACGGTTCTCTGCCGTATCGATATTAATCAGCCGGTGAATCGGGTCACGGGAACCCTAAAGGATACCACCAGGATAGAAGCCTGTATCCCTACCCTGAAAGAATTGAGCGAGAAGGGCGCCAAGCTGGTGCTCCTGGCCCATCAGGGAAGTGATATTGAGTATAAAAACTTTTACACCACCGAGCCCCATGCAAAGGTACTGTCCAAATTCCTTGGTAAGGAAGTAAAGTTCATCGATGATGTCTGCGGCCCCGCAGCCCGGGAGGCAATTAAGGCTCTCAATGCGGGGGAAATCCTCCTGCTGGATAATGTCCGTTTTGTATCGGAGGAACAGACCCTCTTTGAAACCAAACTGCTCCTCTCCCATGAGGAACAGGCAAAAACACTGTTAGTGCGAAAATTGGCTCCCTTGGGGGACCTCTATGTCTGCGATGCTTTTGCCGCAGCCCACCGGGACCAGCCCAGCCTATGCGGGTTTGAAGAACTCCTGCCCAGCGCCATGGGCCGCCTGTTTGAAGAGGAATTCTGCGTCATCTCCGGTCTCATGGAAAAACCAAAGCGACCCAGCGTATTTGTCCTGGGGGGCGCCAAAATTAACGACGCTTTTCTGATGATGAGCGCCGTCCTGGGGGGCGGAGCGGCGGACAAAGTTTTAACCGGCGGTCTGGTAGGAGAAGTAATCCTCTGGGCGGATGGTAAAGACATCGGGGAACCGGCCAGGGCTTTCATCAAAAAAGAGGGCTACGATAATTTAGTGGACACCGCAAAGGAGCTGCTTGCAAAATACCGGAACAAGATTGTAACCCCCTCGGACTTTGCCGCTGTGAAGGACGGGAAACGGGTGGAATACGAGCTGGGAAAAATCCCCGCAGGGGTACTCATCCTGGATATTGGCGAAGCGACCGCAAAAAAATATCAGGAGGCCATCAGGGAAGCCAAGACCGTTTTTGTCAACGGACCCATGGGGGTTTTTGAAGAAACCGCCACCGAGCTGGGGACTCGTCTGGTATGGGACGCACTGGGTGATACCCCAGCCTATACGGTTATTGGAGGCGGCGATAGTATTACTGCGACAAAAAAATACGGTAAAACCGGGGATATTGATTACATCTGTACCGGCGGGGGTGCGTTGATCCGCTTCTTAACCGGGGAAGAATTACCGGTGGTAAAAGCGCTGCGGCATGGTTCAAAGCTGAAAGAAAAGGTAAAATAATTCCGCCTTTGAAGGAAGGCGGGGATATTCATTAATTGCTTAAAAAACTATAAGAGGAGAAAGAAAATGGTAAAAGTCGGAGTGGCGGGATACGGAGTAATCGGGCAGCGTTTAGCGGACGGCGTGGCGCTGCAGAAGGACATGGAACTGGTGGGCATCGCAGATTTAGCCCCCACCCTTTCCATTAAGGCCCTCTGTGAAAAGGGTATGACCTATGACCTGTACCTGGTCGATGGGGCGGACAAATCCAAGTTTGACGCCGCGGGAATCCCCTACAAGGGCAGCTTCCAGGATCTGATCGGTAAGGTTGATATCATGCTGGATTCCTCCCCCGGCGGTGTGGGGGCCAAAAACAAGGAACTCTACGCCAAGGCCGGAGTTAAAGCTATCTTCCAGGGCGGCGAGAAAAACTCCGTGGCGGATGTGTTTTTCCACGGTTACGCTAACTACGAAAAAGGGCTTGGGGTAAATTACCTGAAGCTGACCAGTTGTAATACCACGGGGCTCATCCGATCGGTGGACTGTCTGGACCGTAAATACGGTATCGACCGGGTGGCGATCACCATCATCCGCCGTGTGGCTGATCCCGGAGACTATCATCGCGGCTTAACCAACGCCCTGCAGATGGACAAGGCTCCCTCCCACCAGGCTCTGGACCTGATGACCATCATGCCCCATATCGATGCGACGGGCATTCTGGTCCATACTCCGGTTACCCACGGCCACATCATTACGGTGGTTGCCCACGCAAAGAAAGGTAAGATTACTAAAGAACAGGCCCTGGAAGCTTTTAAGACCCACAACCGTATCCGGGTGGTGAACATTGACGACGGTTTCCTGGGAAATGCCTCATTCTTCCGTTATGCCCGTGACCTTGGGAACCCCCGGGGTGATATGTACGAGATCGGCCTGTGGGAAGACAGTATCGTTGAAAGCGGTGACAATATCATGTACGCCATCAACATCCCCCAGGAATCGGTAACCATTCCGGAAACCATGGACGGTATCCGTGCCAGTATGAGAATGCAGAACGATTCGGCCACAGGTACTGCTGAAACCAACAAATACCTTGGCTTAGGGAAGTGGAAAAAATGATGACAAATCCGGAAGGCGTGGGGTATAGCCCCATTCCTTCCGGTCAGAGGACCTTATGAAAATCGAAATCCCCTATCTAAAAAAAACCTTCCCCCTGGAATTTCCCGACGAAAACCTCCTGGTTGTGGCGGAACCGAATGAATTCAAGGCCGCCGGAACTATGGAACAAATTCTGGGGGAAGCCTTAAAAAAACCCTATGGACCAAATAGTTTTACTAAGGATGGTCCCCAGGCTAATGCGGAACAGGGGCAGGGTCTTGAAGATTTTCTCCGCGGCGGCACACGGGTTCTCATTATTATCAACGACGCTACCCGGCCAACCCCCACAGAGATAATCCTCAAGGACCTCCTGCCGGTCTTTGAGAAAACCGGTATCCAAATAGAAAATTTAACCTTCATCGTGGCCACCGGGGCACACCGGGGACCCACGGAAGATGAGTACCGGCAAATCCTGGGGGTGTTCTACGATAAACTGCGGAACCGTTGCGTTCACCACGATGCCCGGAAGGATGACGATATGGTGGATTTGGGAACCACCAGGAATGGCACACCAATACTGCTCAACAAACGGCTCTTTGAAGCGGACCGAATAATCGCCACCGGCAGCGTAGAACCCCATTACTTCGCGGGCTTTACCGGAGGCCGCAAGGCATTTCTCCCGGGGATTGCCGCTTATAAGACCATCCAGGCGAACCACAAACAGGCCCTCTCCGGCGCAGCCCATTCCCTGGCCCTGGAGGGGAACCCGGTCCACGAGGATATGATGGACGCCCTGCCTCTGATCAAAGCGCCGGTATTCTCCCTCATGACTATTCTTGATAAGGAGCAACGGGTAGCCGCCGCTACAACCGGGGATCTGATGGCTTCTTTTTACGCCGCCGTTGAAATTGCCCGGAAGATCTTTTGCGTGATCGTTCCCGCAAAAGCGGATATCGTAGTATCGGTGGCAAAATTTCCCATGGACATCGACCTCTACCAATCCCAGAAGGCTATTGATAATGGCGCAGTAGCGCTGAAGGATGGGGGAACCCTGATCCTGGTTTCCAGTTGCAGGGACGGCATTGGGGATGAGGCCTACGCCAAACTGCTGGCCTCCGCTTCCAGTCCGGCGGATGCTCTCCGGCGTATCCGCGAGGGATACAAGCTGGGGTACCATAAGGCCGCCAAGATGGCCGCCGTATCCGATCGGGCTACGATAAAAGCTGTGACGGAACTTCCCGCAGAACGGCTAAAGAGTATGTTCATCGAGAGCGCCGCTTCTCCCCAAGCGGCCCTGGATGAGGCTCTGGGAAAGGCCCAATCTCAAGGTATCGCTGTCCCAAAAATACTTATACTACCCGACGGCTGTGTTACCGTGCCGGAATCAAAGGACTGAGGCTTATGTCTTCTTTCATTGCACAAAAGTACTTTTGCTCTTACAAGAAAATCCTTGGTATGAATAGCATATATGTGAAAATTATATGACAATTAGGATAAATTAAATATAAGGAGAGAATGTAATGATTTTAATAGGTGAAAAGATCAATGGTTCAATTCCGTCAATGGCAAAGGCAATTGCGGAAAAGAACGAAGCCCATATCCGCGATCTGGCGAAAAAACAGGCGGATGCCGGGGCAAGCTTCATCGACGTATGCGCTTCGGTACCGGAAACCGAGGAGCTTGATACCCTTAAGTGGCTTTTCGATCTGGTACAGTCCGTAACCGATGTCCCAATCTCCATTGATAGCCCCAGTGCAAAGATCATTGCCCAGGCGATTCCCCTGTGTAAAAAGCCGGGCTTGATCAATTCGGTGTCCATGGAAGGGGATAAGGTGGATACCATATTCCCGCTCATTGCGGACAGTAAGTGGGAATGCGTGTGCCTGTTAAGCGACGATACGGGGATACCCAAGTCGGCGGCGGATCGGCTGCGGGTTTTCGGTAATCTGATGAAAAAGGCGGAGCAGTACAAGTTGTCTCCCAACCGGCTGCACATCGATCCGCTCATCGAAATGATCTGTACCTCCGAAGACGGCATCGCCAAGGTTACCGAAACGATGCAAAAGGTTAAGGCGCAGTACCCCACGATTCACCTGACCGGCGGGGCAAGTAATATTTCTTTTAATCTGCCCATGCGGAAGTTCATCAACCGGGCCTTTATCATCCTGGCAATGAACGCCGGCATGGACAGCGCTATCATCGACCCCCTGAACAAGGATATGATGGGTCTGATCTATGCGGCGGAAGCCCTGCTCGGCCAGGATGAACTGTGTATGGAGTATATCGGCGCCTTCCGGAATGGTCTCTTTGGAGAGGTTAAACAGTAATATTCGCAGATGCGGATATATATAGATTGTAAAGAGGAGTTACGGTATGTCTAAAATTGATGAAATAGCTCAGGCGGTTGAAACAGGAAAGTCAAAGCTTATTGAAGGGTTGGTAACGGAAGCTCTGGGAGAAGGGATTGAACCGATAAAAATCCTCAACGAGGGGATGATTAAAGCCATGGGTAACGTTGGGGAGAAATTCCAGAAATCGGAAATCTTCGTTCCCGAAATGCTGGTTGCTGCCCGGACTATGAAGAAGGGCGTAGAGGTATTAAAACCGAAGTTGGCGGCGGGGGACACCACCCGCCTGGGGAAATGCATCATCGGTACCGTACACGGGGATCTGCACGACATCGGCAAGAACCTGGTAGCTCTGATGATCGAAAGCGCCGGGTTTGAGGTGATCGATCTGGGGGTTGATGTGGCTACCGACACCTTTGTAAGCGCCATCAAAACCAATCCGGATACCAAGGTTGTGGCCCTGTCCTGCCTCCTGACCACCACCATGCCTTCTATGAAGGAAACCGCCGCGGCGATTAAGGCCAGCGGTTTGGCGGGCTTTAAGCTCATCGTAGGCGGCGCACCGATCACCGAAGACTTTGCCAAGCAGGTCGGCGCCGATGGGTACACCACCGATGCCGCCAGCGCTGCGGTGCTTGCGAAAAAACTGGCCAGCTAATTTCGCTTAGTCCAAGTTAAGAGGGTCACGGATCACGAAAAAATGAAATCCTCATCCGTGTTAATTCGTGGCTCTTTTTTTACGTTTTAGAGTGAGGCGTGTATGGCGGAAACGATTGAAGGGATTAAAGACTTAGCTTTGGATTGCGGATTTACCCATGCCGGTTTGCTGGATGTGGATGTCATACGGGTGCGCGAGGAGGTACGCGATGCCTGTGCGGCGAATAAATGCAAGGCCTATGATGCAAACTGGGCCTGTCCACCCGCCTGCGGGACCCTTGCCGAATGTGATTCGACCATGCATAAATTTAAACGGGGTGTTCTCTTGCAAACCACCGGTGTTTTGGAAGACTCTTTTGATTATGAGTCCATGGAGTTAACCTCCGAGGAACATAGGAAGCATCTTGAGAACTTTACAGATAAAGTGCGGAAACTCTATCCCGGCTGTGTAATACTCGGCGCCGGGGGCTGCAAACGGTGTGAAAAGTGTACTTGGCCGGATAATCCCTGCCGTTTCCCCCAAAAGATGGTTTCCTCCATGGAAGCCTTTGGTTTAGTGGTCAGCGATGTTTGCAAGGACAATAATCTGCCCTATTATTACGGACCCAATACCTTAACCTATACCGGCTGTGTTCTCCTGGAGTAGTTTTATATGGGTCCACAAAGAATTACAAATATGCCGGGAACGGGAGTTGAACCCGTACGGGCTTGCGCCCAGGAGATTTTAAGTCTCCGGTGTCTACCATTCCACCACCCCGGCAAAAAATCAACTTACTATTGCATAGTACCAAGGGTATCCGGTATGGTCAATAAGTATGATCAACCAAGAAACGCCCATTTTAATTGATACCCACGCCCACCTTTCCATGCTGGATGAATACGATGCCCGGTTTTCCGCCCAACGGGGAATTCCGCCGACGTTTCCAAGCACGGAAACCCGGATAAACGAGCTTTTTGCCTCTGGTTTCGGGGGAATCATCGATATAGGCACCCAGGCGGAGGACCTGCCGGGACGGATCGCCGCCTTTTCCCGGTTCGAGCGGGTCCGGTTCAGTGCAGGGCTCTGGCCGGATCCTGAAAACATCGCCGGCCGCCGGGAACGGGCGTCCCAGTTGGAAGCCCATATCGCCGCAGCCCCGCCGGGTTTGGTAGTGGCGGTGGGTGAATGCGGGCTGGATCATCACCAGGAACTGCCGCCGGGAACGGAGTTGGACAAAGCCGGGGAAGCGGAACTGCTGGAGATGCTGCTGGATCTGGCAGGCAGGCTAAAGCTGCCCATCATCATCCATTCCCGGGATGCGCCGGGAGAAACGGCGGCAATCCTGGCCGGGCATCCGGAGGTCCGGGGGGTGATACACTGTTTTTCCTACGGAAAGGATGAAGCCCGGAGCTTTCTGGACCTGGGGTATTATATTTCTTTTGCGGGAAACCTGACCTATAAAAACGCCCCTAATCTGCGGGAAGCCCTGCCCTTCGTGCCCCAGGACCGGCTGCTCCTGGAAACCGACTCGCCCTTCCTGGCGCCGGTTCCCCATCGCGGCAAACCGGCGAACCCCGGGATGGTGGCGGAAAACTATACCCTGGCAGCGGAACTGCGGGGTATCAGCCAGAAAGCCCTGGGGGAGCGGATCGCAGAAAATGCGGAAAACCTCTTTAGGCTTGCCTTTCCCCCATCCACTGTTCCCTAAACAACTGCCGGTAGTAAACCCTGTAAAAAACGAGAGTTGCCCTTTGCCACATACGGCATACATAGATCATCCGATCCTGTACCCGGGGAATCCTTTCGCTTAAACCGTTGGGCAGAGGCATGATTTTCCCCAGCGGCCGCCCTTTTTCATCCAGGCGAAAAACCACCTCAATACCGTTAATCCAATTTTTACACCGCATGGCATCAACATTAATTATCCACGATCCCTTTACCATTTTTTACCCTCGCTATTTAGTGCTAGCTAAGTATCACCGGGAAAAAATATTCCGTATTGTATTTTTCGATGAGAATATGGAGTTTTATTCGGCAATTCACCGTCTTGACTTTCCTACAATCCGATGCAGAATAGCCGTATGGCGGTAAGTACGGCGGATGAGCGATATTATTGATTTAAAGGAAACTTCACCCAATAATTGGAAAGCAAAATATCAAGGCAATTACGTCTATACCATCAAAATAGTGACCGATGGGAAAAAACTATCCCGGTTTTCCTGTACCTGGCAGGTTTTGTAAAGAGAATCAGATAAGGTAGGAGGTTTGTTAGTCCTTGGCAAAACCCGGCCCAAGGCAATCTATAGGCGCCACATAAACCCCATCATCCCTGCGGCAGGAGAATCCGCCCAATCCGTTTATAACCGCTAAAAATGCGGCGGTCGGTTCACCGTTTTTTATCATTTTGGCATTGAGTTTTAACAGGTTTGCTGCGGCCATATCGGTTTGATTGGCCCCCAGTTTGATTTCCAGAGCAGCCCATTGGCCGTCCGCAAGTTCCAGAATCACATCCGCTTCAAGATTTGACTCATCCCGATAATGGTATACCGAAGCTCCCGCCGATTCCGCATATATCAGAATATCCCTCAGGCATAGTCCTTCAAATAGAAAACCCAGGGTGTTCAAATCTTTTTTGAGTTTCTCCGGTGTCGCATCAATGGCGGCTGCGGCAAGGGACGGATCCGTCAGAAGACGTTTGGGGCTTACCCGCAGCCGCTTTGATGAACGGAGGCCTGGCGCCCATCCGGGTATTTCTTCCAGCACATAAAGGTTTTTTAGTAAAGTCAAATAGAGAGAAACAGTATTACGACTAATGTTGATGTCATCAAAAGGGGAACCGCAGTCATCTGTATCAATGTCCCTTTGCAGCGTTCTATTACTGACCAGGGTGGCGTTATTACGAGCCAGGGAGCGCAGGACGGCCATAACTTTGGATGAGTTGCGGCGAATTCCATCAATGCCGGAAATTTCCCGCCGGATCGCTCAGAAAAAACACACTGTTGCCATGATTCAGGGCAGTCCAGGTTTTACCGCACCATTTGGGACCATCAATCGAGACGGCGCCGAATTCCGCCAGTAAATCCGCTATTTTAGGGTCAATGAGCCGGGATCTATACCCTTTTTCGGTCAATGCCACGGAATCTCCTTAAAGTGCAAATTCCTCATTTTTCAATGTGCACTTTACCGGAATTTTAACGTGCATTTTCCGGATTGTCAAGAATACAGGAATAGATTTGTTTGAAGCTGTTGCAACTGCTGTAGTATACTATGGATTTACCCGCAGGTCAATTTCGTGTATTGCCATGTATTTATTTCTTGCCATAATGAGACCGGCATTGAGAAATAATCGCCTGACTACCCTCAATGCGATAAACAAGCCGGTTCGTATCATCTATCCGCCGGCTCCACCAGCCCGACATATTTCCTTTTAACGGCTCCGGTTTACCAATACCCGAATAACCGTTTCGGGAAATATCCTGTAACAGACGATTGATTTTATTTACTGTTTTTTTGTCCTGTCCCTGCCAGAAAATATAATCTTCCCAGGCTTCCGGTAAAAAGGACAGACTAATCATCGGACTGAAGGTTCGCCGCCATAGCCTCTAATTCTTCCAGGGTCTTTACAATGGGCTTACTTTTCCCCGAATAATAATTGTCAACAGTTTTTTGCAGATGCGCCTGATTTTCGGCGGAGTAAAATGGATCATTCACCCGCAGCTCAAAGGGAATACCGCCATAGCGAACCACCTGTTTGTAAAAAACGGTTGTGGCGGCGGACATACTTAAGCCCAACTCTGAAAAAATACTTTCGGCCTGCTTTTTCAGCTCGTCATCAACACGTATGTTTATATTAGCCATATACTTACCTTCTACAACACATTGTACGCAATTATTCCGTAATTGTCAACACAACTCTTTACAAATGCAAGATATGGCCCAACTACCCACTCATCATATCCAGTACTATTTTTTCGATATCGGTGCAAAAAACCGCCCATTCAGGTTTTTTCGTCCAGATAACGCTGTCAAATTCGCTTTGCGGTATGCCCCTAAGAATTTCACCTATTATGGGAGTATCAACGCCCCCTTACTTTTCCCTGGCTTCGCGGATTATTTCCGGCCAGTTGATGGATTCGTGCAGGGCAATTTCCGGCTCTGCTAAGGGCGGTACCACCGGTTAGATAAAAATGCGTTTTGCAGCTGCTTATGATATTCAGAACCCCATTCTGAAGTGGATACAGGTTCTCTTCGTAAAACTGCGAGGGCAAAATCATAATGAATCCTCAGTTCCCGGGGAAAAAGAGCCCGGGTAATTTTTGGGGTATAAAGCGCTTTGACTTTATCCACCCCCCAAAGCGCAATAATCCGGTACCACGGCGCCCAGCCAAGGCAGCGCAAAAATATACGATCCTGGTCAAATCCGGCGGCGCTTTCAAGTTTACCCTCCACCACCGCCAGCATATCCTCCGGGGATACGTTATAGTCCCAGCATTTTGAAAAACCGTATCTATCAACTTAATCTACCGGTTTAACCCCGCCTTTGCGGCCAAGCCTGAAACCAACCCGATATATATCTGGCATATTAATACGCCCATCCCGCATTGTATCAAACACACCAATGCGTACCAGTTCTTCCTTTATTCCAATCCAACCGCCATCGGCGTTCTGGGGGGGAAGACTATCGGTCTTTATATTTCCGGGACCCCTGGGATAGTATTCAATCCATCGAGCCTTGATACTATCAAATTCTATAGGGACATTAAGATTTTCTAATTTTCCACATAATTCTCTTATCCATGGATAATCTTCGGCGATTTCTTCAACACGGTTAAGAGAAGCCTTTTGTACTCCTTGCTTTATTGCTTCATAATGCAGTGGATACATTGAATCCTTTCTCGCGGACTCTTCTGCAGCTTCCTTAATGGCCAACAAAAAAGATCGGGGGGAAGTGCTCCCTGTACCATCGGCAAGGTGCTTTACAACCCAGGAATATGTTGATCCCCTGCGGGAATTATTTCCCATCCATTCACCGGCGAGTTTTTCAAATAGCTTACGCTGCCTGGCGCCTTCCCGCTTAACGTCATCATGCAGCACCCAAACATCACCTTGTTTAATCGGTTCTTCGCCGACCACTTCTTTATAAATACCACGCAGGACCAAACCACTGTCACCAGGCGCATTGCAAAAATACTGCCAAAGGAGGCCGTGCAGATCGTTCATTTGCCAAGTGAGTTCCGCCCTATTGGCCAATAATTTGGAAGCATCAGGGAAATTCTTTACATTTCGGGAGAATTGATCTTCCCGCAGAAATACTTTTGCCGATATATTCGAAAAAGTTTTCAAATACAGTACCTGTTTAAGCAGTTCACGGACAATATCATCCATTTGCTGCCAATTATTACTGGTACGATCCAGCGCATCAAATACAATAAGCGCATTTCTTCCATTGCTTCTTAAATGTTCGCTTGCCTTCTGTATAATATTCACAACTTGTTCAGCATTTTTTTTAACCCAGGAAACACTTGAAATCCAATCCTTATGGGGGATTTTATAATCAATGACTTTAGATAACCACCGAACAATAACAGCCTGCCATATATCAGGAGGTTCAAATTGTTTTTGCAAAAGATTATTAAATATTTTAATATCAGGATAAAGTTCCTTGTCAGTGGTTTCCGCAAATCCTTTTTGGACTTGAGTATTTTCAAGTTCTGATATATTTGCGCCTATTATAGATTTTGACTGCGGTTCCGCCAAAGCCGATGTCCACGTTGATTTACCGACCCCCCTGGCGCCAACAATTAAATTGCAATTAAGCTGTAACGCATTCTCATGCCCGGGGGGAATATATAATTGTTTAGAATTAATAGGGTTTCCATAGCTTGATGTTTCCTTGGGAAGCGCAGTAATAATTGCCTGCCTGACTTGGGATATATTAACCATCGGTTATCATCCCTTCAACGGTGGACAGCAGGGACCCAAATACAGCCTTTATCTGGTCAACATCAAAATTGAATTGAGCCGGTGAATATAAATTCTGAAGTGTTGAAAAACCGCGATTCCATCTTATAATACATGGAAAATGCGGAGCATCGTCGTCTGCTTTGTTATAGGTAAAATACTTGTCCTCAGCTTCTCCAGCAGGAACTATATCATAAAGCCTTTCGAGAAATAAATTCCAGGACCGCTCACAAAGGCTATCAAAATAAATATCGGCGCCTGTTTCAGGAATTAAAGCGCCTACCATTTGTAAACGTCCGCGAATGTCTCCTGCGACTCCATATCGCCGCCAATGCTCAAAAAGAATCGTATACCCACCCCAAGTCTGCTCACTATCCATGGCAAATAATAAAACATTCTTAGCGCCCAGGCAGGTTACACATGCCCCCGAAACTTCATCAATACCCGCACGGGAATCAATAAGAATAACATCAGGTTTGTGGATATTTTCAAGATTATCCAACAAACGGTTCAAACGCTTATACCACGGCTCCCTGGTTTTATCTTTTAGCATCTTTGGCATCCATGCCCGGCCAAGTTTAGCGATATATTCTCCCGGCTCCTTGCCGTGCGCCGGCGCCACCCATATTTTACCATTGTGTGACAGGGCGCTTGAGGATACCATGTCTTTAATAATCTCATCTCCATTATCGACCAAATCTTCTACAAGCCAATCAGCAATACCATATTCAGGACACTGATCCTGTGGCAACAATGAAGAAGAAATTCCCGGCGACTCAAGGTCCAGATCTATAACCATTACTTTTTTGCCTTTTTCCGCCAAATGGCGAGCGGTTACGGCTAATGCGGTAGAACGGCCAACACCGCCTTTTATCGAAAAGAACACAATGCGCGGGATACCTTTGGATACGGGAGTAATAAAGGACCAGTCACTGACAGATAAAAGACGATCAACAAACGTTACATTTGGAAAATTCTTCAGTTTAAAATTGGGAGCGCCTTGAACCGCATCTTTCAACTTAGACTCAAAAAGCACCATTTTATCAGAAGTATAACCATGAGGCTGTATCGTATCAGCTATCGTTTTTACCAAAGAAATCAAATCAGGGTTATTATCAAAATCCTTTTCTTTTTTCTGATCCGTAATTAGCCGTATTTTTCCATTAAGATCACGGTTAATTACCAGCCAATCAAGGCTTCCCATCAACTGTAGATATTGATTCAAAATATTTTCGATTGCTTTTTCCAACTGTCCGAACAGGATCATAATAGTCCTTCTCTCTTAGCCCTATATATCAAGGCTTGAATATCCACTATCCCTTCTTTGTATGGATTAACATACATTTCATTAAAATTGGACTCATTACCATACCGATCAGTAATACTCCATGAGGAAAAAGGATTTGGTTCGGGAAGGCAGAATTCATCGGCATCATAGTCTTTCCTGTAGGATTCATAACGGATTAATAATTGAGGTAAATGTACTTGATCCTTGGGATTTTCCGGTTTTTCTCCGGTTGGATCAAGATTCATCCCAAAAGCTTCCATCAGGCATTTTATACCACATTCAGCAGAATACCCATAAAGTTGACCGGCATTTGCCCATCGGGAATTATTGAAAAGCAACTCTGCATCTTTAAAATGCCTTTCAAAGGCATTAAAAAAATCTGTTTGCATTCTACTTCCCCACCAGCTCCTTCTCCTTCTCCGCCTTGCCAACCCCGCCGGTACCCTGCTCGTTGTTCGTTCCGCTGTAGATGTCGAAGCGTTTGTTATGGCTCCCCGCCTTGTCCACTAAGCTGGAAAGGTCGTTGCTGCCCTTAAAGCGGAGGACGTTAACCATGAAGATGTTGAGCTTGTTTACGATGTTCGGGGGCAGGAGGTTTCCGTCCACCTCCACCGAAAGGATGGGGTAGTTCCGTTCACGGGCCCAGGGGGTAAAGAGCCCTTCGATAACCCGGCCGATAAGACAGGCGAAGGGGCTGATGTTTACGATCCCCGAGTAGCCGTGTTCCATGGCCGCAGCGGCAGCCCCGGAGGAGACGGCGATCTCCGAATTGAGTTCCAGGTTCACAAAGTGTTTCTGGGTGTATTCCATGATCTCGTGCATATCGTGGGGAGTCTTGGGGATGAGTCCCGTGGGCTCCAGAATGGCAAGGGTCTTTTTCTCTATCGAATGTTTCCACCATTCCTCAATTTCCAGTTTCTTCAAATCCCGCCAGGGCTTGGAGAAAAGCCGGGTCCCGGGTTTCCGCAGCTTTATGAGTTTCTTTAATGCGTACTCCCGGACAAAGTCCAGGTAGTGGATCCACTCGGCAATGCCCGCCACCTTTACTACGATGCCCCGCTCGCTCATCAGGTCCGTAAGCTCGCCCACGGCGAAGTCGTCCCGGCGCACGTAGATTTCGCCCACCACTAAGACTTTGGGGCAATCCACCACTTTACGTTTAAGGGGTATCTTTTTAACATCAGTGGCAACCTGTTCAAGTTCCTTCCAGATATTGTCGGGGCTGAATTCCACCGCGTGCATAACCTTGCGCCAGGATTTTTCAAATTCCTTCAACGCCTTCTCCGGCTCCACCGCCACTGCCTTAAGGGCGGTCTGAATGTCCTTAAGATAATCCGCCAGGACAAAGCCCCGCCACATCTCTTTAACAAAGGCGCCGCCTAATTCGCCGTAGGAATTATCCGCGGAAAGAATGAAGATAACCACGTTTTCAAGGCGCAGATCCTTGAAGAGATTTTCGTAGTAAACGTAATACTGCCCGGTCCGGCAGGGGCCGGTGGTGATGGGCACAAAGAGGAGGTAGAGTTCATCCTTGCGGTACTGTTCACTGAAAAAGAACTGCAGGGCGCCCCCCAACACCAGATGGCTGGGCACACATTCCTTACCCGAAGCATGGGCCCGGGCTAACTGAATAGTTTTATTGGTAGCCACCGGCAGTGACACGGCGTTGATCCCCTGATGCCGTACCGCGGCGCTCATGTACTCGGTGGAGATAGCCCCCATGCTGGAAAGGAGCACCTTTACCCGCTTATTGCCCACAATGGGCACCTTCTCCCCGGTCTTATCATTGTCGATGCGGAGATCGAAGTTCTTCCCCGTGGTCCGCTCCGCCACAAAGCGCCAGCCGTTACTGTAGCGCTCGCCCTCAACCGCATCCTTTTTAGCCCGGTACCCATCGATGATGTCCAGGAAGGCTTCCACCCGGGTATCCACCCCGGCGTCCGCAGAGTGGGAATCCAGTTCCAGCACCAGGAAGGGTTTCTGTCCCATAAACCATTTAAGGTAGTGCAGGATAAAGGAATCCGGCGCACAGGAAAAGTTGGTGATATACGTAACATAGATATTGTCTTCTTTCTTTAGTAACGCTGCGGACTTCACATCCTGCTGACCGTAGTACCAGTACATATTGGGGAAAATATCCTCGTCCTCAAAGGGTAGAATATCGAAGGGCACGATGGAAAAGCCCCGGGTGGTAAACTTCCGTGGTATGCCCATATTGGCCTCCGCCGTAAAGGCGTTGTAGGGCCGCCCCAGAATGGCGATCACCGGCCTATTGGCCTTGCGCGCATCCTCTATCGCTTCTTTTCCAAGCTGCCGCATGGCGGCGAAATAGGCATACTGTTTTTCCAGGGCCTTATCGAAGGCCGCCTTGGTTTCCGCCGGGTCAATGCCGAGCAAATCCGTCATCACCCTAAAGAGTTCCAGGGCCTTGCCCTCCCCAAACTTAAAACTCACCACCAGGGGGAGGAACTTCTTTTTATCCACATCGGGGAAAGCCTTTTCTATATAATAGGGCAGACTCTGGGTGATGGGACAGAAGTTGGCGTGTACACCCTCCTCATAACTGGGCATGTCACGGAAATGGGGAAGCAGTATGTAATCCGCTCCCTTGTCCAGACAGTCCTGTACCGCCCCGTGGGCAATTTCCGCGGGGAAGCAGTAGGTGGATTCCGCCCGGGCCACCCCGGCGTGGGCCACCTCGGTGGAGAGGAAGGTCTGAATACCCAGCTCGTGGAAAAACCAGGAGTAAAGGGGATACAGGGTATGCACACTGAAAGCCCGGGGAATCCCTACCACAAAGTTTCGTTTATAGTCCGCCGCAGTAACGGTGCTCGGCGCCGGGGATGCGGCGCTAAACTGCGCGGTCTTCAGGGCTTCGGACCCGCCGCTTAACACTTCAGCTTTATTGGCCGCCGCTTCACTAAGCTTTAAGCGCTGCAATGCTGCGGGTGAAACCGGCGCGGCAAATTCTTCAAAGAGCAATTTCTGGCGCTTCTCCACGTAGTCAAAGACCGGCACGTCCTTAACGGCCTTACGCATATTGGTGTACTTGTTACAGCGGCCGCCGAACATATACTTGCGGCCCCCGGCGCCGCCCACGGACAGCACCTGTATGGGACAGCGGTTGTCACAGGACTGACAGGTAAAGACCCGCTCATAGCCGATTTCCCGGGTCAAAAGGTCGTCGATGATCACGGGCTTTTCCTCAAGGAGACCGTCGGCGTTTTTCCGTTTTGCCAGGAGGGCCACCCCAAAGCAGCCCATCAGTTCCGGTGAGGGGGGTACCAGGATTTCCTTGTCCAGCATCATGGCAAAGGCCAGGGGTACGGCGACATTTTTGGCCACCCCGCCCTGGAGGAAAATTTTCCCGCCTATGGTACGGTTCCCCACCACCCGGTTCAGATAGTTTGCTACTATAGAACCGATGATCCCCGCAGTAATATTCTCCTTAGTGGCCCCCTGCTGGACCGCCTTCCGTATGTCGGAGTTGATAAACGCCGAGCAGTGCTCCCCAAACTTAAGGGGGGCGTCGGCGTTCAGGGCGATAGGCCCGATATCCTTGGCGCTGTGTATGGAAAGATCCCCGGAGGCGGATTCCTCCAGGAAGGAGCCGGTTCCGGCGGAACAGGCTTCGTTCATTGCGTAGTCGATGGGCACTCCGTTCTTAAGGAGTACATACTTGGCGTCCTGCCCGCCTATCTCAAAGATGGTCTCCACCTCGGGATCGAAGTAGGTGGTCCCCACGGCGTGGGCGATAATTTCGTTGTACACCCCGGGGGTTTCCAGAAATACCCCCAGGATCTCCCGGGAGGAACCGGTGGTAGCCACCAGCCGAATATCGACATGCTTATCCCCCGTATCCGCGACAACCTTCTCCTGGATAATCGCCAGACATTCCTTCAGGGCCTTAACCGGGTCCCCGTGGGTCCGCCCGTAGTGGCTCGCCACGATCTCGTCGGTTTCGGCGTCCACCAGGCTGGCCTTGGTGGTGGTAGAACCGCCATCCACACCCAGGATGTACTTCCGGCCCGGCTGTACCTTGCCATCGGGCTTATCGAAGGTCTTTACCTTATTAGTCCAATCCTTCAGGGCGCCCAGGGCGCCAAAGCGTATCTCGTTAGGCTTCAGGAGCTGCTCAATACCCGGCAGGGGGCTTCCCGACTTGGGCGCCAGCACCGCCGCGCCCAGGGCTTCAAAAACCGAGGCAGTCTCGGGGATGATAAACTCAATATGGGGCGCCTTCTCCCGGATAAACCGGATGATATGCCGGTTCAGGGTGATGCCCCCGGCCAGAACCACCCGACCGGAGCGGATCTTCGCCCGTTTAAGGAAGTCGATAACCTTAACCGCCATCACGTCGGAAAGGGAAAGAACGATATCGTCCTTTGTCGCCTCCCGCTTATTCAGCCGGTGGGTACAGTCGCTCTTCATGAACACCGAACAGCGGGTCGACAGGGCGTAAACCTTGGCTTCATCGGACACCTTGTTGATATCCTCAAGCTTCATGTCCATCCGGGCAAGCTGCTGCTTAAGGAACTCCCCGGTACCGCTGGCGCACTTATTCCCGGAGAAATTGTTGATGATCTTCCCCTCTTTGTTGAGGGAATACACCACCAGATCCTCTCCGCCCATACTGACCACGGCGTCGGCGGTCAAATTGAGAGCCCGAAGCGCCGATTCCACGCAAAGAGGCTCCAGGGTACCCGCGGCGTCAAACATAAACCGGCCTTCATTACCCGTAACCAGGGTTGGAATCCCCTGGGGTATTTTGCCATCGCTTAAAAGCCGCCGCACCGCCGCGCCAAAATCACCCTCATGGGGGACCGCCGCGCTCCATACAACCTGCACGTCAGCGGCGGATTGTCCGTTCTCTACCAACACCATCTTCAAACTAGTGGAACCAATATTTATTCCTAATGACTGCATAACCCCTCTCTAAGTGCGGCAATTGCCGTATAATTAAATCGAAACGAAACAAAGTCTCGTATACCCGGAAGTTTTTGAATATGAATATCTATTTTACCAATCCCATCAAATTGATTCAATAGAGCCCGTTCCTCATTCTTCCTTACAAAAAATGAAGCAATTGATAAAAAACCACTTGCTTTTCCTCCAAATAGGATTTATATTGATAATGATAATTATTATTGAATTGAGGGATTATGTCAATAGCTAATGCGGACAGAAAGCATAGTAAAAAAAGGGACGCGATTTTGGAGTGCATCCGGTCCACCACCTCCCATCCCGGCGCCCAGTGGGTATACGATCAGCTAAAATCGGATATCCCCGGCCTTTCTCTGGCCACGGTGTACCGGAACATCAACCTATTCCTGCGGGAAGGGTCGGTAATATCCGTAGGGGTTGTTGACGGAGAGGAACGGTTTGACGGCAGGGTGGCGCCCCACCCCCATTTTGTATGTGAATGCTGCGGCCGGGTCATAGATTACGATGCCCCGGAACTTCCGGTTGAATTTTTCGATGTTATGGAAAATTTAAAGAATTTGTCCCATACTCAAGATAGGTTCGTTATTGATTACCGCAAAACCGTATTCAGCGGCCTTTGCGCCGAGTGTGCACATAAGCAAGTGAAAACCACGGCTTAAGCCGTTGTATATATTTTGAGAATGGAGAGTGTGTTATGAAGAAATGGGTATGTCAAGTTTGCGGGTACGTTTTTACCGGGGATAAGGCTCCTGATGTCTGTCCGCAATGTAAAGCTCCGGCGTCCAAATTCACCGAGCAGAAAGAAGGCGCCGCCTATGCCGCAGTTCACACCGTTGGTGTCGCCAAGGGCGTCGAAGAGGACATCCTGACCGACCTCAGGGCCAACTTTAACGGCGAATGCACCGAAGTGGGCATGTACCTGGCCATGAGCCGGGTCGCCGACCGGGAAGGCTATCCCGAAGTTGCGGAAGCCTTCAAACGTTATGCCTTTGAGGAAGCGGATCATGCTTCCCGGTTTGCCGAACTCCTTGGCGAAGTCATCACCGACAGCACCAAGAAAAACCTGGAACTCCGGGCAGAAGCCGAGCACGGCGCCTGCGCCGGTAAGGTCGACCTTGCCAAACGCGCCAAGGAACGGAACTACGACGCCATCCACGACACGGTCCACGAAATGGCCCGTGACGAAGCCCGCCACGGCGCCGGCTTTGTGGGGCTGCTGAAACGGTATTTCAAATAAGCTATTAAGGCGAGACAATAGGGGCGCGGAGTGGGAAGAGAGGCCCGTTCCGCGCCCTGGTTTTTTCTTTAATAGCTTAAAAATCATTTATCCACTTTGTTAAATGTAATATGCTTTTCCTTCATGGAGATTTTACCAACCTGATAACCAAATTGATTGGCTTCTTTTTTATAGGTTAAAAAGGAATGGTCTATGCCAAATCCGGTAATGGTTTGGATTTCTGCAAAAGAGAGGTTTAATATAAGGCTCCCATCATTTTGAAGATATTTCCATAACTGCTCGTACTTGCTCATAACCTATCATAATTTATTTTGAGCATTTTTTTCAATGCTGGGGGGATTTGGTCTCCGGGCAAAAGCAGTTACTTTCCAATCGCTGAGAAACTACCATAATTTGAAGAAATTTAACCGCAAAGGAGACGAAGGCGCAGAAGTATTTAAGGGAATACCTCCACTTTGTTTGGGGGGGAAAAGATTTCGGAGAGGGGGGGATTTGGTCTCCGGTCGCGGACTTCCTGTCCGCTCCCTTCGACCTTCTAGATGCCGCGCCAGCGGCTACCCTACGTCCCCTGGCGGCAGCATCCATGCGCCCTTTTCCGCCCTCTCGAAGGGGCTTGCGCGGCATCTAGTGAGGCGGGGACTTCGGTTCAAATCCCCCACTTTGTGGGGGGGGGGGATTTGGTCTCCAGTCGCGGACTTCCTGTCCGCTCCCTTCGACCTTCTAGATGCCGCGCCAGCGGCTACCCTACGTCCCCTGTCGGGCGCATCCATGCGCCCTTTTCCTCCCTCCGGTCGGCGGGGACTCCGGTTCAAATCCCCCCACTTTGTTTGGAGGAAAAAAAATTTCGGAGAGGGGGGGATTTGGTCTCCAGTCGCGGACTTCCTGTCCGCTCCTTTCGACCGCCTACGTCCCCTGACGGCGGCATCCATGCCGCCTTTTCCTCCCTCCGGTCGGCGGGGACTCCGGTTCAAATCCCCCACTTTGTTTGGAGGAAAAAAAATTTCGGAGAGGGGGGGATTTGAACCCCCGGTACTCTTTCAAGCACACACGCTTTCCAAGCGTGCACCTTCGACCACTCGGACACCTCTCCAAACGAGAAACATGTAACAATCGCGCAGCACTTCCGGAGCAGGGGGGATTCGGGGTTCCGTCGCAAACATCCTGTTTGCTCCTACACCCCGCCTACGTCCCCTGACGGCGGCATCCGTGCCGCCTTTTCCTCCCTCCGGTCGGCGGGGACTCCGGTTCGAATCCCCCCTGCCTCTTCGGAGCAGGGGGGATTCGAACCCCCGGAACCCTCGCGGGTTCAATGGTTTTCGAAACCATCTCCTTCGGCCACTCGGACACCGCTCCAATATTGAAAATTAGTATAGCATTTTCTCATAAATTCTGGCAAGAGGTACTGGGCACGGGAATTCACGCTTACCTGCCGTGAAATTTGCCGGGATTTTCAAAAACCCAGTCGGCACAGGTTTTCATATGTTCCCAGTCAGTGCAGGTATCGTCGTAAACTGCGGCAAAATCCATGCCCGCCGCCTTTATTCCCCGTAGGGCGTAGAGGGAATCCTCAAAGACGACACATTCGCCGCTTTCAAGGCCAAGAGCATAGGCGGCGGCGCGCCAGATATCGGGCTCGTGTTTGTCCCCGGGAAAATCGTCGGTGTAGAGGACCGCTGAAAAAAGAGACTCCAGCCGGTGGCGTTGGAGAACGGCCTCGCAGGCTGCGGGGAAACAGGAGGTGGCTACCGCAAGTTTAAGCCCCGCCGCCTTGAGTTCCCGGGCCAGTTGGGCGGTTCCTGTTTTAAGGGGAACCGTTGTTTCATAGAGACCTAAGACCATGCTTTGCCACTGGGCGATGATTTCTTCAGGGGTAAGGGAAAAGCCGTATCGGCTCTGCATATACTCCGCACTCTGGTTCACGGTCATGGTAGCAATATGCTCCTCTAAATCCGGTTCCGGCTTTTTGCCCTTTGCCAAAAGCCAGTCCCTGCAGAGATGATCCCAGACATGCATGGAATCCGTCAGAGTACCGTCCAGATCGAAGATCGCCCCTTGATAATCGAAGAGTGATTTTTTCACTTGGCCCCGTTGTCAATGATCATCCGGAGTGTCCGGGACGCGGCCTCTATATCCGGCTGGGAGAGGATGGCGGAGATCACCGCAATTCCTGCGGCCCCGGCCCGGATGACCGCAGCGGTATTGGCGGTATTGATCCCCCCTATGCCGACCACAGGTATCCGTACCGCGGCGCAGATTTCCGCGAAACCCGCAAGGCCTATGGCTTCTCCCGCGTCGGCCTTGCTGCCCGTGGGGTAGACAGCGCCCACCCCCAGGTAATCCGCGCCATCCGCTTGCGCCTGCCGGGCTTCCTCCAGGGTGGAAGTGGAAACCCCGATGAACATATCCCCCGCAAGGCGCCGGGCTTCCCTCAGGGGGAGGTCGGACTGGCCTATGTGGAGCCCCTCGGCGCCTATGGCCAGAGCAATATCCAGGCGGTCATTGATCACCAGGGGTATATGACGGCGGCGAGTTACGGCCTGGACCTCCCGGGCAATCGCATAAAATTCCCCCGTGGGGGCGGCCTTTTCCCGGAGCTGTACCATGGTTACTCCTCCCGCAATGGCGGCCTCTACCGTTTCGGTGATGGGCCGCCCCAGGGAAAGGCCCCTATCGGTGCAGAGGTAGAGGAGCAGATCTTCGCGTTTTAACATTCGATTTTCCCCCACTGCCTGTAACGCCGCTTTTCCTTTCATGGGTTTCTCCTTATTTGAATACGTATGATGGGAATATAAATTCCGCAGAGGACCGCCAGGCTTACAAGGCTGGGGATACCGATATTGCGGATAGTACACAACCGGTAGACTCCCATGGCGATAAGAGCCGCCATGAGGGCCGGCAAATTAATCTTTGATGGGTATTCCCGCCGTTTGGCAAAAAAATCGATAAAGACAATACCGTAGACCGGGACAAAGACCATGCCGATAAGGGTTAAAAAATTGGTGAGAAAATCGCCATACCGTTCTGCGGGAAATACCGCAGAGGCCAGGGCGGTAAAAAGACCGAGGGCCAGAATAGGCAAGCGCGTATTCCGGGTTTTGACAAACTGCTGTGATGAAACCGCAGCGGAATAGAGGTCCAGAAAGGCGGTGGTCAGGGTTGAGAAGAGTATCACCGCGCAGGCGATAAACCGAAAGCGGCTTGCGGCAATCATAACGAAAAAATCCGTCCCGGTTTTTATCCTGATAAAAAGACCTAAGCTGTACATGAAGACGCTCCCCAGGAAGTAGCCCGCAAAGGGCATGAGGGCCGCGCCTACCCTGTCGGAGCTTTGGGAGCTGTAGTCCCCCACCAGGGGCAGCCAGGAAATGGGCATGGCTATGGAAAGTTCCAGGGCCAGGGCAAAACTCATGGAAGCGGAAAGGACCGGCCCCTGGGCTTTGCCGGCGGTTTCCCAAAGGAGGATCACACAGAGCGCCGAGAGCAGGATCACCACAATGCTGTTTATCCATTGAACGGGACTTCCGAAGCCCAGGGCCCAGAGCAGGACCATGAGCCCCAGACCAAGGCTGAGGGGGGCAAAGGGCAGACCCGGGAAAAGGGATTTTATGGCGCTCCCCCCCTGGACTATCATGATGATAGTCCAGCCCGCAAGCTGGACCACATTGCAGAGGGCAACGAGCTTTCCGCCTTCCCGGCCCAGGGAGAAGGTCACGGTTTCCATGGCGTTAGCCCTGCGGCTAAAGGAAACCAGGCCCCCCAGAGCAAGCAGCCCTGTCCCGATGAGATGGCCTGCAATGATCGCCGCGAGCCCCTTAACCAGACCCAGGGGCGCCAAAAGACCGCCGGTGAAAATTTCCGATATGGAGATGGCTGCTCCCACCCAGAGCAGAAACAGGGCGCTTTTTTTCATGACATCACTCCGTTACCAATCCGGCCCTGCGATACAACGCCGCCAGATGGCCCACGGGTCCGTGTCCTTTCCCCACCTCATAGGAATCGGCAATAGCCTGGGTGATATAGTCCTTTGCCGCCCGTATCGCCTCTTCCACCGAATCCCCCAGGGCAAGGCGGCAGGCAATTGCCGAAGAGAGGGTACAGCCGGTGCCGTGGGTGTTCTTCGTGTTGATCCGTTCCGCATTGAGGAAGATACAGGCGCCATCCACCCCGGTAAAGCGCAGATCCTCTGCCCGGGTTCCATAGCGGTGTCCCCCCTTGATAAGTACGTGCTTTGCCCCGGCAGCCGCAATGACCGCCGCCGCCCGCTTCATATCTTCCCCGGTACGGATAGGAAAACCCGCCAGGATTTCCGCCTCCGGAATATTCGGGGTGACCACATCGGCAATAGCCGCCAATTCCCGGACCGCCTCCACTGCATCTTCCCTCAGCAGGGAATAACCGCTTTTTGAAACCATTACCGGGTCTATAACGATGTTTTTAGCTTTCCGGTTCAGGAGCTTTTCCCGGATTATCCCGATAATCTCCGCACTGGAAACCATCCCAACCTTGAGGGCATCCACCCGGATATCATCAAAAATTGCGTCAATCTGGCCCGCCACAATGGAGGTATCGATTTCCTGTACCCCGTAGACCCTCTGGGTATTTTGCACGGTTACCGCAGTGATGACGCTCATCCCGTAGACTCCCTGGGCGCACATGGTCTTGAGATCCGCCTGTATCCCCGCGCCCCCCGAAGGGTCGGAACCCGCAATGGTCAGTACGTTTTTCATGATACCCCCCCCGCCGGTCTATACCGGAAAAAAAAAGACGCCCGCCGGCAAGCCGGGAGGCGTCTGTTTAAACCCAAGCGTTAAACTTCCCTCCGCCGGCATTATCCGGATCAGGTTAAAGGGTTTAAAGCGTTATGCCGCTTCCTCTCAGCCGGAATTGGAACCCTTGGTTCCCATCCAGCACCCCTCGGCAGTTTGCGGTACAAACTGCGTATAACTATAGAAGTTAGTATTGGTATCATTTAAAAAAATGTCAATATACGTATCGGAGAACGTGTCTCCTTTATTCAACCTTAAACCGGGAAACCTCCTTGACCAGTATGTCTATATTTTCCTTGTTTTCGCCGCTGATATTGTTCACCTCGCTTACCGCCACATTGATCTCCTCCGCCCCGGTAGCCATCTCGTTCATCCCATCGGTGATCTCCTGGGTAACCATCTCCAGGTTTTTGCTCTCCTGAATAACCTCTTTACTCCCCTCAAGCATCTCCATGGAACCGCTTTTGACCAACTGGGTTATATTATTCAGCTGGCCTATGGCCTCCAGGATCTGCTGGCTCCCGGTGTTCTGTTCTTCCATGGCGCTGCGTATATTATCTTCCTGATCCGAGACGGTTTTAACCCCCGAGTCAATGGCTTCAAACTTATTGAGCACCCCGTCGGTGGATTTGGTGATCTTGTCGATGGCATCCTTTATTTTCTTAAGTATCTCGGAAATGGTTTTAGACTGCACCCCCGAAGATTCGGCAAGTTTACGTATTTCATCGGCCACCACCGCAAAACCCATGCCCGCTTCCCCGGCGTGGGCGGCCTCAATGGCGGCATTCATGGAAAGAAGGTTGGTCTGACTGGCGATATTTTTCATCACATCGTTGATCTCCAGCAGCCCCTCCGATTCCCGGGCGATTTCCTGGATATCCGTGGCTACCTCCTGGAGACCGGAATGGCCAATCTCCGAAGCGTTGGCCAAATCCCTTACATTGCCGGCGTTTTTTACCAGCGTCTGGGTAACTGATTGAATATTGGCGAGCATTTGTTCAATGGAGGCAGACGACTGGGATACATTGACGGACTGTTGTTCAATGAGTTCGTTGAGTTTGTTAATATTGATGAGGATCTGTTCCATGGTCGCATTTGTTTCAGTCACCGATGCGGATTGGTTGATGATCCGGCCTTTGATGCTCTGGATATTAGCGGTGATCTGGTTAATCGCCGCCGCAGTTTCCGTCATGTTAGCAGAAAGGTCGTTGCCGATATTGAAGAGGGCCACCGCCTGTTTTTTGATGGTGATCACCAGTTCTTTTATTTTTTCCAAGGTCATGTTAAAGTAACGGGCCAAATCGCCGATCTCATCCTTAGACTTGATGGCAATCTGTTTAGTCAAATCTCCTTCTCCTTCGGAGATATCCTTAAGGGTACGGGACACATTAACGATAGGTTTTGCTATCCCGCCGACCACAAAAAATATTATTACCCCGGTGGCGATCATGGCGGTCAGAGATAGTAGGATGGTAAAAAAGGTCAATGCCCGTATATCTTCCAGTACCTTATCCATGGGAATGGCTATCATCACGGACCAGGGAGTGGCGGTTTGGGAGACCGTAAAGGGCTCAATGATTATCTGGAGATCAACATCCAGGGCGGGGGAATGTTCCTGGAAGGTGAGGGGCTTTCCCTGGCGAATACACTCCAGCGCCTGGTTGGTATAGTCTTTGAAAAGAGGAGCATCGGTTTCTATCATATGCTGGCCGGTCCGTGCAGGGATATTGTGGGCCGCCACGGTCCCGTCATTGGAATAGACCGTTGCTATTCCCGTACCATAAGGTTTTATCCCCAAAACTATGTCCTGCATAGCGCTGATATCAATATTCACTCCCACGAGCCCCACCAGTTCGCCCCGGGTTGATACTATGGGGGCCATGACATCCACCACCAGGACGGTGGAACCCCGGGCGTCCCGCCAAACAGGATTGGCGATACTCATATCCCCGCTTGCGGCTTCCAGAATCTCGTTATATGTGTCAAAGGGCTTTAGTACTATTGCTTCGCCGGACTCCCGGTGGTACCAGCTTACATACCGGCCGGTCTCATCCGTACCCGTAGTATTGGCAAATTCTGCGTCCCGGCCATCCAGGGCGTTGGGTTTCCAGATAGTAAAAATACCCAAGTAATTTTCGTTCTCCGCCAACACACTGCGTATGATGCCATTGTAGCGGATACGCCGCTGGCTTAGGTCTACCGATTCGTAACCCTGCATTATCTGGGACAATAAAATTGCGGTTTGCATATAATTTTCAAAACGCCGCTGTAAATCCATGGCATACATATTAGCCATATTCGTTGTACTTTCTATGGCTGTTTCGGTCTGCATTTCGGAGGCGCGGCTCAGAATGATAATCGAAATAACAGAAATTACCGCAACCATTATCGCTATTACCAATATGCTTAAGCGTATTCTGATTTTCATATACGTCTCCTCCATACGCGCGCAGATAAGCGCCGCACTTTAACTTTAGGAGAAGACCATTATTTGTGTTTGAACAATATTTAAAGGTGTGTAACTATTTTCTTGAAATTCGCATTTGAGGCTGAGAGGATTCGAACCTCCGACCTTCAGATCCGCAATCTGAAGCTCTATCCAGCTGAGCTACAACCTCATTTCATCATACAGTATCGTATGGCTAAGGCTGCCAAAAAGCCGCCTTCCCCTGCTAAATTTGGCCGATCAGCAGGATAACGCATTGTATCCTATTGGCTCCCAACGTGTAAAGAGGAAAAAATATAGGAAATAATGTGATTAAAGTGATAACAAAAAGGAGGGATAGAAAATTGTCACGCCGAATTCTTACATAAATGTAGGATTATCACTTTTAGAGAAAATAGACACAAGGGGGTGACCGGCGTGACCGGGTTAAGCTTTATACGGAAGGTTTAAATGAGGTAAACTTGGACAAATTGTACGCGTCAAATTTGACTTATACTTAACATCCGTGCTGTATTAGGGTAGCGATTGCCCCAATTATCGGCAGGGGCCAAAGATATATTTGATTATTATTCATGATGCTTATCGTCTTCTTACAATTCTTTTTATCTTGTTCAAAGTTACCCGGATCGGTTCCGTCATCTTCCATGAGGTAGAATTTGTTAAGTCAAGGATAGTCTTTTTCGCGGCATCACGTTCCGCCGTTACTTTATTTAATTCCGTTGTTACTTTATTTAATTCCGTTGTTACTGTGTTTAATTCCGTCGTTACTGTGTTTAATTCCGTAATCGTGGCTTTATAGCAATCCAATAAGTGGAAATGCTCAAAACTGGTAAACGTGGCTATATCATATCTCACTTTAAGCCATTGCAATCCTTCAACATCGCTTATAAGTATCTGCGGGTCGGTTGTAGAAAAAAGCATAGTCCCATCATCGCAGACAAAACCATTTATCGCTTCATACTTTACCTGTCCGTTTACCGATAATACCTCCAGATTACGCATAATACAGCCGGCGTTTTCAACCGGGTCAAATCGGACGGCTTTTGTCCCTAAGGGCAACACGACTTCTTTAAAGAAACCATTGGTATTGTAATTAAAGGAAAATAACTGTGTTTCTTTTTCACTAAAACCTGATCCGGTATCGAAATAGAATACACCCTCTCTTTGAAAAGCAGCAATTATGTCATCAATATAATCAAGAAAATCTTGTTGCGAAAAATATTTTGGATTAAATCCTCGCCTCATACACACATCATGTCTGACTATGATATTCCAGTATAATGCCCTCCGAACATTTTCTGAGATACCTCTATTGGTTCTATATTTATAGGTTAATTTATCTAAAACAAAAACAGATCCAGCTTCTTCCAGTTTAAAGTACAAATCCTGATCAACCCCTATTAAATATTGGGGATTTATACCTTCCGTTTTATCGTAAAAACTTTTTTTAAAAGCAGCAAAATGTTCAGGGGCATAATCCCTGTTGGTAAAATAGGATTTACCTTTTTCAATAATTAAACGCCTTAATTCACCCTGTATTTGTAATTTATCATCACACACATAAAAACGGGAGAACACCAAAGCTGCTCCGGGGTTTTCATTATGCGTCTTCACCATTACCTCAAGTGCATCTGGCAACAATGCGTCATCGGAGTCTAGAAAACCGCAGACATCTCCCGCCGCAAACTCTACGCATCGGCGCTTAGTAAATCCGCAGCCATGATTTTTATCGTTGTAGTATATTTTTATACGGTCATCATTTTGGTATTGTTTATACAGTTCTATTGAATTATCAGAAGATCCATCATCTACGATAATAATTTCCCAATTGGTGTAGGTCTGCGCCTTCACGCTATCTATACTTTCCTGGAGATATTGCCCATTGTTATACTGCGCAATCAAAACAGAAAAGAGTGGCGGTTGTATCATGGCTAACGTTTCCCTAACCGTAAAACGGACCGAGCCAATTTTTTTATTAGCCGCAAATATCCTGTGGATCGAATCTCCTTATTAGTATTATTTTTTAAGAAGTCTGATAATTGAAAATGTCTGGAAATGTCAAATTCGACAATTTTGTATCTTATTTTAAGCAAGGAAGCTTCCGAAACATCACGAATTAGGATTTGCGGATCAGTAGTGTCAAACACAATACTTCCCCTACTATCATAAACAAAACCATTGGGAACTTCATATTGTACAGGACCTTGCATGGACATAATCTCAATATTGCTTACAATACACCGGAAACCTTCAACAGGATCGAATCTAACCGCTTGAACCTTAGCAGGCAATCCTACCTCTTGATAAACATACTTTTGATTAATATTAAACCCAAACCTGAATACCTCGTTTTCGTTGAATCCTTTGCCGGTATCAAAATATATAGTTCCAATGACATTTCCCCTATTAAACAAACCAAGAAAATTATCAGGGTGTATTAAATTCATTGGGGGGAATTCGTCACAGATAGTATCCTTTGGAACTTTAAGCGTATTGAGCTTATCTTTCTTTATAAACAACATGATATTTTGTTTGTATGGCATAGAAACATCCGGCTTATGCCAGATTTTCTTCCGCAAACAATCTACCCCGACATACCCTTTTGCCCTGAATAGCAAATTCCAATAATCAAGCCATTTCTGGTTGATATCGATAGCGTCAATTTGAAACGGAACTGCCGCGGAAAACAAAACAATATCAGATGCCTTAACCAAAGAATCTACCAGTATAATTGCAGACTTCTCCAACAAACGTTCTGCAACATTCAGACAGAGCGCCAGATCGTATTTCTCTTCAACAAACACATCCTTGTCCATTCTGGCTACGGTAAAGCGGTCTTGGGGTATTTTTAAGACGTCTTTGTTAACCAATGAGTCATCAATACCATGTACTTTTTCAACGCCAAGGTATCGCAATACTGAAAGCCATAAACCTTTCCCGCAGCCGAAATCAATGGCAGATGTTAGTTCCGACGTTATTTCAAGCAGTAACGGTAAAATAATGCTTGCACTGCTAAAATCAAGCTGTTCTTTAGGGTTCAGACCGGTACAAATCTCAGTTTTAAATATTTCATTTCTTTCCTCTTTATTTTGATATTCAAAAAAGGTCTGGAGAAACTGAGCAAATATTTCCATTTTTTCCGGCAGAACAATCGAGGATAATTTCTCCAAGGCTAGCGGAAATCCAGTAGTTTTTATTATCCACAATAGCCTTTCCATAAGTATATTGATAATATCTTTTGCGAAATCAGGTGGCGCATCTTTCCATTTTTGCATATCACATGCCAGCCTATATTGTTCACTTGTATAGGCAAACGGCCACGCTAGCTCAGTCGGCGTAAATATTTTTGCGTATCTTTGCAAAGTAATCGCATAAGTTTCTTGCGGATGCTGGTGCATTAAATAAAATATTGATTTGTCATCAGCCAACATTTTACCTTTACTAGCAGCAATGGCAAGAATTGTATGATCTGTCCTTATATTTTTAAATGTGGAATGTACATTGTATTCAAATAATACTCTAAATATTTCAGCTCTGTATATCCCATATAGCATACTCCACCAGTTTTGTTTTTTCTCAATCATACTTCGGACCCGGACAAATGGGGAGCTTGTTTCCAAATCTTTGCCAAATTCAGTAATTTTGTAACTAGAAGTCCAAAAATAATCACTATTTAAGTGGACAACATTTTTTGAGTATGCCATTACAGCATCAGGATCATTTTGAAGAAGATTAAGCAAGCTCTGTGTACTACCTTTCGACACTAAATCATGTGCGCCGATATATCTAACATAATCCCCACTCACCTGATCGAATATGGATGCCCAACGTTCCTCGGTATCGCTATAACCTTCATAGAATATGTACTTAATTTTTTTATATTTTTCCGCCCACTTCTTACAAACCTCTGAAGTACCATCTGTCGATGCATTATCAGATATTACTATTTCGTCTGCTTCGTCAATTATTGACTCCAATGTTTTTTCGATAAAACGAATCTCGTTAAAACAATGAATCACAAATGATACTTTCGGTATATTCATTCCCTTATATTCTCCTTAAACTATTTAACAATTGAAAATGTTCAAAATCATCAAACACAGTAATATTATAGCTTATTTTTATCCGAGTAGTATCTAGAACATCATTTATTAATATTTGTGGGTCGACTGTAAAAAAAAGAATACCTCCATTATTAATTAAACTTTCATTTAAAACCTCATATTTTAAACATCCTTTTTCTGATGATATTTCTAAATTACTTATAATACAGTAAACTCCCTCAACAGCGTCAAACCTGGCTGCTCGAGTATTTTTTGGTAATATAATCTCTTGACAAGCATAGTGTTGATAAATACTATATGTAATATTAAATTTTTCTTTTTCATTAAAACCTATTCCAGTGTCAAAATATACTGCTCCATAGTATCCATTGTATTTAGACACACGTTTAAGATAAATCTCAGGATGCACCAAATTCATAGGCGGCACATTAAGACAGATATCTTCAGGAGAGACGCTGAGCATATCAAGCCTATCTATCTTTACAAACAGCATAAGGTTTTGTTTAAGCGAAAAAGAGACATCAGGATTATGCCAAAGTCTTTTCCGCAAACAGTCAACAGCGATATATCCATGTTGGCGAAAATGCCAATCCCAAAAATCCAGCCACTGTTCATTAATATGATTAGCACCGCTCTGATAGGGAATCGCTGCCGAAAACAAAATAATATCTGACGCATGAGTGAGTGATGATATAAATCTTGGTAATCCTGGTATGGGTGGTAAATGTTCAGCAAGGTCTAAACATATCGCTATATCATATCTATCATCAACGAACACTCCTTTGTCGATTTCAGCTTCAATGAAATTTTCTTTTGATATTTTTAATGGATAGTTATTAGTCCATGAACCATCGACCCCTTTAATTTTATCTACACCCATACTATATAATATTGATAACCATGTTCCTACTCCGCACCCAAACTCAATCACTGATTTTGTATTCGGTAAAATATCCAAGACAATAGGCAGAATAATACTTGCATTTTCTAATTCATTATCTCCAATATCTTTGTAAATATCAGGAGTATATTTATCATAATATTTAATTCCAACGAATTCTGAAAGTTGCTCAATGAACTGTTCGGTTAGCTTTCGTTTTTCTGGGATAATCAAAGGTAATTCTTCTATATAAATTGGAAAACCTGTATACTTATATATATTTGCTATTTTAGTAAATATTATATTTATCATATCCTTCGAGAAAGCCTGAGGAGCATTATCCCATTTCTGCATTTCACAAACGAAAACGTATTGCTCAATACTATAGTTAAGTAGTAAATGAGTAAATCCAATATGCCTTTGGTTAATAATACCTAATACGCGCGTATTCATCTGCGTTACAGACTCAATTGGTCTCGGAAACATCATAAAAATTATTGACTTCTCATCTGCCAGTAGTCTTCCCCTAGCAGACATAACTGTAAATTGTGCAACGTCTGTCATGAGCAAAGATTCAAATACAGAATACGTCTTGTAATCAAATAGTAGCTTAAATACATCTGTCCTATACAACCCAAAAAACATACTCCAACAATTATCCCAATTAGGTATCATGCAGGCTGTACGAACAAATGGAGATTCTGCTTCTAAATCAGGGAGGTTAATTTGAAAATGTTCGCGCACTGAATAATCTGCATTTAAGTTTACAACATTTTTTGAATATGCATATTCCGCATCAGGATTTTTTTCAAGTAATGCAACCAAACTTTGTGTGCTACCCTTGGAGACCATATCATGCCCTCCGAATTGTCTGACATAATCCCCGGTTACTTGGGCAAATATGGAATCCATACGTTCTTTATTATCATTATCACCCTTATATGTAAGAAGTTTAATTTTAGGGTATTTTGCAGCCCATCTTTGACACACTTCTAAGGTACCATCTGTTGATTCGCTATCCGAAATTATTAATTCATCGCCTTCATCAATTACGGATTCTAGTGTTTTTTCAATAAAACGAATTTCGTTTTTGCAACGTATTATCAAAGATACTTTCGCCATACTCATAATTCCTTTATTATATTTTCCAGAGCATTTTCAATGTTATAGCACTGCCTATAACCAACCTCTTGATTTAGCCGTCTATTATCGCCAATAATAATTGACGGTTGGTTCTGAATATTATCAGTAAATTCCAGCAATTCTGTCTTTTTAAGTTTTTCAGCAACTTTAATCGCAAATTCTTTTATGCTTATCCCTTGTCCATTACATATATTAATACATCCGCTTACATCGGTTAAAAGAAACTTTACAAATGCCTCGGCAATGTCCCTTGTATACATATAATCCCGGATCAGAGGCCCACTCTTAATAAGAATAGATTTATTATTTTTCAAAGCTTTGATAATAGACGGAAGCAAACGATTTTTATATTCATTATGCCCAAATACATAAAATATCCGCCCCCAACCAAAGGATATATCATGGTCGTTAGAAAATATTTGGGCTTTTTCTCGAAGCTCATTTTTACACCGCGCATAGATAGTAGTTGGATTTAATTCGTCATCCTCTTTTAATGGAGTATCCTTGAATTGATATTCAAAACAAGTACCGGCAAATACAGCCCTTTTACCGCAGTTCTTTTTAAATTCTGATAGCATAAAAAGACTTGCGTCAAGCAATTGGTAATTTATATCTGCAGATAAATAACCGTCTCCAGTAAACCAAGCAAAATGCAAAAGATACTTCGGCTGTATGCAACTAAAAACCCTTTTTATATCATCATAATTCAGCAAATCGACCTTTATCCATGTTACATTTCCATTTTTTGGCATATCATCTTTTGACGAGATAGCAAATACTTTAAAATCAGCTTCCAACAAAGGCTGAATTGCTTCTTTGCCAATGAGTCCGGTTGCGCCGGTTAATAAAACAGTCTTCGGCATACTTTTTACCCATCCTTCAAAATATTTGCCCATTCCTGCAATATAGTATCTTCAGGAAAAAATTGAAGATAGAGGAGAACACTTCCTTTGTTATTGCTATAAAACATAGAATTGGTATTAAATAACTTTTTTATTCCTTTTACAGCCTCTTCTCTATCATCCTTGCTTACTGCATAAAGATACTGTTTCAGAGGATGTGCGTATTCTCCAAGAGATTCAATATATAGCATCGACGGAGATAATAGTTTATTCTCGCTATCCCACGAACGGTACCTTTTATTCATAGTCAATGCTTGTTCAAACTTGCTGTTCCAATTTTGCATGGTACGCTTTATATCATATTGATATTTTGCGTACTTTTTTGCATTCTCAGAAAGACGTTTTAGTTCATCACGGTTATAATACAAGTATTCAATCGCACGGGAATATTCACTCAGAGTATTAACAATAATACCGGTTTCATTATGCTTAACAATGTATTTTTCAGTAGGATTATTCAGCACCACCGGAACGCATCCTGCCATCATTGCCTCACCCAATGATTGTTCACAGGTTGCAAAATGCTGCGGTTGCAACGGATAACCAAATACATCATACCTTGCAAGATACGGTATAACACTCGGCACTCGTCCCTCAAATGAAAATCTTTCAAATACACCTAATTGTTTTGCTTCTTCTACCAAATGCTCTTGAGAATCACCGGAACATACAACAAATTTGACATCTGGAAGATTAACATCAGCACACATTTTTATATAATTTTTATTCAATTTTCCAAAATCCACTGTTCCGGTATATCCAACAATAAAATCATCATGGGGCATCCTTTCTAAATTTTCAAAGGATTCCACACCAATCGTTGACCATATAGCATCTAATTTTTCCTTTTTACCATCATCCCATTTTTTAACTTCATTACATTCATAGGAGACAGGTGAAGTAAAAACAAGCGCATCTACAAAATCAATAAGTTTTTCCGGCATAGAGTAAGGCGGCATCAAACTATTTACATGGTTCCAGGCAATTACCCTACACTCCGGCCATTTATAATTTAGCATTACAGTATAAAGCAGCGGATGATTCCACCAATGAACAACAACAACATCATTTTGTTCAATACAGTTTTCAAAAAAACTGGTAAAATCACTTCGTATATAGCAATCATCATAAATAGTAACACGTTCACATTTTTCGTTTACTCTTATCCAATCGTTATTTTTGTTTTTATCCAGTGAGATTATGGTATGAATATTCTGAAACACATCTTTTTCTATCCAGTTAAGAACTACCGAACCAACGCCGCCTCCAAGGTGGGGAGTTATATGCAATATTTTCTTAGATAAATGCATATAGTACTGTATCTCCTAAAAACATTGTGTGATTGCGTATTGCAAATTTGTACTCAGGAACAAGATTGCTGATATATTCGATAAAATCAAATATATCATTCGCACCATGATATATACTTAACGCTAATTTCGGCTTGTTGCTTAATATGGTTTCCTTTGCACCTATCAATAGAGACATTTCCATACCCTCAATATCGGCATTCAATAGTGTAACCGGTTTGTCCTTAAAGAAACTATCTATAGTTATAAAGCCAACATTCTTTTGGCCAGTATGCAATATTTTTTTCATGTGTGTATGGGGGGGGGGGGGGGGGAAAAATTTTTTTGCCCCATTTAAGCATTACCTTGGGGGGAATTTTTTTAAATTTTTTCAAAAACCCCCAAATT
>NZ_JAJQRB010000086.1:0-37486 GCF_046533075.1 Treponema primitia | reverse complement strand
GGATAACGCGTCCTGTTCCCGCCGGTATTTCCCCGCCGTCAGGCAGGGGCGTATAGGCACGGACCGTTATGGTCCATTCCCCGGGGCTGACGGAAAGGCTTACGCTCGTGGTCCCCGCGGGAGGTCTCTCCTGATAGGATTCACCGCCGGGTCCTGAAAAATCAAACTCATAGCGGAACGAAGCCGCCGCCTCCGGGGAAACGGACCGCGCCGTATTTCCGGTGAGTATCGTTAAATTGCCCTCTAAGGGTTTAACCGGCGCCAGAAAAAAATCACAGCCGTAGAGCAGCATTACTGCGGCGCTTACGAGTATGATTACTGGTATCCCTGACTTTTTCATCCCTGTCTCCCCTTAATTCCAGTCTGTTTTCACGGTCGAATCCGCCATTACCGGTACGGTTGGTACAATGGGCGCTGCGGGCGCCGCGTCTGTCCCCGCAAGTACGGGCAGGACAATAGCTTCCCGCACCGTTTCCTCGGTAGTGGCCGTTCTTCCGGTTTCGCCGTTGTTCACCACCGCATGGCCCGCGCCTACGTACACGCCGGTACCGTCGCCGCCGCTTACATGAACCCGCCCTTCATCAACACTAAGGCGCTGCCCGTCAAACTCAAAACTCGTTCCCCGCACCGAAGCGGTTACCGAAGGACTCCGTACCGTAAAATCAATCCTTCCTCCCGATGGCGGGGTAACATCCGCCCTGATCCGTCCTGTTTGCAGGTACAGATCTACCCGTTCGGTGTCCGCCGCTTCCTGTATTTGTTCCAAGCTAAGCCGGGTTAAGGGCTGTACCGTTATTACCGAATTTCCCAGGCCAATCAAAGCCGTGCTTTTGAACCCCGTGGAGATGATCGTTGTTATGGCTATCCGCTGCCCCTCGGCGGCGGTGGTCCATGCGGCGGCCCCGGGAATCTTTACTTCTACCGTTCCGTTTATCTCTTTAATAAACGCATCCTGGGCGGACAAACTCACCGCACCGCATATAATCAATAGAAACGCCAAACACTTTTTCATACCCTGCCTCCAAAATATTCACCAAAAGAAATAAGACTTTTTATAACGATACTATTATTCCCGCCTGTACCTTCCACCGTACAGGGGCATCCGTTTTAAACGCCCCTCCCCATCGCGGAAAGAACGCTCCGCCCCCGGCGGTAAACTGAATGGTCGAATCTAAGGCCCATCCAACTGAGCCGTACATTTCGCCGCCTAAAAGATAGGAAGACGATAGCAGATCTATATCCGTATCCCGGTACGTTACCGTATCGGTTCTGATAAAATAGGAAGCCTGCGCCGAGGCGGATACCTTTTCATGGAGACGGGCCGTATAGGCGGCCTTGAGCGACAGAAGTGCTGAGATCCGGGGGGTAAATATTTCCCCCTGGCTAATGCCGCTTACCGGCAGAAAGGCAGCGATAACATCATTCACCGCCCCGCTCGTCCAGCGCAGGCGCAGTTCCGCTATGTCAGACAGACTCCCCGGCGGCTCCCAATTCACCCCCGCCTGGGCGGCGAAACTGGTCCGCATATCCGCCCCCTCCACTTCCATTAGCCCCACGGAAGCGGCCAGGTTCAGTGCAAGGGGCTCTACCGGTCTGTAAATATACCGGCCCACAAGGTACTGGCTATGGAGGGCGTTCGGCTCGTTATTCAGATCAAACTGGGCCAGCCCTTGTACTGCCAGGGAAGTCCGGCTGGTCAAATCGGGGAATTCCCCGGTTACCGCCGCCAGGAGACGCCGGGATGCAAAGTAAGTACCCATATCGCCATAATCCAGGACCTTGCCGTAATTGGCGAGATCCGTGACGTTCATGATAATTTTCTCGCTTTCCTTGTACAAAAGCCCGGTGTAAAACACTCCCGCCTGAAGCCGGGCCTTTCCCGCAGAAACGGACCCGTTCACCCCGTCAAAGAGTCCCGCAGCGATCAGTGCTGCCGGATCGGCAAAGCGCTGCCGCCCTATGCTGACAAACACCGCAGGAAGGGGCCGCCAATTAAGTTCCGTTCTTTCAAGCTCCGCCAGGGAGGGCGTTTTTACTGCGCTATCTTCGTATTCAAAATACACGCGGCCCGAAAGATAGTACGAAAGTCCCGGCCGCAATACCCCGGAAACCCAGGGACTCGCCGTCCCGGTAAACGAAAAATTCCCGCTGCTGTCCGTACTCTGCCCGTCAAAACCGTATTCCGGCGCGGCGTTCAGGACAAGGCCGAAATCCGCTGCAAAACAGCAGGGGACGGCAAAGAGTAATATATAGAAAATAAACAAGCTCAAAGGTAATTTCTTATTCAACTTCAAATGCCTCGTTATAACCAAGAACATCCTCGGTCCCGACACGTATACCCTCCGGTTGCCCGACCCGTAAGCCCTCCGGTTGCCCGGCGTCTAAGTCTTCTGCCTGCCCGGCGCCTAAGTCTTCTGTCTGCCCAATGTCTTCCTGCGGCGTATCTTCCTGCGGCGATTCGACAAGGCCGCCCAAACGCCGCTGCCTCGCTGCCCTTTCCAAAACCGCTTCTTCGCCTGAAGTACGCAGCACGTTCCCTAATACCTGAAAAAACTCCCGTCCCGTTACCCGTCCGGCGGGATCATTGGGCGGGGGAATAAGCCGCCGGTAGACCAGTTCCCGGTACGCATACCGGGGGCCCGGAAAGAGCCGGTAGAAAACACTGCCCTTCAGTTTAAAGGCCCGCATAATAAGATAGGAAAGCTCCCCCATGCTGATAGGGCTATCCGCCTTGTTGTTCCGCAGCCACTTATCCGACCGGGCTTGGGTGAAGGCCGCCGCAATACCGGCGTCCGGGGGAATCAGTTCCGCGGCGGTCAGCACAAAATAAGCCGCCTGGGCCGCACTCAGTTCCCGGCTTTCCAGCGCGTCGTCCATAAGAGCGGCGGTTTGGGCATGGGAAAAGGCTACTGAAGTAAAGGCGAGAAGGATGAGACAAAAAACCCCCGCCAGAGGCCGGCAGTTTAGCCCTGGGGAGGGAGGGGATACTAATTCAGTATAATAAAAATAATTACGCATATTCACGAACCGGACATCCTTCCCATAAAAGTAATACTAGCTACTATATCTCACTTTTTTAAAAAAATCCATATTATTATGTATTACTTACAAAAGTTCTGGGAATTCTAGGAATAGCTATGCTGCACTCGGACTAAGCTTATTTACAGGGTGTCCGGAGAATCCAGCGCGGCCGGGAGACGCATATATGTTTCCAGGTAGCCCATGCGGCGTTTTTTTACATTGATATCCAGCAGCGCGTAGCCGGCGTTTTCTTCCAGACGGAAACCCCGGATGGATACGGGATCTTGCTCAGAAAGCCCGGCCGCATCGGCGATGGAACCACGGACTACTTTTTTCACCAGGTATGATGCGGTAAGTCCCCGGTTCATCGAAGGAGCGAGGATGAGGCCGAAGAGGGGCGCGACCAGGCGTTCCCGGCTGTCTTTTTTTGCAGCCTCCGCCAGGGGGACATCCGGCCGAGGGACAGTCATAAGGACCCGGCGGACACCGTCGGAGCCGGTCAGGGCCACCAGTTCTCCGGGCCGCCTGGAAAAGAGCTGGTCCTGCAGGGCGGGGATTAGGGCGCCCTGGGGAACATCAACCTCTTCATCATTGATACTGGTGATTAGGAGCCCCTCGGGAATCTGGTGTTCCGCGGCGGGGGTAAAGGGGGCTACGTAGATGATCTCCGCCCCCTTGGTTGTTTCACTAATGGTGAGTCCCAGCCAGGGCCGCTGGGCTTTACCGCCGGCTATCATCGCAGGCAGGGCTGCGGCCAGCCGTTCGGCGGGAACGGCGAAGTTTAGGCCGTCGAACTGTTCTACCCCGGCAAAGACGATGCCCACCAGGCGGCCCTCCATGTCCACCACGGGACCGCCGGAATTGCCGTGGTTTACCGCCGCGTCGATCTGTATCACATCACCGATTTGGAGGAGCCGCCGTCCCAGGGCGGAAACAATGCCCCGGGTTACGGTTTTTTCCAGCCCCGCGGGGGAACCGATGGCGTAAACCGTATCTCCCACCTGGGGAATGACCCAGTCCACCAGGGAAAAGACGTACTCCGGTTTTATTTCCGCTTTGATCAGCGCCAGATCCATGGCCTTGTCCCAGCCTATAACCTTGGCGGGGATCCGGGGGCTGGAGGAATCCCCCAGGCGTATATACATCCGCGAATATCCCTCATAGGTGGGGTCCACCTCGCTGGCGATAACGTGGTAATTGGTGATCATCAGTCCCGAGGAGTCTACAAAGAAGGCGGAGCCCAGGACCCAGTCCGCGGAACCTGCGCCCCGCTGAATCCGGAAGCCCCGGTTTACCAGAACCGTAACCACCCCTTTGATCATATCTCCGGCGCTATCCTGGCCCAGGGCGAATTGACGCAGCTCCTCCGGCGCGGTTCCCCCCTGGTTCTCAATGATGGAAAGGAAAAAGGCCGCCGCCCGGCGTTGTTTTACCGCAACCGCCCGCTCCAGAAAGATCAGGGCGTCCGGTATTTCCAGGGGTTTTAGATCGTGGGACCGGACTGCGCTCAGGAAGGCCGGCAGGTCGTTTCCGGCGGAGAGACGATCCTTAGCATCCGCCAGGAGCAGGTCCGGTTCTATACCGGTGCTCTCTACGGAAATCTTCTGGGTGGTTAGGGAGCGGGCCAGGGATGTGGCATCCTCCCAGCGTTTTTCACGTATCGCCAAGGCCTGGGCATCCTTGAGGTTTTGTATGGCCTGATTTTCCAGGGACAGGATCTCCGCTTCCATGGCATTGCCATAGACACGGCGGTACATGCCGATAAGATGGAGGGTCCGGACCGGTTCCTTCGAGACATACTGCTGGATATCATTAAGCCGCAGTTCCCCGGTGGATCGTATCGGGGTGAGCCGCATTTCCGCCTGGGCTGCGGAGACGCAGGTAAGCAGCAAAAAACCGGCGCCGGCGAAAAGCAGGGAAGTAAGAACAATTTTTCTAACCTTGCATAAAATCATTCCTGTCAATTCCTTACGCCGGTTTCAGAATATTCCCTGATACCGTCCTTATCCATATCCCAGGATCGGATAACCAAATCATCCAAATAAGTCTCCCCGTATTCATAGATACCGTCACCGTCCCAGTCGCTTTCGGATGAAGCCCAGGTCTCCAAGTCACGATTGTAACGCCGGATCGTTTCCAGCCTGCCGTCCAGGTCCATGTCGATCCGCTGGATGATGGGCTGTCCCAGGAGATATTCCGTCTCAGCTACGAGCCGGTTCCGCAGATACTCCCGGCTTAGACGGGGAATACCCGCGTTCATTTCTATTCGTTCAATGCTTCCGGGAATCTCTCTGCCGGGTTGTTCTATGGTGAGGGCAAAAGAAATCAGGGTACGCCGGGATATACGGGGAATAAACTCCCGCTCCGGGTAGAGCAGGGCGCTCCCCAGGAGATCCCGGAACTGCAGGGGGTTGAAGAAGAATTCTCCGGGCCGGGGAATATATTTGACTTCTCCCAATTCCGCTGAAAGTACTGCGGGGTATTGTTCCCACTCCAAAAACACCCTGGACCGGTCTTTGCCGGAATCCTCGATGGCCAGTTCAGCCCGGGCGGGAAGGCCGGCGGTGAAAAAAACATCCAATTCCGGCAGCAGATCCTGGTCTGCATCGTAGAAATAGCTCAGGAGGCTTCCGTTCCGGTAAGCGGTCCGGGATTCGATGTAACCGTCCCGGTCAATGTCTTCGGTAATAAACCCCGAAAAGGCGGAAAGGTTACGGGCGAAATCCCGGCGGTCTTCGACGGTGCGGAGCAGGCCCCAGACCGTTTCCAGCAGGTCCTTATCCAGCAGCGGTTCCTGAAAAAGTTCCGCCAGAGCCTGGGTTTCGTCAATGATTCCAAGGTTCAGCGCTGCGGGAAGAGCCGCGATATCGGCCTCCCCGGAAGCCCGGTAGGCTGCCACGAGTCTGCGGGCTTCTTCGGTATCCCGTATAAAGGGAACCGCTAAAAAAGCCAGTTCGGGGTCTTCTTCCAATAAAAGAGGCAGCCGCCGCAGACAGATCGCGATAAGCTCCCGTTCGCCGGCGCCGGGTATCCTATTAGCGGCATATTTGAAAAAGATTCTCACCGGCATGGCGGAACGGGGATACCGGTCCAGGGCTTCCTTGATGGTTTGGATAAACCCCCGGCTGTCGTTCAGCCCCTGGTAGGCCAGGGCGCGGAGGCATATTTCCCGGGCGCTCTCTCCGGCCAGCCGCAGCACATCCAGGGCCGCCTCGAAGGAGCGGATGGCGATGAGGGTTTTCGCTTCCAGGAGCCGGGCTTCGGCGGGGGAATAGGAATTCCACTGGTTAAAAGCAAATGCGCTGCGAAGGGCTTCTAAAACCGCGCGTCGTGGCCGGTGTTCATGGTTTCGGACAAAGGCTAAAAGGTAGGAAAGGTCCGAAGAAACTTCGGCGTAATCAGCCGCCCGTTCCAGAGCCTCTTCGGCAAAACTCCAGCGGCCATCGTCAATGGCAGCCTGTGCCCACTGGGCGTATCGTTCTGCCACAGCGGCATCCCCGGTTTTTTGAACGTCCTCCCAGTCCTGGGCCGGTAGCGCGGTAAGAGCAGCCGCCATAAGCCAGACCGGCAAGAGCATACTGCGGGACATCAGGCCTCTGCAAGACCGGCGCCCAAGGAGGAACCGGAATCCCGAGGTGGAAGCCCGAGGATTGAACGCACCTCATCGTCGATGAGGGTTTCCTGGATAATAAGCGCTTCGGCCAGCTTTTCCAGCTCTACCTTACGGGTATGCAGGATGGATTCGGCCAGATTTTTTGCACTATCCAGGATTTTTTTTACCGCTCCATCAATAAGCCGGGCGGTATCTTCGGAATATTCCTTGTGACGGGCTATTTCCTTGCCGATAAAGATGGGCTCATCCTCCTGACCATAGGTTACGGGACCCATTTCATCCGCCATACCCCATTCGCAGACCATACGCCGGGCCATTTCTGTGGCCTGCTGCAGATCCTGCTTTGTTCCGGTGGTGGTTTCATCGTAGAAGAGCTTCTCCGCCACCCAGCCGCCGTAGCAAATCACAATCCGGTCTTCGATCCAGCCCTTGGTACGGCTATAACTATCTTCCAGCGGAAGGGACATGGCCATTCCCAGGGCCCTGCCGTGGGGAACTATGGTTACCTTATGGAGGGGATCGGCGTTTTTGAGGAAGTAATGGAGCAGGGCGTGGCCGGCTTCGTGGAAGGCCGTCATGCGACGTTCCTTTTCGGAGATTACCAGGGTCTTCCGGGCTACCCCCATGAGCACCTTATCCCGGGCTTCCTCGAAGTCGGGCATCTCCACGGTGGGCTTATCCTGCCGGGCGGCAAAGAGGGCCGCCTCGTTGACCAGGTTGGCGATCTCCGCGCCGCTCATCCCCGGGGTCGCCCGGGCAATACGGCTCAGATCCACCTCTTTTGACAGGGGTATTTTATCCGAGTGAATTTTGAGGATAGCTTCCCGCTCCTTGATATCCGGCATGGCCACCATCACCTGCCGGTCAAAGCGGCCGGGCCGGAGCAGCGCCGGGTCAAGAACATCCGGCCTGTTGGTGGCCGCTAAAATGATAACCCCATCCTTGGAGTCGAAACCGTCCATTTCAACCAAAAGCTGGTTCAGGGTCTGTTCCCGTTCGTCGTGACCCCCGCCGTAACCGGCGCCCCGGGTACGTCCTACGGCGTCCAGTTCATCGATAAAAATAATACAGGGGGCGCTTTTCCGGCCCTGATCAAAAAGATCCCGAACCCGGCTGGCGCCGACCCCTACAAACATTTCGACAAAATCGGAACCCGACATGTGGAAGTAGGCCACCCCGGCTTCCCCGGCAACCGCCTTGGCCATCAGGGTCTTTCCGGTTCCGGGCATACCCACCAGGAGCACTCCCTTGGGTATTCTGGCCCCCATTTTAGTGAATTTCTGAGGGTCCTTCAGGAAGGAAACCACCTCCTGCAATTCGTACTTGGCATCCACCTGGCCCGCCACATCGGCGAAGGTGGTTTTTTTTCCCTCATCCTGGTAGCGCTTGGCCCGGCTCTTCCCGAACTGGAAAGCCTTGTTCCCCGAACCCTGCATATTCCGCATCATGAACCAGATAAAACCAAAACCGATAATCCAGGGGAGAAATTCCAGAAATATCCGCAGGGGGCTAACCTTGCTTGCCCCGCCGGAGACATTGATCCCCCGTTCCCGCAGGGTGGGCAGCAACGAAGGGTCCTGATAGGGGATGAGGGTCTTGAATTGTCTCAATGATCCGCTTGATTCCCTGATGGTTCCTTCTATTACGTTGGTATCCAGGATCTTTACGGCGCTTATCTCGTTCCGTTCCAGGTAGTTGGTAAAGGCGGAGTAGGAAATCTCCTGTACCGACGGGGCTTCGCTTCTAAAGAAATAGGCGATAAAAACACCCACGATGATGAGGAAAAAAAACAGAGCGAAACGATTAGGCTTGCCGCCTTGAACCGGCGGGCGCGGCGGCGGCATCTTGTTGTTTTTATCATCGGACATCAATATCCCCTTTAGTTATTCTATGGAAAAAAACAGGTGGTTTTCCCGAACCGCTTCTTTCCTGGTTAGTACAATCTCAAAACCATCCCGCCCCCGTCCGATAAACGCAGCAGGTCCGCCGGTATCCTCGGCGGTGATAAGGCCTGAGGCGGTACTGCCAATGGCCCGAACACTCTCCGCTCCCCGGCGTTTTCGGCTTCCCCGGACTATATAATCTTCAGGGTAATTTCGCCGCAGTACCAATGGAAGGGCTGCAAAAAACCCCGGCGGCGCGGGAAACTCCGTTGCAAGTAACGCCGTGTTTTCCCCTGAAAAAGCCCGGATAGTAAGCCCCTTTAGCTTATATATTCCCGGCTCTTTAATCAACAGTGAAAACCCGGTTTCGCCGGTCCGGGGCAAGCCCAGGCTAAGCTTTTCCGTATCCTTTTTAAGGATGGCGAATCCCAGATCCAGGGTATCGAAGGCCCCCTGGGCAAAAAGCCGGAGGTTTCTCCGTCTGGGCGGTTTTACCCGGCCTTTTTCCGCCATCCGGTCTAGGGCTGCGAAAAGGGCTTCCTCCCGAACTAGGGGAGGCTGGGCAAAGAAGCTGTTTGATGAAACAGACAAGCCCCGTTCTTCTTCTTTCCAGGGTATCCTGGCCGCAGATTCGGCCTCAAGGAAGTCCGCAGCCATGCGCTGGGTTTCCGCCAGATCCGGCAGGGTCTTCCTCCACCCGGGGAAAAATTCATCCAGACAGGGGATCAGTTTATGCCGAATACGGTTGCGCAGGTACTTTGGGTCAGTATTAGTGGAATCGGTTCTGTAGGGGATGCCCCGTTCTTCAAGGTAAGCGAGGATTTCGGCGCGGCTGCGGTCCAGGATAGGCCTGATTACGATACCCCGGGAACGCGGCATGGCTGCCAGACCCGCCGGACCGGAACCCCGGAGTATGCGCATCAACGCAGTCTCCAGCAGATCCTCCCGGGTATGGGCCACCAGGACCTTTGCCGCCCCCACCCGCCGGGCTTCGGCATTCCAGGCGGCATGACGGTACAGCCGGGCCGCAGCTTCTATGCCTATACCCCGCTTCTTAGCGGTTCTTTCTATCTTTCCCGGGGTTATGGAAACCACGGAGCAGGGGATACCAAACTCCGCGCAGAGGGCCTCCACCGCAGCGGCGTCCCCCCGGCTTTCGGGAGCTGGCCGGATACCATGCTCCACATGGAGACAGCGGAATTCAAACCGCCCCAGGGCAGCCAAAGCGGCAAGCATGGCGGTAGAATCCGCCCCCCCGGAAACTGCGGCGAGAAACACCGTATCTTCCGGCCAGCTTCCCAAACCCGCAGCAACCGAAGCTTCAAAGGCATGTCTGTCCAATATCTGTTAAGCCTTGGCTTCCTTAGCGTCCTTGGCAGGTTCCTTGGTATCCTTAACTTCCGCAGTTTCGGCAGCAGCCGTTTCTGTTTCAGCAGCGGCCTCAGTTTCCGCTTTGGCGAATTTCACCAGGGCGACTACCTGATCGGCGTTGGAAATAAGCCGTACCCCATCGCCCAGTTTAAGGTCCCGCACGTGGATGGACTGGTTCACCTTAAGTTCCGCAATATCCACATCGATCCGTTCCGGAAGATCCTTGGGCAGACATTCCACTTCAATCTCGTGGAGGGGCGATTCCAAAATGCCCCCTTCCCGGACTCCAACGGGATTCCCGTGGACGTGGACCGAAACTTTGGCCCGCAGGGAAACCCCGGCTTCGACCTCGTAGAAATCGACGTGCAGGATCTTCCCATCGGTGATATTCCGTTGGGTATCCTTTACAAAGGCCTGATGGGTCTGTCCATCGACATTGATGGTAACGATGGTACTTTCGGAAATTCCCTTGGCGCTATTGACAAATTCCAGAGCATCCAGGTCTATGGACAGGGCCTTACCGGTACGCCCGTACACTACCGCAGGAATACGGCCTGCCTGCCTGATCCGGCGGGCTCCCCCGGACCCCGATTCTGTCCGGTTTTTGGCGGCGAAAACAACTTGACTCATATATACTCCTATTATTCTTTATTACACTGAGATAAATTTTTTCCTGGGACGACAGGAGTCGCCTTTCGTTCACAAACATCCTGTTTGTTCACTCCAGGCCGGGGTTCAATCCTGTCGGCGCCATCCATGGCGCCTTTTCTTCCCACTTGGTCAGCGGATTGAACCCTTCGACTCCTGCCGGTTCCAAAAATAAATTTTTTCCTGGGACGACAGGAGTCGAACCTGTGCATGCCGGAGCCAAAACCCGGTGGCTTACCACTTGCCTACGTCCCAATAATACTTATATTTCTACAGTAGGATCGTCCTGAACATTACCAAAATCGTACCGGTCCAGGATTTTTTTCTGTAGTTCCGCCCGAAATTCCGGGTGGATAGGATGGGCAACATCCTTGTACTCTCCAACCCTGGTTTTCCGGCTCGGCATGGCGATAAACACACCGCTCTTACCTTCGATGATCTTTACATTGTGAACGACGAAACAGTCATCAAACGTAACCGTCACATAAGCCTTTAGTTTTCCCTCACCGGCTACCTTGCGGACCCTGATATCGGTAATCTCCATGGCGCTTCTCCTTTTTGGTCCAGGTTCATTACGACTATACCCTATATTAATACCCTATTAGGCAAACGCGCAAGGGGAAAGGTCAAGAGTGTGAAAACTCCGGGTCCTGATACGGACTTATCCGTCCGAAATGACTTTACTGCTTTTTCCGCTGCTCCTCCTTGGGTAAATATCCCAAAACAGGTCGATCCCGACCCGGTAAGACCACAAAAATCCGCCCCCTGATCCTGCAAGCGCCCTAAAATTGCTCTGTAAGCATCCTTGGCTGGGGAACTATCCGGGCAGTCTTCTGCCAGAAAGAGTTCCAGGAAATCATTCCCATAGGGCCAGCGGGAAGGGGAGCCTTTCAAGGCATCGACCAGGCTTTGCTCAGAAAGTTCAGCCTTCCCATGGAGCTTTCCTTCTATAGATACCGCTTCCCTGTGGGCGTCTAAAAGCCTAAAGGCCTTTGCGGTATTGCTGGGAAACCCAGGGTTCACCAATACTACCTCAAATTCCGGCGGCCCCTCAATGGGCCGTATATGTTCCCCCCGGCCGGTTACATAGGCTGCTCCGCCCAGCAGAAAGAAGGGCACATCGCTGCCCAGTTCCGCCGCCGCCTGCAGGAGCCCGGTTTTGTCGAAGGGCGTCCCCGCAAGCTCGTTCAGGGCCAACAAGGTTGAAGCGCCGTCCGAGGACCCGCCCCCCAAACCGGCGCCCAGGGGGATACGCTTTTCCAAACGTATCCGCAAAGGCCGGTCCAACCCGCTCCGTACCCTAAAAAGGTCCAGAGCTTTAAGGACGATATTCCCCTCCCGGGGAATTTCTTCACCCAATCGCGGGCGTTTATCCTCCACAAGGAATTCATCGGCCCCGCCGGCGTCTCCAAGCTCAAAATGGAGGGTATCGCCGTAGGCCAGGGCCAGAAAAATGCTCTCCAACTCATGGAACCCATCGGAACGCCGGCCTTTTACCCGTAGGTGCAGGTTTATCTTACAGGGAGCTTCAATGCTCAGGGCGGTCCGCATAGGGTAGGGGGAGTGTAGTTGAAAAACGGAGTTTTGTAAAGGGCAGCCTTATCGGCAAAGACGGACGGAGGGAGGGGCATCCCCGGCGCTCACACGCAGGTAGAGTCTGCCTATGGAGCCCCTTCGGGTCTCCTCCGGCAGGGAATTCCCTAATGTGTTCGGCCGGGGATGCCCCTCCCTCCGTCCGCCGGTGTCGGCTAAAGAGTGCGCCTAGGAACTACGCTAAACGTAGTTGGGTAAACTTGGACGCTTTTGCGTTACTATGGTGTGTTGTGGAAATGCCGGGGATGGCGATATACTGTATTGAGAGGTTATTTGAACGTGGATATGGAAGAAAAAATCGTTTTTAGGGCATCCGCTTTCAAACATAGCGTAGAGGAACTGGATATTCGTCATGCGTTTGAGCTGCGCCTCTATGATCACATCTTACCTAGTGAGGAAGATAAGAATCTCCTTATCGGGATTGACCGTAATGGGAATTTGCTTGAAATTCTTTATAATGTGATTGATGAGCAGACTATCAATGTTTTTCATGCGATGCCATGCCGCAAAGCGTATCGTGATTTTTTTGATCTGTAGGAGGGTATTATGGCAGAAATGACTGAAAAAGAAGCGGATGAGCTGGATACATACTATACCGAGAACACTATCATGCCGGATTTAAACAAACCGGGCTATTTTGCCCGCAAATACGGAATGTTGGTAAAACTAGACCCAAAAACTACCGGTAGTGTTGTTGCATGGGCAGAATCGGCGCACAAAACTCCTGCCCAAATCATCGGTGAACTGGTCCAGGAACGTATTGCTGCCAAGGCGGCTGGGTGAATAAAAAGGGTCCCACTATGGCGGATGCACTTTTGTGCTGCCTTATCGACACCGGCGGACGGAGGGAGGGGCATCCCCGGCGCTCACACGCAGGTAGAGTCTGCCTATGGAGCCCCTTCGGGTCTCCTCCGGCAGGGAATTCCCTATGTGTTCGGCCGGGGATGCCCCTCCCCCCGTCCGCCGGTGTCGGCTAAAGAGTGCGCCTAGGAACTACGCTAAACGCAGTTGGTAAATTTTGGTGTACCTTTGCGGTCCTTCCTCTTTTGTCCCCTGAACTTTGCTGTTGAATAGTGCGGCAAATAGCGCTATTATTATATCAGCGCTTTAAAGGAGGCAGTATGCCTACGATAAAACCAGTGTCGGATTTACGGAACTATACCGAGTGGAAAATCTCATTGCTTCTCCACCCTTTCCTTCCTCTTTTTCGCCTTTGTGCGCCTTTGCGGTTATTGAATCTTATAATAAATTTTTAAAAAATCACCCTGGAAATAAAAGCCTCGGTGTTCATTAATTCGTCTGTGAGGTCCGTGGTTATTCTTAATCAGCAGAACTACAGTTGCGCGGGGAACTTCGTTAGTATAGTTTTAGAAAATTGATACAAAAAAGCCTCCCCGAAATAGGGAGGCTTTTTACACTCATACCTTGGGCTTTGAAGCCGCGGGTTTCTTCGCAGCGGCCCGCTTCTTTGCCGGAGCCTTCTTCTTCGCCGGGGCTTTCTTCGCAGCAGCTTTTTTTGCTGTGGCTTTCTTAGCCGGTTTGGCGGCAGCTTTTGCCGGTTTGACGGAGGCCTTTACCTCAGCCTTCAGTTCTGTGGCATACGCCTTTTCCGCAGCAAGGATATCCTTGTTGATGGCGGCTTGTTTGCCGTACAGTTTTTTTAGATCTTCGAGAGCTTTGTCTGATTTTGCCATTGTATTCTCCTTTTTATAATTTTATCACACTCTGTAAGAGTTTGTCCATATCATTTGTCAAAAAATAAATTTATTTTTTCTGATGACATTTTTTTGATACAATTTGATCCAGGGCTGAATCGAACAGCCGACCTGCCGCTTAGGAGGCGGCCGCTCTATCCCCTGAGCTACTGGACCTCCCCTTATGTATACCCCGTATTGATGGTGTCTGTCAATGTTTTTGAAAATGATTTATAGTTTTATCGGTGGAGCAGATAAAACTATTGAAAAAAAACAACGTACATTCAACTGACCGGATCGGAACCGACAGAATCGGAAAATTGCTTTTTGATTTTTCTGTTCCCGCTATTATCGGAATGCTTGTAAATGCGATATATAACATCGTGGATCGTATTTATGTAGGCCAGGGGGTGGATCCCCTGGGAATAGCGGGAATAAGTCTGGTAATGCCCGTGATGATGGTCTTGATGGCTTCCTCAATGCTGATCGGCATCGGCGCAAATTCTCTTTTTTCGATCCGCCTTGGGCAGGGCCGTAAGGATGAGGTTGAAAAAATCATGGGCCACGCCTTTGCGCTGCTCTTTTTTGTTCCGGGAATCGTAATAGTGGCATGTCTTATTTTCCTGGATGCTATTTTGCTTAACATATTGGGGGTAAGCGAGGCGGTTTTTCCCTACGCGAAGGGTTATCTTCAGGTAATTCTCTACGGCGGTATTTTCAGCGCCATCGGTCCGGGGGTTAATCATTTTATTCGATCCGATGGGCATCCCAAAACTTCCATGCTCACCCAGATCCTCGGCGCGGTGGTCAATATCATTCTGGATCCTATTTTTATCTTCGTATTCGGCTGGGGTGTGGCCGGCGCGGCATGGGCAACGATTATTTCGCAGTTTATTTCTTTTGTCTGGGTCATAGGCTATTTCAATTCCCGGTTTACCAAGCTTCGTTTCCGTTTCCATGCTATGAAACTTGAAGTGAAGACGACCCTTCAGATATTGGCGATCGGTTTTGCCCCCTTTGCAATGCAATTGGCCATAGGGCTGGTAAATATTCTCCTGAACCGTACCTTGTTTGCATACGGCGGGGATATTGCGGTTGCCGCCATGGGTATTGTGTACAGTATTTTGATCGTTATCATCATGCCCCTTCAGGGACTTAATCAGGGGGCCCAGCCTATCATCGGATACAATTACGGCGCGAAAAAATACGATCGGGTTAAGAAAACCTATAAGTGGGCGGTTATTTACGCAACCGCGTTCGTCTGTATCGGGTTTATCCTTTTTCAGTTTTTCCCCCATTTTTTCATCGCCCTTTTCCGGAACGAGGAAGGGGAGCTGATGGATATAGGGACCTTTGCTCTGCGGAGATGCACCATGTTCCTGCCGCTTATCGGCTTCCAGATACTGTCGTCGAATTTCTTTCAGTCCATCGGAAAACCGGTGCAGGGAACTGTTTTAAGCCTATCCCGGCAGATATTGTTCTATATACCCCTGCTGATTATTCTGCCAAGGTTTTTCGGAATACGGGGTGTATTTTTATCCATGCCCTTAGCGGATATGGGCGCATCGATCCTTTCGGCCTTTGTCATTGCCCGGGAGATGCGGATCCTGAATGGGTTGGAGAAGGAAACGTAGTTTCCGGAAACATAGTTTGTTGTTTCTTCACCTTTAGAGCCCGGGCGGCGTTGCAGATGGCGATTACCGCCACGCCTACGTCGCCGAAGACTGCTGCCCACATGGTTGCAATACCCAATGCGCCAAGGACAAGGATGACGCTTTTTACGCCCAATGCAAAGACGATGTTTTGGTTTACGATACTGCGGGTCCGTTTGGCGATGTCCATGGCGGTGATGAGCTTGGATGGCTCGTCGGTCATGATAACCATGTCCGCCGCTTCAATAGCCGCATCGGAACCAAGGCCTCCCATGGCTATGCCGATGTCACTGCGGGCCAATACCGGGGCGTCGTTGATGCCGTCCCCGACAAAGACCAGTTTCCCCGCAGATTTTTTTTCGTTCGCCAAAATTTCCAGCTGCTCAACCTTTTGGTGGGGCAGCAGTTCCGTATAGACCCTGTCGAGTTCCAGTTCACGGGCGATTCTCTCCCCCGCAGCCTTGGTATCCCCGGTGAGCATCACGGTATTCTTAACGCCCCGCTCTTTTAGGGCGCGGATTGTTCCAAGGCTGTCTTTTTTCAGCTCATCACTGATAATAAGGCATCCCGCATATGCGCCTTCTATTGCCAGATGAACGATGGTCCCGTCAACTTGGGGGTTTGCAGCGGGGTAGGGGATCTTTTCTGCGTCCAGTAAGCGGCTGTTTCCGGCCAATATTTTTTTTCCGTCAACCAGTACCCGGATTCCCCGGCCTGCAATTTCCTCAAGGCCGCTGATTCGTTGCGCGTCCACGGACTTTCCGTAGGCCCGCTGTATGGAAAGGGCGATGGGGTGGCTGGAGTTGCTCTCCGCATGGGCGGCATAAAAGAGCAGATCCTCCGGGGTATAGCTTCCTGCCGGCATAAATTTGCTTACCGTAAAGACCCCCCGGGTGAGGGTTCCTGTTTTATCAAACACCACGGTATCAACATTGTTCAGGGCGTCCAGGTAGTTGCCCCCCTTTATCAGGATACCCTGGCGGGAAGCGCCGCCTATGCCGCCGAAAAAACTTAAGGGTATGGAAATAACCAGGGCGCAGGGGCAGGATACTACCAGAAACACTAAGGCCCGGTTGATCCATTCCGAAAAAATCGCGCCGGGTATAAGCAGGGGCGGGACAAAGGCCAGTATCAGGGCCATGATCACCACCGCCGGGGTATAGTACCGGGCAAATTTGGTGATGAAATTTTCTACGGGCGCTTTTTTACTGCCCGCGTTCTGTACCAGATTTAATATTTTTGAAACCGTGGATTCTCCAAAGACCTTCGTAACCTCGATTACCAGGAGCCCGCTTGTGTTGATAGAACCGGAAAGGACGGCGCTCCCTGCCTCCACATCCCGCGGCAGAGATTCCCCGGTAAGCGCGGAAGTATCCAGGGCGGAGCGGCCTTCCAGAACAATGCCGTCCAGGGGAACCCTTTCTCCGGGCTTTACCACCATGATATCCCCGGCCTTCGCTTCCCCGGGATCGGCCTTTACGATTAATTCACCCCGTTTCAGGTTGACATAGTCCGGCCTGATATCCATCAGGGCGGTAATGGAGGACCGTGAACGGTTTACCGCGTGGTCCTGGAAAGCTTCGCCAATTTGATAGAACAGCATTACTGCCACCCCCTCGGGGTATTCCCCAATGGCGAAGGCGCCGATGGTGGCAAGGCTCATGAGGAAGTTTTCGTCAAATACCTGGCCCCGGGATATGTTTTTTACCGCCCGGAGCAGCACCTCCCCGCCTATGAGCAGATACGCCCCCAGGAACAGGCCCAGTTCAACAGGATCTGCAAATTGAAAAACCAGGACGCTGATAAAAAGCATAAGTCCAAGACCAAACCGGACATAATCAAAAATTTTTCCCCGGTCCGGCGCTGTTTTTATCGCCGGTGAAGGAGATCCCGCTGCGGCCGCATCAATCCTGGTCATGATGATATCCGGCTCGTACTGCTTTACGATTGAATCCGCACGGGCGATAATTTCCCGGGCATGGTCATCGCCGGTAGTACCGGCTGTTTCTAAAATAAGTTTTTGGGCGCTAAAGTCGACAACGGCGTTTTCCACCCCTGCGAGTTTCCGTATCCCCGATTCTATTTTTGCTGCGCAGATCGGGCAGCAAAGACCTTCAAGGTTAAATTGCATTTCCATATCCTAGCTCCTTTCGCATACATGGACTAAACCGGCGGCGAATATGGCCCCCACATGTTCGTCGTCCAGGGAATAAAACACCACCTTTCCGTCCCGGCGGTATTTAACCAGCTTTGTCTGCCTGAGGGCCCGCAATTGGTGGGAAATTGAGGACTTGGTCATCCCCAGGAGTACCGCGATATCGCAGACGCACATCTCGGAGTGGAGCAGGGCGCTGATGATCTTGACCCGGGTCGAATCCCCAAAGACCTTGAAGAGATCCGCCAGGTCCAGCAGGGATTCCTCCCTGGGCATATGTTTGCGGACATCGGCGACGACATCCTCGTGGATGGTATTGCAGTCGCAGTTATCAATTTCGGCAATGTAAGTACTCATTTATTTCTCCTTAGTTGAACAGTTGAGTATATAGACAACTATAATAAAAAAGTTTCGCCCCGTCAAGTGTTTTAGCGGGAAATATGCCTTTTTTCGGATCTACCGGGAAATCGAACGAGGTATCTCCGGCTATTTGTACCAATTAAGAGAAAAACTGAGAGAACAGCAAAACGTTTTTCCTGTTACACAGCCGTTTTAGAGAACTTTAATAGAATTATGGGTCATTTTGACCCGCTGATTTTAGACTCCCCTGCCTTGAGAATTATACCGATATTAAATATAATAATCAAAATCAAGATTGTATTCTTGAGGGGGTTTACTTTAAGGAATGGTAGAGAATTTGGAAAAATGGAATGGCTTGTTTGGAGATACCTATTACTCGGGGAAAGGGATGTCTCAGGGCATCGACCAAAAAAGCAATAAGCGCAGATTTGGTTTAAGGCCGGTCGATAAAAGCGGCGGACTAGGAATAGGGCTACAAAGAAAATCGATGATTGGAGTTCCCTGGCGGTTGGCGATTGAAATGATGGAGCGCAAATGGGTATTGCGGAGTACTATTATTTGGCATCGTGAAAAGGCCCTCCCGGAAGCGGTTAAAGATAGACCAAGAAGAAGTTACGAGTATATTTTTATGCTCGCTAAAGATCGACAATATTATTTTAACCGAAAACCATTAGTTGATAAAAAATTTGATGAGGATGTTTGGACAATACTAGCTCGTCCAAAAGCCGGAAATGGAATTGATACTGCACCGTATCCTGATGAACTTGTTGAACGTTGTTTGGAAATCGGATGTCCTGAAGGCGGGACTGTTTTGGATCCATTTGTCGGTAGCGGGACAACAATACGTGTAGCGATGGACACCGGACGAAACGCAATAGGCATTGATCTAAGTCCTGATTTTTGCAAATATACGTTATCACAATTGGAGAAAAAGTAATATGTATTTAACTCCTGGACAAATTACCCAGTCAATTGGAAATCTGAGAAGCATTCATCCATTCTATGGTATTACCTTTCTCGCTTGTAAAGAAATTAAACTCCCGGTAGGGAATACAATTGAATTGTCATTAGATAATGTTACAAAAATGTTTATGGAAAAAGTACATAAAATAAAACCAGATTCCAAATACTATTTTCAGCCGTACAAGACTATCCAAAAAGAAAAGCAATGGCTTGATGATCGTTACCCTTCTAATGGATTACAAGCTATTAATATTCAAACCTTTCAAAACGCTTTTATCCATGAGAGAAACGAAAAAAACTGGGGATGGAAAAATAATTATATTTTGATTTTAGGAGAAAAATTAAATAAGAATAAGTTACCAGCCTTTGATCTTGCCATTTGGTTATTTAAACATGAAGAATGGCCTGATAATACTTCTGCTCAAATACTTCTTGATAAATTTTATTCTCAATTTCATATAACTGACGAAGAAAAAAAAACGCTATTCGATACAACTATTAGAAATAATTTATATTCTCTTAAGCTCCAAGAAAAAAAGCCTGAATGGGATGATTTTAGCGGCACTATTTCTTTACCTCCAGACGCTTCGCCCAACCGTGGAGCTACCCTTTCTTGCATTGAAATCAAGAATATTGGTAATTCTCCTGATTTAATCATGGAACCAAGTAGTCGTCTTAATTTAATCACCGGTGATAATGGTCTTGGAAAGACTTTTTTGTTGGAATGTTCCTGGTGGGCATTAACCAACACATGGCCTGATTTACCAATAAATCCAACTGATTTAACAGGTAAGAAAAATGCGTCAATTACTTACAAGCTGGCCGGCATTAAAGGTTTACCTGTAAAAAAGACCGTAGTTTATGATATAAAAAATGCAAGGTGGCCGAATGATATAAAAAAAGAAACGACTCCTGGTTTAATCATTTATGCCCGCGTTGATGGTTCTTATGCGGTTTGGGATCCGATTAAGCAGAACCCAAAAGAGCAAACAACAATAAAAGAAAATATTTTTACACGTGATGATATATGGAATGGTATAACCGGAAGTATTGAGGGTTTAATTCGGGATTGGGTCAAGTGGCAAAACACCCCTGAGAAGTATCCTTTTAAAATATTTGAGATGGTTTTAGAAAGAATGTCACCTCCTGATCTGGGTGTTTTAAAGCCGGGTACAATTCGACGGATTCTCAATGACAACCGTGAAATGCCAACTATTCTTCATTCATTTGGTGAAACGCCTATCGTATATGCTTCGGCGGGTGTAAAACGAATTATTACCCTTGCATATTTGATAGTATGGGCTTGGAACGAACACAAGGTTGAAGCGAAATTACGTAATTCAACACCTGAAAATCGCATGGTAATAATGATTGATGAGATAGAAGCGCATTTGCATCCAAAATGGCAGCGAGTTATTCTTTCTGCATTAATGGATCTGCAACAATTTTTATCATCTGAATTGGAAATACAATTTATTATTTCTACACATTCTCCATTGATTTTAGCGTCAGCCGAAACGTTTTTTACTAAAAGTACCGATAGTTTATACAATTTTAAACTTGATGCTATTTCAAATCGGGTATTGCTTGAAAAACTTGACTTTATCAAATATGGTCAGATTGACATGTGGTTAACCTCTCCAATATTTAATCTTGAGCAAGCTCGCTCCCGTGAAGCAGAAGAAGCGATTGGCCAGGCAAAGAAACTGCAATTGATGGACAATCATGATAAACAAAAAATAGGTTTAATTCATAAACAGCTAGTTGAGTTACTCGCGGAAAATGATCCTTTCTGGCCAAGGTGGATTTATTTTGCTGAGCAAAATGGGGTCGCTATATGATTCCGGTAATTAAGCAGAATGAACCAGCAAATTTTGATAAGGATGTAAGGCAACCAGGTAATAGGTTTTTAGCTAACCATCCAAATCCAAGATCCGGGGAATTTAAGACACTCTGGACTCAAGTAAGTGGTGAATTATATAGGCTTTATAATGGTATTTGTGCCTATACTGGAGAATGGTTTTCAACTACTCAGACAGCTGTTTCAGTAGATCATTTTATACCAAAATCCTTTGCGCCGCATCTTGCTTACGAATGGGATAATTATCGTCTTACGATTCAAAAAATAAATAACTACAAAGCCGATAAAACTGGTTTGATTGATCCTTTTGAAGTACAAATTGGTTGGTTTGTTTTGGATGTTCCTTCATGTATTATTAAGCCGAATACTTCACTTTCAAATAGTGAGCATGCAAAAGTTCAATATACTATCGAAGTATTGAAACTAAACGATGATGACGCTTTTGTTCAACGAAGGTGTGATATTATCATGGATTATGTCCGTAAAGAAATTACTTTTAGTTTTATGCAACGAAAATACCCATATATTGCTTGCGAATTACAAAGGCAAAATTTAATCGATACTGTTGGACAATATTTCAAGGGATTTTTTTAATTAACCACTCGGCCAGATTCTTCCGCCGGACCCCTTCCTTGGTGTAATCCCAAATTGGATCCATGGAAAGTACCAGCTTAGGATACTGATCCTTGATTTCTAAAAGGGGGGCGAATTCCCGCTCGATCACGGCGGAATCGGACAGGAGATAGCATACCTGGATATAGATCTTCTCTTCCCGGCGCAGGGCGATAAAGTCAACTTCCCGCTGCCCCAGTTGGCCGATATATACCCGGAACCCCCGGCGCTTCAGTTCCATGCAGACCAGGTTTTCAAGAAGTCCGGAAATTTCATTATCCCGGTAGCCCTGAATTGCGTGTTTTACCCCATGGTCCTCAAAAAAGTACTTTTCCTGGGTTTCAAGCTGCCGTTTGCCCTTAATATCGTACCTGCTGATCTTTCGGATAAGAAAGGCTTCCTCCAGGGCGTCAAGGTAATTGTAGACCGTCTCGGTACTGAGTTTCCGGCCCTGGTTTTTTAAAAAATCGGAGATACTCTTGGCGGAAAAAATATGTCCCATATTGTCCATTAAAAATTTGACAATCCGTTCCAATAGTTCCGTATCCCGGATATGATGCCGGCCAATAACATCCTTGAGGATCACCGAATTAAATATATCCGTCAGATAGGGATATACCGTACCGGAATTGATATCCATTTCGTGGATCCCCGGAAGCCCGCCGTAGCGCAAATAATCGATAAATTGTGTATTCAGATCCTTGCCGCCATCTTCGCCCTTTGCCTTGGTAAAGACCAGGTGTTCCGCAAAGGAAAGCGGATAGACCGGTATTTCCACAAAGCGGCCCGCCAGGAGGGTATGGAGTTCACCCGATAAGAGGTTGGCGTTGGAACCGGTAACGTAGATATCGCAGTCAAAATCCACCCGAAAGGAAGCGACGGTCCGTTCCCACCCGGTAATCCGCTGTACCTCATCCAGCAGGATATACAGCCGTCCCGGCGATTTTTGAGCATATTCGGTAACATATTTATAGAGGGATTCCGTATCCGCCAGGGCGGCGAGCCGTTGGGACTCAAAATTGAGGAAAATAATCCGCTCCTCATCTACCTTCCGTTCCAACAATTCTTCCCGGAGCAAAGCAAGGATGGCGCTTTTTCCGCTTCGGCGCATACCGGTAATTACCTTTATGACCGGTTTGTCGATGTAATTCCCGATCATTTCCAGATACGCTTCCCGCCGAATAAATGATTGATTGATCATGGGATTAATACTACCACAAAAAGACAAAAATGGCAATAGTTTCTTGTATAAGAGAAACTATTGCCATTTTTGGCAAAAGTTTCTCTTATACTGATAAATTTATTTAAAAATCGGGCAGGAAAAAGTCAACGGTCTTTGTCAGGTTTATCGCCGCTTCCAGGGTGACGGCTATGTTCTCCGCCCCCAGATCCGCAATGAAACCCGCCTTTTCCATGGCCTTCCGCGGCTGCTCCCGGACTTCGCTGATGATGAGCTTGATCTTGCCATGCCGGCATTGGGCCAGAAAGGATTCCAGGGCGGTGATCCCCGTGGAGTCTATGGCGGGCACGTCCCGCATACGCAGAATAAAGACGCTGGGCTTTTTTGCTACCCCCCGCAGGGTGTGCTGGAGCATATCCGCCACACCGAAAAAGAAGGGGCCGGTAATTTCGTATATTTCAACATCCTTGGGATGCGGAGGCAGGGCGGTGTTTCCGGAGGATGGGCTGTCGGCGAACATTAAACCTGCGCCGCCGATCCTTTCACCGGAGTGTATCTCCGTTACTTCAATCATCCGCTTGAGGAAGAGGACCACCGCCATGATCATCCCCACTTCCACCGCAAAGGTCAGGTCCACCGCAATGGTGAGTATGAAGGTGGTAAGGAGAACTACGGCGTCGCTCTTGGGAGCCCGGCGGACAATCCGAGCGAACCGGGCAAGGTTACTCATGTCCCAGGCTACCACCATGAGTACCGCCGAAAGGCAGGCCAGGGGAATAGCGGAGGCTGCGGGCGCCAGAAAAAGGATGAAAAGCACCAGGGTCAGCGAGTGGATTATCCCCGAGACGGGGCTTACCGCCCCGGCTTTGATATTCGTTGCGGTCCGGGCTATGGCGCCGGTGGCGGGGATGCCCCCCATAAAGGCGCCGGCTATATTGCCCACCCCCTGGGCTACCAGTTCCATGTTGGCGTTATGCCGGTCCCCGGTCATGCTGTCCGCCACCACCGCCGAAAGGAGGGATTCGATGGCCGCCAGCAGGGCGATGGTAAAACTATCCGGCAGCAGGTCCCGGATCATGCTCCAGCCGATCTTCGGGATCACCGGTACGGGCAGCCCCTGGGGTATGCCCCCAAAGCGGGTCCCGATGGTTTCCGTGGGTAGCCGGAAAAAGTAGCATACCAGGGTAGCCGCGATAACCCCAACCACTGCGGCGGGGATGCGGGGGTACAGTTTCCGCACCAGGAGTATGATACCCAGAGCGCCCAGGCCAATGCCCAGGGTTACGGGCTGCAGGGTGGGCAATAAACCAATGTATTGTCCCCAGGATTCAAAAAATTCCGGGGATGTTTTTTCAATCGCCAGGCCGAAAAAATCCTTTATTTGCTGGGAAAAAATCAGAACCCCGATACCGGTGGTAAAGCCCGTGGTAACCGGATAGGGGATGTACTTTATCAGGCGCCCCAAACCGGACACACCCATGAGGATCAGGATAATCCCCGCCATGGTGGTGGCCACAATGAGCCCCCCCATACCGTGCCGGGCTATTACCCCGTAGATGATCACCACAAAGGCCCCGGTGGGTCCGCCAATCTGAAACTTACTTCCCCCGAGGAAGCTGATAAAAAAGCCCGCCGCAATGGCGGTATACAGCCCCTGCGCCGGAGTCCCCCCGGCGGCTATACTGAAGGCCATAGCCAAAGGCAGGGCGACAATGCCCACCGTAAGGCCGGAAATACAATCCTTCCCAAAGGACTTCAGGGAATACTTCTGCCCATCCTTTTTGGAAAAAAGCTCGAAAGTCCTGGGGATAAAATCCTTGAGCGAGACAAGTTTTAGAATATTAAATGAAGCCATACTGGTAGTATCGGCTCTATATAGAAAAGAATAACCACGGACCACACAGACAAAGGTGGACCAAACCGCAGAGCGGTAAGGGGAATGAGGAAAAACCGCAGAGGACACAGAGGAAAAACCGCAGAGGACACAGGGGAAAAACCGCAGAGGACACGGAGGAAAAACCGCAGAGGACACAGGGGAAAAACCGCAGAGGACACAGGGGAAAAACCGCAGAGGACACAGGGGAAAAACCGGAGGACACAGGGGAAAAACCGCAGAGGACACAGGGGAAAAACCGCAGAGGACACAGAGGAAAAACCGCAGAGGACACAGAGGAAAAACCGCAGAGGACACGGAGGAAGAACACAGAGGACGCAGAGGAAGAGGAAGCGTGTCAGGAAGGCGATGGCCGTCTTCCACACCCCCTCTTCCTTCTTCCTCCTCCTCTTCCCTCCGTGTCCTCTGTGTTCTTCCCTCTGTGTCCTCTGCGGTAAATCTTCTTTATCCGTGAGATCCGTGAGGTCCGTGGTTATTCTTAATTTGAAATCCCTATCGAAACCTCCCGCCCCTTCCCACTACGCCTTATTTCCTATATAATTGATAAGATATGTCAATTGATTCTGCGAATCCCCTGATTGTCCAGAGTGATCGTACCCTGTTATTGGATGTTCATGCCCCCAAGGCTGAGGAAGCCCGGGCCGCTGTTATGCCCTTTGCGGAACTGGAAAAGTCCCCCGAACATATACATACCTTCAGGATAACCCCCCTGTCCCTCTGGAACGCCGCCAGTGCGGGCTTCACCCCCGCCGATGTGGCAGCCGCCCTGGATGCCTATAGCCGCTACCCTGTTCCTCAAAGCATACTCGAAGGTTTCTCCGATACCATGGCGCGGTACGGCAAGATCCGGCTGGTAGCGGCGGATGGAAAAGCGCCGTTAGATCCCCTTCGCCCCCTTCCGGAGGAACTCCTCCTGGTGGCGGATGATACGGCCATCCTGGCGGAAATAGGGGCCGCAAAGTCCCTGACTAAGCTGCTTCGCCAGTGCCCTGAGGGGTTCAGGCTGCGCTTGACCGACCGAGGCAGCGTTAAACGGGAGCTTATCAGAATGGGCTGGCCCGTACAGGATATGGCGCCCCTGATCAACGGGGAGGTTCTGGAGTTGAGCCTGCGTTCCCCCGCCGCTTCCGGCAGGCCCTTTACCCTGCGGGACTACCAGACCGAAGCAGCCCGGTCGGTGCTGGGAAACAATGGCCCTGGGAGCGGTTACGGGGTGGTGGTGCTTCCCTGCGGTTCGGGAAAGACCATGGTGGGCATGGCCCTGATGAGCCTCCTTAAAACAAATACCCTGGTGCTGACCACCAATGTGGCGGCGGTGCATCAGTGGATAGATGAACTTCTGGATAAAACGGACCTTGAGGCGGAGGAGATCGCCGAATATACCGGGGATTCCAAGCGGGTAGCGCCGGTAACCATAGCAACCTACCAGATCATCACCTGGCGGCCCGATAAGGACGCGGAGTTTCCCCACTTCAAGCTCTTCCGGGAACGGCCCTGGGGGCTGATCATCTACGACGAGGTTCACCTACTTCCGGCTCCGGTTTTCCGGGTAACTGCGGAGCTTCAGGCGGTGCGCCGGCTGGGGCTTACCGCCACCCTGATCCGGGAGGACGGGGCGGAGGACGCGGTGTTCAGCCTGGTGGGGCCCAAACGCTACGATGTCCCCTGGAAGGATCTGGAAAGCAAGGGTTGGATTGCGGAAGCCCTCTGTACGGAGATCCGTCTGGACATGCCGGAGAAGCTGAAGATCCCCTACGCCGTGGCAACTCCTCGGGAAAAGTACCGGGTAGCCAGTGAAAATCCCTACAAGGAAATCATCGTTCGCCAGCTGGTCGATAACCACCCGGAGGATCATATCCTGGTGATAGGTCAGTATATCACCCAGTTAGAAGGGCTGGCTCGGCTGCTCAAGGCGCCTTTGATTACCGGAAAAACCCCCAATGTGGAACGGGAAAAAGTATATGGCGCTTTCAAGCGGGGTGAGTTCCGGGTTATCGTGGTATCCAAGGTGGCGAATTTTGCCATTGACCTTCCCGATGCCTCCATGGCTATCCAGGTCTCGGGTTCCTTCGGTTCCCGGCAGGAGGAAGCTCAACGCCTGGGCCGTATTTTGCGGCCTAAGGGACGGAACTCCTATTTCTATACCCTGGTTTCCCGGTATACCGTAGAGGAAGACTTTGCCGCGAACCGTCAGAAATTTCTTGCCGAGCAGGGCTACAAATATGCCATACAGCATTGGACGGAGAATGAAATACTCACCGGACAAAATGGGGTAGGGCAGAATGAATAGCTCCCCCTTCCGTTCCCCGGATGTCTGGAAATCCGCCCTCCTGATCCTCCCGGACAGTTCCTACTTCGAGCTTATGCGCAGCGTCTTTGGGAATATCAAAACTCCCTTCAATAAACAGCGGCTTGCGGAGGATTTGGAGGCCTTCCTATCCCGCAAAGAAATTCAGGAGGCCATCGCCGTATATATCGATGAAACCGACGCCAGGGTTATCGCTGCCATCGCAACCCTGGAAGAGCCGGCGCCGGGGGAACTGGAAACCTTTTTCGCCGGGGAGTTTAGCTATGCTGAGCTGCATGGCATACTCCTCAACCTGGAGGAGCGGCTTATCCTCTACCGGTTTCAGGAAAAGGGGGTCTACCATCTGGCCCTGAACCCCCTGTTGGAACCGGTGCTTGGCCCCATCATTATCGATAAGAGTTCCCTCTTTCCATCGGAGCCGCTGAAAATTCCGGAGCTGAGTAACCCCTCCGGCTATGGCATCCTGGATGATCGTATCCTGGCGGCGCTTTTTGCTTTTATTTCCGACCAGCCGGATTTCTTTAAGAACGAAGGGGGGATACGGAAAAAAGTTTTGGATGACGGAAGGCTCCTCTTCCCTGGTTTGGATCTTGAGTCCCTTATCGGGGGCCTCCAGTGCCTGGGTCTTCTGCAGCAGCAAGGGGAGAGAATTATTCCCGATGAATCGAAGCTCCGCCACTTTACGGAACTTTCTTTCAATGAACGGCAGGAATACTGTGCCGCAGGAATCTGTATCGATAAAAGTATCCCCAAGTCTGCCCCCTGGTCGCTTGCAGCGAAGTTCCCTTCACAATCTAACCGGGGCCGCCTTCCAACGCTAACCGGATTTATCCACACCTTTATGGATGTCCTGAAGACGGCGCAGCGTTACCCCCGGTCAACCCTCAAACGGATTGCGGATATCCTGGAACGGAGCGGCATTGAGCAGATACCCTGGGGGGTGGAAACCAAGAGCCGGGGGAACATTGGCGATCTGTTTGATTCGATGCTGGAAGCGCTCAAGACCGTAGGCCTCCTGGGAACCGATTCGGAGGACGGGTATTTCCGGTATCCCCCGGCTATGCGGGAAACTGCGTTGCGAGTAGCGGTGATTGCCATGGATACGGCTTTTTCCTGCATACTTTATCCGGAGATCTGTTTTTCCGATGCCTTGGCCCTTGCCTCCTTCAGTCTTGTCCGGGAAACCGGTACAGCGGTGCGGTTTGAGATCACCCGGGAATCGGTGGTCCGGGGCTTTGACCGGGGTAAAAATGCCGAGGCCATGGTTACCCTCCTGGATCGCCTGTCGGGGAACCAGGTGGATCAGAACCTCCGCTGGACCGTGAAGGACTGGGAATCCCGGTATTCCGGGGTTTCTCTCCACCAGGGGATAGTCCTTACCCTGTCGGAGGACCGCCGGTATCTGGCCGAAGCGGAACCCGTCTCTTCCCTGATCAGCCGGATCCTTATGCCGGGGGTCTACCTCCTTTCGGCATCCGAAAAGGCCGACGCTATCCAGGCCCTCCATAAGGCGGGGATAGATATCATAGCCCAGCCGCCCCAGCTTGTCGAAACCTTGCCCGGGGATAGGTATTCCCCCTATCCGCCCCAGTCTGCACCCCGGTTCTATCCTGATGGGTTTCAGGCTAAGCCCGCATTTTGCAACGAAGCAGAAACACTGTTTCTTGATACGGAAAAGATGGAACAGTCTAAAGAGCGTTTCCGTGCGGCCCTAAAGAGGCTGTCCCTTACCAAGGGTGAAAGGGACGAGCTTTCCGCCCGGATAGAGCGGCGGCTGATACTTAATGAATCCCAGCTGGTAGGTGTCTCGGTACGGTATGAAAAACTGGAAGCCCGGGGTCTTGACTACGTGGGAAAAACATCCATCGCGAAACAGGCCATTACCTCAAAGCAGCTCATAGAAATTATGTGGTCCAATCAGGATGGGGAAGTGAACCGGGTCATCGGTATACCCGAGGCCATGGAAAAATCCGAGGGAGAGACCCTGTTGGTCCTCAAACCCGTACCGCCCGGCGACACGATCCGCCTCCCCTTGGGAAAGATCAGTCTCCTCCGGCGGATTAAACAATCAATTTTTGGAGAGTAGCACAATGCCCCTATTACCATTTTCAGCTAATCAAATAGAAGCAAATCAGGCAAAATTGGCGGTCCTCATTGACGCCGATAATACCCAGCCCGCCATCATCGAAGGCCTCCTGGACGAGGTGGCCAAGTACGGTGTGGCCAGCGTCAAACGGATCTACGGCGACTGGACCAGCACAAACCTCCGCTCCTGGAAGGACCGGCTGTTGGAGCACGCCATCCAGCCCATACAACAGTTTTCCTACACCACCGGCAAAAACGCTACGGACAGCGCCATGATCATCGACGCCATGGACCTTCTCTACAGCGATAAGCTGGACGGCTTCTGCATCGTCTCCAGCGATTCAGACTTTACCCGCCTTGCCGCCAGGCTCCGGGAAAGCGGCCGCACGGTCTACGGCTTTGGGGAAAAGAAAACCCCCCGGGCCTTTGTTTCGGTCTGTGACAAATTTATCTACACAGAAATACTGCGGGATAACCAGGAAGAGACCGATGAAGACGATGCCCGCCCGGCTGCCCGGTCCAAGCGGGACTTCAAGGTGGATCGTAAACTGCTCAAACTTCTCCACGACACGGTGGACGATCTGGCCGATGAATCCGGCTGGGCCTACCTGGGCGGGATAGGGCAGAAAATCACCCTCCGGTCCAGCGAGTTCGACCCCCGGAACTACGGCTTCAAGAAGCTGGCGGACCTCTTCCGGGCGGTTCCCCAGTTTGAAACCGAAGAACGGCCCCAGGAGAACGGCACCGGACGGCAGGTGTATATCCGGTGGAAACGAAGGGGAAAATAGCGGAAACAGGGCTTATCTTCGCTTAGGACGTAACCCCCCGCATAATTCCTGCGACGAAGGCCTTAAAAAAGGGATCAGCTATTACATATTCACCCTTTAGTTTTTCTACTATGCCTTCTTCAACCAAATCTTTCATGGAGCGCTGAACGGTGGATACACTGTTCAGCCCGTAGGTGTTTATGTAAGCGGCGGAAAAAACATTTTTACCGCTAACCGTAAGGGATTGTAATAATTGTTTTCTCCCCTGGGATTGGCGATCAAATAATTCCAAATAATAATCGCCCTTGAGCGCCAGAATCTGTGTAACACAATAATCCACTATTTTTTTTGTTACAGGCTTTTTAGTGTCAATCAGGCACTGCCATACTTCCGCAGCGAGAAGCTGTATATAATGCGGAATATTCCCGGCCGCGGAAATCAAATATTGCCCTATATTTGTGTCAAGGGTAATTCCGGAGGCAGTGAATTTATTCTGTAAATACTTAATCGTATCGTCTTCGGGAAGCGGCCCAATGGAAATTTGCGACGCCGAATGATAAAAGGCTCTTTTTTTATTATTAAACATTTCCTCCAGAATATGGGTCTTGCTGCCTAAAAAAAGATAGCTGGTATTAACCTGCTGTTGAATTTTACTGCGTAATAAATTTTCAAAATTTATATTCTGTAATTTTCCTGCTTCCTGGAATTCATCAAAAAACACGACAACCCTATTTTTTTGACTCCCTAATGTCTCCGGCATATCCAATAATTGCGCCACGATTGTATCGTCAATAACGGTATTGGCAAAATCCACAGAAAATTCCGCCTCACCCTCTGCGTTGAAACCCAGGACCGGACGGATGTTTTTAATGGCGGAAGCAAATATTTTAACAAACTTATCCATGTTGGTTTGTTTTGCCGATAACGCCTTTGCATAGAGCCGGACAAAAGATTCCGGTGAATATACGGTCATAAAATCAAAATAAACACAGGTTACTTTTTTCTTTTCCAATTGTTCTATAACCTTAAAAACCAGGGATGTCTTTCCGAACCGGCGGGGCGCGTACAATACCATATTATTTCCGCCCATCAGGGTTTCCACAATACGTGAACACTCTTCTTTCCTGTCGAAAAAATCCCCTCCGCGTACGATGGTCCCGTATTTAAATGGATTCATGGCAGTTCCTCCGGCGATATTATACAAAAATGCATAATGCAACAATGCATAATGCATTTTTGTATAATATTAGCGGACGGAGGACTATTTGTCAAGTTTGCCTACAACTCCAGCGTCAAATCATTCCCCTTAATCCACCCCTTCTTCCGCAGGGGTATGGCGATAACGGAGGTCAGTACCGCCGGCAGGATGAAGCATATCAACACTAATCCTGTCCAGTCAAAGGCGGTAACGGCAGTCTTTGTACCCGCCGCAATATCGCTGAGCCAGCCCGTATAGAGCCCTATCTGCCCCACCAGGCCGCAGGTACCCATACCCGACGCCACCGCCGGTCCGTCCATGCGGAGGGCGAAAATGCAGGTGGCAATGGGTCCGGTGATCGCTGAGGCGAGGGTAGGGGGTATCCATATCCGGGGGTTCCGGACTATGTTTCCCATCTGGAGCATGGAGGTGCCCAGGCCCTGGGCAAAAAGTCCGCCCCACTTGTTTTCCTTAAAGCTCATCACCGCAAAGCCCACCATCTGGGCGCAGCAGCCGGCAACTGCGGCGCCGCCGGCCAGACCCGTAAGGCTCAGGGCCGCGCAGATGGCGGCGCTGCTAATGGGCAGGGTGAGGATCATCCCCACGATAACCGAAATTAGGATGCCCATAAAGAAGGGATGGAGTTCCGTGGCCCACATGACGGCGTTCCCCATGGCGCTGGCCGCGGCGCCTATGGTAGGGGCACAGCCCAGGGACAGCAGGACCCCCACCGCAATGGTTACCACCGGGGTAACGATGATATCAATCTTAGTTTCCTTGGAGACCAGCTTCCCGAATTCGGCGGAAATTACCGCGATAAAGTAAACCGCCAGGGGACCGCCTGCCCCGCCCAGGTTATTAGCGGCGCCGCCCACGGCAATAAGGGAGAACAGGACCAGCATGGGGCATTTCAGCGCCACCCCGATAGCCACCGCCATAGCCGGACCCGTAGCGGCCCGTGCATAAGCGGCTATGGTGAGAAGGATAGGTATGTTGAACTGCTCCCCTATGGTTCCGATGATAGTTCCGATAAGAAGGGACGCGAAAAGCCCCTGGGCCATGGCCCCCAGAGCATCAATACCGTACCGTTTTGCGGAAAATACAATGTCCTTCTTTTTTAGGAATTCGATAAGTTTCATGGATAGAGCATACAGTATCAGAAAAAAAAAGACAGGTATCTATTGACGGAAACCTCAGAAAAGGTAAAAATAATGTATATAAATTCAATGGGAATAATAGGAAGATAAAAATGGGTAAACGGAGTTACGGCAAAGAATTTGGTTTCCATACCCGGGCGGTACACACCGGGAACGATGCGGACAGCGGGACCGGGGCGATTAAGCGGCCCATCGTCATGGCGAACAGCTACGAACTGCCCTACGATCCATCGGACCTGAACTGGAGCGGTTCCGATAAGAACCTCTACACCCGGAATGGGGGGAGCAACCAGCAGTACCTTCAGGAAAAGATAGCCGCACTTTCCGGCGGCGAAGACTGTGTGGTCCTGGGCAGCGGGGTGGCCGCCCTGTCGGGGCTTTTCTTTTCACTCCTCAAATCCGGGGATCATGTGGTCTTTTCCAGCGTTACCTATATCGCGGTGTACCGGCTTTTTAACGAAATCTTCAATAATAAGTTCAACGTGGAGACCACCATGGTGGATACCTCGGACCTGGAAGCGGTGCGGAAGGCGGTACGGCCCAATACCCGGCTTGTCCACATTGAGACCCCGGGTAATCCCACCATCACGGTCTCGGATATCCGGGCCATAGCGGCCATTGCCCATGAAAACGGCGCCCTCCTTTCGGTGGACAACACCTTCGCCTCACCCTACAACCAGCGGCCCCTGGAACTGGGGGCGGATTTCTCCGTGGAAAGCCTGACCAAGTACATCAACGGCCACGGAGATTCCATGGGGGGCGCTATCATCGGTAAAAAGGAACACCTGGATAGTATCCGCGCCCAGGCCCAGGTAAACCTTGGCGGGGTGATCAGCCCCTTCAACGCCTGGCTCATCATGCGGGGCTCCGTAACCCTGCCCCTGCGGATGCGTCAGCACAACGAGAATGCCCAGAAGGCTGCGGAGTACCTTGAGAGCCTTCCCTGCGTCCGCTTTGTCGCCTACCCGGGGCTCAAGAGCCACCGCGGCCACGCCGTTGCGGCATCCCAGATGTCCCCGGGTTACGGCGGGGTACTTTCCTTTGGCCTTAAGGCGGACCACGATACCCACAACCGCTTTGTCAGCCATCTCCGGGTCATCACCTCCGCAGTTTCCCTGGGTCATGATGAAAGCCTCATCGTCTTCCTTGGTGAAAAGGATGAACGGCAGTATCTCTACCCCCCGGAGTTCCACGATGGGTTTTTCCGTTTCAGCGTGGGCATTGAGGACGCGGAGGACATCATCGGAGACCTGGAACAGGCGCTGCGGAAGACAGGTCTTGTATAGCGGAAATACGAAACCGGAAAGTCCTATACTTTCTCTCCCCTTTTTCGACTTCTTCGCCCTTGCGGTTAGAAATTTCTTCGTAATTAGTACTTACGGCGAATGTTTTATACCCTTCTAATATTTTTTTCATAATTTTTTTACGTTATTTAACGATATCCTCCGGCGGTATTTGCCGGGGCTTATACCGGTTACCCGCTTGAATATTTCTCCATAATAACTTGCCTTTGAAAAACCGGATGCAAGGGCCGCTTCGGTGATACTTACGGTATCATCAGAGAGAAAGTTAAGGCTTCGGCGAACTCTCAGGTTTAACAGGTATTCAAAGACAGTTTGGTGGAGTGTTTGCTTGAAAAGCAGACAGCATTTACTTCTGCATACCCGCCCTGCTGCGGCAATATCATCCAGACCTATCTTTTCGCTGCAATGTTCGTTAATGAATGAAATCATCCGTTTGAGCGGGATGTCTCCCCGAACGTTTTTGTCTTCCATGGATAACGAAGCGGCAATCGTGTTGGAAAAGATCAGCGACCAAAGCGCGTAGAAGCGGCTTTGTATTTCCAGAATTGAATCATCGCTTGATTGCAAACAGAGCCGCGCAAGGGCGCCGATTCTGACGGAGACTTCACCGCGCCAATCTTTTTCCGAATTGGTATTAGCCGGAAAAAACAAGGTATCGTAACGGGTATCATAGAGGAGGGGATTAACAAAACGCTTTTCGATATACGGATTAGCACAGAGCATGGAAGGATGCAGCAAAAGGCTGATAAACACACACTCTACAGAACCGTGTTTACCGGAGCTGCCGAAATGCAGTTGGTTGGCGTTGACAAAAATTACGTCCCCCGCAGCAAGGGGGAAAAGTTTGTCATTCACATGATAGGTCATTTCCCCTTCAAGTACGATGATAAATTCAAGATCCCGGTGCCAATGGCAATCTGCGGCATATCCAATAAATTGGGAGAGCCTCCAGTTAACCGCATATATGGGCAGATTTGACGAGGTGTATTGAACCTCTTCCGACATATCTTCCCGTACGCGTAATTTTTCCATAACCCGCCTCATAAAAATACGATAGTTATAAAAATACAGAAAATATTGGTATACATTACCAATTTTCAAGAATATCCTGATATTCAATAAATGACAAGTGAGGAAAAAAATGCCTGAGAAAGGGGGCCGGTTTGTTTTGCCCGCTTTAAAGAATGTATTAAGGCTATAAGCCAAGGAGTAGCTATAATGTTTAATAATGTAAAATTAATTGCGGCCGACATGGATCATACACTTTTGACAGAAAAAGGGGATTTGCCGCCAAATTTTGATGATTATATTTATAAATTGGAAAGATACGGCATTAATTTTGTAATCGCAAGCGGACGTCCTTTATATACCTTGGAAATGTTGTTTCAAAAAGATAAAAACAGAATGAGTTTTATTGCAGATAATGGCGGGGTCGTAACACATAACGGTACTATTATTTTCAAAAGCCTGCTTGATACAAACGATTATCAATCCATCATTCGTTTTGTTGAAGCTCAAACTGATGGTATAGCAATTCTTTGTGGTTTGGATTCTGCATATATATCCGAGAAATTTAAAGTACATGAACCATTTTTGAAAACATTTTATGCTAAGATTACATTTGTCAAAAATCTCTCTGAAGTTGTTGTTGATGCCGATAAATTTACTATTTATTTTCCTCAAAAAAACAGCAAAACATATTACGAAAAAACATTTCATCAAAAATATTCACAAAAATTTTCAGTTACCGTAGGAGATACTCTTTGGATTGATATTATGAACAAGGGAATAAATAAAGGAAAGGCAATAGAGTTACTTGGTATAAAACTGGATATTGAAAGTGAACAGATGATGGCTTTTGGCGATACCTATAATGATATAGAGATGCTTCAAATGGTAAAGTATAGTTACCTTGTAGAAAATGCTGTAGAGGACATGAAACAATACGCCAGGTTTATTACCGCATCAAATGATAATTTTGGTGTAATAAAAATTATTGATAAAGTACTGTTGGATTATCAAAACAATGCAACGGTGCCCCGGAGATTATGTAAAAAGGCTTGACATTATTTTTGAATGAATTTTTATGTTTCGCTTTTTGAAAATTCAAAAATTGTAAACATAGAACGTTATGTTGAAGGCGAAAGTAATTCTATTCTAAGGAATTATACTTCCCGCTGGCGATCCCGTTATCTACATACCGGAGCCGCCGGGAAAGATCCCGGGCCAGGTTCATCAGTATAAGGGAAAAGGCTTTGATATCCAGCTTGTAAATGCTCCGCAGGGCTCGGTTGGAAATGGACATAACCCGGGTGGGGCTCAGGGCTTTGATGGTGGCCGCCGAGGGCATCACGTCAAGGACTTCCATCTCCCCGAAGGCGTCCCCTTCTTTAAATTCAAAGAGGATGATGCCGGCCTTCTCCGCCGCTACCCGGCCTTCCAGGATAAAACGGATCTTATCATTGGGATCACCCTCAACGATGATAGCAGCCCCGGGCTCGTAGTCTTCCTGTTCCATCAGGGGCAAAATCTGGTCGATCTGCTCCTCTAAAAGACCGCCGAAGAGTGAATATTTTTGCAGGGATGAAGAATTCACCATAGGCTAACCCCTTTAAACATTGAATTTAAAAAACATCACATCTCCATCACGGACGATATATTCTTTCCCCTCAATGCGGTACTTCCCGGCCTCTTTGATCTTCGCCTCGGCGCCGTACTTAACAATATCTTCATACGAATACACTTCCGCTTTGATGAACCCCTTTTCAAAATCGGTGTGAATAACCCCCGCAGCCTTGGGAGCGGTATCCCCAATACGAAAAGTCCAGGCCCGGCACTCATCCGTCCCGGCGGTAAAAAAAGTCTGGAGCCCCAAGAGCCGGTACGCCGCATGGACCAGGGCGCCCAGACCTGATTCCGCGAGCCCCAGCTCTTCCAGGAAGGCGAGTTTGTCAGCCGGATCGTCGATGTCCGCCAACTCCGCTTCGAACTTCCCGCAGATGATCACCGCTTCGGAGTTTTCGGCGGCAGCCCGCGCTTTTACCTTATCAATGTAGTTGTTGCCGCCCTTACCCGCCGAGATTGCCTTCATCGTTTCCTCGTCCACGTTACAGACATACAACTGGGGCTTGGCGGAGATAAAGTGGCAATCGTAGACAGCGGCCCGCTCATCGTCGCTCAGGTCCGCCTGCCGGGCAGGTTTCCCGTCTTCCAGGAGGGGGCCGATTTTGTTCAGGGCGGACAGAACCGTCTCGGCGCTTTTCTGTTCCCCCTTGGCCTGCACCTTCAGAGCCCGTTCCGCCCGCTCCCGGCGTTTGGTAAGGGTATCGAGGTCCGCCAGGGCCAGCTCGACGTTGATGGTTTCCATATCAGAATCGGGGTCCACCTTATTGGACACATGGATGATATCAGGATCGTCAAAACAGCGGACCACCTGGGCTATCACCCCAACCTCCCGGATATGGGACAGGAACTGGTTCCCCAGTCCTTCACCCTTGGAGGCGCCTTTTACCAGGCCGGCAATATCCACAAACTCAACCGCCGCCGGGATAGTCCGTTCAGGCTTAAACAGGGAGGAAAGCTCGGAAAGCCGGGGATCCGGTACATCGACGATCCCCACGTTGGGGTTAATCGTACAGAAGGGATAATTCGCCGCTTCCGCCGGGGCCGAGCTCAGGGCTGAAAAGATAGTAGACTTTCCCACATTGGGAAGCCCCACGATACCGCAGTTAAGTGCCATACCCCCTATTGTACGGGACCCTTAGCCCGGGGTCAACACTCAAATTAGGAATAACCACGGACCACACGGACCACACGGACACAGAGGAATAAGAAGAGAAACCGCAGAGATCGCAGAGGAGACACAGAGGACACAGAGAGGAAGATGTGGACCCGCTGGAATTGCCCCGGTTGGGAGGACAGTAGGTTAAGCCACTTTTACACATACTGCCTCAGTCGGTGTTGAATAGTCAAGGGCCGAATGTATCCGTTTCCGGTTATAGTAGGTCTCAATATATTCAAACACCGAATTTTGTACTACCGATGGGGTATGTTTTCCGTCAAGCGTTTCAAGCTCGGCTTTGAGCGTTTTGAAAAAGGTTTCCGCACAGGCGTTGTCCCAGCAGTTTCCTTTCCGGCTCATACTTTGCCTGACACGTATTCCTCCCT
>NZ_JAJQRB010000085.1:0-65165 GCF_046533075.1 Treponema primitia | reverse complement strand
GAGGGGGTGGGGGGGGGGGGGGGGGGGGGGGGGGGGGGGGGTAAACGAAATTGCACCAGCCATTGGGTTAGCAAGGGCTGTTTTCTTAACGGGAGTTTTCATGGGGTTCTCCTTTTGCATTGCCGGTTTTCATACCTTAGGCCATCCAGGAAGGCCTGCCTGAGCCCTTTGGGGCCTAAGCCTCTCCAGGATTGTCGATTTAGGCGGGCATGTCAATAGGCGCCTCGAATGGGTTATCCCTATTCCCTTCAACATCCCCTCCCGCCTATGCTTCCTCAAACCGGTTTTCTATCAAGGAGACAAGATCCTCCAGCGCTTTGTCTTCATCGGGACGTATTGCTTGACCATTTGTGAACAAAACAATATTGTTTTATATCCGTCTATGATAGGCGGTATACCCGAGGGTGTGTGTCATGGGAAAATCAGGGAGTAATGGGGGTACAATAGTGAAGGTTTTTATCGAGGAATCTTATGATGCATTATCCCGGAGAGCGGCGGATATTATTTTTGCCGTAACGACTCAGGATAGGCGACTTAATGTTGCGCTTACCGCAGGGAATACCCCCAAGGGCGCCTATGAAATTGTTATAAAGCGTATCCGTTCCGCTCCGGAGGAGTTTAATAACCTGCACTACTATACCTTCGATGAAATCCCCATTGCCGGCAAATTGAAGGGACATACGATTAATGCCCTGGACCGGTTGTTTTTCCAGCCCGCCGGGATAGCCGCAAACCGGATTCATCCATTAACATATGAAGCGTATTCTACCTATGATGAGGAGATTGCGAATGCCGGCGGGCTCGATCTTATGCTTATCGGGCTTGGCGCGGATGGGCATTTTTGTGGGAATATGCCCTATGTGACAAAGTTTGAAGAACAGGCCTACCGGGCGCCCATAACAAAGGAATATGACTGGTATGGCCTAGTCGTTGAACTGTGCGGGAACATTCCCATTCCGGAATATTTTGTAACCCTGGGGGCGGTTAGCATTATGAAGGTACGCCATCTGGTGATGATCGTCAACGGCGTCAATAAAGCGGAAGCGGTGAAACGGTTTTTTGAGAGCCCCGTGGATACCGCGTTTCCCGCCAGTATTTTGAAACTTCATCCTAATATGACCCTTATCATGGATCGGGAAGCGGCGTCCGGGCTCAAGGTATAGACTCAGGCAAATCCCTATATTAACACGATTCCCTTCTCTATGGTAACATAACGAATAAACCCTATGGGGATTTAATACGGAGTTTTATATGAAAAAGAAAATCGTCCTCGCCTATTCGGGCGGGCTGGATACCACGGTAATCATCCCCTGGCTTAAGGAAAATTACGACTGCGATATTGTGGCGGTCTGCGTGGACGTGGGTCAGGAGGCCGACTGGGCAACCATTAAACAGCGGGCTTTGGATACCGGGGCCCTTGCCTGTTACGTGGCGGATGTAAAGAAGGAATATGTGGAGGACTATGTATGGCCCGCCCTAAAAGCCAACGCCCTCTACGAGGATAAGTACCTCCTGGGTACCTCCACCGCCCGGCCCCTCATCGCCAAGGTCCTGGTGGACTACGCCCGTAAGGAGAAGGCCTACGCCATAGCCCACGGCGCCACCGGCAAGGGGAACGACCAGGTCCGTTTCGACCTGGGAATCATGGCCTTTGCGCCGGATATCGAGATCATCGCTCCCTGGCGGACCTGGGATATTAAGAGCCGGGAAGAGGAAATCGAATATCTGGAAAAACGGAATATCCCCGTACCCATGAAAAAGAAGGATTCCTACAGCCGGGATGATAACCTCTGGCATATCTCCCACGAGGGGCTTGAACTTGAAGACCCCGCCAACGAGCCCTCCCTGAACGGTATGCTTAAGATGACCGTCCCCCCGGAGAAGGCCCCCAACAAGAGCGAATATGTGGAAATAGAATTTGAAAAGGGCATCCCCGTGTCGGTGAACGGCAAGAAACTCGACGGGGTCAGCCTGATCCAAAGCCTGAACAAAATCGGCGGGGCCCACGGGGTGGGCCTGGTAGACCTGGTAGAAAACCGGGTAGTGGGGATGAAGAGCCGGGGGGTCTACGAAACCCCCGGGGGCAGCATACTCTACTACGCCCATCAGGAACTGGAACACATCTGCCTGGACCGCCAGACCTACGCCTTTAAGCAGCAGGTATCCAACAAGCTGGGTGAGGTGATCTACGGCGGCCTCTGGTTTACCCCCCTGCGTGAAAGCCTTTCCGCCTTTGTGGACTCCACCCAAAAAACCGTTACCGGCAAGGTACGGCTTAAGCTTTACAAAGGCAGTATCAGTGCTGCGGGAGTAAGCTCCCCCTATTCCCTCTACAATACCAGTATCGCCAGTTTTACTACCGGCGAACTGTACAACCATGCCGACGCCAAGGGCTTTATCAAGCTCTACGGTCTCCCGGTTCTGGTGCGGGCGCTTATGCAGAAGGGTAACAAAGGCGGGAAGGCTGCCGGTAAAGCAGCCGTTGGGGGTAAGCCAAAAACTAAGGACGCCAAGTCCAAGGGTACCGCCGGCTAATTTTCGCGCCGTCCCATGGCAGAGATAGTAAAACTAAGGAGGAGCGTATGGCGCTTATTGGTATTATTGGCGGAAGCGGTTTGGACAATCCGGATATTTTTTCCAACCCACAGGATGAGGAAGTGACAACGGTCTATGGGAAGCCTTCGGCCCCCCTAAAGCACGGGAGCATTGGCGGTGTACAGGTGGTCCTGCTGGGCCGCCATGGACGGGAACACATCATTCCTCCCACACAGATAAATTACCGGGCGAATATTGCGGCCCTTAAAGCTGCGGGGTGTACCCACATTCTGGCCACCACCGCCGTAGGATCCCTGCGGGAAGAGATACGCCGTGGAGATTTGGTGGTGATTGATCAGTTTATCGATTTTACCAAACAGCGGAACATGAGCTACCATGAAAGCTTTGAGCCCCACAGTCCTGTGCATTGCGCCATGGCGGACCCCTATGACAAAAACCTGCGGGATATTTTGATCCGCGAATGTAAGCGCCTGGAGTATCCCCTCCATGAAAAGGGGACGGTGGTTACCATCGAAGGCCCCCGGTTTTCCACCCGTGCGGAGTCCCACATGTTCCGCGCCTGGGGGGCGGACATCATTAACATGTCTATTGCCACCGAAACGGTTTTGGCCAACGAGATCGGCATCCCCTATGCAGCGATTGCCATGAGTACCGACTACGATTCCTGGAAAACCGACGAGGAGCCGGTCACCTGGGAAGCCATTTCCAAGGTCTTTACGGAAAATGCCGCACGGGTAACAACCCTGCTGACAAAGGTGATACCGCAGATATGATGGCGGAAAACAATAAAAAACCGGCCCCCGGTGTTCTCTGGGCCGGGCGGCTTGAAGAAAAACCGGAAGCGGAAGCCTTTGCGTTCCAGGCATCCATTTCCGTGGATAGTCGGCTTGCCCGGGACGATATCCGGGGCAGCCGGGCCCACGCAGCAATGCTGGGCGAACAGGGCATTATCCCCAGGGATACTGCGGCTAAGCTGGACGCCGAGCTAGAGCGTATCGCGGCGGAACTGGAATCGGGAACGCTTACCGTTGATGCAGGGGCGGAAGATATCCACTCTTTTATTGAAGGCATCCTCACCGAACGCCTTGGGGATGCGGGCCGGGTGGTCCATGCCGGACGCAGCCGGAACGATCAGGTGGCCCTTGATTTCAGGCTCTACCTCAAACGTACCGTGCCGGAACTTATGACGGAACTCACCGAAACTATCATCGCCCTCCTGGACAAAGCGGAAAAACATACCGAAAGCCTTATGCCCGGCTATACCCACCTCCAGCGGGCCCAGCCGGTAACCCTGGGCCATCACCTCGTTGCCTGGTGCGCCGGCCTGGTCCGGGACCGTTCCCGCTTTGCCGACGCCCTGCAGCGCCTGGACGAATGTCCCCTGGGTTCCGGCGCCCTGGCCGGATCGTCCCTGCCCCTGGACCGGGAGGCCACGGCGAAGGCCCTGGGTTTTGCCCGGCCCACCCTTAACTCCATGGACTCCGTGGCGGACCGGGACTTTGCCCTGGAACTGAGCGCGGTTTGCGCCATCACCATGACCCACCTGTCCCGGTTCTGTGAGGACGTGGTCATCTGGGCCAGCGAGGAATTCAAGTTCATCAACCTGGCCGAATCCTGGAGTACCGGTTCTTCTATCATGCCCCAAAAGAAAAACCCCGATTTTGCCGAGCTTATCCGGGGGAAATCCGCCCGTACCACGGGGAATCTGGTAACCCTTTTGACCCTCCTCAAGGGTCTGCCCTATGCCTACGATAAGGATCTTCAGGAGGATAAGGAAAGTCTCTTCGACAGTCTGGATACGGTCCGCAGCTGCCTCCGCATGTTCCGGGGCATGATGGCAAGCGCCGCCTTTAATACGGAGCGCATGGAAGCGGCCTGTGTTGGAGGTTTTCTGGAAGCCACCGATGCTGCGGAATACCTGGTCCGTAAGGGTCTCCCCTTCCGTAAGGCCCACGAAGTCGCCGCCCTGGTGGTCCGGGACTGCGTAGCCGCCGGCCAGACCCGTATTGCCGACCGTACCCTGACAGAACTCAAGACCCGCTCGGAACTCTTCGGGGAGGACCTCTACGATGTCATTACCCCCGCGGCCTGCGTAGCGGCACGAAAACTACCCGGCGGCCCCGCCCCGGACGAAGTAGATCGGCAGATCCGGGTGTTACGGGAATGTTTCCCGGATAATGTTAATATATAAGGAAGGATACTATGAAAACAGTAAAGGACAAACAGATTTTGGTTGGCGCGGACTTTGCGGGATTTCCCCTTAAGGAAGCGGTGGTAAAGCACTTAAAAGCCAAGGGCTGGACCGTAACCGATATCGGTGTACGTTCTACAGACGAGGCGAATCCGGAGATGTTCCACCGCATCGGCATTAAGGTTGGCTCAAAAATCTCCGAGGGCGAATTTGAACGGGCGATTATCTTCTGCGGTACCGGTATGGGAATCCATATCGGGGCAAGCAAATGTCCCCGGGTACACTGCGGAGTAGTGGAGAGTGTACCGGCGGCGCGCAGGGCCATAACCGGGAACCGCGTCAATGTTCTTTCCATGGGAGCCTTTTATGTAGCCCCCCAGATGGGAATGGATATAGCCGATGCATTTCTGGAAAGCAACTTTGGCGACGGCTATGAGGACTGGGAAGGTTTCTACGATTTTCACAAAATCGCCATTGATGAATTGGACGCCTTTAATTACGAAGAGTTCAAGAAAAACGGCTTTGAGGTGAAAAAGATCGGGGATGTCAAAATGGGAAAGCCGAAATATGGGGTACTCGCCTAAATTCGGTTTTAGCGATCCGCGATGACCCTTTCCAGGGTCTTCCGGGCGCCCTGGGTATAAAAGCTCTCCAGATATCCCTTGAATACTCCGGTAAGCTTGGAAAATTCTTCTTCTTTCAAATCATGAACACCGATAACCCGGAGAAAGTTCTCCGGGTTATTCCGGGCGGTTTTTGCGGCGTCGATTGCCGCCTGCCCGGCGCCATCCTTGATGGGTATAGCTTGGCCGTCCTCCCCGGTACCGGCCAGGAACCGCGCCCAGCCGGCCAGGGCTGCCGTAACCGCCTTGTGTTTCCCGCCTGAATGGATTAGATCGACCAAAGGATTGATAATGAAGTTGGGGATCTTCGTGGAGCCATCCTCGCAGAGACGCAAAACCGTATCGGCAATATTCTTGTTGGAGAACCGGTTAATAAGGGTATCCTTGTAAACGGTAAGATCGATGCCCGGTACCGGGGCGAGGGTAGGGGTAACCTCTTCCATGTAGAAGTTCCGGATGTATTTTTGAATAACCGGCTCTGACATCGCTTCGTCAACGGTGGTAAAGCCCATGAGGTAAGCCGGATAGGAAAGGGCGGAGTGGCTTCCATTGAGAAGACGCATCTTCATCAATTCGTAGGGCTCCACATCCTTCGTAAGCTGAACCCCGGCCTTGGCATAATCCCGGGGATCAATACCGGAATCCGGAAGTATCTTAAAATTATCCTCCAGAACCCATTGGATAAAATCTTCGCAGGCCACCGCCCAGCGATCAATGATGCCGTATTTTTCTTCAAGGTACCTCACGGTTTCCGGCGAGGTGTTGGGGGTGATGCGGTCTACCATAGAACAGGGGAAGGCCACATTGTCCTCTATCCAGGGTATTAACTCCGGCCGGACTTCCCGGCAGAAAGAGAGCAGGCTTTTTTTAAGGATCTTCCCGTTGGAGGGAAAATTATCGCAGGAAACGATGGTCAGGGGCTTTTTATTGGTTTTAGACCGCTCCCACAGGGCTGCGGTGAGAAAGGCAACGAGAGATTTGGGATCATCCGGGTGTTCCCGGTCGTGGACCAGGAAGGGATGTTTCCAATCAATATCCCCGGCGGTATTATTATAACAGTAACCCTTTTCGGTAACCGTTATGGTGATCAGAACAGTTTCTTCCGAAGCCGTCCGCCTAAGCGCCTCTTTTTTATTTTCAGCCGCATTGATATACCCCAATATGGATCCGATAATTCGGATATCCTCCGCTCCGGTTTTTCCTCTGGAGAGCAGGGTGTAGTAGTAATCCTGTTCAGCGGTGATTGCCGACAGGGGATAGGGATCCGGAACAAGGTTGATTTCAAATACCCCGGAATGGGCCGTTCCATCCGCGATGAGCCTGTCCAGAAACAGCGCCTGGTGCGCCCGGTGGAAATGTCCCATCCCCAGGTGCACTATTGATGTTTTGAGATCATCCTTCGTATAAGAAGGTATCAGCACCGGCGCCTTAAGCTTGCTCAAATTTTTCCGGTTCAGTTTTATCTTTTCCATGATAGCTCCTGTACTCCTATCGGACGGCCAGCACCGCCCGGGCCAGTTCCCGGCCCTTTTCCTCCAGACCCTTCAGCGTAGCTTCGTCCGGGGCGCCCGCCCATTCCAGGCTTTCAAGGCTGGTCCACTTGAGGGGCTCAATGGCGGCCTCGTAGTCCTTCTTGGCGCCCCCAACCCAGCCCCAGGAGCCGATTCGTAAAACGGTTTTCCCGGTGATATGTTTGCGGCGGAAGATATCCAGTACATTAGCCATGGGGGGAAACATGGCGTACTCGTAGGTGGGCATGGCGATAACCAAGCCGGCGCTCTTATAGACGTCCATCAGAACCCAGGATACATTTTCGTCCGGCACCCGGTGTATAGTGTAGGGGACTCCTTCGGCTGCAATTCCCCGGACTACCGCATCAACGCCCTGTTTCGTGTTACCGTACATGGAACCCCAGATGACGGCGATTTCCTTCTCCGCAGGTCCCTTTGCATAGGCTGCGTATTTGAGGTAGCGGCCGATAATCGTCTTTGGATTCTTGCGCCAGACTATGCCGTGGCTGGGGGCGACACATTTTATTTCCAGGCCGGCCACCTTCTCCACCGCCTTTTCTACAAAGGCCGAAAAGGACGCCACGATATTGGCGTAGTAGCGGAGACATTCTTTTTCAAAGGCGGCGTGTTCCGCCTCGGTATATTCATCGTCAAAGATCCGATCTCCCAGAATACCGTAGGAACCGAAGGCATCGCAGGGAAAGAGGGTCCCGGATTCGCCGTCCCAGGTAACCATGGTTTCCGGCCAGTGGATATTAGGCGCTTCCCGGAAAGTGAGAACCTTGCCCTTGCCCAGATCCAGGGTTTCCCCATCCTTTACGGCCCGGAGTCCTTCCGTTATTTTATAGAAGGATTTGACCAGATTTATCCCCTTAGCGGTAGAAATAATCTCCGCCTTGGGGCTTTTTTGCCGGAATTCCCGGAGCCAGCCCGTATGATCCGGTTCCAGGTGGTTTAGGATGAGATAATCAACCTGATCAAAGCTAATGCCCGTGTCTTTCAGGGCATCAGCAAGCTGCTTAGGCGCCCCGCCCCAGTCGCGGATAAGATCGATAAGGGCGATCTTTTCACCCTTTACGATGTATGAATTCAGGGAAACACCCTGAGGAATAGGCCAAATTCCCTCAAAAAGATCCGGCGCTTCGATATCCGCATGGAGACAATAAACAGAATCTGAAATTTTATGCGCTTTCATAGTTCTCCTTGTGATTTCGGCAAAGCTCCAAAAAAACAACCCCCACTCCTTGGAGTAAAAACTTCATGGAGAGAAGGGGTAAAAACCTTTATCAACGTATAAAGCCGAAAAACGACCTGTCAACTAGTGTTTTAAGACGGAAATAACCCGTTCCAGAACTTTTTTTCGGTCCAGTGGTTTAACGATATAGCTCTTTGCACCCATAAGTAAGGATTTTTTGACAACATCCTCTTTTCCCAGGGCACTGACCATTATTACACAGGCGCTTTTATCAAATTCCAGTATTTTTTCCAGGGCGGAAACACCGTCCATTACCGGCATCGTGATGTCCATGGTAACCAAATCAATGTTTGGATGCATTTCCTTGTACTTTTCAACGCCCTGAGCCCCATCTGCAGCGGTTCCCGCGACTTCAAAGCCTTCGGATGTGAAAATCTGACCAAGCTGCTTTGCGATAAACATGGAATCGTCAACAATAAGAACCCGATAAGATCCACCCTCAGGTTTTTGTCCCTCGGGAGCTTTCTCATTCATACTGGGCATATCACCTTTTGCTATCATGGGTACGCTCCTCTTCTCCTTAATACTTTATGTTATAGCATATTACTAGTCAAGGGGCTGGTTCCTGACTTTCTTAAAAGACCAGCTACTTGCATGAATAAGATACCATTATACAATGTTATCATGACCATGCCATTTATACTAGCTCCTATGGCCGAATTAAGCCACCGCCCCCTTCGGGAATTAATAGAAGGTTTTGGAGGTTGCGATGAATACTTCACTGAAATGATCAGCGCCGGGGCTTTAATCGGCGGCGGTCCGTTTGAGTCCTTTTATACCGATGGCGGTCCCTGCCCCGAAAAACTGGTCTATCAGCTGGTAGGCTCCGATTCCGGCCACTTGGCTGCCGCCGCCGCCCTTCTGGACCGGCTGGAATGCAGGGGCATCGATATCAACATGGGCTGTTCCGCCCCGGCCATTACCCGTACCGGCGCCGGGGTCCGCTGGATGGCCTCGGCGGATCGGGCTGCCGCCATGATAGCCCGGGTTCGGTCCGCCACCCAAAAGCGGCTCAGCGTAAAGCTCCGCACCGGCCTGGATGACGATTTTGACTATCTGGTTGGGTTTTGCCGCCGTCTGGAAGCTGAGGGGGTAGAACTTATCACCCTGCACCCCCGGACCGGCCGGGAAAAGTTCAAGCGCAAAGCCCGCTGGGAGTACGTAGCCGCCCTCCGTTCCGCCCTGAAGATCCCCGTGGCAGGCAACGGTGACATAGCCGGTCCGGAAGACCTGGTCCGCCGGGCCGCCTCGGGCTGTTGTGACGCCGTTATGGCCGGCCGGGCCGCAGTACAGCAACCCTGGCTCTTCGCCCAGGCCCGGGAAGCCCAGGAGGTGCCAGGCACCAATCCGGGTACCAAAACGGTGACGGGCGCCTTTTTGGAGGAAACCGGGCTGCGGTTCCTGGAGCTTCTCGCAAAATACCAGCCGCCGGAGTTCCACATCAGCCGGTCGCGGCGCTTTTTCAACTATTTTTGCGATAACCTGAAGTGGGGTACCTACGTGAAGAACCTGCTGAACCGGGAAACGGAGTTACGCGGTGTGGCAAAGGCATGGTCGGGGTACTTTGCGGAGCACCCGGAGGAGTGAGGTACCGTCATGTGCCATTTTTTTAGTCCTTTAAAGCCTGAAACCAAAGCATTACAAACGGGCTATTATTTCAATGAAATTTTATAATCCCATCCCAAAAAACGGTATCCGGCGCCCCACACGGTTTGTATATGTTCAGGTTTTGCCGGGTCTTTTTCTATTTTTTTCCGTAAGCGGTTAATATGTTCTTTTACCGTATTAAGGTCGCCGTACATATCTTCACCCCAAATTTTGTCATAGAGCTTTTTTTTATCAAAAACAATTTCGGGATTTGAAGCAAGAAAAAATAGTAATTCGTATTCTTTGTTGGCAAGCTCTATTTCTGTCTCCGAAATAAAAACACGCCTTGTCACTGGATTGATGATAAGGTCTCCCGCGATAATTTCACCTTCCAGGGGCGAAGGTGTAGATACCGTTGCGGTAAGTCGGGCGGCATCTGTTATCCGCTTAAAACGTGTTATGTGTGATTTTATCCGCGCTACCAGTTCAGAGGGAGTAAAAGGCTTTGTAATATAATCGTCTGCGCCTAATCCCAAACCACGTACCTTGTCGGTTTCTTCGCCCCGCGCCGTTACCATAAGAATAGGCACATTGATTTTGTCGCGTATTAAGCGGCATATTTCGTAGCCGTCAATGCCGGGCAGCATAAGGTCAAGCAGAATAAGGTCGAAACCACCGGACACGGCGCGTTCCATGCCTTTTACGCCGTCACTTTCACGCGCTGTTTCAAGGCCGTTGATTTTGAGAAAATCCCGCTCTAGTTCTGCAATGGTGTCATCGTCTTCAATTATGAGGATGCGTGGCTTCACTGTATTTTCATTTGCCATTGTAAGCGTCCTTTTCTATGCGCGGTAATCGTATCACTATCGCAAGTCCCCCCGCAGCCGGTAGTTCTGCCCGAATTACTCCGCCCATTCTAGCGATAATTTTTGCGCTAATGGCAAGCCCCAAACCGGAACCTTTTTTGTTTCGGGACTGGTCGGCGCGGTAAAACACGTCAAACAGTTTTTCAAGGTTTTCAGGGCTTACGCCGGGGCCGTCATCGGTAAGGCTTATTTCCACATTTTTAGTTTCGCTGTCCGGGGAGCAATCAATGGCGATATGACCTTTCTCCGCGGTTTTATATTTTACGGTGTTCTCAAAAATGTTGATAATTACACGGCGGAACAATAGCGGATCGATATTGATATACATATCACGGGATAATTTTTTTGCAACAAGCATAAGTCCGCGCTGTTCATATTCTAAAGACAATTCTTCGATGCAATCCTCCATCATGGCGCTGCAATTAACAAGCTGTGTCTGTATGGTGAATTCGTCCATGTCCAGTTTTGAAAACAGGAATAATTGATTGATAATATGTTCCAGATCGGCTGTTTTGTTTTCTATAATTTCCGTATATTTTTCACGCTGTTCAACCGTTGATGCAATACCGGATTTAATACCGTCAATACTCATCTTGATTGAAGTAAGGGGGGTGCGTAAATCGTGGGAAATACCGGCTATCAGTTCACGGCGGTTGTTTTCATTTTTTTCAAGCTGCGCCGCCATGCTATTAAAGGTATCACAAACCGGACGGAATTCATCGGCGGTATGGTAATCAATGCGAAAGCTGAGGTTATTTTTACTGAATTGCCGTGCGCCGCAGGAAAGTGTATCAAGGAGTTTTATAACATGCTTAATTATTTTCCTCGTTAGAAATTGATTTGTCATTGACGTAATGATAATTGCAATGACCATCATAATTAATGAAATAACCCGCCCGTTCTTTTGCCAATCTTCAAACATTTGCTGTTTTTCGGCGGCCGGCATATCAAAATCCAATCCGTGTACGCCATACATTCCAATCCCGATACACATCATTATCACCCAAACCAACACAAGGGGCAGTAAAACCATGATAATATTCGATATAAAAAGTCTGCGTTTAAGGGTCATGCGGTCTCCTCTTTGCTATTACGAAACCCTGAAATTATAGCATTTTTGGGACATATTTGTATACAATGTCTGCAACGGATACACTCTAAACTATTCGGCTTTTTATACGGCTCTATGTTCATGGGACACGCCTTTGAACATAAGTTGCAATGTACGCAAGAGTCCTTTTTTACCCGGTATTTGTAGAATGATATTTTATTCGCCAAGGCGCTTACGGCGCCTACCAAACAAAAGTATTTACAAAAAGGGCGGCTCATCATAATACAGATTAAACCCGCAATAGCCATAAAAACAAGCATTACCACAAGAGATTGAGGCCGCGTTTCCCGATCCATGTTTTGAGAAAGGCCAAGTATAATTGAAACCAACGGTACAAGGAGTATACCAAATTTTATATATCGCAGATATTTATCCGCTGCAAAGGTTTTAATCTTTTTGGGAAATGGTATTTTGTGTAATAAATCCTGCGCTATACCTATTGGGCATAGTTTGCCGCAAAAAAGCCGTCCGAATACTAACAGAAAAAGTACCGATACGACAGCAAATATTATTTGCCATATTGTTTCACTCATAGCTGCTGCTTATCCTCCGGTTCATCCTTTATGAAAGGTTACTATTCAAGGGTAAACTATCCGTCAACAAAAGGTCAACTTTTTGTCAACTTTTCAGGTGATAAGCATATCCCCGAAAACGGCTTTTCAGTATGTTTAGGGTCTGGAGAATTGGTACTCGCACCATTTTTTTGCTCTTTAAGGCTGTCAGTTTTTGGCCTTTCATAAAAACCGAAACTCCAATCAATCGAAGCCAGGTGAAGCAAAAAAAGGACATCATCAAATGGGTTAAACTGCCGTTTGTTTTTAGTCATTGCATACTCGCTTCTATACTGTAATATGCCATTAAATAGTGTCTATCCATAAAATAACTGGTTTTATAAACAGACACTATTTACATCACGGGCATTGCGTCTGCCGCGTTTATTCTGCGGCCTCTTCATGGGGCGGTTTCCCGAAACGCGGACGTTCGTTGCGCGTATATTCACGCTTTGGAGAATAAATATTCATGCCAAAACTGATATATGGATTCACGTTCATCGACCAATAATTACTCGGGTTTTTCTCCGAGTTCCCACGGTACTCGCCCATGTAATTCTTCCCATCTTTTTCATGATTATTTGTCATGCCAAGGAATGTCCACGCGAAATTCACACCGCCTTTGATAAAAAATGTATCGGTGATGTCAAATTTCAATCCCGCATCCACGCCGATACCAAAATTATATATCGACTGAATGTAATACGTGTCGCTTTCCTCGTGCCAATCATGCAGGCCGTTTCCGCCAAGCCCAATGCCTGTTTGCAGCGTAACCTTGTCCGTAAAACGAACACGGAACGCCGGGCCAATCAACCATCCCCATTGGAAATCGTGGGTGTCCTCGCCCACAACGGGTATGAGAAATGAGCTGTGAAAAAATATTCCGAAGTTTTTGCCATTCCAAAAGGAATAGCCATCGATGGTCATACCCGGTGATCCGAAATAGCTGTTGCCGTCATCGGGGATATGCTCAAGGGTGTTGCCGAATTCAAAACCGGCGGACACGCTGGTTTCATTTCCGGGAACCGTAATAGATGCGGCTTCTTGCGCGGAGACCATAAGGGGTACGGCAAGGGCAAAACAAAGGGAGGCAATCACAAGTCTTTTCATATAAGACTCCTTCAAAATATTTAACAAGAAATGTTATAATTCCTTGTATTTACAGCTTGCCATGCCGGGGTAAACTGGCTGTCAACATAAGGTCAATTTTTGGTCAACTTTTCAGTTTTGAAACGGCCTCTCATGCTTTGCCTTTTGTTAGCCCCAGTCCGTCATGTAATAGCGGTATCAGGGCTTCCCATTGATATTCCATAAAAATCCATGCCGCTAATACCTCCACTTAAACCCGAAAGAAACCATGGGAATAGGTATGTCATATACGGGGGTATATTCGCTCGTTGCTTCATCGCCGGTATAACTATTGGCTTCGGTAATCCATTCGGCAACATTTATAAGGGATTGTACATTTTCAATGCCCAGGTATAGTTCGGTATGGGTTTTGAGTTTTGGGTTAAACCGGAACCAGGTAAATTTTATATCCACCGGCCAGGAAAAGCCGATGCGCTTGCCGGGATCATCCGCCGTCGGCTTTCCGCTGGCAAAACCAAAATGCAGCCCTATATTAAAATCCTTTGATGGCTTGAGGTTCAGGATAAGATTGATGTTGTGATACCGGTGAAACGAGGGATAGTACCATTCAGTGCCGGTTTTGGGGTAGCTGTCAATATCGGCTCCGGCGGGTATGGGATCGGGTACGGCGTTGGGGTCGCGATACTGCGCCCAGGTAAAGGAGTAGGTCAGCCAGCCGTCCAGATAACGGGATTCCATTTTTTGCAGCATACAATCAAAACCGATAACCCTGCCGGTTCCGTTAAACCAATAGTCTATTTCATTTGTTTTCTCATACGGATTGGATGGATCTATAAACGTATGGGTCACCGTATACGCCCGGTCAAAGACGTGTTTGTAATACCCTTCAATAGTAAAACTGTACTTTTCGGCAAAATCAATTTTAGCGCCCAATAGGGATGTCCACGAGCGGTTTGGTTTTAATTCAAAATCCGTAAGGTTGTTGCTTATGTCTATGGAAGTAATAGCATCGTTCATGGATGAAAAAAGCCCGGTTCCCGCAGTCAGGCTAAGGGAGTCAGCAAAGCCTTTGTTTTTCAACACATTAAAATCAAGGTTAAGCCGGGGGTTAAAAACCGGCATGGTTTGAAGGGTAAAATCTCTGCCAATAAAATAGAAGTGTTCCACCCGCAGGCCCAATTCGGCGCCGAATCGCTGGCTGGGGCTTTGGTATTCCATCAAAGTATAGGCCGATGTGGAAAGCCCCTGATTTTTAACGTCCAGGGAATGGTCCACCATCATATCGCCCCAATCATCAAACTCTGTTGATTCGTCATCCTGTTCAATATGGGTGTGTAAATCTTCAGTTTTAATCCATTGAGAATATAATTCATGCACCCCGGAAGCGAAGATAAAACCCCTGCCTAAATCCCAATCCAAATCGGCGCGGCCCTGGACATTGATGGTGGTATCGGTGATGGTATCGTCAATTTGGACATTCCGTGGAAAATCCGCCCAGGGTGAGTCAGCGGATACGGTATCGCCGCCGCTTTGGTCATAGCCGATGTCAGCGATCATATCGGATTCATACAGTCCCGCTCCGGTGTTAGCCCTGAATACCATATCGTTCCGGGGAGTCCAGATGAGGCCGGTAACTGCGAAGGCGGTGTAGTTCATCCACTTAAAGCGCAGGTTCACATCCCGATGGCCATCATCATCGTCAAAAACATTGTGGTAATCCATCCCGACACCATCACTGCCGAAAAAGAGGGTGGCCCTTGTTTCCAAATCTGTAGTAAACCGGTAATTTCCGGTAAGGGCAAAATTCCTGATATAGGGGGCGGTGGTAATCGCATTAATTATATCAATAGCCGGAACCGCCTTGGAAAGCGCCTGCGCTCCCCAGATAAAGGGATCCCAATAGGTTACTTTCCCCATGGCCATGATCCCGCCTTTGCCGCCCAGGGGGTAGGAGAGGCCCAGGTTGGCCTCGCTGGTTCCTACCCCAAGCTCAAGCTGGGTTTCAGTGGGGGAAGGCCGCTTGGTGCTAATCTCCAGAAGGCCGGAGATGGTATGCCCATAGCGGCTGGAAAAGATACCGTGGGAGAGCCGGGCGCTTTCCACCATCTGGGGGACAAAGATGGAAAAGGCGCCGCCCCACTGGTAGGGTTGTTCAATGTAAAACCCGTCCATTGCCGCCATGAGGTCTCCGGGGTCACCCCCGCGAATTGAAGGCTGGGCGTCAAACATCCCCGAATACCCTACGCCGGGAAGGAGTTTTATCGAGGTCATCACATCTTCGATAAACCCGATCTCTGCGGTACGGCTCAATGCTTCCCCGGAAATAGTAACACTGCGGCCGCTTCTGGTTTCGCTCGTATCCGGGCTTTGGGCCTCGATAACCAGTTCGCGGTTTTCCATGATACCGCCCAAACGCAAGGCTAGGGAAAACCGGTTACCGCTTGCGGGAATCGACAGGCTGCCGTTTTCATAACCTGGATAGGCGGCGCGGATAACCACTTGCCGGTCATCGGGGACATCCACCAAAGCCTTGCCCTCCGCATCGCACAGGTACTCTTTTCCATCCCAGGACCGGATACGGGCGCCTTCCAGGGGTATTTCCAGATCCCCATCGCGTACGGTGATTTCCACATCCCGCGCAAAAAGCGCTTCTCCCCCGGTTAATGCCAGGATGAGCAGACAGCAGGGTAAAAGGCGGGGCTTTTGTAGTGGGTTTATCATTACGGGTAAGGGTAGTATGCGGGGGTAAACTGATTGTCAACAGAAGGTCAACTTTTCGTCAACTTTTCAGTAGATAAAAACTGCCGACATCTACGGGGGGATATGTCTTCCTGATAGTTTTTAGGGATATTATTCAAATCCATACCTATACTCTTTTGGCGGCCGGTACCTTTTGACTGACTGTTATGTGCAGTGGGGCCATTTACACTTTATTATATTTTTTATTTTCAAATTCCGTTGCCATTTTATGTATTTCATCTATGGTTTTATCTTTCCATAAATTTTTACGCCATTCCGTATAATCAAAATTATTATTTTTTATACTTGTAATAAAACGTTCTGTATCAAGAACACCAAACGTTTTTATGAGTAAATCAATTGCCTCTGTCCTCAGTACTGTTTCAGTTACCATCTTTTTCCTCCGTTTCTCTTACAAAATCAATTGGGTTAATAATTTTTATTTTATCAACTTTTTTATTCGTTAGACCGCCGTCAGTTGTTATAAAATATTCACATTGGCTTTCAATTGCACATGAAATATGCAGTGCGTCTTGCGATCGTATTTTCAATCTTTCTAATTCTTTACTACATTCTAAAATATTTTCAGATGATTTGCATTTATATTTTCCCATTGCTGTATGGATAATTTATTTTCTATATTGGGATTACTACTATTTTCAAAATCGGACATATAGGACCATACCAATTCATATTTACCTTGTTTTATCTGATCTTGAATATGCAATTTTGCTATTGTTTCAAGTTGATTTTTTATATTACTTTGATCGTCAAACGGCCTATTATAGGCACAATGATCTAAATATACCTTCATAATGTCAAGTTTAACATAAAATTTCTTTTTTGTCTATATGGTTTTGTCATTTTGCTCTCATTGCTCATAACTCATTTATGCGTATTTTGCATAGAATGCCCAGACCTTGTCTTGTCTTTAATCAGGCGTTCCCACATCGGCGCTATTATAGTTACATTATTGTAATCTTTCTCGCGCAGTTTGGCGGCTATAAATCGGGCATACAGTCCGTCATTTTCAGCGCCTTTGTTTTGCGGTATCAGAATCTGCGCCTGACCCCTTGTACGGACATACTCCAGGCAATCGCCAAGCAAGGCGGTCTGGCTGAAACACTCCTTGCCGCGCATCAGGGCGCGCCCTTTGGCAAGGCTCTCTCTTGTGGTGGGCATCATCTCCTCGGCCTTACTTTGGGTAAGTAAGGGGCTGTAACCCGCCACACCCCTGAAAAATAATTCAGGCATCGCTTTTACCGGATTTAACTGAACAATTGCGCAATAAGACTAATATAATTTTGTCAACAACTTATTAAAAAATAATATAAATCACACATTTTTTAATATCAGCATGATTTCCAATGTTATTACAATACTATATACATTTTCGATATAATGCTATCCGAAAAAGATAATTTAATACTATTTTATTAAGGAACCAATATCATTGCAAATATTACCTACTAAAATTAAATAATTATCTACCAAAATAATATTGAATTAAATTCAAAAAACGATTTACAAACCAATGAGCGTTAGGTATCATTAACAATGATTATGAGGATACCTAAAAATGAAACAACCGGGAATAAAAATCCATGAGTAATAAGAAAGGCGGAATAACATCGGCTATTCTGACGGGTCTAAGCGTGCTATGCGGCTTGGGGTCTATTTTTATCGCAGTATATTTGCTTAGCCTGTTATGGGACAATGCGGCAAATAAAATAATACTGCCATTGGGGATTTTGGTATGTATTCTCAAGATCGCAAAAGCCGTTTTTTATGCGCTTGCTTTGTGGACTGCCCATAAATTTGCCTATTCATCACTGCTTGAAATCCGGCTGGCCATGATAGATCATCTAAGAAAATTACCCCTTTCCTTCTTCCAAAAGAGAAAGACCGGGGATCTGGCGAATGTTATAGACCATGATGTTGAACGGATAGAGCTTTATCTGGCCCATACCTTACCGGATGTGGTCATTACAAACATTATTTGCGTCAGTATTTTTATTATTTTAACTATACTTGATTGGCGTCTGGGAATTGCCCTGGTTTCAACGGTTCCCCTGGTTTTTTTACTTCTGCCTCTTTTTGGCCGGATGTGGCAGGTTTCTGTTAAAAATTATCAGGACAGTATAAAGACAGTTTCAGAAAATATAATGGAATATATAGGTTCGATCTCTGCAATTAAGGCATTTAGCAATGACGAAACAAAAACCAATAAAGTATTGGAAAGTATGTATGCCTATGTAGGCAATGCAAAAAAGGCTATCTATAACCAGACTATCCCCATGAGTTTTATTACCCTGCTTATGGAGGCAGGTATTGTGGCAACCGCTATTGTCGCTTCTATTATCCTGAAAAGCGGCCCTGTTACGGCGTGGGGGGTTATTGTTTTTATTCTGTCAATAATTCTGGCAGGGCAGTTTTTAAAAAATTTTTCAAAATCTATGTCCTTGCATTATAATAAAATTGTGTATAAAAATACCCTGTCCATGATAGATTCGATCATGGGTGAACTGGCGCCTCAGGAAAAAGAACGGGTTGACGGGCTAAAAACCGGGGATATTCAATTTAATACGGTATCCTTTGCCTATAAAACAGGCGAAACCGTATTAAACGATATAGAGCTAAACTTCTGTACTAATACCATCAACGCTATTGTAGGCCCTTCCGGTGCAGGAAAAAGTACCATAGCCGCCCTGATAATGAACCTTTGGGAACCAAGTCAAGGAACGGTAACTATAGGCAATACGAATGTTGCGGACATTCATGAACAGGATCTGGCGGCGATGGTATCAATGGTTCAGCAGGATACATTCTTATTCAATGGAAGCATTGAAGAGAATATCAAACTGGGAAAAGAAAATGCGGACAATGAAGAAGTAATCGAGGCTGCAAAGAAAGCCCGTATACATGATACGATTATAAAGCTCCCCAATGGGTACAAGACTAATGCCGGTGAGGCTGGTTCAAAATTGTCTGGCGGAGAGCGGCAGCGTATTTCCCTTGCCAGGATGATCCTGAAAAATGCGCCGATTATCATTCTTGATGAAGCTACCGCTGCAATTGATCCCTACAATGAACAACTTATCCAACAGGCGATAAACGAATTATGCAAAGAAAAAACCCTGATTATCATCGCCCACCATCTTAATATCATCATGTCGGCGGATCAAATCATTGTTATGCAGGATGGAAAGATACTCGCCAAGGGAACCCATACAACGTTACTGCAAGAAAATAAATTATATAGCCAATTGTGCGAAACCGAACAGAAAGCAGCAATTTGGAACATGAAAGGATAATATGTTAAAAGAACTTCTTTTTACCATAGGCAGGAAGGGAAAGCGGATGCTGTGCGCCGCCATTATTGCCTATACCTCAGGCTCTCTTTTAACCGTAAGCATTATGGTGGTAGTTTTTCAAATGCTTACTAAAATCACCGAAGGTGAAAAAAACCTTATTGTTTTCTGGTGGATGCTGGCAGGGATACTATTACTCAAATTCATTGCTAATATTGTTTCCAGCGGCGCATCCCATTTTGCCGGCTTTGAAATGGAACTTCATCTTAAAGAACGGATAATAAAAGCGCTTAAAGGGTTTTCTTTGGGTTTTTATACCAATGAACGGCTCGGTGAAATAAGTACGATAGTTCATGGTGATGTGGATGGTCTTGAGGAAGCGGTTGCCCATGTCGGCTCACGGGCTATTGGGGATATAATTACTGCATTGGTAACCGGTGTTGCGCTTTTTATCCTTGACTGGAAAATGGGCATAGTTATGATTTTTTTATTGCCCCTTGCATTGTATCTCCAAGCCAAAAGGGCAAAGAAATCGCTGCAATTACGAGGACATAATCAAAAAAACCTTGCCGATATGGTGAGCCGTTTTGTGGAATATACCAAGGGTATCCCCCTGTTAAAGACATTCCCCGATAACCGGTATTTTCGTGACCAGTTAAAATTGAGCGCCGAACGTTTCAGCGAAAGCAGTAAGGCAGAGGCAAAATCAGGCGCTGTTTCCTCTGCGGTATACTTTATACCGCTGGAGCTTTGTTTCGGTTTTGTGGTATTGATCGGGGCTTTTATGGTATGGAAAAAACTATTGGACATAGACAGCTATGTTTATTTTATTGTTTTTAGCCAGGAATTTTATAAGCCCTTTGCCAATCTTGAAATGTACCGTATGAATTATACAAAGATTAAAGATAATTACGGGCGTATTGCATGGATTTTGAAAACTCCGGTTATACTGCCCCCGACCAATCCCCGTTCGCCTGAAAAATTTGATATACGGTTTGATCATGTGGGGTTCCGCTATGATACAGACGGTTTTGAATTGCAGGACATTGATTTTACCCTGGAACAAAACACCCTGACGGCGCTTGTCGGGCCTTCCGGTTCAGGAAAGACAACTATTAGTAATCTGCTCCTGCGGTTTTGGGAAACTCATTCGGGGATCATAAAGATTGGCGGTATTGATATTCGGGATATTGAATATGATGAGTTACTGTCAAAAATAAGTATTGTGATGCAGAATGTTATCCTTTTTTCGGATACCATTTATGATAATATCAAAATGGGGAACCGTAATGCTTCGAGGGAAACGGTAATTGAAGCGGCAAAAAAAGCAATGATCCACGATTTTATTATAAGTTTACCCGATGGATATGATACCCTGCTTGGAGAAAATGGCGCTGGATTATCGGGCGGCCAAAAACAACGTATATCAATTGCCAGGGCGTTTATAAAAAACAGTCCTATTGTCCTTCTTGACGAAGTTACCAGTAATGTTGATCCTATAAATGAAGTCTCTATCCAGAGCGCAATAAGTAATCTGGTACAGAATCGTACGGTGCTGGTCATAGCCCATCATCTAAGAACTGTTCAAACTGCTGATACTATTATCGTATTTAATGCAGGACGGGTTACAGAAATGGGGAAACATGAGGAACTTTTACAAAACAAGGGACTGTACCATGAACTGTGGACAGCCCAGGAACAGGCAAAAAAATGGAGTGTGGAAAAATAACTAGCTGCGGTGTGATTTTCTATACTCCGATGGAGACATCCCGAAAGTTATTTTAAATAGTTCAGCGAAGCGTCCTGGATTTTTACAACCAACCTCTTTGGAAATGCGATACAGGGGATCATCGGTATGCTCAATCCGGCATAAAGCTTCCTTCATACGGGCTTTTTGTACATACTCGTGGATAGTACAGCCAAAAGCGGTCTGAAAGTCTATTTGTAATTTTGCGGCGCTTACTTTCACTGAAGAAGCAATCTCGGCGATTTTTGGGGTATTGGAAATATGGGTATTGATAATATTTTTTACTTCGTTCACTGAGCATAAATCATTTTGCCGTATTGTATTCTTTTTTATCCCTGAAGAAATGATGTGTTTATTCTCCCAGGCAATCAAAAATAAAATTTCGGCGGCTTTACTTTCATAATACGGTTCCGATGTTATACCGGCATCCATACTTTGCTTGATTTGACTACATACCAATTGCAGCGGCGGATTTGAATATTCATAATTATTAACATTGCTCAAATGATCAAGGTTCAAATTATCATCATGGAACTTTTGTATAAAATCGTGGTTGTAAAATTCTTCAAAGATAATGATCCTGATTCCCCGGACAGGGTTCTTAGGCTGAAATACAAGGGTTCCTTCATTTCCTGTATTGTGATAAACATAAACACCTTTATTAATCGAAAATTCACCTAAAAAACCATCGGAAATTTGTAGATTTATTGAATCCAGGCAAAGAATTTCTATAAAGGGGACAGTGGTATGGTACTTCTTTGAAACAGGCTGGTAAAATTGATAGTCCATCCGTTCAATAAATAATTTTCCATGGCAAGACAACTGCTTAATGTATCCAGCAGAAAGGTCCTTAGTTCCCCTAAAATAATGATAATTAGCGGATTTTTCAATAGACGTAAAAAGGACATTTTCCCCTTGGGGGATATAATCTCCGGTTTCAAAAACAAGGATAGTTTCCATTATTTACCTCTACCTGTCCATTATGAATTAAATAATGGTATGGGATACAGTTTTCATATTTTTTCCCACATGAGCGGCAGGGGCAGAATAGAACTACATCCATTGCACCCATAACAGCTTTTTCCCGGGCAGGAAGGCGGGGAAACCGTTTTTTTGATATAGCCCTGATGTTCCAGAAATTCCAGTCCGGCTTTTGCGGTCTCCGTACTGATATGCAGGGTAAGGGCGATTTCCTGCAATGAGCGCATTTCTGTACTATTAAGGGTAGTAAGCAAGGCTTCCAGCATATTATTTCTCCTTTAATATATTTTCTTCTCTATCAGAGAGTGGATATTGTCAATCCTGCATACTCGCTTCAAGTTCCGCCATCTTATCCGCTACTTCCGTAAACGCTTCAACAAGTATTGGGTCAAACTGTTTGCCTTTGCTTTCCACAATGATGTTTATCGCTTCGTTGTGAGCGAATGGAGGTTTATAACACCGCTGACTGACAAGCGCATCATACACATCGGCTATTGAGAGTATTCTGGCAGACAAGGGAATATCCTCTCCAGCAAGCCCTGTAGGATAACCGCAACCGTCCCATCGCTCGTGATGGCAATAGCATATTTCGCGGGCAAATGAAAGATAGGATTCCTTATCGCCAAGGCTTTCAAGAATATTGTCTATTATTTGTCGGCCTAATAGTGTATGGGTTTTCATGATTTCAAATTCTTCAACAGTCAGTTTGCCGGGTTTAAGAAGTACGCTGTCAAGAATACCAATTTTACCTATGTCATGCAGTACAGACGCCTTGATTATTGACCTTGTTTTTTCGGGTGTCAATATTTCTTGATATACACGATAGCGTGAAGATGTAGCGATGTGGTTTATCAATATCTCCGTGAGCATCCGTGTTCTTTTGATGTGTTGACCAGATTCCAAACTGCGATATTCACTTAGGGTTGCCAAAACTTCCAGAGTGTTTTCATACATAATTGTATTTTCAGAGGTCTTTGTTTCGACTAAAGTCTCAAGTTCTTCTTGAGTACGCGCCAGACTGATATGATTTTCAAGGCGCGTTTTTACAACATCAGGGTTAAAAGGTTTTGATACATAATCGGATGCTCCGGATTTAAGCCCCCGTGTTTCATTTGTAGCCGCATCAGAGGCGGTTATAAATAGTACCGGTATTCGTTTCGTTTCCGGGTTATTTTTAATCTTTTCCAAAACTTGAAACCCATCAATGCCCGGCATGACAATATCAAGCAATATTGCGGTTGGAATGATTTTCTTTTGGAAAAGAATGTCGAGCGCCTCAATACCGTCCTGTGCCTCAATAATATTATATTCATCACGCAGAATTTCGCCTAAAATCGTTCTGTTAAGTTCTATGTCGTCAACGATCAGAACGAGATTTTTCATAGGATAGTTCCTCCTTTCATTTAATTTCTCGAAACTTATAAGAACAATAATCCTACCCGGTATGCAAGACCGGCAAGAACCAGCGCAACAACAATGTAATAGCCAACCATGCGCAGTGTCCATTTGAGGGAATGGCTTTCTGTGTTGGTTGCCGCCACCGCCATGAGGCAGGGGATACCGAAAAAGAAGGCAAAAATAAACGCAAGCGCCTCCGGGCGGGAGATGGTTTGCAGCATGATATTACTCAATTCCGCATTGCCTGATTCTACTACTGCTTTGGATAAGAACGACCAGGCGCTTGCATTGGTAGTACCGAATATAGAGGCTAAAACTCCCAGGGACGCTTCCTTGCCCATCATGGAAGCCAGGAAAGCGATAAACATCTGCCAGCGCAGCCCAAAAAACATGGTTACCGGTTCAATGAATGTTCCGATACGGTGCAGGACACTGCCTTCGATAGCGCCGCTACTGGTATAGGACAGGAGCCAGAAAACCACCGCAACTACCACGACGATTTTGAGCGCCCGCTTGAGTACATCACCCATGCGGTTAAGAACAAAGCGGAAAAGGTTTGTCCATTTCGGTTTGTGGTAGGGCGGTAATTCCATGATAAGGCCGATACGGTCGTTTTCTTTTATCAATGCCCTGCCGAATACACGGGAAGTAACAAAGAGGTGCAGGGCGGCCACGGCGAAGAGGGAAAGGATAACCCAAACTGCGCCGCCGCCAAAAAAGAGACCGCTCACCAGTGCTACCACTCCCCAGGTGGAGGCGCAGGGAACAACCCATGCCATAGCCATAGTTGCTACCCGCTGTCCCCAGGAATCCATGACCCTGGTTCCCGCCATGCCCCCTATGTTGCAGCCGAAACTGGTCAGGAAGGGCATAATTGCTTTTCCCTGCAAACCGAGCTTTGCCATAGTCCCGTCAAAGACATAGGAAATCCGCGCCATATACCCGACTTCTTCCAAAAGACCGAATACAAAACTGATGCCGAACACAAAGAAGGACATATAACAGGCGAAAAATACCGCCGATACAACCGGTTCGCATATAATGGCAACAAGAAATGGCGGCGTTCCTATTGCAGTAAGGCCCTGAAACAGCAAGCTGCTGATGAGGGGAAATACCGCCGTAGCTATGCCTATGGGGATAATTGCGACCACCAGGGAAAAAATTAAACCAAAAATCATAATGCCGATTGCCAGGGGCTTCCCCCACCGGCGGCTGACCGCGATACGATCAAATTTGTTAAGGCCGGCCCGTTCTTTTTGGGTTTCCGCTTTTACGACGGTATCTTCCAGCAGGTTTTCTATCCATTTGAATTTACATTCCCCGGTAAGGAGGCTGCCGTTTTTTACCCCCTCCGCAAGGATACTAATCTGGTTTGCACTGGCGGTATCCAGTGATTCCTGAATAATGCTTTTTACCGGCTCATCCATTTCAAGGAGCTTTGCGGTCAGCCATACCGGGGAATAAACATCAATTCCTGATTCCGGCAGAAGATCATGGATTTTTGTAAAAACATCACCCTCGATGCCGGTGTATAATTCCATAAGAGAAGAATCATCTATTATTGTTTTATTGATCGCTTTATCGATCGCTTTTTCTTTCTGTATCCTTTGCAAAGAGGAAAACCATGGATCGTAGGATTTCTTATCTGATGCGGTAATAGGAACCACGGGGATTCCGAGTTTTTTCTCCAGAGCGGCGCAGTTTATGGTTTTCTTTTGCTGGGCGGCAATGTCCATCATATTGAGGAGGAGTATCACCGGTTTTTGTATGCCGATATAATCGGCAAGCATAAAGAGGCTTCGTTCAAGCTGGGATGCGTCCGCTATGATACAGACCAGATCGGCTTCCCCGGCGGCTATATAGTTACGGGTAACAATTTCTTCTTCCGAATGGGCCGACAGGCTATAGGTTCCGGGTAAATCCATCAGGGTATACTGCCGTCCCTCGTACACAAAATAGCCCTCCTTTTGTTCTACTGTTTTACCCGGCCAGTTTCCGACATGCTGCTGGGAACCGGTAAGCATATTAAACAGGGTTGATTTGCCCGAATTGGGCTGCCCTAAAAGGGCAATGGTCGTTTTTCCGGTGATATATTTTTTTCCGGTTTTCCCTTTTTCTTTTGTTTTGCAGTATTCACAGCTCATTGTTTGCCTCCGGTAATTTCCGCTTTAATCCTGTCCCCTTCCCTGCGGTTAATCGCAATCATGGTATCCTTGCCGAATACCAGAAAGGGATACTTCTTTTGGTTTGATACCATTTCAATGGTACTGCCCGGTACTATCCCTATGGCGGATATGCGGTTTAAGAACCTTCCGTCTCCGTTAATTGAGACGATTTTACCCGTCATGCCGTTTTTCATTTCACTTAACGCTATCAATTTTGGCCTCCTATAGTACGTCTTATCTAACAATTTAATTTATATTTAACCTACTTAAATATAAATTAAAAAACTTGCATAAAATTCTGTAAACGCTCTCCTATATATTTAAGCAGCTTAAATATATTTGTTAAAAAAGCGGTACACGGAGTACCGCATCCCTTGTTTACCCTGTCTGGATATCGTGCTTGACGGGCATACTCTCTATCATCGAATCCAAAAATTTCGAGATTGCTTCAAGGTCTTTTTTAGTAAATGTTTTGTAGTCATCAATAAATCCCGCATACATTTTCGTATGGTGCTTTTTATGTCCGGCACACGCCTTCTTGCCTAAATCGGTGAGCCGGAAAAAAACCTCCTTTTGGTTATCCTCTGCCCGGTATGTCTCTGCCAACGCCTTCTTTACCAATTTTTTAGCCACCTGGCTGACTGCGGCGTTACTAATGCCGAGCCGCCTTGCAAGTTCCCCGGCATTGGCTCCCCTATGCAAATTTATAGCTTCAAGTAAATGGACCTCAGAATGGTATAAGGGAAAGCCAACGCCATAATCCCAGGCAGTTTTTATTTCCCCGGACATGACATTCACGGCTTTATAAACTTTCTCTATCAATTCATCCATGTTACCCATGACTAACTATATTATTAAGCTGGTTAAAAATAATGTCAAGCGATTTTTAGTGAAAATCGCCTTTTTTTTGAAAATCATAGGGGGGGACGCAGTGATCTCGTGAAGAATCGGCTTTGCGTGGTTATTGGTGTATGAAAAAGTATACATTTTGTAGAATTCTGTCTTTGTGATATAGTATCTTTCAATTAATTTTATGGATATTTGTTATCCCTGCAATTTCCTCTAAAGAATCAGTGAGAATTTCAACTCGATCATGAAAAATTGCAACCGTATGTTCCCAATGGGCGGATACTTTATTATCTGCTGTCACCACTGTCCAACCATCCTCCAATATTTCAATATCACCAGTTCCGAGACTAATCATAGGTTCAACCGCAATTACCATACCATTAAGTATTCGCGGATTTGGACCATGAGGATAATTGGGTACTTGGGGATCCTCATGAACGGCTAATCCAACCCCGTGTCCGCAGAATTCACGTACCACTCCGTATTTGTTGGATTGAGCATGTGTATATACCGCTTTGGCAATCTGAAGGATTCGACCTCCACTTTTAATTGCGGCTATTCCCTTATACAAACACTCATTAGTAATAATATTAAGATTATGCACAGCATTATTTACTTTCCCAACTTCAATGCTTACGGTCTGATCGCTTATAAAGCCGCCTAAATCTATGTCGCAGTCTAAAGATACCAGATCCCCCTCATTGATTTTATTTTTTGAAGGTATACCATGTATTACTTCATTATTTATTGAAATACAAATGGCTGCGGGGAATGGATTACTTGCAGAGCCATAACCCAATAATACTGGTTTCCCTCCGGCTCGTCCGATCCAGTCTCTTACCCAATGGTCAATTTCGATTGTCCTTACACCAGAATTTACTTGCGGAATAAGTTCTCGAAACATGGCGGAAAGCATTTTGCTGGATTTTCTAATACCATCGATCTGTTTTTCATTTTTTAGACAAACCACAGTTTTTACCCCCTATTCCGATACCATAATTCCATTATTCTTAAAACCGGTAAATTATCTCTATTAGTATCATGCAAGATAGTGAAGCCATGTCTCAACCCGTGCGGTTTCGGCGGCGCTTAGTGTTCCCTCGAATCGAAGTTCAAGGCGCTTTGCTCCAAGGGTGTCGTCTGTCAAATTCAAGACAGAGGCTGTGTTTTCATACATGGATGCGGTACGGATTAGGCCGTGATACCCCTCTGGTACTATTGCTGTTTTCCCGGCACGCCAGCGTCCTCCTGCAGAAAGCGTCCGGCACTGGCATATCCTTTCGCTGCAGTTCATGGTACATCCAAGGCAGCGTCCGTTCCATTCGGCACGGCTGCCAATAACGAAATCCGCTGATTTGCTCAAGGCTGCTATGGATTCGGCAAACGGGCTGCCGACGTACAATACCGAGGAAACTTTTCTGAGAAGGGCTTCTTTTACTTTTCTCCGTCTGCCGTTCTCCATCATTTCAAGCAGAAGCAGCTCACTCAACGGAGCGTACCGAAGGGTGTATCCGCCTTTTGTACTGTGCGCTTCCAGCTCGTTTCTGAACAGCGGATTGAGATAACAGGTATATTCCCCTGCACAGAGGATATAGTTCGCTTTTGTATCTCCTTTTGCTGACTGCGCCCATTGGACAAAGTCTTTTTCCGCAGGATAACCGGAACTAAACGCCGCTTTCATTTCCAAAAAAAGTTCCGCCTGTTTTGAAGCCGATGCACAAAGAAGGATGTCTCCCGCAAGAGAAATGGCAAACAGGGCGTCTGCGGTTGCCCTATCTTTAATCAGGCGTTCCCACATCGGCGCTATTATGGTGACATTATTGTAATTTTTCTCGCGCAGTTTGGCGGCTATAAATCGGGCATACAGTCCGTCATTTTCAGCGCCCTTGTTTTGTGGTATCAGAATCTGCGCCTGGTTCCTTGTACGGGCATACTCCAGGCAATCGCCCAGCAAGGCGGTCTGGCTGAAACACTCCTTGCCGCGCATCAGGGCACGCCCTTTGGCAAGGCTCTCTCTTGTGGTGGGCATCATCTCCTCGGCCTGATAGCCCCGCTGTTTGAGAAAAGCTGTCAGCAGCGCGGAGTAGGGGTACAGGTTCGGAATGCCGTTGGGAATTTGCCCGGAGACCGCGCCGGGATCGGCTCGGACAATAGCATCATTGAGCGCCGACACTTTCACTGCAACATTCGCCCTGTTTGTTCTGCGCCCGGAAAGGCTGTTTGCAAACGCCTCCAGGCGCGTTATAATACCAATGTGGCTGGCGTGTTCGTCTACTTCGATGGCGAGGTAGGGCTTACCGCCTATTTCGTTTTCAAACCAGTGGGTGAGCATGGTATCTGGTCCGCAGCCATGATAGGTCAGATAAATGGGGTATAGATTCGGAATGTCCCGTATCTGTTTTGCCGCCGTCAAAACTTCCTTGCCAAACGGCCAATACACATCCGATGCGCCCGAAAATCCGGTTCCCTGCCGGAAGCCCGCAAAGCCCTGGGTCTGACTAAAATCACGGGCGCCTGAAAATCCTTGAAAACCGCTTAAGCCTGAATAGAAATTTTTGCGCGGGAAGTCATAAACTGTATACCCAAGGCTGTTTAGTTTTTGCTTGATGGAAAGGCTAAGGACAGGATCAGAAAGCCCATAGGAACGGGAAACTAACACAAAGCCAATCTCACCGGCCGGCAAAGTTGGCAGCTGCTGCGCTTTATGTCCCTTCATTGGGTTCGTCATGTCAGACATCCCGCTTCCCCACGCGGCCTTCATTGCTGCAAAGCCTCCGCGCCCCAGTTGTTTTGCCAAGGTGGTATACGCTGTTCCAATGGACTGCGGCGTGTCCATGCAAATATCAGCAGTGAGAAGTCCAATCCCCTTTTCTTTCAGGGCGAGGCAAGCTTCCAGCATCTGCGGCGCTTTTTGCATATAGACGCAGATTCCCTTGCCGTGAACGGAGGGCATAAAAATGTAATCCACCCGCTGCTGCACGAGCGAGGCGGCATGGCCGACCGCTAACTTCAACGGATAGCACACTTCTTCTTTGATGTTTGTCTGCCCCAGTTCCACTGTTTCGTCGCTGCTGACAGGGGAAAGCAGCACATTATAGCCCAGGGTGTGAAAGAAGCGGTTTAATACCGGGAAAAAATCATAATTAAACATAACACGCGGGATGCCGATGGTTTTCTTCCCCGGCTCACGGGGGAAACATAGCGCATCAAGCGAGTCAAGCGGTTCGTATTGCTGTTTTTCGGAAGCTGCGGATTTCGCGGACAGTGTTTCGTTCCATCCGTCAAACATTAGCCCTTTGAATGCGCTGGGCTTCGCGCCGATTTCCCGTTTGGCGAGCAAGGCGGCTCCGACTGCGCCGCTCACGCTGAAATAAGGCGCGATGGAGATACGGCTGCCAAAGGCACGCTTGAAAGCGGCGACAATGCCCGGATTGTACGCCACGCCGCCTTGTAAAAGGATATGGTTTCCGATGGGCCTTGTGCCAACCACGCGGTTAAGATAATTATTGACAATGGAATAGCATAGCCCGGCCGCTATGTTATTGCGGCTGGTTCCCTGTGCGAGGAGCGCGGCGACCCGGCTTTCAATAAAGACCGTACAGCGTTCGCCTAAATCGGCGGGCGCATCCGCAGATAATGCCATATCTCCGTACTGCTCCAGGGGAATATCCAGCTTCGCCGCCTGTTCCTCAATGAATGATCCTGTTCCCGCTGCACAAATTTTGTTCATCTGGAAGTTATCTGTGCGCCCGCTCCGCAGACTGATATATTTTGAATCCTGACCGCCGATTTCAAAAACCGTATCGGCGCCCGGTCTAAAACGCAGGGCGGCTGTTGCCTGGGCGGTGATTTCGTCTTTGACGGTATCCGCTCCGATGAGTTTGCCGATTAACATTCTGCCGGAGCCTGTGGTGGAAGCGGCTTTTATGGGTATGTTATATCCATATTTTTTGCAAAGCATGGTAAAACCTTCACGGACTGCCTGTTTCGGGTCGCCTTTTGTACGCAGATATATTGTTTCAATCACCTGCTCATCTTCACCGATCAGGACAAGGTTAGTGCTGGTGCTGCCGATATCAATTCCCAAATAGCAGGATTCGCCTTGCATATACGGGCGTACCTGGTGCAAATTTTCCGCAGAAGGCGGTGCGGACAGCGGGGGCAGTGTGGGGACTTCATGGGCCTGATTCTTCACACCGGCTTTTTTGCACAATCCTATCAATTCCTGAAAAGATAATAAAACGCCTTGTGTATTCGCCAATGCCGCAGCGCCGATTGCCTGTACGCAGTCAAAACCATCCGGCAGCAGCAGCTCATCTTCGGCAAGTTCAAAAATTTCCCGTATAGCGCGAACAATCCCGGTGTTATATCCCACGCCGCCTGAAAGCAGTACGGGCTTTTTTGCTTTCAGTTTTCCGGCTACTATAGCCTTGTAGCTCCGTATGGAAGCGTAACAAAGTCCCAGCAGGATATCGGGAGTGGAAACTCCCTCGTTTTGGCAATGAATAATATCGGTCTTGGCAAACACGCTGCAGCGCCCGGCAATGCGGGGGATTGATTTTGCCTGCTCCACAAGGGCGGAGTATTCCGCAAGCGGCAGGCCAAGGCGCGCCATTTGATTTTCAAAAAATGCGCCCGTGCCGGATGCGCAGCTGTCGTTTTCCGCAAATTGCGGCGTTTCATCATGCAGCCCGGTAATGTACCGTGCGCTTTGACCGCCGATGGCAATTACGGCGGCAGCGGAGGGGGCGATTCGCCTTGCGCCTTCCGTCAGGGCTACAATGTCGCCTGCCAGAGGCAAGGAGAGTACGCCGCCCTCCATTCCGGAATTCAGCACATAAACATCGTCCGCCGTTGTTTGCTGCGCCGGAAACCACTCCTCTTGAATTTCCAAGAGTAGTTTTTCCAGTACGGCAAGCGGATTACCATGATGGAGCCGGTACGCATGATTTAGAATAACGTTTTCTTCATCCAGTAAAGCCAGCTTTACGGCGGATGCGCCTAAATCAATTCCAAGTCTTTTCATAGTGTTTATCCTTTGTAATTTTTGAGGAATTAAACTAACTCGGCGCTTTTGCCTTTATCGAAATTTTCTTCCACTTGCCGGAAATCAGGTATAGGCTGATTATCAGCAGTCCTCCCAAATGACCTGCGGGGCTGCCCAGCCCGACCCCGAAAAGGCCCCAACCGTAGAATACGCCAAAAAGATAGCTTAAGGGTACTCGTAATAAAACTGAATACAAAATACTTGTAACCATAGCTATGACCGTGTGGCCCGCGCCGATAAAAAATCCGTTGATACAGGAAATAATGGGGAGCAGCAGAAAGCTGAAACTGAAAGCGCTTAAATAGCTTACGCCGGCCTGAATTACGGCGGGGTCAGTCCCAAAAATCGAAATGATTTGCGACGGGAATATCCGCGCTAAAATAAAGAACATCCATGTTAGGATTGCGCCAAAAGACGTTCCGATAAAACAGCTTTTAATCGCTCTGTCCATTTTGCCCGCGCCAATGTTCTGCGCTGTCATCGTCGAGATGGCGACGCTTACAGCCATCATCGGTATAAAGGCAAAGCTGCCGAACTGATTTGCGGCGGCAACCCCCGCCGAACCATTGACCCCGCCGACTACATTTATCAACGAGGTAACAAACAAAAGCGAAAGGCTTGTAACGCCGCTTTGTATACAGCTTGGCAGGCCTATTTTTACTATTAGCCCAAGTTCTTTTTTATATATCCTAAATGATGAAGGCTTGAAATCAAACTGGAACTTGTTTTGTACCAGATATCTTATGCAAAGCATTACACTAAAGGCCTGTGAAATTACCGTTGCGAGCGCCGCTCCGAAAGCTCCCCAGTGAAAACCCGCAACAAAAGTTAAATCAAGCGCTATGTTGGTTATGCAGGAAATCAGCACGAAGTAAAAAGGTTGTTTTGAATTTCCCATTCCCCGAAGAATCGCTGACAGGGTATTATACCCGAAGATAAAAACAATTCCAAGCGCTGTAACCGCAAGATAAGCGGCGCTTTCTGAATATGATTCCGGCGGCGTTTGAATGAGGCGCAGTATCGGTTCCCTAAAAATAAGTATGAGCGCCGCAATACCGACACCGCAGAACAACAGCAGGGTAATGATTGTGGCCGTTACTTTTTTGATTCCTTCGTGGTTTTTTGCCCCCATATACTGACCGATGAGTACCGTTGCGCCCGTAGTGAAGCCCATAACCAAAAATGCCAATATCATGGTAACCTGTCCGCCGATGCTTACGCCGGACATACTGGCAGGTCCGGCAAAATTGCCCACAATGAACATATCCGTAGCGTTATACAGGGACTGGACAATGTTTGATGCTAAAAACGGGATGGCAAAAAGCACCAGCTTGCTGAGTACGCTGCCCTCTGAAAGATTGTTTTCTATTTTTGTCATAATTCAATTTCTTTCCTTTTGGGCTTCTGTCTCTTTTCCGGTATTATACAAAAAAGGATCCCCATACCTTTGTATAAAAATCCTTCGTTCTCCTTCGCTCAAGCCGTCCCATCTATTACGGATTGGTTTTTTGCGTTCGCTCAAACCTTTGCCAATTCCCTGATAGCTGCCAAAAATAATACGGGTAAGTATCATTAACCCCACTGTTTGCCAATAATTGATTACCGGCAATCCGAAAATTCCAGGCAGCAATTTATTCCAAAGGAACATTGCCATAAAACCGAAGACCGCCATTGTTACCAAAAATATTACTACGCCTAAAAACACTTCAGTAATTCGTTTCATTATAGTCTCCTTGTATATAGACAATTTAAGGGGGATGCTATTTTACATTTCCCTAAAATCTTTTATCAGTATGCGTAATTTTTTAAAGGTCTCATCGGAAAGTATATGTTCCAGTTTACAGGCTTCTTTTTCCGCAGTCCCGGAGCTTACCCCCAGTGTATTTTGTAAAAAGAAAATAAGCAAACTATTTCGTGCACGGATGTTATTCGCCTGATGTCTACCCTCTTGTGTAAGGCTGATGTACCGATAACGTTCATGTTTCACCGCGCCATTATTTTCTAACTTTTTAAGCGCAATAACTACCGATGGCTTTGACACACCCAGATGCAAGGCAATATCTGTTACCCTGACAATGCCTTTGTCTGAAAGCACATTGATCGTTTTGAGGTAATCCTCAAGTGATGGGGTCATCATAATAGTTCCTCCTTTTCGTCAACTTTTATAACAGCAGATCAGCCATTTTTTGAATTCCAATAAAGAATAACCTTAAAATTAAACTGTTCTTCAAACTTTAATGACAGGGTATCAGCGGCGCTTTGTATATCGCTAATTGAAAAATCCTGATTCGGTGATAATTCCACGACTACAATCTGGTTGTTTGGACCAAAATCGTTGGCGATGATTGACCTGATGCCGTTAAACTCCCGGTAATCGACAACCACCGCTTCTATTTGTTGCTGCGCTTTTATATCCAACGAATTGCCAAGCAGCAACCCGATATTTTCTTTGGCGGACATAAAGCCGTTATAGATAATCAGGCCGGAAACCGCCAATCCTATGACGGCATCTATCGGCAGGGCAGTGATTTGCGACAGCCCCAAAGTGATTAGCGTAAGCAGTGTTACCACCGCGTCAAACAGGCAGTCCATCATAGTCGCTTTAATAGTGGCGGAGCGGACGATTTTGTTTAGTTTGTGTGAATATAAAGCCAGCGCAAGTTTTGCAAAAATCGCGATTGCCGTCACCAAAACAATAAAAAGACTTCCAACTAAAACCGGTTCCGGGTTTATCAGGCGTTCAATGGACGATTTGACAAACAGGATACCTGCCGCGATAATCAGGCAAGCGATTGCCAACCCGCTGATGTATTCCATCCGTCCATAACCGTGGGGGTGCTTTTGGTCCTTTGGCTTTCCCGCTATTTGAAAGCCGATTATGGTTAAAATTGCAGAAACCGTATCGGTTAAGTTATTGACCGCATCGGCTTGAATAGAAATACTATTGCTGATAACCCCTACAATATACTTAAAGACAAACAGTACCGAATTGCTGACCAGAATTACAACGCCGGACTGACGCCCTAGCTTTTGCCGAATCGAGTCCGCGGCCATCATTATTTATTCTCCCGGTCGACAAATTCAGAATGAGACCCCCGAAAATGGAAATGCGCATATTCAGCGCCGTTTGTATTTGGATGCAGTTTTTCGAGAATAGCGGTGAACTGCTCCTTTTCCTCATCTGAAAATGATTCAGACATATTTTTCATGAAGCGATAATGAATCTGCAGCCGATTGGCTAACATTTCTCCCTTTTTTGTCAATGAAAAAATATCGCCTCGTTTGTCTTCACCGTTATTTTCACGTTTGATAAACTTCATTTTTTCCAATTCTGACAATATTTCGCTGGGCGGCTTGCCATTTACTAATGGCCGCTCATTATCAATGATTTCAAGCAATTCATTTTGAGTTACGGGACCTTTCTGCAAAAGCGCTATTAAGACATTCCCTTGAGCAAAAAAACGGTCGTGGTGGTGATCGCCATGCTGTATATGGCGAAAAAACTTCATACGATAAAAAAAATTATGCATACTTTCTTCCTTTTGATACTTCAAACTCCGTTCTTTTCATGCCAAACTCTTCCGCCGCCCTTCATTCACCAGCGAGTACAGTACCGGTATAAAAAACAGCGTTATCACCGTAGACGCTCCAAGCCCTCCAACAACGGTGAGACCGAGGGGCTGTATCATCTGGGATGAAACGCCCGGAAAAAACGACATCGGAACAAGACCGATAATCGTGGTGAGGGTTGACATAAGTACGGGCCGGAAGCGTGACTCACCGGCTTTGACAACCGCTGCACGCACGGGCATACCACCGCGCACAAGCTGATTTGTGTAGTCTACTAACACAATTCCGGTGTTTACCACCATGCCGGATAGCATAATAATGGCAATCATCGTGAACATATCCATTGTCTTACCGGTGACAAGGTAGATTAATACCACGCCGATGATGATAAGCGGTATCGTGCAGATGTTAATGAGCGGGCCTTTGAACGACTCGTATTGCGCCGCCATAACGCCAAAGACGAGCAGCGCTGCGAGGGACAGCACGAGACCAAGGGTCGTGAGCATTTCCATCGTCTCCTTCCAGGTGCCGCCGAAACTTAATGTTACGCCGTCGGGCATGACAAAGTTTGTAGCAAGCGCTTCATCAATAGCCGTATTCACCTCATCGGCGCGGCTCCCGTCGATTATCATGCCGGTTATGTGGATGATACGCGACTGGTTTTCCCGCTTTACGTTGATTGGCCCCGTACTTTTTTCGAGGCTGGCGAAGTTAGCAAGCGGGATCAGTTGGCCGTTATCCGATGGGATCAGGATGAGGTCAAGGTCGGGGAGCTTGGATCGGTCAGATTCACGCAGAAACAGTGTTACCGTGTATTCATCTCCCACAGCGCGGTACGTGGTGGCGTCAATGCCATTCATTGCGGCATAGATTTCGCTGGCTATTGTTGCCACGTTAAGGCCAAACTCGTAGGCACGGTAGCGGTTAATAACGATTTCGACCTGCGGGATTCCTTCGGTCAGATCGATGGTGAGATCTCCCACTGATGGCACATGCTGTTTGATTATACCGGTGATTTCCTTTGCCGCGGCAAGCCCGCTGTCGAGTTCATCGTAGTGGAGGGAAATGTCAACATCATATTCCTCTCCGAAACCATCGTCGGCGCTGACCGTAAAGAGAGCGCCGGGGAATTCGTCGTAATGCGCACGCAGTTTCCGTTCCACGGTGTCACCGGTGTCTCCGCCTTTTACTGCGAGATCAAGCAACACCGTAAGCGATCCGGTATTACTGCCGCCGCCCATCATCCCGTCGGAAGTTCCCACATTTGTGACGATGTTCTTCACACCCTTGATTTCCAAAAGCGCAATGTCTTGCAGGCGGAGCATCGCCGCACGGGTATCCTTATACGGTGTCCCAAGGGGCAGTTCGACCTCAAGGGTCATGGTGTCCTCAACCATCTGAAAATCCATAACAATATTCATGCGGGTGAACGCAAGGAGACTGCCGGCAAAGGCAGCGATAACGAGTAATACGGTGACGAGCCGGTGGTTTACCGCCTTCTGCAATATCGCGCCATAGCCCCGTGTGATACCGGTTATGGCAGTTTCAAGAGCAGCGTCCAGAGTTTTGAGCGCACGGTTCCGCAGGGGCTTCTGGGTACGTGTAGCAATCGGCAGATAGTGGCTCGCAAGTACCGGCACAAGAAAGACGGCAACGGCAAGGCTGACGGTAAGCGAAATACCGAGGGTAAAAATCATGTCCTGAAAGGTTTGGCCGATCATGGCAAGCCCATTTTTGAATAGAATAATAGGGATGAATACGCAGAGCGTCGTTAGCGTGGATGAGATGATAGCCGGCACCACTTCGCCGGTTCCCTTAATCGCCGCCGTCCTGGGATCTTCCCCTAATTCGCGGTAGTGGTAAATGTTTTCCAGTACAACTATTGACGAGTCCACAATCATACCAACCCCAAGTATCAACCCGACAAGAGTTATTATGTTGATGGTGAGACCGGCAAGGCTCATCGCGCCAAATGTGGCGAGTATGGAAACAGGAATTGAGATACTGATGATAAGGGTACTTCGAATGTTCCGTAAAAACAGGAGCAGGATGAATACCGCGAGCGCCCCGCCCATGAGCGCAGAACCGACGAGTTCGTTTATCATACCGCGTATCATATCGGTTTCGTCCTCGATGATTTTAATGCTGACATCCTGGGGGAGCGTCTTTTCGATTTCTTCGATACGTTCATATATGAGGTCGGCGATAGTAACAGAGTTTGCACCGCTCTGCTTGGTGATGGAAACGTATACACCCTCCTCGCCGTTGATGAATACCGATGAGCGTTCATCGCGGTATCCCATTTTCACCGTGCCGAGGTCTTGCAGCCGGATAACCGTATCGCCTGTCCGTGCTGCCATCGTTTCGCCGATAGCCGCCACCGTAGCGTATTCGCCGGAGGTACGCAGCTGATAGCTGAGACCGGCATCCATAATGGAACCGGCGCCCAGTTCAATGTTCTGGCTGGCAAGGGCGCCTGCGATGCCGGTGATGGTGAGTCCGTAGGCTTCAAGCCGGTTTTGCGATAGTTCAACCCGGACAATTTGCTCTTGCCCGCCCTGCACCGATGTTGAAGCTACCCCGTCAATCTGCTCAAGACGGCTTTGTATCATGTCCTCGGCAATCCGCCGCAGTTCATTTTGGCTCCGTTCCCCCTGTATGGCGAGCCGGAGCATCGGCATCGAGTCAAAGCCCATCTGCTGAATCACGGGACTTTCCGCGCCAACGGGCAGATCACGGCGCTTTCCGTCGATCTTGTCGCGCATGGCATTTACTTTATCGCTGAGGTTTACGCCGTAGTTAAATTCAAGCTGTATCATGCTCAGGTTTTCCTGTGATACACTGGTTATCTTTTTGACGCCGCTCACGTTGACCAGCGCCGACTCAAGCGGCTTGGTGAGCGTCTTTTCCACGGTCTCCGGTCCCGCGCCCGGATATACGGTCGATACTGCTACCATTGGGATGTCTACTTTTGGTAACAGATCAACAGCGATACGTCCGAACAGGTACACACCGACAATGGAAATAAGCACAAAGACAACAAGCCAGAGTACCGGGCGTTTAACAACAGATTCACTCAGCGCCACGCCTAACTCCTTCCATCGGCGCCTGATACACGCACGGTGACGCCATCGCTCAAAAATTGCTGCCCCTGGACAACCACCGCTTCGCCGCCCGCAAGCCCTGCCGTAATTTCGGTAACACCGTCAATGGTTACGCCGGTCTTCACCAGCCGCCGGTTCACCCGGTCGTTCCAGTCGAGTACATATACGAAGGTCTCATTGTCCCGCTGCAAAATCGCTTCACCGGGTACGGTTACCACATCGGGATATACACGGGTGTTCAAACGAAGGCGGACGAACATCCCCGCTTCAGGTCCGCTGCCGGTGTTGTCAAACATAAGTACAATTTTTTTTGTGCGGGACTGCGGGTCAATCGCGGGCGCCACTTCGCGCACCGTTGCGGCGAAAGTTTTACCCGGATACGCCTCCAGGAACACGGCGGCGGTCAACCCTGCCCGCAAACGGCTTACTTCACGTTCGGGAATACGCGCTTCAATTTCGAGCCGGTCATTTGCCGCAATCAGCGCGATACTGCTTGCCGGTGACACTATCGATCCTTCCGCAAAGTGTACCGCGCCAACCGTACCGGAGATGGGAGATCGCACCGCCCCCGGCAAATAATTCAGCCCTGGCATTGAAGAGTCTACCTCCGCGATAACCTGTCCCTTGGTTACCCGCTGCCCCAATGCCACTTTTATCGACACCAATTTACCGGTCATATCGGGAAAGACTTCAACCGCATGGCTGTTTACGATATTGCCATTCACTTCAAGGTAGGCTTGCAGGGTCTGGTTTTCCACGTCTGCGGTCTTTACCGGCACCGCCTGCGCCGTTTCTTCCTTCTCCGTCCCGGCCGCCGCCGGCACTGTGGTATCCGCCATAAGGGACGGGCCAAAAACTAACGCCAGCGCAAGGCCCATGATTCCCATGCAGAGAGCCGCTTTTCGTACCGTCTTAATCTGTTTAGCGCTCATTTTTAAAATCCCCTTAGTTTTGTAGACAAATGAATGTCTAAAATATTTTACGGTTAGGCGTAAAAATCAAAAGTAACTGTTCTTATTCACTTTTGTTAGTATAAAGTAACATATAGTTGTCAACTGATTGTCAACAAAAGGTCAATTTTTTGTCAACTTTTCAAATGATATGTACTATAGATTCCGCGTCGATAGACGCTGTATTATCGCTGACTCCGACGATTTCCACCAGAAGTCGTTTGGCGACTATATATTTATGGTGAATGAAGAAAACCTGCATATTTTATGCTGATACTTTTAAATATTTTTATATTGTGTTTATTTATTGTGTTTTATCTTGCCGGCCAATTCAAAACCAATTGCGCATATCGTTCATTCCCCATACCAGTCAAGTTTACGGGTAAGAAACATGATCAGCGCAACCACCACAAAACTGCCTATGGAACCAATGAGCAGGGAACGGGAATAGAGGGTCATCATGATGGTTACCGCCAGGGCGGCGATAAGGTATGCGGTATAAAAAGGTATTTGTTCCGATAGGGAAAGGAGCAGCAAATAAAACACTGCGTTACCAATACCGGAAAGCAGATACGGTACCGGGTGGATACGCTTGGGGTATATCCCGGCTCAAATAACTGATATCCCAAACCGCCGAAAAATCTGCATCCGTGATGGTTGATGTACCGGGCAGGAAGGAACCCTGAAAAGACGGGGAGGCCCAATCGGAGGAAATGCTTACATGGGTATCCTGTCCCATGGGCAGCAGCCGTATAAACTGCCCGCCCTGTATATCAATACTAATGTTGAACCGGGCCTCCTTGTTTTCAAAATTAAGTACCTTGAAGGTATAGCCCTGGATAAATTTTTTTGACTAAACGTTGTTTTTCATCATTCATAAACCATAACCGTCACAACCCTAAACTCTGCTTGAAGTTCTCCACCACCTGATCCACCGCAGGCCGGGCATCTACGTCTTTCAGGATGCCCTTCTTACGGTAGTAGTCGATGAGCGGCTCGGTCTGGTTACGGTAGACTTCCAGCCGCTTTTGGACCGCTTCGGGCTTATCGTCCTCCCGGGTGTAGACTTCGCCGCCGCAGCTGTCGCAGGTATCCGCCTTTTTGGGCGGGTTGAAGACCTTATGGTAATTGACGCCGCATTTCCGGCAGACCCGGCGGCCGCCTAAGCGTTCCAACACCGAGCTGTCGGGGATGTCGAAGTTGACCACCTTATCCACGGCGGAAAAACCTGCCAGGGCTTCCGCCTGGGGGATGGTCCGGGGGAAACCGTCCAGGATATAGCCCTTTTGGGCGTCCGCCTGGGCAAGCCGTTCCTTAACCAATTCGATGGTGGTTTCATCATCCACGAGTTTCCCCGCGTCAATGATGGCCTTAACCTTGAGCCCCAGGGGGCTTTTTGCCGCAATGGCGGACCGGAAGATCGCGCCGGTGGAAATATGGGGAACCGTGAGGATATCCACCGCTTTGGCCGCCAAGGTTCCTTTCCCCGCCCCGGGGGGGCCTAAAAAAATTAAGTTCATACAGTTCTCCTTTTTGTTGTATCTGTTTTATATTCCCGATCTTCCCTTCCGCATTTTATTGCTTCAAGTATATCTTCCATTGATACATCAGTCTTTATACCTCTTATATCCTCTAAGGGAGATTTTTCTTGTTTTTTATTTTCAGTAATTGACAGTAGTTTAAACCTGCTGCCATCTTTTCGCGTGATTATTACTTCTTCTTTTAAGGCGGTATTTAATACCGTTGCAAAATTCTGTCGTGCCTCAGAATAATTATACACCCTCATTTTTTTCTCCGTTCAAGATGGTGATTTTCATTTTTTTACCAACCGCGGCCATATTTTTGTCAAATGTTATTAATGGCAATTTTAATCTATATGCTGTTTCTAAATAATATGCATCGTAGGCATAAATAGTGTAGTTACAGGAAATTTTTAATGCCTTTCCCATATCAGGATTCAAAGTCCTTATTGGGATTTTAGTAAAATTTTCATATGCCTTTAACACTTCCGTTTCATTTAATTTATGTCTTTTAAATAAACTTATAAGGGCATTCCCAATCTCAAATGAAATCATTTCCGGTGATAGTAAGGTTGCGCCTTTTGTTAATTTGACAACAATATCCCGATTAGGTTCGTTGAGAATAATAGCCATTATTGCACTTGCGTCTAATAATGCGTCCATAAGGTACATTGTACGCTATTATTTTTGTTTGTCAAGTCTTTTTTTAACCTTTGTATAGAAACACAAGGATTTATCAAGATAGGGGATTGATGGCATGAACCAGTTGTGGTAGACTAAAAATGAAGTCTGTAATCGGGATGTCCAATTCGGTATTTCTGGTTGGCGTCAATAGCCCTACGGACTTCATTATTTTCTAATCAACCGCTATTTTAAAGAATAATAATAGATTTCTATATCAGAGTGACCGGATGTAGATGAATCCGGGTTAAGGAGGAGCATAAAATGAGTTCCAATAAAAAAATAACCAGCATTTTAAGTGATCTATCCAGTGTCAGGGAGAACTTATTGTCCCTTTCCGACGATATATGGCTCAACATAGCTCATAATAATACCGAGGCCATGCAGCAAGGGGTGGCTTTTAAGACTGAATATAACAAGCTGTTTTCGACCTTTGAAACCAATGCCCAATCCCTCGCTACGCTCATCCAGCAGTTTACCGGGATTGAAGATGTTGATGCCGCCCAAAAAGTAGTAAGCGCCGACTCGGAAGAAAACCGCCGTATTATAGCCGAGCTTAATAAAGAGACGCTCCATTTATTGGAAGAAAATTTTACTTACAAGCGGCCCTTTGCCTTTGTACTGAAAGGTCAAGCCTATAAGGACACCAATACCTGGAAATCAGTGTATATGCAGGTATGCGCCTGCCTTATTGCTTTAGACTCCAAGAAATTTTCCAAAACTCTGTCCAGCCCGGAATTTATTTCTTCCAGGGGAAATAAGCGATTTTCAGAAAACCCAAAGGAACTGCGGTCCCCTTACCTGATCACGGATACCATTTATGCCGAAATAAATCTGTCCGCGCAAATGATTGTTGAAAGTATTGCTGATCTATTGGATTTCTACCAGATATCCCGGGATGAAATGTCCCTTTATTTGCGGGAAGATCGGAACGCATAGGGGGAATGTGGATTTTCATTCTGATGGCTGCACATCAATTCATAGTGGCAATACCACTTTCCATTCTGATGGTCATGTAACAATCAAGTCTGGAAATAATATTTTTGACCTTTGAAATGGCAAAGAAGAAAGATTATTTGGCATACCTTGTTAGCAGAACTGGTTGAGGAATCAGTAAGATCCTCTAAGAGAAGGGAGATGGGAAATGGGAAATTATATTCCGTTTTCAGATGAAATTACCAAGAATAAAAATAAACTCAAGAAATCTCAGGAGCAAGAAGTTTCAAAAAGTCTATTTGCTTACTTAAAAAGTGATGGGGATATAAATATATTAGCAGAATATTTATATTCTTTTTCCCCTTCCATTATCAGTCTTTTTTTTGGTGATAATTATAGTAATATTTCTGAAGAAGAATTACAGAAAATTTCTGTAGCACTGATGGAACAATCAAAAAAATTGAAAGTTACAAGTGTCGCCTTCTGGTCAAGGGGTTGTAGACTTATTTCTGTTTATTTAAGACAAAAGAAATTTCCAATTTCAATTATTCCAATATTAAAAACATCACTTTCCTCAATATACAAAAATAATGGAGAATATGAAAAAAAAGAAGTTGAGGTATTTCAAAAATTTATTTGCCCTTATATTGATACATTTTTAAATTTGCTGTCTATGGATGACTGGAAAGATACAGATAAAGCACGAATTGTTAAATTGATATTTACTTGTGTTAATCTTGGTTATTTAAAAAAAGAAAAGATGGACGCTTGGTTCGAAAAATATAAATTAATAAAATATTTGCCTGCTGCCATTGAAGAAAAGTATGTTTCTAAACAAACTGCATCTTTGGCATCAAGTAATGAACATCCTTTGAATAATAATATTCTTAAAATAATTTCTGATTTGGAAATAAATGCCAAAGAACTCTTGGATAATAATACTAAGTTTTTCGGAGAGATAAGAGAATTACAGGAGCAGTTAAAGACCAAATCGCAAGAAGTAGATAAGCTAACACAACAAGGATCAATTCAGGATGAAAGGAATAAAGAACTTTCAAATAGCACTGGAAATTTATCTGCTCAAATCAGTGATTTGAGGGCAGAATTACTAAATAAGTCTAAAGAAGTCACCGAATTAAATCAAAGGATTATTGTTAGTGATGAGAAAAACAAAGAACTTAATAACAACATGAATGATGTTGCCCGAATGAATCAAACCTCAATACTTAATGAAGTTTCTACTTTAAAAAAAGATATTTCTGGGTCATTAAGAAATGACTATCTTGTATTTGAAAAATATAAAGATGCTGCTTATGATGAAAATATATTAAAAGCCTTTAGAGGTTGTTTAAGCAATGTATATAAAAAGCTGAAGTCCTTTGGAATTGATATTGAGAGAGGTGATAAACGATAATGGAATATTTCGGCATTGATTTTGGTACAACAAACACCGCTGTATATTATATTAATCAATTAGATGATGGCGAAATAATGTCATTGAAAATAGGGGAAGATGGCAATTACCCATTTTCTTCAATGATTGCAATTTCAAAAAACATTGAAGAAAGGAAACTATTAGTAGGACGAAAAGTTAAAAATGAACAATATGACTTGACAAAAGATTTTTATATATTTTCATCAATGAAATCATACCTTGGTAAAAAAGATATTATTAAGGAAAATATTAGTGTAAATCCAACATCTTTAACCAAGGATTTTCTAAAATATATTAAAAAGTATATATGCAAGAATTATTTACAGAGAGATCCTGGCAGAGAAATAATCAATGCTGTTTTTAGTTTTCCTGTTGATTTTTCAAGGGATGCAAGGAGAGAACTTAAAAAAGCTGCTGAAGGAGCAGGTTTTAAAGTTCTCTATTTTATTAATGAAGCTACTTCTGCATATATTGCCAATATGGATAAACTTTCTAATGCCTCACGCATACTAGTGATTGATTGGGGAGGGGGTACTCTTGATATTAATTTGATTGAGAGGAAAGGAAACCTTATATATGAACTTATCCCTCCAGTTAGTGAAAATATTGGTGGGGATGATATTGATAAAGAATTTGCATTACGTATGCATGCAAGATTTATGGAAGAATATAATTTAAACAAAGAATTTGATAAAATGTCACCTGGCGACAAGGATAAAATAAGGATAAGATGTGAAGAAGCAAAAATTGAATTTTCAAACCCCGATTCTGAAGAATTAGAAATAATTGTTGATGACTATGAAACAGATGGGTTAAAACAAATAACAGTAAAATATAATGAATTTTATAATATTATTAGACCTCTATTGGAAAAACGTGTTCTTCCAAAAATTTTAAATGTATTAAATACTGCCCAGATTAATCCGGAAGGAATTGATAGTGTTTTATTAATAGGAGGTAGTAGTCAAATAATTGCATTTAAGAAAATTATTGAAGAACTCTTTGATATAAGTAAAATTAAAATATCAGATGAACCTGATTTTTCTGTTGCTATAGGGGCAGCTAAGTTTAATTTGTTTGGTGGGCATTTCAAGCTGAGTGATGACCTCGGTATTCTTTTAAGTGATAATACTATATACCCTATATTCAAAAAAAATGAAGATGGAGTTGGGAGTAGTAAAGGCCCATTTTCATTTGCCTTAACTGAAGATAGCCAAAGTGCAAATTTTATATTTGCTCAATCAAATGGAATAGAAAAGAAAATTTATCCCCCTGAAATGGTTCCGGTTAAGGGGTTTTTAGATGAAAATATTATCTTAAATGCCACAATCGAAAATGACCAGATAGCTGAACTAGAAATGAAATCAAATTCAATGGCAAGTGATTATTTCCATCCAACAAATAAAAAAACAGTACATATAAAAGACTTAGCATTTTATTATGAAATAGATACCCAAATGGACGAAACATGAAGTCCAATATAACAATACGAAGTAACGTCTTCAATCGAAATCCAAATATTCATATTATAGATCATGAATATACCTCTAAAATAATGAGTATATCTGCAATTCAAATGCTTGATCAAAAAATGGGATATAATGGAATAACTTCAAGTTGGATGAGTAAGAAACAGGAAGAGGTTTATTTTTCATTTCCAAAATGTGAAAATAATGAACAAAAGTTTGGTTTTATAAAACTTGAAAATGGAGAAATAGTTGTATCCTGTCGATGTGAGGATACTACATGTCTTGAATATGAACACTGTATTTCTAAGGCTCATAGTAAAGTAATAAATAGGGTTGAGTTATCAAACCAAGATGAAACTGATGGTTACTATTTTTTGGATAAATTAGAAACCTACGAATTAGAATATTTTGGGCGGCCACAAAATATTATTTACGAACATGAAACTTCAAATGAGGAAAATGATTCTTTTGAAATAAATGATCAATTTGATTATCAGGCAACAAAATATCTTCAACTTAATACAAAAGATGATACAAGAAACGAAGTAATAAATGCTCCTTTCAATAAAAAAATATTTATAAATGCAGGCCCAGGCACTGGTAAAACTTATTCAATCATTGAGCGATTAAAATATTTAACAGACATAGAACCTGATAAAGTTGGAAGAATTCTAATTTTATCTTTTACAAATGCTGCAAAAAAGGTTATAGAGCAACGTATTGAAGATGGAATTAAGAGTGAAAAATTACCCATTGCTACAAGAAATATTATAATTAGTACATTGGATTCATTAGCGACTCATTATTTATTAACTGTAAGAACTGATATCAGACTTGATTTTAGTAAAGCTAATTATAACAATAATATTAAATTATTTAATGAAACAATTACAAATATGTCATATGTTTCTAAAAGTAAGGAATTATTTGGGAATTTCTCTTATCTCATTGTCGATGAAATACAAGATACAGTGAATGAAAGAGCAAAAATGCTTCAAAACATATTAACTATTATTAACTGCCCTTGGCTAATTGCGGGGGACAAATGCCAAGCAATTTTCGATTATGACTCAGAAAATCCTAAAGAAGGTTATAGTTCTGTTAAGCTTTATCAATGGTTAGAAAATTTTGCTAAACAAAAGGCTTATTTATATGAAATAATGGGAAATAAACGTCAATCAAAGAAATTAGACCTCTTTACTCAAATTATTAGACAGAAAATACTGAGCAAAGACATTGATGCTTTTAATTTTATTATGAATGAATTAAACAATCCAAAGTTTGAAAAGAAATCGGTTTCTTCCTTAATTATATCTTTAAGATTTATTCCAATAAAAGGAAATGAAGAAGCTATATTATGTAGAAGTAATTATGAAGTTGCAAAAATAAGTTCCATGCTGCATGATAAAAAGATAACCCATTCCGTTTTGAAAGGTTCAAATAGTGAACAATTTAAACCAATAATTTCTGAATTATTTACTTCATTTAATGAACAGATAATGACACGCGGTAAATTTAATGAAATATATAACAAAAATGTTACAGAGAAGAGTATATTAAGGGAAGAATTATATGAAATATTTATTTCTATTTCAAATAATGATTCAACTAACAGTGACTATTCTGATGATGAAATTAATATTGATAAGGTAATTAATAAACTATCTAAAAAGGCAGAAATTCCTCAAAGATTATTTATTGAGCAAAATAAGAATTTAACAGTATCAACTATTCACAAAGCCAAAGGAAGAGAATATGATAAGGTGTATATTGTTGTAAAACAAAGAAGAAAAAACTCTATACCTGACGATCCAAAAGTATGGTATGTTGCAACAACTAGACCAAAATCAGATATTTCACTAATCACAAGAAATCATGGCAATTGGTCTTCTGCAAAATTCGACAATAGATATTATGGAGTAGAAAAATCAAAAAATCGATCTGATGGAAGAATATTTAATAAAGATATTAATGATATTATTATTGGTTTGCCAGGTGATGTTGATCCATTAGGGTTCATTAGTAACCTAGAAGATAAAGAATATTATATTAAAAATCAAAACTATATTAAAAATGAAATAAAAATTGGCGACAAAATAGATATTATATTAGTCTCTGAAATATTTTATATTAGACATAAAGGAAATATTGTTGGATGTTTAAAATCGGAAATTATAACAGAGTTTAATAATTGTATATGTAGTGTGAGTTATCCTACAATTACAGAAATTACTCGTTTAAAAAATATTTATGTGAATGAAAAGATATCGATTCATTATCCTTATTTTGATGAAAAAATTCCTGAACCGTATAGAAAAACTCGAATATGGATGGGATTCGATATTTTTGGTTTAGGAGAATTTAATTAAAATGAATCAATACGATGAATATTATTCAGCCATTGACGAAATAACAAATCATCTAAAGATTGATTTAATTGGCCCTACTGATGAGAATGAAGAATTACTTGACAATCAACCTTTAAATTTTTATGTGATGGGGATATTGTGGCCAATTTCATCTCAGGCACAAAATAAAAGTATTGATATATTTAGTAACGATACTGACAATATATGTATTGAGAAAACTGACAATATATTACTCGATGAAAATGAAGAAATAGATGACGAAGAAGATAGCTTTAATGATTCCATTAAAGCAGCTAATGAATATAAGCCTTCTTCTATGGCAATTTCAGCTATGATTTCAAATGAAACAACTTCTTTAGAATTCATTTTTTCTTTTGCCAAATATATACACCGAGAAGAACAAAATGATAAAAGAAAGACGCATTATTATCTAAGAACACCCTTTTCCCTAAACTCAAAATTTAATATTCCATCAATTTGTGGTACTTTTGATTGTGAAAATAAGGAACAGCATATTCAGTTAGGAGTTGAAATAAAGCTTCATGTAAGAAAATTTATTAATGATAAAATACTAATAACTGTATCAGCATCCAATATAATGGTAACTACATCTAAAATTATAAATCAGAATGAAAGTTCATTATTTCAATGTTCTTTAAACATTAAGACTAATAATTGTTTTTTTCCTATATATGACAATATAATTTCTAGTAATGAGCATAATGAAGAAAATCTTAATGCTTTTTTATATCGAGATATAGTAAATTATGCCTATGGCCATGGTTGTTCTGTTAATTTCAATAATAAGCAAGCCATTGTAAAAGAAATTACTAGTACTTTTATGCCTATTGAAGAATTGTTTCAAATGACATCCCGACAAATTATTAACCATCCTATTTTGAAAAATAACTATTGGCTTAACATAGATAAAAAAACGGGATGTTTATCTTTACTTGAATTTATTAAAGAATATGAGCTTTGGTTAAATGAGCAAAAAGATAAGGTAAAATATATAGACGATAGGAATAAAATTTCAAATTTAATATTTAATAATATTAAAATTTGTATTGAGCGATTAAAAAATGGTGTTTCAATATTAAAAAATAATGATTATGCTTGGAAAAGCTTTATTTTGATGAATGAAGCAATGATGCTGCAAAGAATTAGTCCTAATTTGATCGACGAAAATGATTCAGTTGCATGGTATCCATTTCAATTAGCTTATATTATTCAAATAATTCCAGATATAGTAAATAAAAATAATAAATACCATGAAACCGTAGACTTACTATGGTTTCCTACTGGTGGTGGTAAGACCGAGGCTTACTTAGGAGTTTCAGCTTTTACTATATTTTTTAGAAGATATGAAAATCCTCAAAATTGTAGTGGTGTTACAATTATAATGAGATATACATTGAGGCTTTTAACAATACAGCAATTTGAAAGGGCAATGTCATTAATTTGTGCCTGTGAATATCTTCGTAAAACGAAAAAAGATATTCCAGGTAAAGATGAGATTAGTATTGGGATGTGGATTGGAAGTGGTATGACACCCAATAAATTAATAGGACCAGAGAGTGCTATGGAGAAAATCCAGAAATTACATGACAATCCTAACAGAGGAATATTAAAAGGAAATCCAATACAAGTTACTATTTGTCCTTGGTGTGGTAAAGAAATTGGATTAGATGGTTATCCATCACCTGAATATATAAAAGAAAAACAAGAAATGCCCATTCATTGTACAAGTCAAAAGTGTTTTTTTAACAACAAATTACCAGTATATGTTATAGATGATGAAATTTATGAAAAAAAACCAACTCTAATAATAAGTACAATAGATAAATTTGCTAGAATAACATGGGAAGAAAGAGCAAAAAACTTATTTGGTAATAATAATCTTCCACCGGAATTAATAATTCAAGATGAGTTACATTTAATTTCAGGTCCTTTAGGATCTCTATCTGGCTTATATGAAATTGCAATTGATGAATTATCTAAGAATAAAACAACAAATCTTGGACCTAAATATATTGCTTCAACAGCAACTGCAAGAAATGCAGTTTACCAAGCTAAAAATCTCTATAACAGAGAAATATTTCAATTTCCACCAAATGGCTTGTCTTTAGAGGATTCATTTTTTTCAGTTATTGCTGATAAAAACATAAAACCAAAACGCACTTATTTAGGTCTTTGCGAAAATGGAGGAACTATTTCAGATTTGCTTCTTAGAGTTTATGCAAACTTAATGTTTATGAAAGAACTTTTTAGAAGTCAAGGCAGAAATGAAGAAATAATAGATCAATATTATTCTATAATAAGTTATTTCAATGCAATTAAAGACCTCGGTTCTGCTTCTACGATTATAACTGATCGTGTTAAAACTTATATTAATACTTTATTTTCATATAAATTCAAAAGAGAATCTGAGGAATTTAAATTGGATAAATTTGAAATAAACCTAAGTCATAATGAATTAACAAGTCGTAAAACATCTAAAGAAATTAAAGATGTTCTTGAACGACTTGACCATAAATATACTCATCAAAATAAGGATTGTTTTGATTATGTTTTAGCTTCAAATATGCTTTCAGTTGGTATTGACATTAATCGCTTAGGTTTAATGACAATGTATAATCAACCAAAAACAAATTCAGAATATATTCAAGCAACAAGCCGTGTAGGAAGAAAAAATCCAGGATTAATTATCGTCCTTTTTAATAGTATGAGGACAAGAGATAAATCTCATTATGAACAATTTAGATATTATCATAGAGCATTCTATAAATATGTGGAACCAGTAAGTGTAACACCTTTCTCGTCAAGAGCAATAGAAAAGGCATTACATTGTGTATTTATTGCTATAGTTCGCCATAAGATTAATGAATTATCATCTAATGATTCAGCTGCTTATTTTTATAAGATTATGGATTCCAATCCTGAACGAGTGATTAGTATTAAAGGTAAAATACTAAAACGTATACTTGAAATTAATTCTTTATCAAAAGTAATAGCAGAGCAATGGCTTGATAATATCATTGAAGCTTGGGATGACTTATCACGTACTTATCCAGATACATTGATTTATTATCAGTATAATTCAGAAAAACCTTGTTTATTGAGACCAGATGAAATAAAAGATAATGTTCCTTTTCCATTAATATTAAATTCTGTTAGAAATGTAGAAAAAGCATCAAATATCTTCATCAAAAATCGTTAGGGGATAATGATATATGGCTAACCCATTTGCAAAAGCTGCAAACATAACTAATAAAATTAATTCCGATCCAATTATCGTTGGACAAATCAGACAAACTCAAATGATTTCTACTTTTGGAATAGGATCAATTGTCGATTTCATAGATAAAACTGTTATCATAGCTGGAGCTGATGATTGGGAAGATAGAGAAGATTTACGTATTTATAATGAAAACTTAAAGATTTTAACTGGGGCTGAGTATTTTGTTAGCCCTAAGACTGAAACTGGAGAAGTGTTTTGGAAACAAAGCCCTGATATTCCTGCATTCTTTTTTCCAGAGAAAATATTTTGTCCCGATTGTGGTAATATATTTGATTATAAAGAAATTAGTTGGCATAAACCAAAATGCCCTAAATGCTTTAAAGGAAGAATCGTTGCTTCACGTTTTATTGTAGTCTGTAATAATGGACACATGGAGGACTTTCCTTATAGCTGGTGGGTTCACAGTGGTAAAAACTGTTCAAATAGTACAAACCCACGAATTAAAATGTATAATGTTGCAAATAGAAGTGATATAGATAGCTTATTTCTTGAGTGTTCAGAATGTGGAGCAAAACGTTCTATGATTACTGCATTCAGTGAGAATGCTTTAAGCGGAGTAAACGGTTATAAATGTAATGGGATACATCCCCATCTTCAAACTAAAAGACTGGAAGATTTTGTTGAATGTACTGAAGTACTTAAGACGAGACTACGTTCATCATCAAGTGTTTATTTTCCTGCTATTCAAACTGCTTTATCAATACCACCCTGGAGTCAAATAGCAGTTCAAATGATTTTAAGTGATTATAACAAAATACAATTTGCAAATGATATTTCAGAATATATTAAAGTTAATTTGCTGCCAAAAGCACAAAAACCTATTAAGCTTGATGATTTAATAAAAGCATACCATATTGTTATAAATAATAAATCAACTGGAAAAATACAAAATGAATCTGATGTATGCTTAGAAGAATATAAAGCTCTAAATAAAGATAAAGTAGAAGGAGATACTGAATTTTCTTCATTTAAAACTGAACTACCGATTAGTTTTGAAAAATTATTTGAAAAAATGATTATAGTTGATAAATTGACTGTCATTCAATCTTTAATCGGATTTACTAGAATAAAACCCTGGGACGGTTCTAAAACAAAAAGTAATTTAGTTAGTCTATTTAGTGACAAAAAGAAAAAATGGCTTCCTGCTATAAAATTATATGGAGAAGGAATATTTATTAAGTTCAATGAAAATGCTTTAACAACATGGAAACAGAAAATTGGAAGGAAATATTACCAAATGGAAAAAGCATTGAACGAATCCTTCTTTTCTAATGATCGTTTTTCACCAGAATATGTTTTATTACATACTTTTTCTCATTTGTTTATTAGACAATTATCAACAGAATGTGGTTATAGTACTGCTTCTTTAAAAGAAAAAATTTATTCTACTTATAATGGTAATGATAATAGTGATAACAAAATGTCTGGAGTACTTATATATTTAGCTTCATCAGACAGTGATGGAAGTCTTGGTGGTTTAATAAGCATTGCACAGAATAAAGAATTATTTAAAAATATTATTGTTAAAATGGTACAAAAAGCATCATGGTGTAGTGCTGATCCTTTTTGTATAAATTCGACACAACAAGGATTTGCGTCATTAAATTATGCTGCTTGCCATGACTGTTGTTTATTGCCCGAAACATCTTGTGAATTCAGAAATGCCTTACTTGATCGTGTATCAATTACTGGTTTACCTGAGAATAGATCTTTGGGATATTTTCATGGCTTATTATAAACTATTATTACAATTTATACTTAATTGAAAACTGTTCGAGCAATTCTACAAAATTAGGTGGTAACAGAACCGACACCCTTTACAATGTGATCTGGCACATTCTTTATAGGAAGCCTGGGCATGTCAGAAATTCTGTGTAAATGGCAAGTCTTTATTTGAACGGAACCCGTTTATTGCCAAATTCTATGACGAATTGGTTTAGCGCCGGACCTCAGTTGTAAATTGGCATGGTCCATTTTTCTGACGCATTCCGAATACAATATCTTGAGTATAGCATCATCATTGGGAAATGTCGAGCGGTTTTTTGTAACTTTTCGAAGTTGGTAATTTAGGGACTCAATAGCATTCGTGGTGTAAATAACCCGGCGGATTTCCGGTGGGTACTTAAAGTATTCGCTCAGGTCGTCCTACTGGCTGGACCAGGATTTATGAATCACCGGATATTTGTCATTCCAGATTTTACCGAATTCTTCCAGGTTTTTCTGGGCCGCCTTTTCGGTGGGAGCCGTGTAAACCGTCTTTAAGTCAGCACACACTTTTTTTGGATCTTTGTACGAAACAAACTTAGTAGGATTGCAGATCATGTGGACGATACAGAGCTGGACACGGGTTGCATATTTAGGTCATATCTGAACAGTGAATACGGAACATTTGAACACCGATTACGGAGTATTTGAACAGCAAAACGGAAACATTTGAGCACTAAAACGGGAATACTTGAACACCGATTACGGAGTATTTGAACAGCAAAACGGAAACATTTGAACACTGATTACGAAAACACTTGAACACCATAACGGCAGTATTTGAACAGCAATTACGGACCATTTGAGCACTAAAACGGGAATACTTGAACACCGATTACGGGGCATCTGAACATAAGCTCCTCCGCATTTTATGCTTTTCCTGGGTGCGTTGCATCCAGAGGAGCAAAACGAATGAGGAGAATCGACATGGAAAAAGCAAGAGAGATCCTGCGGCTGTACTACGAAATGGGGCTGAGCCAGCGGGATGTGGCACGGGGAACCGGGTGTTCCCTCGGGGTAGTCCATACGATCCTCTCCCGGGTGAAGGAGTCGGGGGTAAGCGACCCCCTTTCCCTCAGTGGGAAAGAATTGGGGTCAATTATCTATCCTCCCGGCAAAAGAGCGGCGGGAGCAGAGCATGAACCGGACCTTGCTGCGGTTGACCGGGAGATGAAAAAGAAAGGGGTAACCCTTTTGCTCCTGTGGGAGGAGTACAAAGAAGCCCATCCAGAAGGACTCATGTATACCCAATTTTGTACCCGGTACCGGGAGTACCGGGGTACCCCGCCTGCTTATCCCGGACAACACCAAAACTGCGGTTACCAAGGCCCGGTACTATGATCCTGAGTTAAACAAGACTTATCGGGAAATGGCAGAGCATTACGGAACGGTTATTGTACCGGCCCGCGCTTCCAGGCCGACTGATTATCCCGAAGATTTTATTATCCCGAGGAATTGAGTTAATTCCTTATTATTCGGCCCCTTATATCTACCGTAAAGGAGCTTTTTATGAAAAGTATTACTAATGGCTTAATCCCCCACCGAAACACTTGAAGGATTATTCAGAAAAGGATAGAGAGATAGGCAAGTTTTTCTATACTGGAAACCAATATTCTAAAGGTTATAGCTTATTCACTATCAATATTGATGATATGTATTCAAGGTTTCTCTCTACTCTCTCCTCTCCCTTCACGAAAACTAGTTATTCTGTTGGGATTAATAAGTATATGAGTTTTTGTAATACTAAAGGTATTGATTATATTTCATCTACTAAGGAAAATGTTTTAGCTTTTTATGAACATTTAAAAAATCGTGGGAAAAATGGCAAACCTCTATCCCCCAAAAGTATAGGTTTATATCTAAAAGGTAACAAGTTGTTTTTCTATTTTATGAATGAACTAAACACTAATCTTGAAAATCATTTTGAGATTAAAAGAATATACAGAAACACTAATACAACTATAAAACCAAAAGAACTACCAACTATGAATGAATTGAAAAATATTCTCTCCTGGATTAAAAATAGTATTCCTGAAAAAAATAAAATGTTTTTGTATATAACCTTCAAGTATCAATTCAAGTATGGGGTCAGAATAGGTAGTTTTTGTAATATGATATTAAAAGGTAATATGGCCTTTTTTATTAGTAAAGGTAAGGAATGTGAAACACCCTTCATAATAGAGAAACAAGATATTGGAGCTTTTAAATAGTGTTTATTAAAATGGCAAGCTATGAAACAAAAACAATTCAATGTATTCATAAATAGGTATTTAAAAAAAGCTTTTATGTTAGGTATAATCTCCAAAAAATATACCTCTCATAGGTTTAGAGCCCTATTCTGTAATAATCAAATTGATATTGGGGAACCAATAACAGAGGTTAGTAGAAGGGTGAACCACCACTCTTTAAGTAGTATTACTCCTTATATTCAAGTGAATAACAGAATATCTAAACAATTTAAAGGTATGAATATTGAATAGGTATATTCCCCCAAAATATCCGGTTGGTTATACTTCCCCCGCAGGCGGGGGAGTATCTTGTTGCGTATCCAAGGGGGAAAATAGGCCCCCCACGGCGTATTCACGGGGGAAAAATCGTATACTCTAAAAAATAATCGTAAGTTGGGAGGAGTTTCCCTACTCATTTTTCACTATCACTAACCTTTATTCTACTAACTATCACTATCTCTACTCCCCCTATACTCTACCTTGTAACTCTCCCCCCCATAAAGGGGGAAAATATAAACAATAGGAGTGGAAGGGAGTATCCCCCTAACTTCCCTAGGCCCCCTTCCCCCCATAGTGTGACAGTAGGGAACATTACTTTAGATAAGGTGTTGAAAAGGGGGTTTTCTGGTATCCTTCCCCCTTTTTGATATTCGTATTGATTCTAGGTAGCTTCTCATTCAACTAGAGAGGTTTTAGAATAACTCTCTATTCTGTTATTCTATATTGATATTACCCTTGATATCCTCTTGAATATTCTCTACTCTCTATCCCCTAATAGGTTTCAGTTATTCAATTCATCCCCCCAAAATATCTTGTTGGTAATTATTCCCCCCCGCAGGCGGGGGAGGTATGAAGGGGAATTGTTGGGGGGAACAATGAAGGGAAGTATAGGGGGGAGGGAATAGGCCCCCACGGCGTAGGGAATAATCGTACGATTCAAGGGAGGGGAGTATAAAAAAGCCCCTAGAGTTTATTCCAGGAGCTTCTTATGAAAGTAATATCTATGTTTCTGTTGGTTCTATCTTTTCGAATTCAGTAGGTTTTGTTTTTTCTTGAATATCATAAGCAAATTCCAAACATTCATTCATCTTAGAACAATTCAAACACTCTACATTTTCTAATACTGGTATCATATAGCTATACCTCCCCCGAATTTTCCGGTTTTTAATAATTCATAATTACTAACTTTTAATTTAAAAACATTATTGAATATATAATCTAACCTACTCTTTCACCACCTTTTCATTTTATCAATTCCTATATCTGTTAGATATTGTTCAATAGCCTTACAACTTCCGTATACATTTTTAGTTGTTCCTATAAAAAGTTTGTTTAATTCAGTATAATCACTGAGAGAACCGGAAACTAGTTTTGTAGTTTCATCATAAGTAATAGTATTATGTATTTTTTTCATAACCTATACCTCCACTCTATACCAACTCTATTTTCCAATACCTAGAAAAATATTAGTTTTGTAGAGAACTAACAAACTGGTTTTGGTATTGGTATAGTGTTAGTTTTGTAGAGAACTAACAAACTGATATTTAATTAGTAGGTTTTCTTTTTTTCTACTCTCTCTATATTAACATTTTTAAAATCCCCCAACAAATAATCGTATACTCTAAAAAATAATCGTAAACTCTCCCCCCCGGTAACTCTCTCTATTCATCCCCCCAAAATATCTTGTTGGTTATACTCCCTCCTGCCGCGCAGGAGGGGGGAACAATGAAGGGGAATTGTTGGGGGGGAGATATTTTCAACCGATGAAATAAAGGGGAATCGTGGGGAGGGGGAATAATCGTACGATTCAAGGGGGGAGTATCGGGGGGAGTTTTTTTTGGTGGCATACACCGGAAAGAACTAGTGAGAGTGAAATACAAGAACTTAGTGTTTAAAATGAGTGGGAATAGGGGTATAAAGTTATTCAACAATAGTTTTAGTAATAATAATCTAGAGTATAGGTTTCTGTATTGGGGGCTAGCTTAAGATATTCCTTCGGCGTTATGAAGGTATAGGCGGAATAACTCTTTATAGAATCTATAATTTAGAAGAATTCCTCGGGATAATATTATCACTTAATGCCGCATAATTTAAGGATCATATTTTCATCTCCTTTCCAAACAGGGGCAACAGAATTTTTAGTATTTTCCACTTTTTCCAGGGCATCCCGAATCATTTGAGTATCGGCGGAAGCATAAATACTGGTTGTAGTAACGCTTACATGCCCAAGGAAATCCTTGATATACGACAAGGGAATACCCGACTGGTATAGATGCATAGCCCTGCTATGCCGAAACATATGCGCATGGATATTTTCAGGAATATCCGGGCATTCTGGTTTAGCCATTTTCGTATATTTTTTTAGAAACAATGCTACGGTATCAGGTGATATTTGTCCTTGTTTCCCCTTAATGATAGTATAAAAGAGATTAGCATCATTTGGAGCAGTTTCAATGGACGGATAAAATGTTTTCATATAGTCCGAAAAAGTGAAATTAGTTTTTTATTATCATCAAGAGATAGTTTTGGAACAAGTAGATTATTTAGATATTCTTTCTTATATCTAAAGCCAGTAGCATTAAATTGTGGACCGGAATAATATTTGGAAAATATATAGAAACCTATATCTGAAATAAGAAACATAAATATGGATTCTAAATTTTCTCCTGTTAGAAGAAAATTTGTTGCCTCAACATAATATCCTTGTCTATCAAAATAGAAATACGGATAAGCATTTATTATATCTTTATTTCTTGGCAGACGCATGATATCAGGATAAATAATTTTCTGTTTAGAAAAATCCTCCCAATAACCTATCGCATCTTGCGTTTCAAACCATTTATTATTTGTCTTCTTCCTTGCCCCTGGTTTGCCGGACTGTTCAAGTTTATTTTTACCATATTTAAGCAGGTATTCTTTAATAGCGGGATAATCGTTAATATCATATTTCTTACTTGGAAATGTTGCGATTACATATTGTTCAGCAAAATCATACCCATATCTCTTTATATCCCTGCCGCGAAGAATAGGGCGTATAACCTCAGCACTATTTGGAGATTTTTTTATAAGCTCATCCCGTTTGTTCTTGTCAATAATAAAAGCTTCATTGCAACCTGTTAATATACCTCGGTAAATATTAATATCCCAATCTTTCAGAGGGATACCGACTTTTTCAATTTTATCTTTAATCCGCTGTTCAATGCCAGAAAGAATCACCCAGCTTCGGCCGTCGCCGGGGAATGAAATCTGAGTACTAGTCCGCTCAATATAATCGGTCAAATGAAGATCACCGGGAAAGCATAACTTTTTTCTGCAAATTGTGATTAAAATATTCATCTATTATTTTAATCACTCGGAGGCAAAAATGGTTTATGGTTACATCAGGGTCAGTACAGACAAACAAACCGTTGAAAATCAACGATTTGAAATTGGACAGTTCTGTATCAAGCACGGATTAAAAATCGAACAATGGATCGAAGAAACAATCAGTGGCACAAAATTACCGGAAAAACGTCTTTTGGGGTCACTTTTGGCAATGGCTCAAAAGGATGACCTTATCATCTGTTCGGAATTATCGCGGTTGGGACGCAGCTTATTTATGATCATGTCCATCCTCAACCACCTTATGACCAACGGTGTACGGGTATGGACAATCAAGGATAATTATCGCCTCGGTGATAATATTCAATCAAAGGTTCTGGCTTTTGCCTTTGCCCTATCCGCCGAAATAGAACGGGATTTGATTTCCCAACGGACTAAGGAGGCGCTTGCCCGGAGACGGGCAGAAGGAGTTATTCTTGGCCGGCCCATGGGGAGCAAATCCCGTATGGTCAAACTGTCAGGTCATGAAAAAGAGATTGAAGATCTTTTGAAAAAACAGATATCAAAAAGCGCTATTGGACGTATACTTGGCGTTCACCGTATGACAGTAGATGCATTCCTCAAAGAACGAATGATGGGATAACGATAATATGGCGAATTATTTTTTGATTAAAGACAATTCGCCTATTTGCGATAATGGCGTGAAAATGTTCTGCGATTTTGCAACAGGGTGTTGCAAAAATTCTCTACACACTGCGTAGAGAATTTGATATGGCTGGAGTGAGTAGTTTGTTTTAAAAATGAAATAAAGGCTCGAATTCCCAAACGCAAAAGGGTCTTCTGTACGGAATCTAAAATATATGGCAAAATTTGCACGGACTTATCCTGATATCAAATTTGTGCAGACACTGTCTGCACAATTATCGTGGTCGCATAACATAGTGTGACTTTGCAAGCCCCTTACCCCGCGCTCTCCTCGGCAATCTTCTTCAGCTGGTTTGTCGCTATTTTTGGGTTGGCGATCACCATGGGCCCCGCCGCACATCCCCCGGGGCAGGCCATGACCTCCAGGATATTACCGGTGTTGCGGCCTTCGGACCAGGCCTTCATCATGGCAAGCCCCTCCTTGTTGAGACCGTTGACACATTCGGGGTGAAAGTTGGAGTCGTCCTTTAGGTTACGGCGTACCGCTTCCGCCACACCGCCGGACCAGGGGAAGCTCCGTCCGCCGGCTTTGGCGGGGTTCGGGATGGCCGCCTCTTCGGCCTGGGTTACATCTATGCCCAGAGCAAGGAAGAGGGCGCCGATTTCTTCGGCGGTGAGGACGTAATCCACCAGGGGATCGTCCAGCCCTTCCTTCCGTTTCGCCAGGCAGGGGCCGATAAAAACCCGGAGCTGATCCGGGTGTTCCCGGGCGGCGATCTCCGCGGTGTAGTGCATGGGGGTCCGGGTTTCGGAGACCCGCTTTTTCAGATCCGGAATGTGCTTACGCACCGTCTCAATATAGGCGGGGCAGCAGGAGGTGGTCATGAAGGGTTCCCCCTTTTCCATGCGTTCGGTAAATTCCGCGGCTTCGTTTTTAGCGGTAATGTCCGCCCCCAGGGCTACTTCGTAGACATCGTCAAAGCCCGCCTGTTTCAGGGCGCCGATAAGTTTTCCGATGGACCCCCGGAACTGTCCGGCCACTGCCGGGGCAAAGAGGGCGGAGATTTTCTTTCCCCGCTTTTTCGCCATGAGTACGTCCAGGATCTGGGACTTATCCATCATTGCGCCAAAAGGACATTCCCGCATACAGTTGCCGCAAAAGATACACTTATTGTAATCGATCCGTTCCTTGCCGGCTTCGTTTTTGGCGATGGCCCCCACGGGACAGGCTTCTTCGCAGGGGACGGGTATTCTGATAATTGCATGGTAGGGACAGGCCTGCAGACAAATGCCGCAGTTGATACACTTTGTCTTATCGATACCCGCATGGCCGCCGTTCATGGAGACCGCTTTTTTGGGGCAGTTGAGGAGGCAGGGCCGGGCCAGGCATCCCTGGCAGGCGTTGGTGATCAGGTACTGTGTTTTGATACAGGCGTTACAGGCTTCGTCCAGAACCGTAAGAACCGGCCCGGAAATGGCGGTCCGTTCCCGGGCTTCCTTTGCGTGAAAGGCCAGGGGCGCGCCGTCATCCGCATAATCTTCCACGGAGAAACCCAGCCGGGCCAGGATACGGATTTTGAGGATCACCCGGTCATGGTGTACGCAGCAACGTATGGGCTCGTAATTGGGACCCGATGTCATCTCGTAGGGGATACGATCGATGCCCTCTTCCAGTTTATCGTCCAGAAAAAGCTTAATCAGGGATACCAACAGGTCACGTTTTATCAGTAAAGCATTGTTATTATAATGCACCTTTTCTCCTCCGGACCGAATCATTACGGCCCCCCAACTTTTTAATCATAAGTGAGAAAGAAACTATTGACAAGTTCATTTTTTATCGATATATTTATATCGATATACCATTCTGAGGAGGATTTTATGTCAAGATTTACCTTACCCCGGGACCTGTACCATGGAAAGGGAGCCCTGGAAGCCTTGAAAACCCTTAAAGGGAAAAAGGCGATTGTAGTAACCGGCGGCGGAAGCATGAAGAAATTCGGCTTTCTGGATAAAACAGTGGCTTACCTTAAGGAAGCGGGGATGGAGGTGAGTCTCTATGAGGGGGTAGAGCCGGATCCCTCGGTGGAAACGGTGATGAAGGGCGCCGAGGCCATGCGGAAGTTTAACCCCGACTGGATCGTTGCTATCGGCGGGGGTTCCCCTATTGATGCGGCCAAGGCGATGTGGACTTTCTACGAATATCCCGAAACCACCTTTGAGACCCTGACTATTCCCTTCAACTTTCCCAGCCTGCGTACCAAGGCGAAATTCTGCGCGATTCCCTCTACTTCCGGAACCGCCACGGAGGTTACCGCTTTTTCAGTTATCACCGATTATCAGACGGGGATAAAATATCCCCTGGCGGACTTCAATATCACCCCCGATGTGGCTATTGTGGACCCCGCACTGGCGGAAACTATGCCGCCCAAGCTTACCGCCCATACCGGGATGGATGCTATTACCCATGCCATTGAAGCCTATGTTTCAACCCTCCACTGCGACTATACGGATGCCCTGGCCCTCCACGCTATCAAGATGGTAAGCCAGTACCTGATAGAATCCTATAAGGGCGATAAGGAAGCCCGGGCCCGGATGCACAACGCCCAGTGTCTGGCGGGCATGGCCTTTTCCAATGCCCTGCTGGGTATTGTCCACTCCATGGCCCATAAAACCGGGGCCGCCTATACCGGCGGGCACATTGTGCACGGCTGCGCCAACGCCATGTACCTTCCCAAGGTTATTCAGTACAACGCCAAGGAAAAGGCCGCGGCTGAACGGTACACCGAGATTGCCCGGTTCCTGGGACTGCCCGCCGGGACCGTCGACGAAGGGGTCGCCTCCCTGATTGCCCATATCCAGGGGCTGAATAAGGCCCTTAATATCCCCCGGGGCATTAAGGAATACGAGGGCGGGATTATCAATGAAAAGGAATTCCTGGACAAACTCCCCAGAATCGCCGAACTGGCGGTGGGAGACGCCTGTACGGGCTCCAATCCCCGAAGCGTCACCCCGGCGCAGATGGAAAAGCTCCTGCACGCCTGTTTCTACGATACTGAAGTAGATTTCTAAGCGGAAAACCCACCCCGATTAAAGTAGTATGGGGTGGGGTTTTCGGCTCTTGGCTTGTAAGGGCAAATAGCGTGACAGGCGCCGTTTTTTATAGATATATTAGTATCGAAAGCAAGAAAAAGTTTCGAATGAAAAAATACGCTTTTTTTTCGTTCCATCTTGAACTATAATCCTTGTTATAAGGAATTAACTAAATTAAGGAAGGTACCATGGCAACAGCAAAACCGGAAGTGAAAAAACCCGACGAAAACGCACTGGATGCAGCGGGGCTGGAAAAGAAACTGGAACGGCTGCGGAAAGCCCAAAAGGCTTATTCGACCTTTACCCAGGAACAGGTGGACAAGATTTTCTTTGCCGCCGCCCGGGCAGCCGATAAGGCGCGGATCCCCCTTGCCAAGCAGGCGGTGGAAGAGACCGGTATGGGTATAGTGGAGGATAAGGTTATAAAGAACCACTATGCCGCCGAATACATATACAATGCCTATAAGAACGTAAAAACCTGCGGTGTATTGGAGGATGATCCCGCCTATGGGTACAAGCGGATAGCCGAGCCTGTGGGGATTATCGCTGCGGTCATTCCCACCACTAATCCTACTTCAACGGCCATATTCAAGACCCTCATCTGCCTCAAGACCCGGAACGGGATCATCATAAGCCCCCACCCGCGGGCCAAACAGAGTACCTGCGCGGCGGCTAAGATCGTGCTGGATGCGGCGGTTGCCGCCGGCGCCCCCGAAGGGATCATTGATTGGATTGATGAGCCCAGCATCGAGCTTTCCAACCAGGTGATGAAGGCGGCGGATCTGATCCTCGCCACCGGCGGACCCGGGATGGTTAAGGCGGCCTATTCTTCGGGCAAGCCCGCGGTCGGGGTCGGTTCGGGGAATACCCCGGCGATTATCGACGACAGCGCGGACATACTCCTGGCGGTAAGTTCCATCATCCATTCCAAGACCTTTGATAACGGGATGATCTGCGCCTCCGAACAGTCCACCATTGTTCTGGACAAGGTCTACGACAAGGTGAAGGCGGAATTCGCCGCCCGGGGTTGTTATTTCCTCAATCCTGCGGAAACCGAAAAGGTTCGGAAGACCATTATCGTCAACGGCGCCCTGAACGCGAAAATTGTGGGGCAGAAAGCGGTGACGATTGCCGAAATGGCGGGAGTGAAGGTTCCGGAGGCTGCGAAGATCCTCATCGGGGAAGTGAGCAGTGTGGAGCTGTCCGAAGAATTTGCCCACGAAAAACTTTCACCCGTATTGGCCATGTACCGGGCAAAGGACTTTACCGACGCGCTGAACAAGGCTGAACAGCTGATCCGCGACGGCGGTTACGGCCATACTTCCTCTCTATATATAAACACCGTAACGGGTCAGGAAAAACTCAAGGAATACGAACTCCGGATGAAGACCGGCCGTATCCTGGTGAATACCCCCTCGTCCCATGGCGGTATCGGGGACCTCTACAACTTCAAGCTTACACCGTCCCTTACCTTAGGATGCGGAACCTGGGGCGGAAACTCGGTTTCCGAAAACGTCGGGGTTAAGCATCTTATCAACATTAAAACTGTGGCCGAGAGGAGGCATAACATGCTCTGGTTCAGGGCTCCTGATAAAGTATACTTGAAGAAGGGCTGCATCGGTGTTGCCCTGTCTGAATTGAAAGATGTGCTGGGCAAGAAGCGGGCCTTTATCGTAACCGATCAGTTCCTCTATGCCAACGGCTATACCAAACCGGTAACGGACAAGCTGGACGAAATGGGTATAGCCCACGAGACCTTCTTCGATGTGGCGCCGGACCCGACCCTGAGCTGCGCTAAAATAGGGGCTGCCCAATTGAGCGCCTTCAAGCCCGATGTGATCATCGCTGTGGGCGGCGGTTCCGCCATGGACGCCGGAAAGATCATGTGGGTACTCTACGAACATCCCGAGGTAGACTTCCAGGATCTGGCCATGCGCTTTGTGGATATCCGGAAGCGGGTCTATACCTTCCCCAAGATGGGAGAGAAGGCCTACTTTATCGCGGTGCCCACCTCGGCGGGAACCGGTTCGGAAGTAACCCCCTTCGCGGTCATCACCGACGATACGGTTGGCATGAAGTATCCCCTGGCGGATTACGAGCTTATGCCGGATATGGCCATTGTTGATGCGGACTTCCAGATGGACGCCCCCAAAGGGCTTACCAGCGCCTCCGGTATAGACGCCGTGACCCATGCCCTGGAAGCCTACGCTTCCGTGATGGCTACGGACTTTACCGACGGTCTTGCCCTCCAAGCCCTGAAGGTGATCTTCGAATACCTTCCCCGGGCTTACAATGAGGGCGCCAAGGATCCTGTGGCCCGGGAGAAGATGGCCTTTGCTGCCACCATGGCCGGTATGGCCTTTGCCAACGCCTTCCTCGGGGTCTGTCACTCCATGGCCCACAAGCTCGGCGCCTTCCATCATCTGCCCCACGGTGTCGCCAACGCCCTGATGATCAACCACGTACTCCGGTATAACTCGGCGGAAGTGCCCCCCAAAATGGGAACCTTCCCCCAGTACGATCACCCCAAAACCCTGGCCCGGTACGCCGAAGTGGCCACCGCCCTGGGCCTTAAGGGAAAGACCGATGAGGAAAAACTGGAAGCCCTTATTGCGGCTATCGCGAAGCTCAAAGTAGATGTGGGTATTAAGAATACTATCAAGGATTACAACATTGATGAAAAGGTCTTCCTTGAAAAACTGGACGCCATGAGCGAACAGGCCTTCGACGACCAGTGCACCGGCGCCAATCCCCGGTATCCCCTGATTGCCGAAATCAAGCAGATGTACCTCAACGCCTACTACGGTAACGAGGGCAAAGACCTGTAGAAAAAAGCATTCGTTAACAGCGGCCGCAGGGTGTATGCTCTGCGGCCATTTTATAAAATAACGACATGAGGTATTGGTGTTATCGTAATAGGTAACACCAATAAACGGGGCAAGCCCTCTGGGTTTATAAGAGCATCCCCAGTTCTTTGTCGCCGTGGGCGCCGACTAACCGCAGGTTTTTCGGGTCTACCATGAGGTCCATATCTTCCAGGGGGATTGCCCCGAGGAGAATTAAGTCCGCGCCGGGGACTACCCAGGGCTGGCAGGTCATGGAACGATTTTTCCAGCACACCTCTACCGTTTCGGCAACCTTGCAGATAAGCTTTTCGCCATTCGCCAAGCGGGACTCTTTCAGACGATCAATCCGCAGCCCCAAT
>NZ_JAJQRB010000084.1:0-21735 GCF_046533075.1 Treponema primitia | reverse complement strand
CAAGCATAAACTTCCTGCGGCAGAACGGGCAAACAGGTATGGCGGCTCAGTTGTGTACCGGGTATACCGGAGGTGAAAAGAACGACTGGTTTTTACCAAGCAAGGATGAGCTTGACCTGATTTACAAGAACCTCAAAGCTAAAGGGTTGGGCAGTCTTGATGGCAGGTGGTACTGGTCCTCGTCGGAGAACGGTAGTAGTGTCGCGTGGGTCCAGGATTTCAGCGATGGCAGTCAGTACGGCCGCGGCAAGAATGCTACAAGCAGTGTCCGTGCGGTTCGGGCTTTTTAACCCTTTAGCCCTTTAACCCTTTTTTTGCCGCCTGGGGGGGGTGGGGGGCTATAGCCTCCCAATGCCTGGCGTCTTCGGGTATTAACTTCATGCCTTTGTGTGCGATGTTCTTATTCACACAAAGGCATGAAGGAAGGCAAGCTGCCGCCGAGTGGTAACAGTCACCACTTTTGCCGGGCTTTATTACGGGTTGTTACAGGGGAAACTATGAATACCGATGAACTTAATACGGACAAACTGGCGGATGCTGTTGCCGATGCAGTAGCAGCAGGACGGTTCCATGACGCGCCACAGGAAGAGGCTCTCCTGGTCAGGCTCAGCGCCCTGGAGAATATCGTGAAGCTCTATAAAGAAATTGTCGCCAGACAAGGCCCCGGCGTAGCGTAGCGAGGTCTGGGAAAAGCGCCAGTCTTAGTCAAGCGCAACCCATTCGAACAGGCGCCGGTGGGGGAGGGGGAGCCCCGCTGCGGGATATTCTGGAATTCCCCACCGGAGGAGACCCGAAGGGGCTCCATAGGTGGATTCTACAGGCATCCCGCAGCGGGGCTCCCCCTCCCCCACCGGCGTTTTTTCGATTCGCCCTTCAGAGTTTCCCAACACTTCCCCGTGACACCAACTTCCCCGAAATCAAAATATTCTCCGGTATATCCTCCGGCGGATTAGTCATCCGCTCCGCCAGTTTTTCCAATGCCCGCCGTCCGATCTGATGGGTAGAAACCCTGATAGTCGTTAGAGGCGGTTCGGATAGGCTGCTGTACGGCAGATCATCGAACCCAACAATACTGATATCTTCGGGGATGCGGTAATTGTGGTCCCGCAGGGCTTTCATGCAGCCGTAGGCGATAATATCGTTCATACAGAAAAATGCCGTTGGCAGGACACGCTGCTTTTCCAGGAATTTGCTCATATCGGCGATTGATTTATCAAAGGCAGGGTCCACACTGATAATAAATTTTTCCTGGACCGGCAGGGAAAAATATTCCATGGCCTCCAGGAAACCGGTTTCGCGCATCCTGAAATTCCGGGCTTCATAACTGCTCTTTACTAATCCTATGCTGCGGTGGCCGTTATTATACAGATGCTGGATCACCCGAAAAACCCCATCGGCATTATCCATATCAATACAGTCATATCCGGAAGATGGAAAGTAGGTGTCGATAAACACCAGGGGCCTGGATAACTCGGTAAAGAAATTCAGTTCATAGGCATTGAGCTCGGTCCCCAGAATAATGAAGCCGTCCACGGATGCGCCCTTTTGGGCATGGATAACTTCCTCAATGGGCGTCAAATTAAAGAACGAAACCTCAAACTTGTATTTTCGTTTTTTGGCGTAAGTTTCAATTCCTTCCATATATTCGGTGATAAAGGCATTGTGGCGCTCATTTACGATATGGCCATGTTTCGCTATTTTTAAGAGTTTTATGGTGATGTTTTCATTAATAAGGTACTGATCCGTAAGAACGGTTTTGTATCCCAGGTTTGTGGCAATATTGATGATTCTTTTCCGCACCTCACTGCTGATGCCGGATTTATTGTTTAATGTCAGGGATACCGCAGAAGGGGAGACCCCCGCGGCCTTTGCGATATCAACTATCCGCGGAGCCATACTCCATTTTAACCCTTAATGGGTGAATTTGTCAATGTAAATACTAAAATATTTTAGTATTTACTAAAATATTTTACGCAAAAAACAGGGAATAATTGCCAAATTCCGGAGGTTTTCAAAAAATTCTTGACAATGAGCTAGGCCAATGCTATAGTTTCAATAATTGGCGGATAAATATTTTTAGTATTTATTATAAAATATTTTAATTGGATTCCAAGTTATCAAATGGTTTGAATGAGATCTTACATAGTGATTGTACGCCATGAATATATGGTGTTATAATAATTTTTTGGAGGAAAGAATATGAAAAAAGCAGTGTGGTTGGTTTTGGTTGCGGCGTTGTTTAGCGCGGCAATATTCATGGGGTGTAGTAAAAAGGCGCAGACGGCTAACGACGCTGCGACAAATGAGCTGCTCAAAAAGTATATGCCGAATCAGATGGCCAATGGCGCCATTAAAATAGCGGTTGTCCGCAACCTGGCCGCCGGCGACCATACCCAGCAGTTCCTGGAAGGCTGTACGTCCGAAGGCCGGGCGCTTGGCTTTGTCGTTGACACCTTTGTTACCGATGGTGACAACGCCAAGTGTCAGGAGACCCTCGCCCAGGTTATCCAGAAAGATTACGATGGTATTATCCTCTCCCACGGTGAGGCCGGTTACACCTATGATTCGCTGAAACCTGCCGTCGACAAGGGTATGAAGGTTGTCACCTTCGATTCCATTCCCTATCTGAATGGCGATGTCAACGGCCAGATCCTCACCGGTGTTACCAGCACCGCCCAGGAAGATGCCAAGCTTGCAGAACTGTCCCTGGCTTCGCTCGTGGCGAATTTCCCTGCGGGTAAACAACCAATTAAGGTTATCCGCGCCTGGATGGGCCCCGGTGTACCGCCCCTGGATCGCCGTCAGGTAGTCTATGATCGGTATGTGAAGGAAGGTAAGATTCAGGAAGTTGCGCTGGTCGGCCCGGTGGATTCCGCTAATGCCCGCGGCGGCACCCAGGATGCACTGTCCGCGCTGCTGCCGAAATTCGCCCCCGGTGCGGTGGACGCAATTTGGGGTTCCTACGATGAGCTCGCCAAGGGTTGTTTACAGGCTCTGGATGATGCCGGACGGAAGGATATTAAAATTATGTCCATCGATATTTCCAACGATGATATCAATTTGATGCTTTCCCATCCCGATGTATGGGTTTCTACCGCTGCGGTGGATCCGAAACTTATCGGTATCGCCGACATGCGTCTTTTAGCCGCAAAATTTGCGGGCGAGAAAACCCCCGATACCTATAATCTTGATGCCCAGGGAGTAAAGACCACGGACCTGAACAATTCCATTAACATGGGTAATATCGTTTCAGTGGTATCCGGTTGGGGCCAGGAGCAGGGGGTGTTTGATAGCTATGCCTGGTTCAAAGAGATTAAGGCCTCTGTTGGAAAGTAATACGTAAACATTAGGCTAAGTCAGCTTCCATTTCGGCGGATAACGTTCCTTGCCGGAAGGGAAGCTGATTGCGGCTTAGCGTATATCAATAATATCGGTAGGTGAATTATTTTGGCAGAGATGAAAAAATCCACCCTGAAAATGCAAGGTATTTCTATAACCTTCCCCGGGGTGAAAGCCCTTTCCAATGTGGACTTCAGTATGGAGAGCGGAAAAATTTATGCATTGATAGGGGCCAACGGTGCGGGTAAAAGTACCCTGATGAAGGTGCTTTCCGGGGTGAACAATCATTATACCGGGGAAGTTTTTATTGATGGCGCGGAATGTGAGCTCCGTTCCCCTAAGGCTGCTAAGGAACTGGGCATTGAGATAGTGTACCAGGAGGTGGATGTGGCGCTTGCCCCCAGCCTTTCGGTGGCCGAAAATATTATGACCAATGTTTTGGTCAATAAAATGGGTAAACAGCAGTTTGTTAACTGGAAATATATTCGCCAGGCCGCCAAGGAAGCTTTGGACCGGCTTGGGGTAAACATTGATGTTCGTAAAAGTGTTGCGGAATTGACCTTGGCGGAAAAGCAGATGATCCTGCTGGCCAGCGCCGCCCGGGAACGCTGCAAGTTTCTGGTACTGGACGAGCCAACGGCGCCTCTTTCCAATACGGAGACAGAAAATCTGTTTAAAGTTGTGCGGTACCTTGCCAAAGAAGAAAATGTAGGTATCGTGTTTATTTCTCATCGCCTTGCGGAGTTATTTGAAATTTGTGAACATATCACCATCATGAAGGATGGGCAGGTGGTTAAGGACATGGATATTACCCCGGACCTTACCATCAATCAAATTGTGGAATATATGCTGGGCCGCGCCATTGACGAAACCTATAAAAAAACGCAGGTTCCCATCGGTGATGTGCTCCTGAGTCTGGAAAATCTTACAGAAGCCGATGGGCGGGTAAAAAATATAAACCTTCAGGTAAAGAGCGGCGAGATTATCGGCATTGCCGGTCTTGTAGGCGCGGGTAAAACCGAATTGTGTAAAACTATTTTTGGGGCCTACCCCAGTGGCAGCGGCACCGTAAAGCTCCGGGGAAAGGATATTACCCCAAAGACGCCGGCCCAGGCGGTAAAGCGTGGGCTTGCCTTGGTGCCGGAAGAGCGGCGCAAAGAGGGGGTCATAATTGATGATCCGGTGTATGCCAATATTACTATTTCGTCCCTGCAAAAATTTTTGAATAAAATTCATTTTGTAGTAAAATCCCGGCAATTGGATGTTGCCCGAAAAATGGTGAAAGATCTGGGTATCAAGACCCCCTCGGAATACCAGCAGGTGGCCCATCTTTCCGGCGGGAATCAACAAAAGGTAGTGGTAGGCAAGTGGCTGGTGTCCGATTCGGAGGTTTATATTTTTGATGAGCCCACCAAGGGTGTGGATGTGGGCGCCAAGCGGGATATATTCAAGCTTATTGAGGATCTTGCCGCACAAGGGAAGGGTATTATTTATACTTCCTGTGAGTTTTCCGAGATCCTGGCCATCGCCGATCGTGCATATATCATGTTTGACGGCGGGATTGTGAAGGAAGTAAAGGTTTCTGAAACCAGTGAAAAGGAACTACTCTATTATTCAACCGGAGGCAATTGAGATGGGTAAATCCGCAGTGCGCGGCACAAGAACGACTATAATGGATTTTATCACCCGGTGGGGAATACTGCTTACTATTGTGATTATGGTACTCGGTTTTTCGATAACCATGCCTACATTTATGTCCATATCAAATATGACCGCCATACTTCGATCTGTTTGTATCGTAACCATTGTTGCAATCGGTATGACCTTTGCCCTTACGGTTAACGGCATTGACCTGTCGGTGGGTTCGGCGGCTACCCTTTCTAACACCGTGTGCATGACCTTTTTGGTGTGGTTTTCCTTTGGTACAACCGTACCGGGAACCATCTTTGCTATAGTGCTTACCATCCTTATTGTGCAGATGGTTGCTTTGGCGAACACCCTGCTCATAGTAAAATTGAAAATACCGGATATGCTGGCTACTTTGGCCACCATGTTCATGTTTGAAGGGGTCGCCATGACCTATGCGGGCGGCGGGGCTATCAACGAACGGATGGTGCGGCCCGATGGCAGCAGCGCCGTGGGCAGGGTACCGGTTTTTTTGCGTACCATGGGCAAAGAGCCCTGGATTATCATCATTATGCTGGTTCTGGTGTTGTTAGCATTTCTGTTCCTCACCTATACTAAGCATGGCCGTTATATGTATGCCGTAGGCGCCAACGCAGAGGCCGCGCGTTTATCCGGCATCAATGTGCATAGGTACCGGGCCCTGGCTTATATCCTGAGCGCCATACTGGCGTCTGTCGGCGGGATACTTATCGGCGCGCGGGTGGGCAATGCGCAGATTAATTCCGGTTCGTCCTATCTGATGGGTGCGGTGGCGGCGGCGCATATCGGCATTTCCGTTGCCGGTGTGGGAAGACCCCATGCCTTCGGTACCCTGGCCGGCGCCTTTCTGATTGGGGTTCTGGAAAACGGTCTTATCATGGCATCGGTACCCTATTACACCGTCAATATTTTTAAAGGTCTTGTCCTGGCAATAGCGCTGGCCTTGAACTATATTCGTAAAAAATAAGCATGGAGGATAACAGGATGTCTCGTTTTGATAGTTATTTTTTGATGAAGGAAGCGGATGTAGCCGAATACATCAATGAAAAATTAGATTTCTTTGCATCCGGCGCGCAGTTGGAAGTGAAAGAAATCGGCGATGGTAACTTGAATTATGTGTTTCGTATCCGGGAAGAGAAAACCCGCAAGTCCATCATTGTAAAGCAGGCAGGAGAGGCCCTCCGGATCTCTGCGGAGATGAAAATTTCAACGGATCGTAACCGCATAGAATCGGAAATTCTCCTCCTGCAATATAAGTACGCTCCCGGTCTGGTTCCTAAGATTTATCAGTACGACACGGTGATGTGCGCTTGTATAATGGAGGATCTCTCCGATTATCAGTTGATGCGCTATGCCCTGATGGAGCATAAAACCTTCCCCCGTTTTGCCGATGATGTTACCACCTATATGGTGAATACCCTGTTGAACACCACCGATGTGGTGATGGAACACAAGGAAAAGAAGGGGCTGGTAAAGAGTTTTATTAATCCCGAACTTTGTGAAATCACCGAAGATTTGGTCTACACGGAACCATACAATAATGTTAACAAGCGGAATCTGGTTACCCCCGCAAATGCGCAGTTTGTGCAGAAAGAACTGTATGACGACGAGGCTTTGCACCTTGAGGTCGCTAAGCTGAAGTTTGAATTTATGAACAATGCCCAGGCGCTCATTCATGGGGATCTGCATACGGGTTCTGTTTTTGTAAACCAGCAGGGTACCCGTGTGTTCGACCCTGAGTTTGCATTTTACGGCCCCATGGGATACGATATCGGCAATGTGATTGCTAATTTATTTTTTGCCTGGGATAATGGGAATGCGGCGGGCGCCAAAGATTTTTGCGATTGGGTGTTGAAAACCGCCGTAGAGGTGATCGACTTGTTCAAGAAAAAATTCCTGGTATGTTATGCCCAGCGGGTTACGGATGTGATGGCGAAAACCAAGGGCTTTGCCGAATATTACCTGAATACTATCATAATCGACACCGCTGCCTGTACGGGGTTGGAATTGATCCGCCGTACGGTTGGCATGGCCCAGGTTAAGGATGTTACCACCATAGCGGATCAGGAAAAACGTGTTTTCGCGGAGCGGGTAAATATTATTTGTGCAAAAGACTGCATTGTTAACCGCCGTAATTTTGTTACCGGGGACGATTTTGTGCAGGCATTCCTACGGGCCCTTAAGGCTCTGAAGGTATAATTTTTTAAAGGAACAATGATGACTCAAAACATTCTGGACTATGACACCGTTGCTTTGGATGACGAAAAAAGCGCTCTGGTTATTGTCGATCAAACCAAACTACCGGGAAAGGTGGAAATAATATCCCTTACCAAACAGGAAGATATCCACAGGGCTATTTATATCCTGCAGGTAAGGGGAGCCCCGGCAATTGGAGTTACCGCGGCTTTCGGGCTGTATCTTGCGGCAAAGGAAATCCGTTCTGATACCTACGATAGTTTTTATGCCCAGTTTAAAAAAGCTAAGGACTATCTGGCAACCGCCCGTCCTACCGCAGTAAACCTATTCTGGGCGCTTAACCGTATGGATGATGTGGCGCAGGTCAATGCGGGCTTGCCCATTCCGGATCTTAAAGAAGTGCTCCGCCAAGAGGCCGTCAAAATTCGTGACGAAGATATCTGGGGCTGCCGTTCCATCGGCGAATACGGTCTTAGCCTAATCAAGGATGGCTGCGGTATTCTTACCCACTGTAATGCCGGGCAATTGGCCACGGTGAGGTATGGCACCGCCCTGGCGCCTATCCACCTTGGCCGGGAGAGGGGGCTAAACTTCAAGGTATTCACCGATGAAACCCGTCCTCTGCTGCAGGGCGCCAGGCTCTCGGCCATCGAGATGGTATCAAATGGGGTGGACACCACGGTAATTTGCGATAATATGGCGTCCCAGGTAATGAAAAACGGCTGGGTGCAGATAATCTTTGTAGGCTGCGACCGGGTAGCCGCCAACGGAGATACGGCGAATAAAATCGGCACTTCCGGTGTGGCAATCCTGGCTAAATATTACGGTGTCCCCTTCTATGTGTGCGCGCCCACTTCTACGATAGATATGTCGATTGCAAAGGGTGAGGATATTGTAATTGAAGAGCGCCCCGCAGAAGAAGTAACGGAGATGTGGTACAAAGAGCGTATGGCTCCGGAAGGCGTAAAGGTATACAATCCAGCCTTTGATTTTGCCGACAACGAGCTGATCACCGGCATTATCACCGAATACGGCATCGCCCGTCCCCCCTATACCGAAAGCCTAAAACAAATTTTCGAAACAAAGAAAAATGCAAAAAAATAATTTAAAAATGTAAGAATAATAAACCGCAAAGGCACAGAAGGCGCAAAAGGAGAAGGAATAAGTTTTCCTCCCCCCCCCTTCATTCTGCGTAAATTTACGATGTTGTGTCTGTAGCCAAATTTCTCTATGCGACACCGGCGGGCGTGGGGAGGGGTATGCCCGTCTTCATGTATATGGAATTCCCTGCTGTAGTAGACCCGCGCAGCGGGGCTGCGGAAGCAGACTCTACATGCACATGAAGACGGGCATACCCCTCCCCACGCCCGATTTGCCGACAGATATCAGGCGCCTATACATTTACCCTTCACTAATAACCGTCTTATTCTGCCACTTCCCCCGGACCCAGCGCGTGGCATAGATTACAGCCCTGGCGATGAAGTCCATTCCCATGGCGAGCCATACCCCCAGGGAGCCGAATCCCAGGGGGTAGGCGAAGACGTATGCCATGATTACCCGGACAAGCCACATGGTGGTGGCGCCCACGACCATGCAGAACCGCGCATCTCCGGCGGCGCGCAGGGCATTGGGCAGGGTAAAAGCCAGGGTCCAAAAGAAGGCCGCGCTGATACACTGTACCTGCATATAACTTTTAGCCAGGGTTTGTGCATCGGCGCTTAAATTAAACAGGCCGATCAGGGGATCCTTAAAGATAAGCATTGCACCGTTCAGAATAATAAGTACCACATAGCACAGTTTTAGTATTTTAGAGGTGTACCGTTTAGCCCATTCATAATCCCCGGCGCCTACGCACTGTCCAACGATGGTCAGAAGGGCAATACCAAAGGCCTGTCCGGGCATAAAAGACAGGGAATTGGTCACCGAAATAATGGCGTTCGCCGCGATAGCCGCGGTACCGAAGGTAGTAAAGATACGGGAGACCAGGATTTTACCGAACTGGAACATAGAATTTTCCACCCCGCTGGGAATACCTATGTTCAGGATATTACGGATCATCCGGGGATCCAGGCGGACCTTGGATAAGCCCTTCAATGACACGGGACTGGAACTGTGTGGTCCGGATACGAGCATGGCCATGAGTACCGCCGCCGCAACCACACGGCTGATGAGGGTGGACAGGGCCGCCCCGGTAATCCCAATATGGAAGCCAAAGATAAAGACGGCGTTTCCCCCGATGTTCATGCAATTTACCAGCAGGGCGATAAGCATGGGGACCTTGCTGTTACCCATGGCGCGGAAGAGGGCGGCGGCGGAGTTGTAGAGTGCAAGAAAGGGATAGGACAGAGCGGTTATCCAAAAGTAGGTCCGCGCCGCTTTCATCACATCGGCTTCGACATTTCCATATACCAGCTGCAGAATCCGGGTATGCAGAATCAGTGCTGCCACGGTAATAACAACAGAAATGATGGTATTAGCATAGATAAGCTGCCTGGCGGCACTGGCGGAGTTTTTAGTATCCCTGCGGCCTATGTACTGGCTTACCACCACGGAACCGCCCGTGGCAAGGGCGGCGAAGGCCAGGATAAGCAGATTGTTAATCACGTCCACCAGGGATACCCCGGAGACGGCGTATTCTCCCACGGAGCTGACCATCACCGTATCGGCGATGCCCATGGTAACCCCCAGGATCTGCTCAATTATCAGGGGCCCGAGGAGGTAAAAAATGGCTTGGTTATTCCACCGTGCAGGGGAGGCCAACGCTAGGCCCTGTTGCTTTTCATTCTACGGTCACCGATTTTGCCAAATTCCTCGGTTTATCAGGATCCAAGCCCCGAAGAACCGAACAGTAATACGCGTAAAGCTGACAGGGGATAATCGCCAGGATGGGAGAAAGGCTGTCCAGGGTCCGGGGTATACGGAAAACCTGATCCGCAGTTTTATCAAAGTAATCTACATCATCGTAGGTGATCACCGCTGTGGCGGCGTGACGGGCCTTTACTTCCTTTATATTGGAATCCATCTTGTCAAACAGCGCCGGCTGGGTACACAGGGCGGTAACCAGGGTAGTTTCATCGACTAAGGCGATGGGGCCGTGTTTCAGTTCCCCCGCGGCAAAGGCCTCCGAATGGGTATAGCTTATCTCCTTGAGCTTTAGGGCGCTTTCCAGACTGGTTGCGTAATCGAAAAGGCGGCCCATGTAGAAGACCTTGGACTTGTTGAACTGGAGGGAGGCAAAACGCTGGATATCCTCCTTTCCCGCAAGGATCCGTTCCGCCTGTTCCGGCAGCTTTTCCAGCGCTTCGATATGGGCAGCCAGTTCAGTATCGTTCATACCGCGGAGCCGTCCAAGCTGGAGGGCGATGAGATAAACGCACATAAGCTGTGTGGTAAAAGCCTTGGTGGATGCCACGGCGATCTCCGGCCCCGCCAGGGTAGACATCACCAGATCCGCTTCCCTGGCCAGGGTGGAACCCACAACATTGGTAATGGCGATGATCCGGGCGCCGCTCTTTTTAGCCAAGCGCATGGCAGCAAGGGTGTCCGCAGTTTCCCCGGACTGGCTTATGATAAGGAAAATATCCTTTGGGTTGAATATGGGGTTCCGGTAGCGGTACTCCGAGGCGATCTCCGCCTCCGTGTGGATACGGGCAAACTTTTCGAAGGCGTACTTGCCGATAACCCCGGCGTGCCATGCCGTACCGCAGGCGGCGATAACCACCCGTTCCGCCTTTGCCCAGGAAGCATCGAAGCCGATCTCTTCCAGGTTGATAGTTTTCGTACCCGCGATTTTGATCCGTGCCCGCAGGGTATCCCTCAGGGCCTTGGGCTGTTCGTGGATTTCCTTGATCATGAAGTGCTCGTAACCGCCCTTTTCGGCGGCGGCGGCGTCCCACTCCACGTGCCGGCTTTCCCGTTGACGCTGTTCACCCTCTTCGTTGTAAAACTCTATCCGGTCCCGGTAGAGTACGGCGATTTCCCGGTCCTCCAGGTAGTAGACTTCCCGGGTATATTCCAGCAGCGCCGGTACGTCCGAGGCGATGAGGTTTTCCCCCTTGCCCGCCCCAACCACCAGGGGGCTTTCTTTGCGCACCGCAATGATACGGTCCGGATCGTTTTCGCAGATGATCCCCAGGGCATAGGAACCCTCCAGCCGTTTCAGCGCCCCAATCACGGCTTGGAGTAAATCGCCTTTATAATAGAAGTTAACGAGATGGGCGATAACCTCGGTGTCGGTTTCGCTGCGGAAACTAACCCCATGCTCCATAAGCCAGACCTTGAGTTTGGCGTGGTTTTCGATGATACCGTTGTGAACCACGGCGATTTTGCCGGATACATCGGTATGGGGGTGGGAGTTAATGTCGGAGGGCTCACCGTGGGTTGCCCATCGGGTATGCCCTATGCCCATGGTACCGTCCAGGGCGCCTGCCCCCAGTTCACCTTCAATCTTCTCTTCCAGGTTTTTCAGGGCGCCCTTGGACTTCCGGATCGTCAAACCGGCGCTGCCCAAAACGGCGATCCCCGCAGAGTCGTAACCCCGGTACTCCAGCCGCTTAAGGCCCTTAATGAGAATTGGGGCTGTCTCTTCCGCCCCGATATATCCGACGATACCGCACATGGGGGTATCCCTTAATACGTAACTATCAGGGCGTTAAACACCAGGGGAACGGAACCGGTATTTTTGACGCTGTGAGAAGCGCCGTTGCCGGTGATGAGCAGATCCCCGGGCTTTACGGATATCTCCGTACCGTTGTCATTGGCAGTACCGGTACCGGAGATAAAGATGAAGTACTCGGTTTCATTATCATGCTGATGATAGCCGATGGACGCCCCTGGTTCCAGGGATAGTTCCGCCAGCAAACGGGCGTTCTTTTCCGTACCGTTTGGCACAAAATAGGTGAAGTTAACGATCCCTTCTCCGCCCCTCATTTTTTCCTTTTTTTCAGTTCCCATTGAATTCCGTTGTACGAACATGGTAATAACTCCTTAAAAATAGTATGCTAATTCATATTGTCATAGTATGCTTTAATAATAAAAAAAGGAAGAGAGTCCAGGGGAGTATATGCAGGATTTATTGAATTACATTTTATTGGGTCGTCCGGTGAAACAATGGTTCCTGGCGGCGGCTTTTATCGCCGGAGGCTTTGTGGCCGGAAAAATCTGCTCCTGGATCTTGGCGGCCATACTAAAACATGCCTGCGCTAAGACCAAATCCAAGATTGATGATCTGATCATAGGCGGTATCCGGCTGCCCCTGGTCATCGGCGTTACCCTGGGGGGTATACACCTGGGGCTGAAACAACTGGGGATGACCCCGGATGTGTCCCTTTGGGCGGACCGTATCCTGTATATTTTTCTGATACTGTTTTTTGCCATGGGCATAAACAGTATCCTCGGCGCTATTATTGATCACTATGTGCCCGCCAAGAGGGGAGGGGCGCTCAAGGGGGAAGCGGCTCTGCGGCCTTTACTGCGGAACTTTTTTTCAACCCTTGTTTGGATCATTGCGGCAGTCCTGGTCCTGCGGGTCCTGGGCTACAATATCAGCGCACTGTTGGCGGGGCTTGGCTTAGGGGGCGCCGCCCTGGCGCTGGCCTCCAAGGATACGTTGTCAAACTTTTTCGGGTCCATTACGATCTTTGTGGATAAGCCCTTCCGGCTGGGTGACCGGATCAAGATAGGCGATTTTGACGGGGTTATTACCGAAATTGGGATACGAACCGCCCGGTTGAGAACCCTGGAAAACCGCACGGTGGTTATCCCCAACAGCCTCTTCGCCGCCACCCCCATCGAGAACGTCAGTTCCGCCCCCCATTCCAAGATCACCCAGACCATAAGGGTTCGGGGGGATAACACCGGCGAAAAGATTGCCCAGGGGATTGACCTGCTGAGGGCGATCCACAAAACCGTCCCCGGCCTGGAAAGCCAGCCCATCGCAGCCCTGGCGTCCGTTGGCGGTTTGGTCTGTCAGATCACCTTTGTCTACTATATTTCCAAGCAGGCCGATTACTGGGGAACCATCAACGCGGTGAACCTTGAGGTTCTGCGGCGTTTCGAGGAGGCGGGCATCCGCCTGATATAATATGCCCCGTATTGAATACCGGCCTTCCGGACCCCCTCAGCGAAACCCCCGGTCTCTGGTAATTTTCTACCGTATTCTCCTGGTCATAGTTTTGTTCCTGGTTCTGGTCATCCTGGGGGGTTCCCTTTACGCCCTGATACTCCGGCCCAAGTCCGCCGCCGTTCCGGTCCCGCCGGCTTCCCCCGCCGCGCCCTTGGCCACCGGTGATGCGAATATCTTTACCGGCCTGGGCCGTCTCCGCTGCCCCACCGCCGATCCTAATCCGGGGATGGTGATCCTCCAGGCGGCTTTCCCCTATTATCCCGGTGATCGGCCTTTTTCGGAGGAACTGGTATCCCGACTCAAAGAGCTCCGGAACATCAGCGTGGCCTATTTTGCTGCGCTAAGCGTAGAAGAGCTGGGACGCAAAAGCGAGGCTGAAATAAAGGCGGAACTTCTGTCCCGGTATAATGCGATACTCCGGTTGGGGCAGATAGAAATACTGTATTTTAATGAATATATGGTGATAGAGTAGGCGGTATCAATTTAGTACCTGGTATCTATCGGCAAATCGGGCGTGGGGAGGGGTATGCCCGGCTTCATGTGCATGTAGAGCCTGTCTCCGCAGCCCCGCTGCGCGGGTCTACTACGACAGAGAATTCCATATACATGAAGCCGGGCATACCCCTCCCCACGCCCGCCGGTGTCGCAGTACGAGAAGGTGCAAAACACTATTACTAACAAGGAGAGGATGAGGCGCTTGGCACCAAATTCGTGCGTATTATTGATTATTTTGGATGTATATACGTATTGCGTATAAATACTGTTATATGCAATAGGCCCTAAATATTTATGAATATTTTAAACACCTATTGACAAAAAAATATTTATGTAGTATTAAAAAAATGTAGAAAGTACCAATAGGAGGATAAAATGTCTCATAAGTATACTATTATTCTAAATGTCCTTTTTTTATTTTTATCATGTTCACCACGAAGTTCTCAATATTCAAATATGACTTATTCAGTTAAAAAATATGAACCGATAATTTCTATTAGACCAGATGGGAATGATGAAACTATAAGTATATATAAGGTTATTTTTATATATAAAAATATTGATCTAAAAAATAAAAATGAATTAGAATTTTACATTACACCTGAAGAATATTTGTCATTCAAAGAAAATATTATCAAATTTTTTGAATGGGATAATATTGCAAAAGAAAATAAAGTTAATGTTTCACGAAGGGAATTACCGTGGTCTCTTAATCGTGAAACGCCTTTAGATGGAGATATGGCCTCTTTTTATGGTGGGGACGAAAAAAAGGTAGGATGGGCTAATCACGGGTCTATAAATTTTTATTTTAATTCGACTGGATATAATAGTACCCTACAAATATCGCCGAATATGTATATTCATGGATCAGGTATATATAGTGCTAATTTTTCTCCCTCTTCTTTAACTTTAACTTTAACAGAAGAACAAGCCAAAGATTTTCTTGATAATAATACTGACGAAATATTGAATAATGTTTATCAAAAAAATTTAACAGCTAAAAGACAACAACAGGAATACAAACAAAAACAAAAAGAAGAAAAAATGATACAACAAGAAAAAGAAGATAAATTATTTAAATAAGAAATAATAAATCAATAATATACGGAAGAAAATATGACGTATTCAGTTGTTGATTATGATCCGGTCTGGGGAATGGGTTCAAAACCTGTTAAAATATGGGCAACCAGTAAAATTGCATTTAATCGTTATATTGATGATATAAAAATTCGTTATAATAATTTGTGTGGCTATAATATAAAAAATATCCACTTGTCTGATATTGATCATATAGAAATAGTTCGAGATCAGGTAGATTATTATTTTAAAGAAAAAGTGTGGATTTCTGACGGAATTGGAGCTGGGCAATTTATAATAGAAGGTTATCCTTTTTATGATTTTTTGGGTAAAAGAATTTCGGCACATTATTTAAAACGAAAGAATAATATAGAAAATAAATTATAAGTACGGGCCTACTGCGCATAACCAAGATGCACTTTTAATGAGATTTTAGATAACGGCAGAGAAAAAAGATCGACAAATCAAAGAAATGATGATACGATACAAATACTATGGCAAATTATAAACAAACAGATAAGGAGCAAGGGCTGTTTCTGGCGATAAATCTAGGGGAACAACAACGACGAAAAGGGGGCTGAAATTATCTGAAAATTATTATGTAAAGCGGCTTCGCCGCTATTTGACAATAATAATAAGTATAAGGTATAATATGGGAATATAAAATTTAGGAGGAAATATATGGGGAAACATTTTAATAAAAAAATAGCCCCTTTTATTGTGTCAATATGTCTTATTGTTTATTATACAATATATGTAATATTTTTTATTAAATTTAATATTCCAATAATTATTAAAATGATAGCCTTAACTATATCAATAATAATAACCATAGTAGTTATTAAAGTTTTAATAGAACGAATTAAAGAGATTGATGGAGGAGAAGAAGATGATCTTGGTAAATACTGATTACGTTTCAGGAAAAGAGCTTGAAACACTTGAACTTGTAAAGGGAAGTACCATTCAATCAAAAAATTTTGGTAAAGATATAACCCAGGCCATTAAATCATTAATAGGTGGGGAGTTAAAAGCCTATAATGAAATGATGAATGAGGCAAGGGCCTTGGCTACCAAAAGAATGGTAGCAGAAGCGGAAAAACTTGGTGCAGATGGAATTGTAAATATAAGATATGCATCATCGTCAATAATGCAAAATGCCGCAGAAGTAATAGCATATGGCACAGCAGTAAAATTCAAATAAAAAAATGGTGTACGCCCCCACTTCGCATAACGACAGAGAAAAAGATCGACAAACCAAAGAAATGATGATACGATACAAACCTTCGGTTTCCAGAAAGCTCATCGAACTTCGCCCCACGGCTGACGAAAGTGAAGCCTCAACCCCCGAAGATTGGCAACGTGTTACACTTAATTCGCCCGGTAAAAGCGGAATAATATAGGGGTTTTCTACAATTTTTGGTCAATCGCCGCCGTAATGCCTCATAACTAAATCTAACCGTAAGAGCGGACCATCTCCTTGCATTATAGCCATACCCTATGATATAATTGCTTGGTTATTGTAGCCTTAGGGCTATGGAGTGGAGTGCCGGGCCTAAAATTCGTTTAACCGAATTGGAGACCGGATCATCCGTCATTTTTTTATAAAGGAGCAAGCAAATGAAAGAGGTTTTTGGTAAGAAAATAGGTACCCCCCCCCCCGATAGGAATACTAGGAATTACCGATTTCAAAGAGTTTGGACATACCCTTCGTATTTTCTAAATAAATCAGCCCTCTTTTTTGCCCTTGCGGTACTTGTCTTTAGTGCTTGTGCAAGCCCTTCCAATTCTGATACCACACCCCCGGGAGTAGTTTCCGGTTTATCCGGAAATCCAGGGGACAGTCAGGTAATCCTTAACTGGTCCAACCCTTCCGACAGCGACTTTGACCATGTGGAAATCACCTTTAATCCCCAAACAGCGGCCGTTAACCAGCCTATAATTGTCCCTGCGGGGGCCAGCACTAAAACCATTACCGGCCTTGCCAACGGCACGCCCTACACCTTCACGGTTATCTCGGTAGACGCCTCCAACAACAAAAGCGCCGGCGTACAAACCGGCCCCCACAGCCCCTACCCGGATGACCATACCGCGCCTGCGGATGTTTCCGGCCTGGGCGCCATCCCCGGCAATAGCGCAGTAACCCTGTCCTGGACCGATCCTTCCGACAGCGACCTTTCCTATATCGAAATAAGCTTTGCACCCGAAGCGGAGGGCCTTACCCAGCCGGTAAGCGTCGCTAAGGGAACCGGGACCAAAACCATCACGGGCTTTGCCAACGGCACGGCCTACACCTTTACGGTTAAAGCGGTAGACGCCTCTGGTAACAAGAGTGAAGGCACACAAACCGGCCCGCATAGCCCCTCGGGAGGCTTTGACCCGGATGACCATACGCCTCCCGCGGATATTAATGGTCTGGAACTACAACCCGGTATAAGCGCAGTAACCCTCTCCTGGATCGATCCCGATGACTATGACAACGACCTTTCCCATATTGAAATAAGCTTTGAGCCCGAAACCGAGGGCGTTACCCAGCCGGTAAACGTCCCCAAGGGAATCGGGACCAAAACCATCACGGGCCTTACGGGCGGAGTAAGCTATACTTTTACCGTCAAAGCGGTGGACACCTCCGGTAACAAGAGCAACGGCGCTACCAATAGTTCAAGCCCCCAGAGCCCTGACACAACGCCCCCCAGTTCGATCAGTTCTTTATGGAAAGAGAACGGTAATGGCCAGGTACGCCTTTCTTGGAATGATCCTTACGACTTTGACCATATCGAAATAACGGTTGAACCCAAACCGGCCGGCATTACCCAGCCGATAAACGTCCCCAAAGGAACCGAGTATGTAACTATCACGGGCCTTACCAACGGCGTTGACTATACCTTTACAGCCCGCACAGTTGATACATCGAACAACAAGAGCGAAGAGAAGACCCTAACGCTCAATGTCGGCCTGAGCCTTGTGGAAAACCTTGACATTGCCAAAGCCTCCGCAGATACCAATATTACTGTGGAGCTCTACCGGGATGAACCGGATGTTGGAACATTATATTTTGGCGGCGAATTCAGCGGCAAAACCATTACCATAAAAGGGATGGGGGCAGGAAAAAACACAATACATAAAGGTTTCAGCGTCGAGAGCGGTGTTACCCTGATATTGGAGGACATTGTCATCACAGGCGGCTACTCATCAGTAGGTGTGTCCGGGACCCTAAGGATGAAGGGGACCACGAAAAAAACCGGAGGCACCCTCCCCATTGGCATTAACGGAGGAACCGTTATCATGGATGATTACGCGTCCATATCGGAAAACGAAAATGGCGTTGAGATCACTAATGGCGGCAGCTTGACCATGAACGACTATTCAACGATATCGAATAATAATTCCTGTGGTGTAAAGATAATAGGCAGCGGGTGCAGCTTGACCATGAAAGGACATTCTTCGGTAAAAGATAATATTGGCGGCGGCGGTGTATATCTCAACTCGGGAACCTTTACCATGAATGATTATGCAGTCGTATCTGGTAATAAAAGCAGTGAAACTGGCGGCGGGGTATATCTCAGATCGGGAACCTTTACCATGGATGACTACGCTGCCGTAACGGCCAATAGCATTTCCAGCGGCTATGCCTTTGGTGGCGGGGTATATGTTTATGGCGAAACCTCCCCTACCATCTTTACCATGAAAGGCAATGCGGCCGTTTCCAACAATACTGCCTCCAAAGGCGGTGGGGTATATGTCGTTGGTTATACAGGAGAAGGGGTCTTTAACCTGACTGATAGTGCGTCCGTATCGGAGAACAACGCCGCGCAAGGAGGCGGGGTGTATGTCGCTGAAGGCAGTTTTATTATAAGCGGGGGCAAAATCGAGAAAAATATCGCTTCCGGAGACGGCGGCGGCATATATGTTAGTTCCTACAGCCAAAGCTTTAGTATAACAGGTGCCATCGACATCTCGGAAAACACTGCTGCCGGGAACGGGGGCGGAATATACAGCGAAAAATCTTTTACCCTTACGGATGGCGTAATATCAGGTAATAACGCCTTTAAAGGCGGTGGAGTATATATTAACCAATCAGGTGCAACCTTTGCCATGACCGGCAGTGCTAAGGTGTCGGGCAATAATACCGCTCAATTTGGCGGCGGGGTATATATAGAATCCGGAACCTTTGCCATGAGCGACAGCGCGGAAGTGTCGGAGAATAAGGCCATTAAATCTGATAGCTCCTATGGCGTCTTAGGCGGCGGGGTATATGTCTATGGCAAAACCTCTCCTACATCCTTCACCATGAGCGGCAGCGCCAAGGTATCGGGCAATAGCTCTTCCGGCGAAGGCGGCGGGGTATATGTCTATGGCGAAACCTCCTCTACACCATCCTTCACCATAAATGGCGGAACGGTATCGAATAATACCGCCTATAATGGTGGTGGTGGTGTTTACATTGACAATGGAAACTTCACCATGAATGGCGGAACGGTATCGAATAATACCGCCTATAGTGGTGGTGGTGTTTACATTTACATTTACATTTACAATGGAAACTTCACCATGAACGGCGGTACAATCTACGGTAAAAATGAAGGCGCCAACAGCAATACCACTACTTCTATCAATAGTGGTGCTTCCCTGTACAAGGTCGGTTACGGCACCGCCAAGTACGGCAATGGATCGGACATCCTGTCGGGCGATTCTACCGACGACACCCTCAACGGCCACAATTAGCGCGGCGCATCCTGAAACCCTCCGGAAATACCCCGGAGGGTTTCAGGTACTATTTAGCCTGGTGTCCTTGCCGGACAATGATGTAGTTTTATCGTATACAGCCGGAACGTCTATACGGGGTAATGATCCGTCAGGACCATTCCTCAAAAAGGGATTGCGGATCAAAGGTCCGACAGCAGTCGTTTTACCGAACCGCTTCAGTATATCAGATTCCGTATCTTGCTTTTAGCATAGCTTCGTTATGCGAAATCCATTTTGCATGAAACTCCAAAAATTCAAAAAATAAAGAAAAAACACTTGACAATATCATAATAATGGTGTATTTTTTAACAAATATTTACACATTGGAGGACAATATGCGGACAAACATTGACTTAGATGACACTTTGGTTAAGAAAGCCATGGAAATTAGTGGCCAAAATACTAAAAAAGGTGCAATAAACTCGATATTAAGTGAATATATCCGAAAATATAATCAAAAGAATATTTTGAAATACCGAGGAAAAAAAATCTGGGAAGGCGATCTTGAAAAAATGAGGAAAGGAATATAATGGATATTCTAGTGGATTCATCTGTTTGGATAGATTTTTTTAATTATTATGATTCAAAGGAAGCAAATGAATTACAGAATCTAATAGAACATAATAACATTAACAATATTTTCATATCTCCCATCATTTATATGGAAGTATTACGTGGAATTAAAGATGACAATGACTTTTATGACATTAAAGAAACATTACTAAATTTCTCAATTCTTAATAATGATATAATGGAAATAACAGAAATGGCAATAAATATTTATAGACTATGTAAGAAAAAACACATAACACTCAGAAAACAGAATGACTGTTTAATAGCTGCTCTTGCCATACTAAATGGCCTTCCAGTTTTTCATAAAGACCATGATTTTGAATTAATAGCAAATGAAACAAAATTAAAAATATACAAAATATAAAGCCTAAAGTACGCCCAACTTCGTATAACCAGGGTGTACTTTTAATAAGATTTCGCTTAACGACAGAGAAAAAAGATCAATAAACCAAAGAAATGATGATATGATATAAATACTATGGCAAATTATAAGCAAACAGATAAAGAGCAAGGGCTATTTCTGGCGATAAATCTAGGGGAACAACAACGACGAAAAAGGCGCGTCGGCGTATGAATCGCGAATACTACTCAAGATCGTGCTATACGGATATTCGCAGGGAGTAGGGGTAATAATCCCTGACCCCCAATTCCGGCAGCGGGATGAACAGATGATGTCCGGTACGTATGGAAATACCATGAGGGGGCGCATTGAATGCTTTTAAATTTGATGAACCCGATGTCACAAAACCAACCTTTCATGGTGTACCGATGAAAGGGGTAGATATTGTTGTTGAATTAAGGGAAGGCTCTTCATTTTTCCAGGGCTTTTCTTGCCGCTTCCAGAGCTGCGGGGTAATCTGGCGGGGTACCAATGTCCGCCACCTGTTGGGTATACACAACCCTATTCTCCCGGTCCAGCACCACCACCGCCCGGCTCAAAAGACCCGCCATGGGGCTGTCGATAATCTCCACGCCGTAATCTTTTCCAAAGGAGCGGTCCCTCATCTGGGAAAGGGGAATGATATTGCGGATCCCCTCGGTATGACAAAACCGGCCTTGGGCAAAGGGAAGATCGCAGGAGATGCTCAGGACCACCAGCATTGGCTCATTCTCCACCTCCTCGTTGAAGCGCTTAATTGCGGTGGCGCAGACCGGTGTATCAAAACTGGGTACAATATTGAGGATCTTCACCTTCCTGGCCCAATTATCCAGGGTTTTATCCCCTAAATTCCCATCCACCAAACAAAAATTCGGCGCCTGTGAACCCAGTGCAGGCAGCTTGCCGCAGGTTCTTACCGGTTTTTTCCCGAACGATATAAGAGCCATAAAAACCTCCGAAATAGCTGGGCTTATCACTTTTATCTATAGCATGAAGCAGGGGGAAAATCAAGACAGGATATAGAGCGGGGTAAATACTTTTTCTGCTGTGTTGCTCCTTATCGGCAAATCGGGCGTGGGGAGGGGTATACCCGGCTTCATGTGCATGTAGAGCCTGTCTCCGCAGCCCCGCTGCGCGGGTCTAC
>NZ_JAJQRB010000083.1:0-141337 GCF_046533075.1 Treponema primitia | reverse complement strand
TTCATCGTAATTACTCCCATTCTTTTCCGGCGCCATCGCCCCGAAGGGGCGGCGCCGTTTTCTTCTTACGGCGTAACCGTCCACATGCTGAATCCAGGCACTTGGGTAAAGTAGAAATGATCCTTACTATCTCCTGTACCCAAAGCACCGACAGGACGAGGACGAGGACCTGGTCCGGAGGTATTATAACCGGCGCCCCAGAGCGTTCCGTCATCCTTAACAATCAAACTATGCATGGTGCCCACACCGGCAGAAATTACGTTATTCAGTACATTATCTTCCGGGTCTTTTACTTCGGTAAAAGTTACTATGTTGCCCCCCGGAAACCCTAAGCCCAAAGAACCGGAATCATTAGTACCGGCAACCATAAGCGTTCCTGCAATCGCATTTGACTTGATAAGAAAGCTAATATCAGAGCTGCCGCTGACAAATACTCTTTTTACTGAACTAATGGGGGTAGTCCCCTCTACTGCGTCTATGGGGTACCCTAATCCGAATTGTCCATTGCTATTAGTTCCGGATACCTTGAGACTTCCATTATTGGTTAATACCATGGTACCCTGAAAGCCCGCAGCCAGGCTCAGGGCATGAAATTCTTCTCCGTATTCAGAATCCATAAATTCATTAAAATTGTAACCAGAGTTAGCCCCTATCCTGTAATCAGCATCATATCCGGCGCCGTAAAGACGGTACCCGGTAGAAATAAGGCTATGGTGATCCCCTGCAGATATTGCCCACACTGTATCACTAGATACACTACTGTTACGAACAACGGTTGTAAACGTTGTTTTACTCGGGAAGTTTGGCGACGCTGAGTCACCCGAACCCAACTCACCGTAAGCATTATGCCCGGTAGTTTTGACGGTACCATTATCTAATAATACCATGCTGTACAGAGTACCGGCGGCGATGGCTTTTACCCCTGTGGTAACTGACGCAAACGTAGGTGTTGGGGTACTTCCGAGCTGGCCTTCATTAGCCATAACCGACCCCCCCGGCATCGATCCCGCAGCCCAGAGGGTACCATTATCCTTTAATACCAAGCTGTGGAAGTCCCCCGCCGCTACCGCTTTTACATGGTCCATACCGGGAACTTGCTCAAACACAGTTGCTGAATGGCCTATCCCTAACCCTAATTGACCATTGGCATTTGGTCCTGCTACCCACAGGGTACCATCATCCTTTACCACCATACTGTTAGATCCGCTTGCGGCAATATTTTTAAACCCCGGCGGGTAAGCCCGGGAAGTTACCGTTTTAGATTGATTGCCCACCAAATCATTAACGGCAACTTTTATGGTATACACATCATCAACGGCAGGGGTAATCGTTTTAGCACCGCCTTTCAAATTATAGAGGGGAGTTGCAGTTCCTGTCAGGACTCCGTATGTTAAATCGGCGCTATCCATGTCCTGTGGACCGCGCCAGGTAATCTGCAAATCAAAATTGAACGTGGGATCATTCCAGGCGCCGTTCACCGCGCCGGCAAATCCTAATACCTGCGCCGGTTTTTCCGTATCCACATAGACCATGGTTCCCGTGTTTATCACGCTTTCCTGATAACCCGGATTGCCGAAAATACCTGTAAATATCTTTACCTCTAAGGGAGCGCCGGCATTATTAAGCCCAGCATTTCCCGTATGACGGATGCCGGTTCCAGTATTTGTAAAATCTACCGGAGCAGTAAAGCCTCCCGATGGGAATGCCCCAAAATTATACTCACTGCTCTCCCAATTATTTATCTTTAATTGCCATTTCACCGCCGCCACCGCATCAATGGTCCAGGGAAGGGTGGGTTTTTCGGTATGGGTAAAGCCGGTAACTACATTCGCCGATGTCAAGGTTGTACTTCCCTTGGCAATCTTTACCGTATTGGAGTTTGGACCGAACCACTGCCTGCCTGCGCTATCGGTTATATGTAAGCCTGCATCCTCACTGATGGCAAACACGTTATCAAAATTGAAGGTTTCGCTCATGCCCAAGGTCCCTGGTTTTACCACCAGGAAGCGTTTTGTTATGGCCGACTCCACCGCATCCCGGTTACCGGCACCATCTCCAACCTGCACAAAAAGTTCGATTATCCCCGTTCGTTCTGCCGGGGTTTGCAACCGGTGTTTTACCACATAGGCTAACTCACGATCGGGATGGGCATTAGTAATATACTCATGCACCAGTGGATCCACCGATGCGGCATAACCGCTCTCGGTAAGGCTTGCAAACGTATAGGTACTTACCAGTAAAGTAGGATCATAGACCGGGTTTCCATTCAAATCGTACTGCCGCTTTTCACTGATCCACACATCCGTAAGTTCCGAGTTATCCGACGCATAGAATACGATCCAGACAAAATCAGTATCGGGATTAAGCACCCGGCGGTCATCGGCATAGGCCGCATCAAAAAAAGTACCAGGCCATGTTGAAACATCAGCGGCAATTACCGCTTCCACAACTCCGGTAAAGGGTTTTTCCGTATCCGTATTGTCATTTACTCCATAGGTCCAGGAAATTTCCTTTGCCAGCTCGTTTCCGTCGGTGTCTTGTATACCCGGCAAGAGCCGCACATTGATATTGCTGTTTTCTGTAAGCTGCACAACATCAGAGACCTTTTTTACCGGAATGGTGAGATACGATCCGGACTCATTGGCGGGGTAAGCATCCAGGGTAAGGGCCGCAAGATCGAACATTTCCATGGAGTTTGCCGCCGCCGCATCACCGCCGTAATTGGGATACACCGTAATTTCGATTCGCCCTTCCAAGGTACTTTTTAAAATAGGATTATTAAACCGCACCTGTATCATCGAGTTCCGGTCTACCCGTGGGGTTATAGTTTCCGGTGTGTGGCTTATTTCTGCGGGCCGTTCGCCGCAGAGGGGCTGCACCACAAAGCTGCCATTCCCGCTGATAATTATCTCCGCTTCGGTGCCCGATTCATTTAAGGGCGTAATGGTACATCCGCTTTCCAGCGGGGTTGGGCTTCCTTCGGCAATTATCTGCCATCCCCGGAACTGCCAGGCTTCGTTGGGGGTAAAAAGCACGGTAAAGGGATAGCCAGCTTTTGGCGCAACCTGCCCGTTGGGGGTGGTTATCCCGTGCCGGGCTTCCGCCGCGGCTACCCGCACATTGAGGGTTGCGGCGTTGGCATAGTCAAGGGCGTCATCAATCTCCGATAAAAGATTATTTTCCGGCTTGGTCAGAAAAAGGTCGCAGCCCGTAAGAAGCGCCGACACAAGAAACGCGGTGGCCAACAAAATACAAACCCTTCGGGTTTGCTTCCGATGGAAATTTACAGGGTGTATGCTCGTTTTTTTATCCATAGTACGACAGTTCATCGTAATTACTCCCATTCTTTTCCGGCGCCATCGCCCCGAAGGGGCGGCGCCGTTTTCTCCAGGCAGTTTACGCCTAATTATACTGAATGCTTAGAAAAGCACCCGCATACGGCGGACTGCCATAGCTCTTCCGATTCACATTAGTTCCCAAATTAGTGTAGCTACTGCCAAAAGATGAATAGTTATTCGAGAGCGCTTGTTCACCCATAACTCTGGCAAGTACGACAATGGGCATTTTTCCGGTGGTATTTTCCGGAATACGAAATGCAGCCACATAGACAGGCATTTCAGAATAAAAAGATGGATATTTTTCTTTATATGCCGCAACAATTTTTTGCCGCAGAGGGCCATCTTCAATCAAATCAAAATCTGAATTAAACTCCGGAGAATTGGATTTTCGATAGGTAGGGCTCGCATTATACAGAACCCGAATACCGGCTACCTCCCATTGGGTATAGTTAGACTGGAATACCACATAGGCATCATGCACCCCGCTATTTGCTGCAATAGACAGGACAGGATCTGTTCCGTAAAGATCTTCGCTTTTATAATCCTCGCTGTCTTTTTTAAGCAGCAAAAATGTCGCCCCATTCCACATATTAGGAAAAATATTACCCTCGCCATAGTTTGGAGGAGTTCTACCAGGCGTCTCTGACATATTGAATGAATAACTCCATGATTTGGCGGCGCCCATGGGAAGCCCTGAGGTATCCTTGATTTGACCATCCACCGTAACATCAATGTTAATAGGACTTGCAGCAGTACCTGCGTTGCCATTAACACTGTTCTTATAAGTATCCAAAGCAGCAATGCCAGTAGTAGGATTGCAGCGCATCCAGAATGTCAGCACCTTTCCATCGGCGCTGAGAACAGGGGGATTAAAGAAATTTTCAAATCGTATATTGCTTTGGCCCCAGGGTGGGTTTACAGTTCCGCGTATACTGATATTCCGGTATGCCCGTGTAAAATTCGCCGCATTTATTGCCCAACTTTCATAAATAGAACTATTTACAAAGGCGCCGGTATAATTTTTATTGTCTTCAAACCACAGGGAAGCCGGGTCTATGGGTTTGGTAAACCGTATTTGAAAATAGTGGTTATGTGTAATATCCGTGCCGGTGCTCGTTGAAGGGCCGACAACAGTAAATCCATACGCGTCGGAGTTTCCTTCAGCCCGGGGTTTTATAATAACTGTTTGTGCTTCGGGATCTTTATGCACGGTTACAGTAATATCCATTCCCTTCGGGTTGGAAAACTCCACTTCTTCCTGTCCAAGGGGCACGCCGTCGAGCGTGGCCTCCCACCCGATGAAGCCAAAGGCGGGGTACGGGTTAAAGCGCAGGCTAAAGGGGATATCCTGCTTAACCCCGGCAAGCACACCCCCCGGCGTGGAGACGCCGGAACTAACATCCTCCACAGTCACATTGACAAAGGGCATACTGGCCTTTAAGGGGCCTATCAGGATGGTTTTGCCGGGGTTGATGTGGATGGTCACCCTGATTTCCGTGCCCGTGGTGTTGACGGATTCCCAGGTGATGCCCAGGCCGGCTGAGCCGCCGGGCTCCCACATCGAAATGATGTCGCTGCTGCCTTCAATCTGGGCCTGCCAGCCCAAAAAGGGGTACTCGGTTTTAGCGGTGTAGCTCAGGGTAAAGGGGTACCCCTGCTTAACCCCGACAATGGAGCCCCGGGGGACCGCGGTACCCATGCCGCCTTCGTCCACGGAGACCGGCAAGACAGCGGCGTTGGTATAGTCAAGGGCGTCATCAACCTCCGATAAAAGATCGTTTTCCGGCTTGGTCAGAAAAAGGTCGCAGCCCGTAAGAAGCGCCGCCAAAAGAATCGCGCTTGCCAGCAAAATACAAACCCTTCGGGTTTGCTTCCGATAGAAATTTACCAAGTGTATACACGTTTTTTTATCCATAGTATGATACCTCATTCTCAATTTTTGAACAATTCGCTTCTGCAAAGTCCCGTTTTCCTAATCCCACTCAAAATCTATTCCAAAGTCGCTGCTTTCCACGGTACCGCCGGTACCGCCGTTGTTCCCGATAATGGGGGCGCGGTCCCCATTGGGTATGCCGGAACCGCTTGCGATGGGCAGGCTGGGCGTCAGGGACTGGGCGGCGGCTTCAAAGGGCGATACTACCCGGTTGTTTGCTTCATCAAAATAACTATTTCCCCTTCTGGTGACAAAGACCTTCCGTCCATTGGCAAGGGAGTATTGGACCCGCCCATTATCAACATGGAGGTTCATGGTATCCATTTCAAAGGAGGTTCCCCGCACCGATGCGGTTACGATTGGAGTCCGCACGGTAAAATCGGTCTTTCCTCCCGAGGGGGGCGTCACATCGGCCCGGATTCTTCCGGTTTGCAGGTTCAGCGATACTGTTTCGTTACCCTGGTTGAGTATGATTTCTTCCAGGCTTAAACGGGTAAGGGGCCGTATGGTTAGTGTGGAGTTCCCCAGGGCAATGAGGGCGCTGCTTTTAAAGCCCGTGGATATCAGGGTGTCCTTCGTCAGGGTATCTCCCTCTGCGGCGGGTGTCCATGCGCTTTCGTTGGTGATTTTAAGGGTTACATCCCCGGTTAATTCCCGGATAAAAGCGTTTTCCTGGGCAAAGATTGACACGTTGTGTCCCGGAAACCCTATACCGATCAGTGCCAACAGTAACAGTATTTCTTTTTTGCATAACATCATTTGTATTTACTCCTACAATGAAAGAATCATTCCTAATGAACCACGGTACTTACGGCCGGCATCGCTGCGGAAGGCCCTGCCTAAGGTGGGGAAGAAGACACCGCCGCCAAGGGTGAACGCAAGGTCTGTAAGGGGCGCCCAGGTAAGGCCGCCGTAGATCTCGCCCCCCAGGAGGGGGGAACGGGAGGCGGCGTCCAGTTCGCTGTCCGTATAGGTAAACGAATCGGTTCTGAAAAGATAGGCCGCCGATATTTCCGCAGAAAGGGTGTTGTGCAGCCGCGCGGCGTATTCCGCCTCGGCCAGGGCCAAGCCGGAAAGTCGGGGCCGCAGGACTTTGCCCTGGGCTACGGTGTTGATGGGAAGGAACGCCGTAATGGTGTCATTCCACGCTCCGGAGGAAAAGGCCCCGCCGAAGCGTATGCGGTCTTCCGCCGCGCTGGGGAGAAGCCAGACCAGGTGGGCGGCGCCGGCAAAACTTATGCCGGGATCGGCGTCCTCTGTCTCCTGCACACCCAGAATGCCGCCGAATTCGGCGTTCCAATCATCCAGAAAAGGGAGGATCAGTTTGGTTTCAGCGTATTGGGTATGGATATCCACCGTGTTACTATCGTTGAGATCATATTGCCCAAAGACTGATACGGCAAGGTCGCTGCCGGTGTTGAAGAGGGCGGGTATCTCCCAACTTACGCCATAGACCAACCGCCGGGAGGCGAAGTAGACATCCCGGTCGTGGTAGTCCGTGAGGTCTTCGCTGTTCATCACGATGTAGGCGTTCCGTTTGTTGAGGAGCCCGGTGTAAAAGGCGCCGATGGAAAGGCGGGTTTTTCCCAGGTCGGCGCTGAGGGCGAGACCGTCAAAGAGGCCGGTGGCGGCGAGCTGGAGGGGTTCCTGCCAGAACAGGCGGCCCAGATCAAGGTGCAGGCCCGGTGCGGGTTCGTAGCTGAACTCGAAGCGATACAGCTCCGGGACGGGCTTCCATTCTTCGTTCGCCAACTCTGCGGTGACGCCCCCGGAAAGATAGAGGTCCCCCTTTTCGCCAAGGGGAACGGCGAGCCAGGGCATCACCGTTCCGGTGTATTCAAGCGTGCCGTAGAATTCATCACCATTACTGATTACCGAAGATTGGTTGAGCACCACGCCAAAATCCTGGGCCGACGCTATGACCGCGCACAGGAATACTACCAGGCCGCCGAGGGCTCGTTTTGCGTTCATACTGACGGGCCCCCTCGAACCTGCGATTCGCTAACCACAGCTTTAGTGCGAGCCGCAGCTTCGGTGTATTCAAGGACCCGGTCGAGGATTTGCAGGAGCCGCTCCCCGGAAATTTTCTGGGCGGCGTAGGCGCGGCCCTGTATCAGGCCCCGGTAGACCAAATCCCGGTAGGCGTAGCGGGCGCCGTGGGTCAGGGTGAACATGAGGCCCCCCTTGATACCCGCCGCCTGCATGATGAGGAGGGATACGCCCCCCAGGGTGACGGCGCTGTTCGCGGTCGCCTTCCCGGGCAGCCAGTTCCGGGCCAGCGCAAACTGGTAGGCGTCGCCGGGGGTGGTTCCCCCAGGGACCGCCTCCACCGACGAAAGGACCAGCCACGCCGCGTCCTGGTAGCTCACGATGGGCGCCCCCAGAAGCCGCTCCAGTTCTCCCGCTGTTTGGGCGTCCGCCCGGGAGGGGGAGAGGAGGGCGGCGGTCAGGGCGAATAGGATGAGCAGATAGTGTTTCATAGTTTTCCTTTACGGTTCATTGCCCGGTCGGCGGAAGCCGCCCCTTGGAGGGTGCGGCTTTCCGTGTTGCAGGCGTTAATCATTGCCCCAGTCCACGGTTAAGCCGCCGGCTGCTGCTTCGGCGCTGGTGTGGTCTGCGGTTTCCCATGCAAACACCGGGTAGTGGTAGCCGGAGGTTACGCGCCACTGCCAGACTGTCGTAAAGTCCCAGTTAAGGCCGACGTCGGGGGTAAGGCTACCATAGGTGGTGTCCATGGCTTTTCGGGTGGTGTAGGTAGCCTGGTTCGCCACACCCTGGAAGTCGGCGCGGTAAAGGTAGGTGTCATTAACAGTACCGGTTCTGCAATAGGCGATATAGCCGTTGTTTTGCATATACACTGCATAATTGCCATCGCTCGTGTCGAGGCGCGTGTTCGTTGGGATAAAGCTGATATCGGGAGCAGCGAAGTTGAAATAACCAGGGCTGGTGGCGGGGACGATGCCGTTGCCATTGCCGATGGCGGATACTACCTCTGTGTTGCTGGCTGTGGTGCTCACGGCCTTTATGCTGGTTTGCAGGGCTACCGAGTGGTTAGCAGTGGCACGGGTAACGCCAATGGTATCGCCTTGCCCGAAAATACCGCCGGCAATGGCGTTGTCGGGGTCACCGACCGAAGTACCCGCTGCCTCGGCGCTAACCGTGCCCACGGCGTAGGCGTTGGTAATGGCAGTGCCACGATAGCGGCCTGCAATGCCGCCGGCATAGGCTTGCTTTCCGCCTATGGCGCTGACCTTCGCGTAGGCATAGGCCTGGTTGATTGAAACGCTGCCGGACCCCAGGATGCCCCCGGCATAGGCGTTCTGGGTTGTCCCTGGGCTGTCGATGGCAGCCTCCATGGTGCCCAGGGCGAAGCTCTCGCTAATAGCGGGGAAGGGGGCGGTGAGCGTGTCTGGGGTTGCGCCCACAAGGCCCCCGGCATTCACCGCAAAGTAGCCCTTCCCCTTAATAATGCCCGTAAAGGAGCTCTCACTAATGGTGCCGGCAATCAGGTTCCCCGTTATTCCGCCGACACTTACACTGTTGGCCATGCCGCGCTTTTCCACAATGATGGCTGCATCGGCGCCTGAAACAGACACATGGACGTTCTCTATGGTTGCGCCGTTGATAGTCCCCGCAAGGCCGCCCATATATTGGTCGGCGCTCATGGTGATAAGGAGTATCGGGTCGGCCTCCGTGCTCACGGTAGCGCCATAGACCACCTTGAGGTTCTTGATCGTTGCATTACCCATAAGATAGGAAAAGAGCCCCATATGGTACGCATTTTCTAATCCTGCTCCTTGAGCGAAACTAGTGATGGTAATAGTATGCCCATGCCCGTCAAAGGTTGCGTCAAAGGGATCGCTTTCGCCAGAGAGATCATCCTGATTATTATTAGCGGGGCCGAGGGGAATCCAGTCACTTACGCTAATATCCCGCTCCAGGTGGAATTCTTTGCCAGCACTTGTGGGAAGGGGTCGGGGGTCTCCCGGATGCAGGCGGTTCAACTCCGCTGGACTGTGGATGTAGAACACCGTCTGGGTACTTTCGTAGCCAGAGTTTACGGTCATGGTAAAGGTCCTGTTGAGGGCCTGGTCTGCCTGAATGGTAACTTGAATTTGGGCGCCTGTGCCGACTTCCACATTATCGGTCTTTCTATAGGCAATGGCGTCAATCGTCCAAGCACCTACTTCCAGTTGAAAGGTTTGGGCGGGTTCATTCAGCGACATGGTGTAGGTTCCTGAAGGGCCTACAAAGGTAAGCTGATACACAAGACCGGTTGCGATAAAATCGTCCGACAGAATAGACCGGGCGCCTGAGGTTCCGCCCCCTCCGCCGAGCCGCAGGGTAATGGTCCCCCGTTCTGCGGTTGGGGAGCTTCCCGGCACAATGATCTGCCCGGGGTTTCCCTGGCCGTTTCGTCCGGCGCCATCCGGCGCGGCGGGTAAATCGCAGGAGATGGCCGTGAAGGCGGCCATCAAGGTCATCACGACGAATCTAAATAGCTTTTTCATAACATACTCCTATCTAATTTCTCCACGTGGGAGGAACAATTCTATAGATAAGCATAGCGCGTTTAACCGGAGATGCCGGTTTCTTCCGGCTAGACTTTTGGGGTAAAATCTAGACTTTCGTCTAGGTTTTTATTCGCAAGCGTTTTATCCGCGGGGGCTGATGAGCCCGTTGGCCACGGCGTATACCACATACTGCATGATGCTGTCGTAGCCGGTTTTATTGAGGATGCCGGTGATAACCGCCTTGAGGGTGCCTTCGGAAATGTTGAGTTCCTGCTCAATAAAACGGCGATCCCGGGCTTGGGCAAGGAGGCGCAGGATCCGCATCTCCCGGTCGGTAAATTTCGGGCTCAGCGCCGCCAGGGTGGGGACATGGGTGGGAAAGGTGCCGTATCCTGCCATGGTTCCCCGGATTATCTGTAAGAGTAAATCGTTCTTTACGTTTTTATAGACAAAGCTATGGGCCCCGGCTTTTTGTGCGGCCTCAATAAAGGTAATCTCCGGGAAGGCGGTTATGATGACGATCTTGGTGTCCGGGAATTCAGCCAGGATTTCCTGGGTGGCGTTTATGCCGGTGATTTGGGTACGGCTGCTTTCTTCCTGCGCCAAGCCCCGGTGGGAACCGCCGTTTACCAGGTTGTCGTCGGTAAGCACATCCATAAGGATAAGGTCAACCGAGTTGTTACGGCAGAACTCCAGGGCATCTCCGGCATGTTCCAGGGCGCCGACGACCTGTATATCCTTCTCATCGGAAAGTATCTTGGCCAATGCTTCCCGGAGCATGGTCATGTCCTCAACAATCAGTATGCGTATCATGTGCATCTCCATTGTCCAACAGGATACCGGCTCTCAGTTTGAAAAACCGTAACTTTTAGCCAGGCTTTTGGTCTTTTGTTAAGACTTTTCTCCAGAACCGATTGCGGCGCGGTACGGCAAACTCTTTTAGACATCGAGATGTCAGACATCTTGATGTCAGGCATTGGCGAAAACCTCTTTTTGGGGTATACTTGCAGTATTGGAGTGAACCATGACCATTGAACAAACCGTAGAGATACCGGAAAACCGCCGCATTACGTTTGACCTGCCCTTTTCGTTTCCTGCAGGAAAGGCAAAAGTTGCATTGGTTGTTTTCCCGGAACTTGAATCCACGCCTGCCACACCGGAATCCCCCACCGACTCCCCCGCGCAAACGGGTTCTTTAAGCCGAGCTTCCCCTCCGGAAGAGCTTCCCAAGGTGACCCGGGCACAATGGGCGCAGTGGGCAGAGGAGCGGAAGAATGACCCGGTTTGGCAGGTGCTGGACCAGCCGGTCGAACACGACTGGAGCTGGCTCCCCGAAGGCTTAACGCCGGAAACCTTTCTGGTCAAAGATGTCCGTGACATCATCATCAAGGACAAATACGGTATATGAATGTCCTGCTTGATACCAATGTCGCCCTTGACGTCATACTTCAGCGGGAGCCCTTTTGTCAAAACGCAAAAAAAATTGCAGACGGCTCCCAGCGTGGCATCTACACCGCCTTTGTTTCCGCCTCCGCCATAACGGATATCTACTATATTGCTGGTAGAGAGCTTAGGGATAAAACGCTGCTTATGTTGCGGCTTAAAACCCTGCTCAAAACCGTGGACATAGCCGCCGTTACCGGCACGGAAATCCGCAGGGCGATTACCCTTGACTGGGCCGATTTTGAGGACTGCGTTCAGTTCACCGCCGGGGAAAGCATCGCGGTGAGTTACATCATAACCAGAGACCCTACAGGCTTTGTCGCATCGGGAATTCCTGTTGTTAGTCCCGAGAAATTTCTTGATATGATTACCGTTGATTAAGCTCCCCAATGCAAGTACGTTCTTTTTAGACATTGGCGAAAACCTCTTTTTGGGGTATACTTGCCCCTACCTTTTAGCTAGGCTTTTAGCCCGTTGTTAAGACTTTTCTCCAGAACCGATTGCGGCGCTGAGCTGTTCCACAAAACGCTTAAAGGAATCGTAGAAACCGGGGCCCTGTTCCCGGATCCCTGCGCTATCCTCCTCCCTGCCCAGGGCTTCCAGGGCCCCAGCCTCCGCCGAAAGGGCGTCGGCGCCTATGGAAAAGAGCGCATTCTTGAGGGCGTGCATAAGGGTGGCAAAAAAGAGAAAGCTTTGGTCCGTGGGCGCCGGCTGGACCCTGTCTGCGGGGGCCGGAGCGTCCGCAAGCTGCTTGAAATGAAACAGTATGTGCCGCAGGGTGTCTATGCGTTCTTTGCTGTCTTCACAAAAGCTGTTGAGCACATAGCGGTAGCCTTCTTCTTCGCCGCCGGTTCGTTCAAGCCCCGCGGCGGTATCCAGGCCGTCCAGGCCAGGGAGTGCGCCGTTCCCGGCAGCGGCAGCCGCTGCCGTCCCCGTAGCAGCATCCGTCCCGACAGCAGCCGGGCCAGCTTCTTCCGCTACCACCGCCCCCTGTTTTTCCTGGGGGATAAAGCGCAGGAGGGTTTTGTCCAGGTCCGCCGCTTTGAGGGGTTTGCTCAAGAAGCTGTCAAAGCCCTTGGAAGCGAACATCTCGTCATTGCCGATAAGGGCATTGGCGGTTAATACAACGATGGGCGTTTTGTTCCCCCCTTCCCGCAGGCGGCGGACCGTTTCGACGCCGTCCATACCGGGCATCATGTGGTCCATAAAGACCAGGTCGTAGCGTGTCGCTGCCATTTTGGCCATGGCTTCTTCACCGCTGCCGGCGCTGTCGGTTTCAAGCTTGTACAGGCGCAAATAGCCCTGGGCCACCTGGATATTGGAAGCCACATCGTCCACCACCAGGACCTTGGCCGCCGAAAGATCCGCCCGCGCAAAATTGATTTCCGCATGGCGGCGCTTTTCGTGGTAGCTGAAACTCTCCAGGGCGGTGGCGGTGGCGCTTCCCATGGGCTGCCCGTCCAGCCGTTTCTGGCGCACCCGGGCGGTAAACACGCTGCCCTTGCCATATTCACTTTCCACGGCGATGGTTCCCGCCATAAGCTCCACCAGCTGCCGGGTGATAGCGAGCCCCAGCCCGGTGCCTTCGATGTCCCGGTTCAGCTCCTGGTCCGCCCGGCCGTACTCGTCAAAGATGCTGCCCAGGGCTTCCGCTTTAATGCCCAGGCCGGTGTCGGAAACCACAAACACTAACACTATGTCTTCAGCAGCATCCCTGTCTTTTTCAAAACCCACGGCAAAGCGCACTTCCCCTTCTTTGGTGTATTTAATAGCGTTACTTAAAAGGTTGTTCAGTATCTGCCTCAGCCGCAGCTCATCACCAAACAGATTAACCGGCAGGGCGGGGTCCAATTCCAGGATAAAGCTGATGGGCTTGTCCCGAATACGCACCGTGTTAAAGGAGACCGTGTCGTTTATCAGGCTGGGGAGGTCGTATTCCGTCGGCAGCAGTTCCAGTTTGCCCGATTCAATTTTTGAAATATCAAGCACATCATTAATGATTGAAAGCAGGATGGCCCCCGACTGGTGGATCTGTTCCAGGCGGCCCTTCTTGTGTTCATCCCCCCCTGCCGCATACAGTTCCAGTTCGCTGTAGCCCATGATCGCGTTAAGGGGCGTGCGGATTTCGTGGCTCATGTTGGCAAGGAAATTGCTCTTTGCCTGGGAGGCGGATTCCGCCAGGGCAGTTTGCTCCCGCAGCGCAAGGGTACGCTGCTCCACCGTGGTCTCCAATGAGGCGTTAAGGCCGGTCAATTCCTGGTACATCTCGGAAAAGCGCCGGGAAAGGATCAGCGCAGCCCCCAGGGTAAAGACCGTAAACCCATACCGGGACGTCAGGATGCCCCAGTTCAGAACGGCGGAATCAATAAAGTCGAAAGCGCCGGTGATAAACACAAACACTATGCCAAAGGCAAGGTTCCCCATGGGCTCGTGCACAAGGTTCCACCGGAGATCTTCCGCCAGGGTAAAGGCCGTGCCGTCAGAGCGGCGGCGGGGCGCTTCCTTCCACGAGCGGTAGGCGCGGTAGAAAAACTCGTACCCAAAGTTGACGCTAAAGATATAGAGGATTTCCACAACCCCCAGGGCATAAAAGATATTGATGCAGTCCTCGCCGTACTGGGGGGCAAAGAAAAGCTCCGTCGCCGCCATAGCCAGGCTTATCCAGAGCATCACCTTAGCAGGCAAGCGAATCCTCCCCTGGGTAAGGCTCTGAAAAAAGCAGCTAATCAGCGGAAGGAAAAAGAACAGCGTGGCAAATTCCAGGCGGGACCATATATTGGTATCCGGGCTAAAGGTATAGATGCACGAAAGCCGGGTGAGGAAGTACAGCCCCAGGCAGAGCGAAAAGGCGCCGTAGTAGAAATTGTACCGCACATCCCGGCGCTGAAAAAACAGGATAAAATGGTAGAGCCCCAAAAAGATATACATACCCACCAGGGCAATGGTCAAGGTCTCGCTGCTTGCCGCCGCTATCGCTTCGTAGTCGTCGATGTAGACCGGGGTGCCGTAATAGAGCCCCAGGTTATCATGGTTAGGATCCCCCGCCAGATGGATAGCCAAGGTGTTGGCCCCCTCCACCAGGAGATCCTCGTCAAAGGGGAAGCGCACCTTCCGCTGGGCCCGGTGGGAAACGATTTCCCCCGCCGCATCCAGGTGCAGCTCGTTCTTAACCAGGTGCCCGTTCAGGTAGATTTCCCAGTTATCCCCCAGGGCCGCAATAAACAGCCCCGGCACTTTTTCGATATCCTGCCGCATAAAAAGGAGGGTATCGTACCCCACCTCAAAGGGAATCACATAGGTAAAATGCTCCACCCTGTTCCCAAAGGGCGAAAGGAACACCCGCCGCGGAAGGTCATCGAACTTCTCCTTGACGATCACCAGGGCGCTGTCCCCCGCCGCCGCGATTTCGTGCCATTCCGGCCCTGTCGGGGATGCCCGGGCATCCGCCGGAACGAAGCCCTTTTTGCCATACATGGGGTATTCCCGCAGGTTGATATAGAGGGGGCTATCCCCCGCCCGGTGGGAGGCGAAGGAGAAAACGAGGACCATAAGGACAATCGAAGCCGCCCCCAAAAGTGCGGCTGCCGCCCAAACCGGGGCGGCCTTTAGCATGTTTTTCATTGGTTTGGCAGTATGTTAATCATTGGCGTCCCTTTTTGTTTGTAAGGATACTCTAATGACGTGGTTTGGGCAAGTTTTCCCGGTATTTTCATTGCTCAAATTCATCTTTTGCAATAAACTAGACCCATGGTAACGGTAAAAGATTGGGACCCTGCAGCTTAACCTGAACCGAAAGGGACTGTATAAATCCTTTTCGCCGGAAGGAAACCCATCATTTTTCACGATGGTAAAGGCGCTTAATCCCCTTGAAATTCTATATAATGAAATTGATGAAAATTCGGTTAATGTGTTCCATGCTATGCCCTGCCGTAAGGCATGGCTTAAATTAGTTAATTTGTAGGAGGAAAATATGGCAAGAATGACTGAAGAAGAAGCGGACGCTTTAGATGAGCTCTGGACTAAAACGACGCCTGAAATAGATACAAGCAAGAGCGGGTTTTTAACCCGATCCGGCTTTACTATGGTTTCTCTTGATACGGTAACCGCGACCTATCTGCAAGCAAAAGCGGCTGTTAGCCATCATAGTGTTTCGGAGCTTATTGGCGAGCTTGTGCGGGAAAATATTTCTGCTTCTGCATAAGGTGAAGGATCTATTTGCCCGCCGTCAGGCGGGCGGGGGTTTAGGGCAAGGTAAGGTAACCCGCTTTTGCGGGCAATTCCAGAAGCCTTTCGGCGGCACTTTCAAGACCCAAGTTAATGGCGGGCGTTAGCCCTCCTTCCTCCCCCCTATCCATCCTTTTGCGCGTCATTCAGGAGGGTTTCAACGATTTTAACCGCTTGTTCAAAATCGGCCATTAGTACTGCGTTAGAAACACTGTTTATGGTCTCCCTTGTTTTTTTATCCAATGATTTTTCATTCAGCTCAGACAGAATGCTGCGTATGATTTCAATTTTTTCCTGTTCCAGCGCAGCAGAAAGTTTCCTGAACAAAGGGAGATGTTGGGCGGCGGTATCGCCTGTTTCTTCCGCCGGTGTTTCCCTGTTCACGGCCAGCGCTATCCGTTCTGCCAGCAGCTTGAGATCCCGGTAAAACAGGGGAAGCTGTTCTTCGATAAGCCCCAGGTCTCCCCTGTTGCCTGCGGCTTCCAGTTCAGCGGCTTGCTTCGATAGTGCCTCAGCCCCGATTGTACCGGCAGCGCTTTTCAGGGCGTGTACATTTATCGTGAAATTCGATAAACCCTCTTTGTCAGGTATGCGGCTAAACAGGGGGAACCTGTCCTGAGCATCCTTGCAAAAAGCGAGAAGTATCGTACGGTAGGCCGCCTCTGTTCCCCCGGTCATGGCAATACCGCGCTTCGTATCCACCCCTTCTATTTCCAGGCCAGGGGGCGCAGATTTGGTACGCTTCGTTTTCTGTTCTGCCTTTTTCCGTTTTTCCCGGGGAACCCACTTCTCCATGATTTCGTCCAGCTTGGAAACCTCTATGGGTTTGGAGAGGTAGTCGTTAAACCCCTTTTCCAGAAACATTTCCCGCATACCGGATATCGCATTGGCGGTCAGGGCTATAATAAGCGGCGGTGAACCGGGACGATCCATGGCGCGTATTGCAGCGGTAGTTTCTATGCCGTCCATACCGGGCATCATGTGATCCATAAAAATAATATCGTAGGGATGTTCCTCCACCAGCTGAATTGCCTCTTCCCCGGAGACACAGCAGTCCACCTTTACCCGGTAGGGCGCCAGGAGCCCCTCCGCCACAATAAGGTTGGTGGGCACATCATCCACCAGTAATATGCGGGTATCCGGGGCAGTAAAGGTAACGGACGCCGTTTTTGGCTCAACGGCGCCGGAACCGTCCTGCCCGTCAGCGGGTAATTTGAAGGGCTCCGTATCTACCACCCTTTGGGGTATCGATGCGGTAAAGGTACTTCCGCTGCCATATTCGGAAGCAACGGTGATTTCCCCGCCCATGAGGCGGCAGAGGTTCCGGGAAATAGCGAGCCCCAGGCCGGTTCCTTCAATACCCCGGTTCGCTTTTTCATCGATCCGGTTAAAGTCGCCAAAGAGTTTGCCAATATCCTCTTCTTTTATGCCGATCCCCGTATCGGCAACCTCAAAGGTGAGAACCAGGGTATCACCGTTAGCGGGGGTACCTGGTGTCCCCGCTGCGTAATGAATGGCCAGGGTAATGCGGCCTTCGTGGGTATACTTAACCGCATTGCTCAACAGGTTAAGCAGTACCTGCCTGAGCCTTGATGCATCGCCAAAGAAACGGGAAGGCAGAAGCTCATCAATGGTGGTGTGTAAAACGAGGGGCTTTTCTGCCAGTTGTGTGCGGATGGCGCCTATACAATCGTTTATCACCGAAGGAAGGTAATAGTCGGCGCTGATAATATCCAGTTTACCCGATTCAATCTTGGAAAAATCCAGAATGTCGTTGATAATAGAAAGGAGATTTTGGCCCGCCTGCCTGATGCTGACAAGAAAATCCCGTACGCGTTTGCTTGTTTCTTCCCGCAGGGCAAGTTCGCTTATGCCGATGATGGCATTCATGGGGGTACGGATCTCGTGGCTCATGTTGGCAAGAAAATCGCTTTTTGCCTGGGAAGCGGCTTCCACCAGCAGTGCTTGAGCCTTCAGTTCCATGGTCCGTTCCTGAACCGTGGCTTCCAGATTCATATTGTTTTTTTCCAGCGCAGCATTACTGGTATCAAGCTGGTTATACAAAGAGCCGAAGATCCGGGCCTGGATAAGCGCGGCGCCGGCCGTAAAAATAAAGAAGCCGTAGCGGGCGGCAGAGATACTGTAATGCAAAAACATGGAATCGATGATGTCGAAGATCCCGGCGCCTATGCAAATAACCACCCCGGCGATCAGGTTGCCGACGGGGGTTTCCGCAATGGTCCGGATAACCAGTACGTGCAGGGAGGCCTTTTTTCCTGATGCGGCAAGCTGTTTTTTTATATCCCTGCAAGCCCGCAAAAAAGGATACCCCATATCCACCACCCCAATAACAAGCGTTACCCCGATGGCGGAAAACTGCCAAATTTTGAGTATGGCCTCCCCAAGGGGGACGGAAAAGAATAACTGTGCCAGAGCCAGGAGCGCATAAAAGGCGCTGTAGATTTTCGTTATCATAAGGCTCTTTTTAAGGAAGAGGCTTTCCAGAAAGGCCCCCCCCAGAGGCAGGACCAGAAAAAGGCAGACCAATTCCAGGCGGCCCGTACTTGCGCTGTCCTGAATAAAGTTATACACCGCAGTGGTTCTGGTCAGAAAATAACCGCCCAAGGCCAGGGAAAAGAGGCCGTAGTATAAATTGCGCATTTCCTTTCTGCGGATGAGGAACAGGAACAGGTGGTATATCCCCATAAAAAGATAGACCGCGATCAGGCACAGGGTAAAGGATTCGTCGTACCGGCGGCTCATGGTTACATATTCCCCGATATAGTAGGGTGCGGCATAGTAGAATCCCACCGACCGGGAGGCAGGGTCCCCCACTATCCTGAAGCCAAGGATATTTTCCCCTTCGGTAAAGAGGCTCTTGTTCAGGGGGAACAACACCCCGCGCCGGCTCCGGGAGGAGCTGATCCGCCCATCGCCGTCCAGGTGCATCTCCGCCTTTATCAGACTGCCGTTCAGGTAAATCTCCCAGTTAACCCCCAGTCTGGCAAGAAAAAGCCCCGGTACCGGGGCATTATCCGGGGAAAGGGCGGCCATATCTTCGGGGCTCACCGTAAAGGGAATAAGGTAGGTAAATTCCATGTCCTTCATCCCAAAGGGGGAGAAAAAGGGCGGCTTCGGCACCCCGGGAAGATTGAGCGCCTTTACCGAAGCGGGGCTGCTCCTGGGCTTTTCCCTGGTTCCATCCAGAATGGTCCATTTGTCCGCCAAAACCGCCGCCGGAGCGGGTCGTTGCAAAATATCCGCCTGCGTAAAACCGGTTTTTATGTACAGGGGATACTCGTTCAGATTAACAGAGAAGGAATCCCCATTTTGTTCTTTCGCGGAAAGCTTCGGGGGAAACCCCATGCCCCCGAGCAGGACCAGCAGACAAATTCCTGAAAAAAAGAGCCGTTTCCCGCAAACTCTCCGGGAATGTACGCTTTTCATTTCACGATTATATTTTAAACCATTATTTCTTACAATATTCCGGCGCCTCATAAATAACCTACCCCCAATACAAAGTGTATCACAGGGAAAACGGAAATGAATTAGCCTTATGTCTATATTTTATAGTCTATTTTTAGCTAAATGTCTATTTCAGTGGCAACATGGAGAAGCGGTACTATAATATCCCTAAACGCTCCTGAATTTTTTCCAATTCCGATTTGGCGACCCTTTCCCGCAGCCATACAATCAGGTCGGATTGGGATTCATAGTCATAACGCTCAAGTTCATCCATGGCGGCATCCAGCTGCTCCATATCATACTGTATACTGGCCTCCAATACTTTTGTAAGCAGCGCCGGATCAGGGGCCGCTTGTACGGGCTTTTTAATTTTGACCGTATCAAGAAAATCTTTGAGACCCAGGCCAAGATTTTCAAGGGCATCAAGAAAGGCGCCTGAGTGGGCACTAAAAAATTCAAAGTCCCCTTTTCCGGCGGCCTGCTCTAATTCCTCCGCCATCTTCCCTATGGCTTCCGCCCCTACGGTGTAACTGGTACTCTTTAAACTGTGCACGGGGAGCCGGTAATCCGCCAGGGTTTCCGCGGTGCAGGATTTAATTTTGTCAGGCGCCGCGCTGATTTGGGAAAGATAGGAACCCAGTATGCCAAGATAAGTTTCATCATTATTACTGAAACGGCCTAAACCGGTATTAAAATCAATCCCCGGAACGGACTTCCCTTCAAACAGCTTTACCTTGCTTCCCTGCCCCCCGTTTATATCGGGCGCCCTTTCGGGAAGTGATAATTCTTTTTCCAGTTTTTTATTCCGGACATACAAATTGAGAATCAAATCCAGCCGGATAATATCAATGGGTTTGGAAAGAAATGCCTGAAAACCGTTCCTTAAAAAAAGTTCCTCGTTGCCCAGGATCGCGTTGGCGGTGAGAGCAATGATGGGTATCTGCCGATCGGGCTCCACATTTCTTTCCTTTTCAACAGCCCGTATTTTGGCGACCGCCTCAATACCATCCATTTCCGGCATCATGTGATCCATAAAAATCGCGTTGTATTTTATTTTATCTTCCCGGACAAGGTCTATCGCCTTCTGCCCGGAATCCACACAGTCCACGATCATACCGTAGGGCTGCAGCATACCCCGGGCCACATCAAGGTTCGTTGGCACATCATCCACCACCAAAACATGAACATAGGGAAGATAGGCCCTGCTCAGATTGTCTTTTTTAGAACGGCGGCTGGCGGTGTACTGAAAGTCCGAAAGATTTTTAAGAACCTCGCTGTCGATAATCCGGTCATTTACGTATTGCTGCCGTATTTTGATAGAGAAGACGCTGCCCTTTCCGTATTCACTTTCAACAGTAATACTACCTCCCATGGTTTCAACCAAATTTTTGGTAATGGAAAGACCTAAGCCCGTCCCCTCAACCCTGCTGCTGCTTTTGACATTCACCTGATTAAATTCGATAAAAAGCCGGCCAATATCTTCCTCCCGAATACCTTTCCCCGTATCCTGAACGCGGCTTGTAAGCCAAACATCATTTCCGTCAAATTCGCTTGAAAGATACCAATCCACCCTTCCTTCTGCGGTGTATTTAAAGGCATTGGAGAGAAGGTTATTAAAAATCTGTTTAACCCGCAGTTCATCCCCGATGAGGTTAAGGGGCATCTTTTCATCAATATGGAGTTTAAATTCGATGGGCTTGGAACCAATCCGTACCATATTCTGGGTAACCGTATCATTGATAAGACTGGAAAGTTCGTATTCCGCCGGCACCAGAGTAAATTTTCCCGACTCAATTTTAGCAATATCCAAAATATCGTTGATAATGCCCAGGAGTGTTATCCCGGAAACATAAATTTTTTCCACATTATCGTAACTCTTTTCTGATAGTTCAGCGGAACCCAGTTCAAGTTCCGAAAGGCCGATAATAGCGTTCAGGGGAGTACGCATTTCGTGGCTCATTTTTGAAAGAAAATCGCTTTTTGCCGCATTGGCACTCTCGCTCTGGCGGATATTTATGGCGGCAATACTCAGGTTGGTAAGGTACTCGTCAATCTTTCGAACCATGGATTTCAAGGCTTCGGCAAGGCTTTGAAACTCATCCCCGGTATTTATTTCCATGGATAAAATGGCGGATTCCCCGATTGAATTTTCGTTTTCCGGAGAGGATACCAAACTTTTAACAAGGAAACTGTCCGCCGCTTTGGCCATGATATCGACCGGACGGACGATAGTTTTGCGGATAATATAGAGATAAATTATTGCAAAAGCCGCAGTGATGGCCAGCGTCGTAAGCGCCAAATTCCCAAGATAGATTCTGCGTTCGGCCATCATTTGGTTTACATCAAAATCAATACCTACATATCCTTTACAGGTTCCGTCCCTCCCATAAAGTGGCTCGTTCACGGTTATTGTCCAGCCGTATTGGGTAGCAATTCCCATAACGGGGTCAACCCTTCCGCCACGCAGAAACTGCTGTACGGTAAGTTCCTTGTAAAGGCGCTCAACTGATCCGTCAGGGTTGGTATATACATAGGAATCAAAATCCCCCAATTCACACCACATGTCCGTAGGATCGGTGTCGTAAATATAAATAACCCCTTCATCGGTCGGACGAAAAACATACAGCACCTGAGCTTCGCATTCGATCCGCGCTTTCTGAAGCAATTGCATGGTATCTTCGTACTGTTTATCGGGAGTAAGGGTTTCAAGGTATGTATCCAGGGAATCGGGGTCAACGAACAGGGCCACAACACCCGCGGTAATTTCCCCCATTTTGTGATAATACCCTTCGGCAGATTTTTTGAACCGTAAATAGCCGATGACCATCATCACGCTGCTAATCGCGACAATCATAAAGATGATTAAAACCGTCAGCCGTCTGCCCACCGATCGATTGATTTTTCCTTTCAGTTTCAGCTTCTTCATTCGTTGGTAAGCCCTTCACGATATCTTTTAAGCTCTTCCTTCTGAGACGACAGGAGAATATGAGTTTCAATACGCCGCATCAGAAGAAGCGGAGAGAAGGGTTTAAACACATAGTCTACCGCCCCAAGTTCCAAGCCCTCCAGTTCATGGCTGGGATCAATATGCGCGGAAAGAAATATAACCGGTATATCCGCAGTTTTTACGTTGTCCCTAAGCTGCTTGATCACCGCGTAGCCGTTCATCACCGGCATTTCTATATCCAGAAGAATCAGGTCTGGTCTTACCTTTTTAAGAATTTCAAAAAGACGCTCTCCCGAAGAAACGGGAAAAACATTGTACGTGTCTTTAAGAATGTCTTTACCCGCCGTAAGGTGTATCATATCATCATCCACCAATATGATGGTTTTTCGCTTATCAGCCATTCTTTCCCTCCTTTGACAAACGCTCCTGAATTTTTTCCAGTTCCGAGTCGGCGATTTTTTCCCGCAGCCATATAATCAGATCGGAGCCGGATTCATAGTCATAACGCTCAAGTTCATCCATGGCGGCATCCAGCTGCCCCATATCATACTGTATACTGGCCTCCAATACTTTTGTAAGCAGCGCCGGATCGGGAGCCGCTTGTTGGGGTTTTCTTTTTTTAGCTTGGTCAAGAAAATCAGCAAGGTTTACACCAAGAGTTTCAAGGGCGTCCAGAAGGGCGCCAATATGGGTGTTAATAAATTCAATGTCTCCCTTCCCAACCGCCCGTTCCAGTTCCTCCGCCAGTTTTCCTGTGTCTTCCGCGCCTATGGTATAACTGGTGCCCTTTAAACTATGCATGAGGATCTTATAATCCGCCGGAGTATCCTTCGTGGTATTTGCAGCAAAGCTTTGAATCTTTCCGGGTACGGCCCTGATTTGGGCAAGATAGGCGGCTAATATGCCCAGATAGGTTTTTTCATTATTTTTCAAACGGCCAAGGCCGGTACTAAAATCGATCCCCGGGACGGACTTTCCTTCAAACAGGCTGGACTTTGGTTTGCTTCCCTGCTCCCTGTTCGCGTCGGGCGCTTCCTTGGGAAGGGATAATTCTTTTTCCAGATTTTTATTCCGCGCATACCGGTTGATGATCACGTCCATCTGAAGAATATCAATGGGCTTGGAAAGGAATGCATGAAAGCCGCTCTTTAAAAAAAGGTCTTCGTTGCCCAGGATCGCGTTGGCGGTTAAGGCAATGATGGGTACCGTCTTGGCGTATTCGCTTTCAATTTCATTGCGGATAATTCTGACCGCCTCAAACCCGTCCATCTCCGGCATCATGTGATCCATAAAAATCGCGTTGTATTTTATTTTACCTTCCCGAACAAGGTCTATCGCCTTCTGCCCGGAATCCACACAGTCCACCGTCATGCCGTAGGGCTCCATCATGCCCTTTGCTACATCAAGATTAATCGACACATCATCCACCACCAAAACATTGGCATAGGGAAGATAGGCCCGAACCAAATTGTCTTTCCTGGAACGGCGGTCGGCGGTATAATTAAATTCCGAAAGATTTTTAATAACATCCCTGCCGATAAGCTGGTCATTTACGTATTGCTGCCGTATCCTGAGGGAAAAGGTGCTGCCCTTTCCGTATTCGCTTTCAACAGTAATGCTGCCTTCCATGAGTTCCACCAAATTTTTGGTAATGGAAAGGCCTAAGCCGGTCCCTTCAATCTTGCGGTTGCTTTTGATATCGACCTGATTAAAGTCGATAAAAAGCCGCTTGATATCTTCCTCCCGAATACCAATCCCCGTATCCTGAACACGGCTTGTAAGCCAAACATCATTTCCGTCAATTTCGCTTGAAAGATACCAATCCACCCTTCCTTCTTTGGTATATTTAAATGAATTGCTCAGGATATTGTTAAAGATCTGTTTGAGCCGCAGCTCATCCCCGATGAGCTTAAGGGGCAGCTTTTCATCAAGGTGGAGTTTAAAAACGATGGGTTTGGAACCAATCCGAATCATGTTCTGAATCACCGTATCATTGATCATACTGGGAACTTCGTATTCCGCCGGAACCAGGGTAAATTTTCCGGCCTCAATTTTGGAAATATCCAGAATATCGTTGATAATGCCCAGGAGTGTCATGCCGGAAATGTAGATTTTTTCCACATTATTGTAGTTGTTCTCAGGCAGTTCCTCGGAGCTTAGTTGAAGTTCCGAAAGGCCGATAATCGCATTCAGGGGGGTGCGCATTTCGTGGCTCATGTTCGCGAGAAAATGGCTCTTGCTTTCCGAGGCGGATTCCGCAGTTTTTTTAAGTTCCTCCAGGCGGCGGTTTTGTTCCTTGATTTGTTCAAAGGGAACAGCAATGCTATTAGCGGCAAAAAAGGCGGCCAGAAGGCCCAAGGCCAGAAAGATAATTGAGGAAAAGATCAGCATATCCTGAAGCTGGGCCAGGGGGCTTTCCTGCAAAGGAGCGGATACTCCGAGCATCCAGCCATCGGATCCATCTATCGGCAAATAGGCGCAAAGCCGCTCCTTCCCGTCAAAGGTATAGGTTCCAATGCCGCTGCCGCCCTGAAGCATGGTGCGGTAAAAATCGGCGGCGCTTTTCGCCCGGGGATCAGTTTCCCCCCTTTCTATATAATTGCGCCGCTCCAGAACGGTATCCGGCCGGTAGTTGGCAATCATGACCCCCTCGGCGTCAATGATGAAAATACCCCCGGTTTCCCATATACGGAATTCCGACACCATGTCGGCAAATAGCGTTCCGGGTAAAATGGCCACTAATGTCCGGCCTGTCCCGGTTATTGGAATGGTTATCCTCAGTATGAGCCTGCCGTTTTCGGTTATCCTTGTGGTGGCCAGTACCGTCTGCCCCTGAAATGCCCGCGCCGCAGACCTGCTCCTACGGTATTGCTCATAGCTTTCAACCTCGCCGCGGCTCGCAATTATCCCGTCGGTATCCAAAACCACCAGGCCAATGTAATGGTGCCATTCAAACTCGGATTGCAGGATACCGTCCAATTCGTCGCGATCCGCCAGGGCCGCCAATTCCGCGGTAGAGCGGGCTTTTTCCTTGATTAGCCCGATTTCATTGGAGATCATGGTTTCGGCGATTCTGCTGCTCACGGTTATATCGCCCTCGACAGTTTCCAGAAAACGGGTCTGGCTCACCAGAAAACCCAGGCCAAGGCTTGACAGTGTAATGCCGATAACGATTGAAGCAATGATAAGAATTACCTTAAAGCGGATAGGAAGCGTCTTCACCATTACCTCCAAACTACTCAAGAGCACCAGGTTCCGGATACGCCCGGGAGAGTATTAAAATCTTACTTGAAATATCACGGTATGGTCAATATAACGGAGACATTACGGATGAATCAAAAAAGTCAATAAAATATTCTACTTTTTCATAAAATTCTTACAAAATGATTAAAAAAATCCAGTTTTTTCTACAGAATGCGCTATACCATAGTAATATCATGTAATTAATAAGACTAGCCGGTTACTTTTCGCTATAAAAAATCGTGAGAATATTGGGCGTTAATCCACCTTCGGCCTCGGCCGGATCGCCTGCGCGGGAAACTGCGTTACAAGTTGCGGAAAACACAACACGCCCCGGGGCTGTAAACCCGGATGTGTTCCCTTCAGCGTAAACCGCCGTTAGTGTTTCATTCTCAGCGGAAAATACCCAACGGTGAATGTCTTCCATAATACGGTACTCAATGACGTTGTTTTTGATAATAGCGGCGTATCTTTTTCTAAACCCTATCAGGGCCTTAAAAAATTCCTTCAACTCCCCATCCTGTTTTTTTTCATCCCATACCATGGGCCGGCGGCAGTCAGGATCGTTACCCCCCTCCAGACCCACTTCGGTGCCGTAGTAAATACAGGGTGAGCCGGGGAGCAGGAACAGCATGGTAAAGGCGTTGCGGAGGGCCTGTTTATCCCCCCCGGCCCTGGTCAGGGCGCGGCCGGTGTCGTGGGAATCCAGGAGGTTAAAGGCTGCGCGGTTGTGAATATCGCTGTACCGGGAAAGAACGGCGAACAGTTTTTCTGTGAATTGAATGCCGGTAGTTTTTTTCTCAAGAAAAAAACCGGAGATAATTGATTCCAGGGGGTAGTTCATGGCGGCATCAAAATAACCGGGTTGTATCCAGTTTGAAGCGTCATACCAAACTTCTCCAACAATATAAAATTCATCCTTCAGGGAACGCACGGAACGGGAAAATTCTTTCCAGAAATCCAGGGAGACCTCGTTGGCCACGTCAAGCCGCCAGCCGTCGATGTCCGCTTCCCGTATCCAGTATGCAGCGGCGTCCAGCAGATAGTTACGGGCCCCCGGATTTTCGGTGTTCCACTTGGGCATACCGGGGTAAAAGCCGAAGGTGTCAAAGTCCATGGCCTCCTTTTCACGGTAGGAGCTTTTTACGGGAAAATGATGGATGTGAAAATAATCCCTGTAAGGGGACTGTTCCTGGTTTTTAAGCACATCCTGCCAGAAGGGGTGGCTCTCCCCGGCATGGTTAAACACCGCATCCAGCATAACCCGGATACCCCGTTCATGGGCCTCCGCTACCAGGGCCTTCAGTTCCCCCATATCCCCGAACTGTTCATCCACGGCGTAGTAATCCTGAATGTTATACTTGTGATTTGAGGGTGAAGGGAATATGGGGGTCAAATAGATGCCGCTTATCCCGAGATCGGCGAGGTAGTGTAATTCACCGCGTATTCCCGCCAGGTCCCCGCCGAAAAAATTGTTCAGTTCCGGTTTCCCGGTTTCCCAGTCTTCGGAACCGGCAGGCGAGATGGCGGGGTTCCCGTTACGGAAACGGTCGGGGAAGATCTGGTACCAGACCGTGTCCTGCACCCAGCGGGGGATAAGCGGGGAATCAACGGCATGGATGAAGGGGTAGGAAAAATGATTGTAGGGGATACGGTCCGCCCCATCCTGAGTATAGGCCTGGACGCCGTTTTCGGAATAGTAAAACGACCCGTATGCAGTTTTCAGCCGGAACCCGTATTTGAGACGCCTGCTCCGGGGTACGGGGATGGTAGTTCGCCAGATAAGCGTATCGCTTCCTGAAAACTGGGCCTCCATGGCCTGCTCGGCGAAGTTCCAGCGGGATGGGCCTGAACCGGGGGCGCCGGGGCCGGTCCAGTCGTAGGGGTCCCCGTACAGTAAAGCTGCCTCCGCTACGTCCGCAGAAGCCTGGAGCCGCAGGGTTATTGTGGATTCGTATTTGTCATGCCAGCGCCAGGGCAAGGCTGCCCGGTGGTTCACCTGGGGCGTTTTTTCCATGGGAGAAGCTTTTTCAGGCAACAGAACTGGCGCTTTCTTTCATCTCAAAAATATACCCGGTTTTAACGCAGGTTTCAAAAAGCTGGTTGTCCATAAAATCGTCAAGTATTTTTTCATATCCATTGGAAATCCTGGTTATGCGGACCCGGTATCCATCGGCGGTTTGTTCAAGAATATCAAAATATGCAGCCTGGTTTGATCCGCATTTTATACAGAAACGTTTCATCATCGTCCTCCGAATATTTTTAGAACTCCTTCTATTATCGGTAATCCCTGATGAAGGTTGAGGGTTCCTCTAGACGATTAACATGGCGTCGCCGTAGCTGAAAAAGCGGTAGCCCGTTTCCGCTGCCTCCCGGTACGAGTCCAGGATGAAATCCCTGCCCGCAAAAGCCGATACCAGCATCAGCAGGGTAGATTCGGGGGTGTGGAAGTTGGTGAACAGGGCGTCCGCAAGCTTAAAGGTATAGCCGGGGTAGATGAAGATCGACGTGGCCCCCTCGCCGCGGCGAAGTTCCCCTGCAGCGCTGTCCCAGGCGGATTCCAGGGTGCGGACACCGGTGGTTCCCACGGCGATAACCCTGCGCTTTTCCGCCTTTGCCTTTTCGATTTTAGCGGCGGTTTCTTCATCAATGGAATAGTTTTCCTCGTGCATCCGGTGGTCCTCAATAGTTTCACTGCGCACCGGGAGGAAGGTGCCAAGCCCCACATGGAGGGTGACAAAGGCGCTTTCTATGCCCCGGCTTGTAAGGCGCGCGAGGATTTCCTCAGTAAAGTGGAGCCCCGCCGTGGGCGCCGCCGCGGAGCCGGGGACGGCGGCGTAGACGGTCTGGTAACGGTCGCTGTCCGCCGGGGTATCATCACGCCTGATGTAGGGGGGTAGGGGAATATGGCCGTGCCGGTCCAGCCAGGCATCATCAATGGGCCTGTCAAAGCGGAGTAAACGGAGCTCCCCCTCTTCGCCGGTGATTTCAGCTTCCAGTTCATCCGCAAAAGCATAGCGGGTCCCAAAACGGCGGCGTTTTGTCCGCTGGGCCATGACCGTCCAGGTTTGATGATCCCTGCGTTTTAGGAGCAGAAATTCTACCCGGCTGCCGCCTGCCCCTATCCCATAGATCCGGGCTTTTCTGACTTTGGAATTGTTAAAGACCAGGAGGTCACCCGGTTCAAGCAGGGACGGAAGATCCGTCATACGGTGATGGGATCGGCTGCGCTGAGCCCGGTCCAGGACCATGAGCCTGCTCTGCCCCCGTTGTTCCGGCGGGTATTGGGCAATCAGGTTTTGGGGGAGATCAAAAGAGAAGTCCGTTAGTTTCATTGCTGCCCTTGGGAAGTTTAAGATGTTCATAGGCCAGAGCTGTAACCATGCGGCCCCGGGGGGTACGTTGGAGCAGCCCCGCCTGGATCAGGTAGGGTTCGTAGTAATCCTCCAGGGTATCCACCCCTTCCCCCATAGAAATCGCCAGGGTTTCTGCGCCCACGGGCCCCCCATTGTACCGTTTGATGATTATGGCCAAAATTTCCCGGTCCTGCTTTTCCAGGCCCAGGTGATCTATCTCCAGCCGGCGCAGCCCCTCTGCCACTACCTTTTTTGTGATTGAAACCTCCCCGGCAACCTGGGCAAAGTCCCGCATACGCCGCAGGAGCCGGTTCGCCACCCTCGGGGTGCCCCGGGCTGAAGACGCCAGCAGCGCCGCAGCGTCATCGTCGATCCTTGTCTCCAGTATTCCTGCGGAACGGCGGACTATGGCCTCCATGTCGGCGTTTTCGTAAAAGGAAAACCGGCAGGGTATGCCGAAGCGGCTCACCAGGGGGCTGGAAACATTCCCCGCCTTGGTGGTGGCCCCGATGAGGGTAAAGGGCTTGATAGGTATGCGAAGGGTCCGCGCCCCCGGCCCCTGGCCGATTATCCAGTCGATCCCGTAGTCCTCCATTGCTATATAGAGCATTTCTTCAATAGCCGGTTTGAGCCGGTGAATTTCGTCGATAAAAAAAACGTTCCGTTCCTTCAGGCTGGTGAGTATCCCTACCAGGTCCTTAGGCTTTTCCAGGGCCGGCGCCGATGTCTGTACAATTTCGGTTTCCAGTTCGTTAGCTATCACCTGAGCAAGGGTAGTTTTGCCCAGCCCCGGGGGGCCGATCAAAAACAGGTGGTCCAGGTTTTCCTTCCGCTCCTTGGCTGCCCGGATAAAAACTTCCAGATTTTCCTTCATCGCCGCCTGGCCCAGGAATTCCTTCAGGCTCCGGGGGCGGAGGGAGTAGTCCCGGGTATCCTCCTCCATGGCCTCTGGGTGGAGCAGGCCCGGGGACAAAGTCTCCTTGGGGATATCCTCTTCGGAGGGGCCGGGGTTGTCGGGTTTTCGTTTGCCCATGGGAGTACTATAGACCGGGAGGGCTTGTTTTCACAAGGGATACAGCTCGGCGCCGAAGCTTTCAAAGTGCCTGCGGTTAAAGGTAGCGATGCCCATATCCTTACCCAATGCGGTATTGCCGATAAAAAGCAAGAATCGGGCAGGCCTCTTTCCTACTGACCGCTTATACAGTCAACCCGGCCAAACATGCTCCGGAGCTGTTCCAGAGCCTCAGCGGGCAGGGGCGGCGCCTGGATGGAGCGGAGGTTCTGCCTGAGGTGATCCGCGCTGCCGGTGCCGGTCAACACGATGTCGATACCCTTTGTGTGGCGGCAGAATCGGTAGGCCGCATCGGGGATGGACGCCGCTATGCCCTTTTGGGTAAGAAAATCCAAGGTATTTTCGGGTTTTACCAGGGAAGGGTCCGCCTGACCGGTTTCAAGGATTTTCCGTACATCCTTGGCGAGCTGTTCCGGATCATGGAGGGCTTTCCGCACCGCAAACATGCAGAGGACCCCGACATTTTTCTCCAGGCTCAGGGGAAGCACCCGTTCTACGGCGGAAGGGTTGAGGAGGTTATAGCCTACCATGATCACATCGAAAAGGTCTTCTTTCAGGGAAACCTGTACCATTTCATGGCCCGTATCGGTATCGAAAAGCTCCGTAATACCCGGGAAACGGATCTTGCCTTCCTTTTTAAGCTTTTGCATAACCGGAACGAAGGTGTCCCTGACCCGGGGGTAATCGGCGGGGAGAACCCCGTGGAGATGATAGAGATCCACATAATCGGTCTTCAGTTCCCGCAGGCTTTCTTCCAGGGTTTTGACCATGTCATCCGCGGTCTTATCCTTGTAGGGGAACTTGGTGGACAGGATGTACGTGTCCCGGGGTATCCCCTCAAGACCCTTGCCGACCGCGCCTTGGGTACCGTAGACCGTGGCGGTGTCGAAAAAGTTGACCCCTTCGTCATAAGCGGCGCGGACTATTCCGGCGGCATGATCCAGGCCGTAAAGATTAAGGCCGATCCGGGAGTGTCCTCCGCAGCCCAGCCCCGCGATGGTAGCCTTTAACCCGGTTCTTCCCAAAGTAATAGAATGCATAGTATACCCCTTTTTTGGGTATTATATAATTATTGAGACCCCATGTCTATTACCCATTCTCAAGCTCCGCCACTTTGCTCTCAGAATGCCGACGGTCAAAGGAATTGGTATGGCCTGGAGTGGGTTTCCAACCACCGGTATACATCTTCCGGTTTTAAGTCGCCCCGGGCAATACCCAGCCCCAGGGATATTTTTTCATCATCCGCAGCATCAATTACTTCTCCGTTTATACGTAAAAATAAAAACAATACATGGATACCAATACGTTTGTTCCCATCCAAAAAAGGATGGTTGTTAATAAGCTGATACCCCATCTGAGAAGCCTTTGCATACAAATTAGGGTAGAGATCTATCCCGCCAAAGGTTTGGAAGGGAGACCTGACTGCGGAATCCAGCAAGTTTATATCCCGAATACCCTCAGCTCCGCCACTTTGGCCGATGAGTCTCTTATGTATTTCAATAATTTGATCTGTCGAGATGCGTTTCACTTTGCCAATTCCCTGTAGACCTCGCTATTTTCCGCCATCAGTTTGTCCGAGAGGGCGAATAGTTCTTCGTCCGCCACTGTCTGGGCTTGTTCGGCAAGCTTAAAGGGTATCACCATGTATTGGGGCACATTGTTTTTCAGAATAATTGCGGAGCCGTTTTTATCAACCATTCGGGTAACCTTGGAAAAATTCTGGTTAGCCTCGGAAATGGAAAGCATGTTGACGGTATCAATTTTCATTGGGATCTCCTCTTACATAGAGTATATCCAGAACTTAGGTAAAATTCAACCTACTGCGGTGCCTCATTGAAAAAGACACCAAAAAGACCCGATCATTGTAGGGTACCAAATGCTTGAACAACTGAAATTCGAGCTATCCGTGGGCATAACAACCTATATAAATAGTTATTACCTTTCCGTTGGAACCCTGAATATATCGGCGGAGGAATTTTCCCAGGGACCATCTAGAGAATCTTATTTACCTTGATTTCCGGTGGTCCTTTTAGATCCCTAAGCTACGGAAGTTCCGGTTTCCTTCATGATGCTTTTCATGGAAAGATTTCCTTAAAATTTTTTTATCCGGTGCATCATATTTTTCAAATATTCCATAAATTTCCTGAAGATCCCTTGGCAGCCCAACATTATTTTTGTTTTTTAATTCCAGGAAATAGTTTTCTATAATTTTGGATATGGGTTTATGTGATTTTTTAGAAAAATCGTGGGCAAATTCCACTATATCAGAATCTAAACTGAGGGTTAATTTTCTATTCATTATAGCGAATCCTTACGTACAAAATAGTATATTATTACCCATTCTCAAGCTCCGCTCAAATACAGTATCGCCTGTCTGAACAGCGCCTTCTCCAGTTCCGCCCCGCTTAAGCCGGGCGGCAGGGATGCTTCGGCTTTTGCCAGGGCGTCTGCGGCTGAACGCTGGTCGTAACCCATCTCCGCCAGGGCCGTTACCAGGTCGCTGTGGGGGGATGCTGCCCTGGGCTTGTTGCTGCCGCTTGTCAGTTTGCCCTTGAGGGCGAGGATCATCTTTTGTGCGGTCTTTTTTCCCAGGCCGGGTACCGCTTCCAGGCGGCCCACATCTTCGGTGTCCAGGGCCCGCTGCAATTCGTCTTGGCTTATACCCCCCATGATCTTCACCGCCGCTTTGGGGCCTATACCTTCAACCTTGAGGAGTTCCAAAAAGGTAGCCCGCCGGATTTCATCGGCAAAGCCGAAGAGCCGCATCTGGTCCTCCCGGTGATACAGCCAGGTATAGACCTGCCCCTCCTCCCCGGGAAGGGGGAACCGGCTCATATCCGTAAGAGGTACGATGATTTCCCATTCAAGCCCCCCGGTGATGATCCGCAGGGTGTCATCAATTTTTCCGGTAACGGTTCCCCGTATACTGTTAAACATCGGAGCTTCCTAGGTATTTTCAGTGTTGAGGTTCTTATTCCGGTATACGATATCTTCCCGGATGGGGTATCCGCAGGCCCTTAAAAAGCGGTTCCCCCCAATGTTGGTCTTAACTGATATCATGGCGACCTTGTTGATCCCCTCCCGGATGAAGGCGTTTTCTACCGATTCAATCAGGGATCTTCCGATACCACGGTTGCGAAAGCTCGCTTTTACCGCAATATGGTATATATATCCACGGCGCCCGTCATTGCCCCCCAATATGGTTCCCGCCAGCTCGTCGTTTTCTTCCGCCGCAAAACAGGTGTTCGGGTTCCGTTCCAGGAATTTTCTGATCCCCGTTTCGGAATCATCCAGGGTCCTTAAATTTATGCCCGTAGAAATCTTCCATAGTGAGTAAGCCGCATCGTAATCCTCAATCGTCAAAAATCGTATATTCATAGTAGTTTTCCCTTTATTTCAATTTTTTCCACTAGCCGTTCCCGGCGGCGGAACATCTCTTCTCCCATAGTATCCTGAATTTCGAGTAACGCCAAGAACGAATTAACGTAACCAAGGGCTAATGCCGGATCTCGCCTTTTCCACTCCGCCTCTATCGCCAGTTTACGATAATAGGTGTAAGCGGCCCGCCGGTGTCCCTTTTCTGCGGCAGCCTGTAACAGGGCTTCTCCGGTCTTTGCGGTCCCGGGGCCAAAATTTTTTTCCCCGAAAATACGGACTGCCCTATGCCACCAGAGGGCAAGGCTTTCCGGATCGCAGCGGAATTTTTCACCCCCGCCGCGGGGATCCTCCGCTATCCCGCAGAGGGCGCCCAGGATCGCCAGGAGACCAAGGATATCCCTTGCATTGTGATCGCAGATTCCCATAAGTGCCCTGGGATCACCGGTTTTCAGAAAGGAAAACCAGATATCCGGCGCCATGGAACCGGGTATATCTCCGCTGCGATCCATATCCAGGATGGCGGTTTCAATCGACGCTTGGGAACAGGATGGCAGTACCCGCTTCCAGAGCCGGCGGCTGGGGTGGAGAAGATCCGCTTGGTAATATTCCGGAGGCCGTATACCGTTCATGAGACAGCGTATCTTGAGAAGCTGGGAATCAAAACTCTTGCCGTTATAGCTTATTACCAAAGATGATGCTGAAAACTCCTTCAGGATGGCCTCCAGAAAATCGTTTTCCCCGGGATAATCCAGGAGCAGGTACTGGTCTACCCTGAGGCAGCTTCCTCCAAGGGGGGCCTCCGTCAGCCTGCCAAAAGCGGCCAGAAAGGCCAGAGTACCGGGGCCGGTGGAAAGGCCCGTGGTTTCCAGATCGAAGAAGAGCAGGTTTTTCGCTCCCGGCGGGGAAAGCGGGAAGGAAGGGTAACGAAGGAGATCCGGGACGAGGATGCCCAGGGACCGGGGCAGATTGGCGGGAATAGCCATGGACGGGGCCATAAACACCGACCGCTTGAGGGATTGGAACCCAACCGGTGTCCAGTCGGGGAAAGCGGCCATATCGGGGACAGCCGAGGAAGGGGAGGGCGGGACCGTTCTCTGTGATGCTTCCCGGATCCGCCGCAGCCGCGCCCGTAAATTTTCTCCCATCTTATCCCCTGTACCAGTATAGACAGGTTTATTTGGGGGAAGCAATCCCGAATTAAGAATAACCACGGACCTCACGGACAAAGACGGTAATGTATTAGTCCGTGTGGTCCGTGGCGTGGTTGATCCGAAGAATTCCCAATGGTATACTTCTTCAATATGAGACGACTTGTTTTGGCCGCCCCGGTCATGGCACTGATTTTTCTAATGAGTTCCTGTCCCACCGACTCGGGGGACTCGGGGACTAAGAATCCCTATAGCGGTCTGGCGAGCAGACAATTCTGGGCTCAGGATATGAGTACCCCCGAATCCAACTACTATACGCTTAACGCGGTTAAACTTGCGGAGGGGCAACGATGCATCGTCTGGGCTGAAAAAAACGCCGAGGTATCCGTTGATACCGGAAAAGCCATCGCTAAAGAGTATGATAACAACATTTATTCAAGAATAACGAATCTTTTCGGTTCCGATGAGCTCATGAATTTTGGTGATGTGGACAACAACGGTAAATTCACCCTGCTTCTGCTGGATATCAAAGATGGCTATAGCAGCCCCGGGGGGGCCTACACTGCGGGTTATTTCGGCAGCGCCGATTTATTTTCGGGAACCAATTCCAATAAGGCGGATATGATCTATGTGGATACCTATCCGTCGAAACTCGGTTCCCCCGAGTCCTATGCCACCATTGCCCATGAACTCCAGCATTTTATCAATTATGTCACATCACAGAAGAAACGACCTTATTTAATGGATACCTGGATTGATGAAGGGCTTTCAACCGCCGCAGAGTATATCTACCTGGGGGGGCATGATATGTCCCGGGTTAACAGGTTTATATACAGCCAAACCATTGCACAGGGAAATAACTTCTTCGTCTGGGGAGAAGACAAGAACGTTGTTTTGGATGAATATTCCACCGCCTACCTCTTTTTCCAGTGGCTCAGGCTGCAATCAGGCGGAACCGGTATTTATAGGGATATTATCACTTCAAATTATTATGATTACCGGGCGGTTATCGGGGCGATTACCGGCGCCTTTGCCGCCGGTCTGGGTACAAAAACATGGGAAAATGTGCTGCGGACATGGTTTGCGGCGAATTATATCAACAGCGCCAATGGAATATACGGCTATAAGGGTGACCTTCCCACCGTGCGGGTATGGGCTATCGGGGGATCAACAAAATACCTATTGCCCGGCGAAGGGGTGTACAGCGTTGTCGGCGCTGCCTCCGGTACGCTCCCCTCAGGCGGCGGCTCACACATCAAATATGCGGGACTGGGTAAAACCCCTTCGCCCAGCGTCAGCGTTTTCACCTTTCCTGCCAACGGAAGGCTCCTTACCTTTAATGCCTTAGATGATTGGAACCAATATGCGAAGGACAATTATATTAACACAGTAGAGGGTCTTCGGGAAACCGGCAAACTTACCGGCGGGGCGGCGGAAACAATTCCAAGCGCTTCCATTGCGGGAAATGGCCGGCAGGCATGGCGGCAGCCGGATTCCTGGGTAATTGATGCACGGGATATTTTAGGACGCCGGGAACGCGAAGAAACGGCGCCTATAAAACTGTGGAGTCAGGACAATGGGGCGGAATAGACCCCGGACACTATTTCTCATGCTCCCCCTCATGCTCTCCGCAGTTATGCTGATGGGTCTGGGCGGGCAGGATGAAATCCCCAACACCGTCCGGGTTACGGGCCGGGTGCGGCTGATAGGAAGCGGCCCCGGGATGGAGCTGGTTATTACCGGGACCGACCGGGAATGGCGTATTGACAAAGAGGACCGGGACAAGCTCTGGGATCTCCAGCAGCAGAACGTAACCGTGGAAGGGCAGGAAAGCTCCCAGGAAATGACCTTTGCCAACGGTACTCCCATCGGTACCTGGTACTTTCTCCGAAAAATCAAAGTCATCGAAACTTCTGAGAAGAAGTAATCATGAAGAAAAATGAGGGATGAAGAATTTAAACGCAGAGATCACGGAGGGAAGAACACAGAGGCCGCAGAGGAAGAGGAAAATGCCACTTTCCCATCTTCCTCTGTGATCTCTGTGTTTCCTCTGTGATCTCTGCGGTTTTTTTCTTCGACTTCTTCGACTTCGCGGTCAAAATTCCTCATCCCCATGGTCAAAATTCATTGAAGGGCGCGCAGGAATTCTGTGGTTCCCTGTTTGTTTTCTCCGGGGCCTACACAAGATGGGCAGCCGTCTTTGCAGGGACATTCTGTAAGTACCCGGTATATGGAGCGGAACAGTTCTCCTGTCCGATGTGATAGACTTTCTGCAAGACCGGTACCACCGGGGTACTTATCGTAAATGTACAGGGCGGGTAGGGCGAAGTGTGGGTCCCGGACCCGTTCCGCTACGCCGATATCCCTGGGATCGCAGAGAAGGAAAACCGGGGCTATGTGTTTGATCAGGGTTCCTGTTCCGGCGAGGATTGAGCCGATCTCGTCTTCCCCAAAGCCGGAAAGAGCCGCCCCGCCTCCGGTGGTCTCGCCAAAGAGCAGTACCAGGGAGCGGGTCTGCATTTCCTCCTCCGGCAGTTCGATGTCCCCGTAGCCGACATTCTCGTGGGTGTGGAAGCGGATCTTTTTGAACTTGGCAACCTGGGACCGGACCAGTACATCGCACAAAACGCCTGCAGCGTTTTGTGTTGCAGAATGTCCACGGACATTCTGCCCTAATTTTTCTTCCAAGGGGTAACTAAGGGTCTCGTCTTCGGTGAGTACCTTGATATCCGTTTTTACCAGACCGTCGGTAAAGTAATTCACCTCCGCTTCCCGGACCAGACATTTCCGGTTGGCGATATCCAGGGATTCTACCAGGTACTGCCTGCCGCGGTGCATATATACTGCGTTTTTAAAGATCAGTTCCTTAGCGCTGGGCCTGTCCATCTCGCCGATAACGGTGTTGCGCCCCTCGGTTACATCCACAATCACCACATTATCCGCTAAGGCGGAGCGGAGGCTGATCCCCTCCGCCGGGAAGGATCGATCCGCCCAATGCCATCGTCCCGTAGTATGACGTACGATGCCCTCTTCTTCCAGGAAGGAAAGTACTTCTCCCACATCCTTTCCGAAGGGTTCATCACCCTTTTCTATGGTCTCATCCCGGAAGGGCAGCTCAAAGGCGGCGCATTTAACATGGTCCGTAAGTATATAGGGGTTATCCGGATTAATCCGCGCTTCCTCGGCGCTTTTCCGGAAAAACCATTCGGGATCGTTCATGATAAATTGGTCCAGCGGTGATGCTGACGCCACAAAGACCGATACCGAGGAGCCGCCCCTCCGTCCCGCCCGGCCTGACTGCTGCCAGAAGCTGTTAAAGGAGCCGGGAAAGCCTGCCACCACCGAAGCGTCCAGGCCGCCTATGTCTATGCCCAGTTCCAGGGCATTGGTGGAAACCACCCCGCGGATAGTCCCTTCACGCAGACCCTTCTCAATTTCCCGCCGCTCGTTGGGGAGCAGGCCGCCCCTATAGGCTTCCACCCGGATCCGTTTATTATCGGTGTAGATATTGGCCAGGTCCTCGTTCACATACGCGGCGGCCACCTCGGTTTTTACCCTGGAATGGGCAAAGAGTATGGTCTTAATACCCCCCTTGAGGAAGGCCAGCATCCAGCGCCGGCTTTCGGTCACCACCGAACGGCGTATGCCCTGAACCGCGTCCACCAGGGGCGGGTTGTAGAGGATGATCCGCTTTTCTCCCCGGGGCGCCCCGTTGTTATCCACCAGGGTAACATCGCCGCCTATCAGGGTTTCCGCCAGTTCCTTGGGGTTGGCGATGGTGGCGGAGCAGAGGATAAACTGGGGCTTTGAACCGTAAAAGGCGCAGACCCGCCGCAGCCGCCGCAGCACATCCGCCACATGGCTTCCCAGGACCCCCCGGTAGGCGTGGGCTTCGTCGATGACTATGTACTTAAGGTTGGAAAAAAACTTGATCCACCGGGGATGGTTGGGAAGTATCCCCGCATGGAGCATGTCCGGATTGGAGATGATGATCCGCCCCGTATCCCGGGCCGCCACCCGCAGCGAATCCGGCGTATCCCCGTCATAGGTACTCACCTTTATGGGTATCTCTTCGCCTACCAATTCGTTCAGCTCCGACTGCTGGTCCTGGGACAGGGCCTTGGTGGGGAAGAGGTACAGGGCACGGGCTTTTTCGTCCCGCAGCAGCGCCTGCAGGGTAGGCAGGTTGTAACAGAGGGTTTTCCCCGAAGCAGTGGGGGTTACCACCACCACATTCCGGCCCCGCTGTACCACATCCCAGACCTCAGCCTGGTGGGTATAGATTTCCCGGATACCCCGATCCCGCAGTCCGGCGGCAATCCGGCTGTCTAAATCCGCCGGAAGGGGGACAAAAACCCCATCCGTAGCCGGTAGGAGCCGTTCTTCCACAATATAGGGGGCAAAACCCGGATCGGTGAGGATTTTTTTCAATTCTTTCGCTGCATTTTCCATATTTTTTATAGTAACCCTAAGAAAGAATAAACGTATAGTATCGACAGATTGGTAATTCCTATCTATAATAGGGTTATAGGTTTTTGCCGATAAAAATAAAGGGGGTTCTATGACTGAAGTTCTATCTATAGTACTAGGTGGTGGCAAGGGGACCCGTTTATTTCCTTTAACCCAGTCAAGGGCAAAGCCGGCTGTTCCCTTTGGGGGCAAATTCAGGATCGTGGATATCCCTATTTCAAATTGCATTAACGCGGGCTTCAGGCAAATCTATATTCTTACCCAGTTCAACTCCGCCTCCCTCCATCTTCATCTGGCCCATGCCTATGCCTTTGATACCTTTTCCAAGGGCTTTGTGGAAATCCTTGCGGCGGAACAGACCAATGAACATTCCGGGTGGTATGAGGGTACCGCCGATGCGGTGCGGAAAAATTTTGTCCATTTCAGAACCCAGAGGCCGGACTATTACATCATCCTGTCCGGGGATCAGCTGTACCGGATGGACCTTCAGGATTTCCTGAAGAAGCACCAGGAATCCGGGGCGGCCATAACCATAGCCAGTACCCCGGTTTCCCGGGAAGACGCCAGCCAACTGGGGATACTCCAGGTAAACAAGAAAAATGAAATTACGGAATTTTTAGAAAAACCCGGTCCTACCAAGGATATTGGGGATTATAAGGTACCCATTGAATTGAAGAGGGACAAAAACGGCAAGGCCGATGAATATTTGGCCTCCATGGGTATCTATATTTTTAACGCCGCCGCCATGGAAAGCTGTCTGGATAATGAGTTTACCGATTTTGGTAAGGAAATCATCCCCACCGCCATCCATAACCTCAAGGTCAACGCCTATATTTTTAACGGCTACTGGGAAGACATCGGAACCATCCGGAGTTTTTACGAAGCAAACCTGGAACTGACCACCCTCAAGCCCCGCTTTGATTTTTACGATGAGGACCGGCCCATCTATACCCATGTACGGAACCTGCCCCCATCAAAGATGAATTTCAGCAACATGAACCAATCCATCGCCGCCGAAGGTTGTATCATCACCAATGCATCCATTGCCAATTCCATTGTCGGGGTCCGCACCATCATTGAATCCGGCGCCAGCCTGAACGGGGTAATTTGTATGGGCGCCGACTTCTACGAAACGGAAATCCAGAAACAGCAGAACGCCGAAGCCCGGGTTCCAAACGTGGGCATAGGTAAGGGCGCCATTGTTAAGGGCGCTATCATCGACAAAAACGCCTGCATAGGCGAAGGCTGCCGTATCGGCATCGACGATATGAACCGCACCGATGGTAACTACGGCAACTACTACATTGTGGACGGCATCATCGTTATCCCGAAAAACACGGTACTGTACCCGGGCACGGTGATTTAGCCCTTACAGTCCGGGACAGGGATATTCTTATTTCTTTTATCAGGTATGGGCCTTTGGGTCCCGGGTTAAGGGAACTTCCCATCCCTACTAATACCCACCGTGAGGCAGAAACTGGCTAAAATAGGTGAAAAAACCATCTCATTTATCGAAAAACCCTACAATTTTTATCAAGTAAGGTATTTTTGGGATAATTTTCCCAAAGATTGATTAAAAGATATAGAAATATCCTTTACAAATCGATGCATAAGCTCTTTTGTTTCGTCATCGGCCGCTTCGTCCGGTCTAAAAAGCTCATAAACCTCAATTTCAAGCATATTGGCAAGTTTTACCAGGGTTAAAGAGGATACCCAGCTTTTTCCGGTCTCAATATCAGCCAAAAAATTGGTCGAAAGGTCGAGCTTTTCTGCTAAGACCGCTTGAGACCAGCCACGAAGACCCCTATAACGTTTGATGTTAGCGCTTAAAATCCTCCGTAAATCATGTTCTTCCATATGTCATCCTGACTTTATTCTAAATTGTAGTTGACAGGCAGAAAAATGGATAATAGGATATCATTACCCATGGTATTATCATGGGTAATAAACATGATGTCCTAAGGACAAGGAGGTTTTTATGAAACCCAAAAGGCTTTTATTGATAATGATCAGCATAGTGTTGGCATTGGGGTTAGCGCTTACCGGCTGCGGTGATCCGGGCGGTGGTCCGACCGGCGGTGGTGGCGACGGTGATGGTCAGACCGGCGACGGTGGTGACGGTGGTGACGGCGGCGGCGGCGGTGGTGGCGGCGGTGGCGGTGGCGGTGGCGGCGGTGGCGGTGGTGGCGGCGGCGGCGGTGACGGTAGCGAGGTATCCCCATTCTTGCTAACCGAAAATATATGGACCGATGGCGAAATTATCTCGACCACCCCTGATAACAAGGTATGGTATACGCTTGACGTTACAAGCGGAACCACCTACTACATCTGGTTGAATGATAGTAAGGTAAGTGGCGGCGCAACCAGTGGTGATGGTAGCAAAACGCTCAGTGCTGAGTTTAGTGCTGATTATGCAGACGGATCATATATCTTTTCCAGCGCTCATGCCGCTTTTACAACACCGCGTGAGTTTACTGCGGATCAAACAGGCGCTGTAAAAATAACGGTGAATCCTTGGGGCAGCGGTACCGGAACCTATGCACTTGTCTACTCCACTGCCAGTGCACGGCCTGATATCAATATTACCCTGTCCATAAGTGCCAATGGTTCTGCCCTCTATACCACTAGCCGCATAACCTTGTCTTCCAACACAGCAATCAGTGGGCTTAGCCAGGGTGATTTTGTTATAAGCGGCATACCTGGTATTACCATAGACAGCTGGAACGGTACGACTGTGGCGCCTTTTGTCTACTGGCTGAACATTAGAGACTTTACACAAGGCGGTGAATTGAGTGTAACAGTGCAGAAAACAGGCTATGCAGTGAGCGAACCGCAGCCGGTTACTATTTACTATGCCGGCAAAGGCTGGACCAGGGATACCACATCTCCATCATCCGGTCCAAATGCCATAGCTTATCGTAGCGGAAGATTCGTCACCGTTGGTAGTGGTTCTCAATCGGCTTGGTCAACCGATGGCGTTGCCTGGAACAATGTAACCATATCAGCTGGTTCTTTTACATACACAGCTATAGCGGGAGGGGCTAATCATTTTGTCGCAGTCGGCTCCAGCGGGAGAATAGCAGAAACAAGCAACGGATCTTCCTGGACAATTATTTCACCTTCTCCATTTGGTACTACACAAATAAATGGCGTAATCTATGGCGGAGGGAAGTTTGTTGCGGTTGGAGATTCAGGGAAGGCGGCATATTTTACAGATTCTGTTGCAATAGGAACACCGACCCTCGGAGGCGACACAAAATTTGGTACTTCCAATATTTATGATGTAGCCTATGGTGGCAGTAAATTTGTTGCGGTTGGCGCAGGCGGAAAAGCGGCATATTCCGGCGACGGTATAACCTGGACCGCCGTAGACGATTCAAAATTTGGCGGTTCTGCCATTTATACTATAAGCTACGGCAACGAAAAATTTGTCGCGGCCGGTCAAAGCGGGAAAGCGGCATATTCCAGCGATGGTATAACCTGGACCATCATAACTGATATAACATTTGGTTCTGCCGCCATTGATGACATAGCCTACGGCGGCGGGAAATTTGTTGCGGTCAGCGAAAATGCCAATGCCGCATATTCCACCGATGGCATCACATGGACAGCTATGGAAGACTATTATTACAGTGTTTATAATGGCAACATCCATTTCAGCTCTGTAAGCTACGGCAGCGACAGATTTGTTGCAGCAACCGGCAGCAGTACCGCGTATTGGATTACGCCATAACAGTGTTAAGTAAGCTATACGCTGCGCCGCAGCAGCGGCTTGGCGTATAGCTTGCACGTGCTGAAATATTGGATGACCCCTTATTAAAAGAACACCATATTCATACTTGACCTTATACAAAATATGGGATATACTAAGTATATCCTATTAGGAGGGAGGAAAATATGGTAACGTCAATTGTTAAATGGGGAAATAGTCAGGGAATACGGCTCCCAAAGACTTTTTTAAAAAATATCAATATATCGGAAAATGATAAAGTTGATGTGCTATTAGAAAATGAAGCAATAGTTATTAAAAAAATAAATGGAAAGAAACATAAAACCACAAAAGAAAGAATATTAGAATTTTATGGTAAGGAAAAAAGTGGGAAGAAACAAAAAGAAATAGATTGGGGAAAGCCATTGGGAAAAGAAATATGGTAAAACAGGGTGATATAATTTGGCTTGATTTTGATCCGCAAACCGGACATGAACAAAAGGGTAGACGACCCGCTCTTGTTGTAAGCAATCAAAGTTTTAATAATTTTTCAAGTTTAATAATTGTTTGTCCAATTACAAACACGGATAAAAATCATCCGTTTCATATAAAATTGGATAAGGGAACAAAAACAACAGGGGTAATTCTTTGCGATCAAGTAAGAACATTGGATCCCAATGCACGTAATGCTGAATACATTGAAGAGGTTGCGGATGAAATATTATTCGATGTAATTGACATTATAAATGGCTTTGTTGAAATTGAAAAATAATTGTATAAACCCCCTCTTAAAGCACCACCGGCTGCACGGTCTCCGGCGCCGGATGCCCGGCTGTTTTTGGAGCCTGCTGTACCGTTATCTTTCCGTCACGGCCATCGGCGATAAACACCGCGCCGAAGGGGTAGTTCCCCTCCAACAGCATCGTTGACAGCGGATCTTCAAGCTCCTTCTGAATAGCCCGGCGCATGGGCCGTCCGCCGTATTTTGGGTCCCAGCCCTTTTCGATAAGGATTTTCCGGGCTCCGGGGAGGACTTCGATGGAGTAACCCTGTTCCGCCAGCCGCTGGGCAAGTTCTTCAACCTGAAGCTCCAGGATGGATTCCACCTGTTTTTCGTCCAGGGCATGGAAAACCACCACGTCGTCCACACGGTTGATAAATTCCGGGTTAAAGAGCCGGCGCAGTTCCGCCATGGCGGCGCTCTGTATCTCCGCTATGTCCATGATGCCGGTCTCGGAGGAAAAGCCTAATCGTGAGTCCCGGGAAATCTCCCGCACACCGGCGTTGCTGGTCATGATAATAACGGTGTTACGGAAGTTGACCGTGTGTCCAAGGTTGTCCTTCAGCTCACCTTCTTCCAATACCTGTAAGAGCAGGTTGAAGACATCATGGTGGGCCTTTTCAATTTCGTCAAAGAGGACTACCCGGTAGGGGTTCCGCCGTATCCGCTCGGTGAGGACCCCCCCTTCTTCGTAACCCACATAACCGGGAGGGGCGCCCACGAGCCGGGAGGCGTTGTGTTTTTCCATATAATCGGACATGTCGATACGGACCAGGGAATCCTCGTTGCCGAAAAGATACTCCGAAAGCCGTTTAGCCAAAAGCGTTTTGCCCACACCGGTGGGACCAAGGAAGATGAAGGAGCCCAGGGGACGTTTGGGGGATGAAATCCCCGCCCGGGACCTGCGTATGGCGGAGGAGATCCGCCGCACCGCCTCATCCTGCCCCACCAATTCCTTGTGAAGCTCCTCCTCAATCTTGAGCAGCCGCCTTGATTCCTGTTCCTCCAGCCGGGTCAGGGGTATGCCCGTAGTTTCCGCCACGATCCGCCGCATATCGCCTTCGCTTACTACCATCCGTTCATCCCGGGAGGAACGCTCCCAGGCGTCCCGGACCGATTCCAGCCGCAGTCTGAGGTTCCGTACCCGGTCCCGTATTCCCGCAGCCCGTTCGTAGTCCTGTATCGAAACCAGGGCGTTCTTTTCGTTGCTTAACTGCTGAATCTCCGTTTCTATGTCGGAGATTTCCGGGGGATTGCCTCCCCCTTCCAGCTTCCGCATGGCCCCGGCTTCGTCCAGAATATCGATGGCCTTATCGGGCATGAACCGGCCGACTATGTAACGCTGGGCAAGCCGCGCCGCAGCGGAAACCGATTCCGGGGTATAGGTCACCCGGTGATGGTCTTCGTACTTTTTCTGAATCCCCTTGAGAATTTTCAGGGTTTCCTCAAGCCCGGGCTCATCAACCTGCACCGCCTGGAAACGGCGCTCCAGGGCGGCGTCTTTTTCAAAGTGCTTCCGGTATTCGGCCAGGGTGGTGGCGCCTATACACTGGATATCCCCCCGGGAAAGGGCGGGCTTGAGCATATTTGAAGCGTCGATGGTTCCCTCGGCGCCCCCCGCTCCGATGATCGTGTGTATTTCATCGATAAAGAGGATCACATTTTTAGCTGCGGCGATCTCCTTCATAATCTTTTTAAGCCGTTCCTCGAATTCGCCCCGGTACTTGGTCCCCGCAACTACGGAACCCAGGTCCAGGGAGAGGATACGTTTCCCCGCCAGCATTTCGGGAATATCTTCCTCAGAAAAAAGCTGGGCCAGCCCCTCTACGATGGCGGTCTTGCCCACCCCGGGCTCTCCCACCAAAACGGGGTTGTTCTTAGTCCGCCGGGCCAGGATACGCACTGCCCTGCCGATTTCCTTCCTCCGGTTGATAACCGGGTCCAGTTTACCCTGCTTAGCCAGGGCAGTAAGGTCCCGGGAGTATTCATCCAGGGTAGGGGTGGAACTCAGGGGCGGATAGGAGGCTGATTTTGCCCGGTTTGAATGTGACCGGGATTCCTTCGAGGATTGGTGGGGGAAATTGGACGGGTAAAGATCCGCATTTCCCATATACGTTCCTGCGGCGGAAAAGAATTCGCTTTCCTGCCCGGAACTGCCATGGTTAAAGGTAGTCTGAACCACGACCCGCAGCATATCCGTATCCACCGCCCGTTGGTTCAGGTAAAGCTGAACCGGGGAATCCTGTTCCCGCATGGCCGCAAAGAGGAGATGTTCCGTACCGATATAGTCGTTCCCCATGGAGCGGGTCTCCTCGGCGGCGTTTTCCAGCATGGTTCTGGTCCGTTTAGAGGGAGGTACATCCCCAAAAACCAGTACCCCGGACATACGGGTTATTTCGTTCTCCAGGGTATGCCGGAATTCCAGCAGATCTATTCTGAGGAACATCAGCGCCTTACAGGCTATGCCTGCCCCATCCTTAAGCAGGGCGATAATCACATGCTCCGGAAGAAGCTGGTCCGAATTAAAATGCCGCGCCTCTTCCTGGGCGTCAATGGTCAATATGCGATGGGCCCGCTGGGTTAAACCTTTCGACAAGGAAAGCCTCCAATTAATCCTGATAGAGTAAATGATAACACAGGAAGGGCAATCAAGCCATAGTCTTTGGGAAATATCCCTTTTTCAGGATTATCGGCAAAGACGGGCGGAGGGAGGGGCATCCCCGGTCGAGCACGCTTGTAGAGCCTGCTTGCGGAGCCCCTTCGGGTCTCCTCCAGCAGAGAATTCCAAAATGTGCTCGACCGGGGATGCCCCTCCCTCCGCCCGCCGGTGTTTATAGTATGAAGAGGGGGTGTTTACTTTGAGGAAAGTGCCTGGTACAACATCATACATTTAAGGATGTTTAACCGCAAAGTCGAAGGGGGCGAAGAAGTATTTAATGTAACTTTTGTTAAAATAATTCATTTTATTTATATATTATCCGGAGGTACTTATGTATAAAAGATTTGTATTTGTTTTGTTGGTTTTGGGTTTTTGTTTTGGCTTATATGCACAAGAAGAAAAAGTTAATCGTTTCTCTTGGAGTATGGGCTACAATTTTTCACCATCCACTAATGGAATTGCTGCTTCTACCGATTTTGGGTTTTTAATTTTCCATAATGAAGAATTGGACATAAGAAACCAGCTCGGGTTAAATTCGCTAACGTTAAATGATAACGATGATTTGACAAATACTGCATATACATTTACTGAAAAATTCAGTTTTGGAAAAATAACAGCAAATAAACTTTTTCGGTATTATTCGTTTCTTGAAGGTGGAATAGGTATTTACTCAAATGATTCAAAGAAATTATTTGAAACGCCTATTGCTTATAATTTTGGGCTTGGAATAGGTCTTGATATATTTGTTGAAAAAAACTTTAGTTTTTTCTTTGAATGGGGGTTTTTGGAACATATTTTAGATAAACAAGATATTTTTGATCCCCGGTTTCAAATGGGTATACGCTTATTTTTTTAACAAAAATTATTACGATGCTACTATCATGATACAATACTGCGCTTCAGTACCATTTCCGCTGCCTTTTGTACCGCTTCAGAAACGCTGCTAAAGGTTATAAAACATTCTATCCCGTGATCTGCAAGTAAGCGGCGCGGATAGTCCCCAATCCTGAGGGCAATAACGGCGGCGCAATCTCCAATGGCGTCAAGGATAGCCTCCATGTTTCCCTCGTGGTCCCGGGGAAGGAAAATTCCGCCCTGTCCTTCCTGGGGGGTACAATATTGCGACACCTCTCTTCTTTCGACAAAACGTGTTTGGCCATTTTTATATTCATATACAAAAAAACCCGTGGCATGTCCAAAATGCTGATCCACCACTACGCCGTTTTTACTGGCCGCCGCAAAAAGCAGACCCGGTTCATCGGGCAATGCTTCCGAACCCTCGGAATTTTCCCGGGTATCACTGCCGCAGGTAAATTCATAGGAAATATCATCATCCAGGGAGCCGATGGCATCGGCCCGGCATTGCCGGCAATGGAACATCTGCGGAATGATGGTTTCACAGGCCCTTCGGACTTTATTCAACTCATCATTGCTGACCAGGGGCATGGATTCAAAAAGGGTTCCTTCCACGGGAATAAGCTGCATGATATTGTGAACCTCGGCCCCCGCGTTTTTTACTTTTTGGGAAATTTCAACCATCAATTCATCGTTAAGCCCCTTGAGAAGCACCGTATTTACTTTGCAGATGATCCCCAGCTTTTTAAGCATCCCAATGCCTTCGTATTGGTTTTTCAGAAGGATGGTCGCCGCTTCAAGCCCGGTATACCGTTTCCCCTGATAATCAATATGGCGGTAAATTCGTCTCCCCATACTGGGCTCAGAAGCATTGATAGTAACCGTCACATGGGAAACCCCGAGTTTTGCAAGTTCTTCGGCATAATGGGGCAGCAGCAATCCGTTTGTTGAAACACAGAAGGTAACATTTTCGTCCAGTTCCCGGATACGCGAAAATGTTTCCTTAACCGGTTCGAAATTTGCCAGGGCATCCCCCGGACCGGCGATACCGACAACATCCAGTTTCCCCAAACGCTGCTTCACTGCGCTATACCGGGTCAATGCTTCGGTGGGGCTCAATACGTTTGCGGTAACCCCGGGACGGCTTTCATTTACACAGTTGAACTTGCGTATGCAGTAGTTACACTGGATATTGCAGAGAGGCGCTACCGGCATATGTATGCGGGTGTTTTTCCCCCCACAGCCATTATAGCAGGGATGGGTAAGGGATTTTATCCTGTTCGCCGTTTCAATATCCATGGTCATTTCCTATAATAAATATCTAAATTATATTATATAAATTGAATTATTGGATGTCAAGAATGAGGCGGCAATTCCGCGAATACTTTATAATTCTATATAATACAACAACTTATAGAGCATTTTCCGGGTACTTGACATGTTTTTCAAACTTCTATAGCTTTGAAAAACCATATGAATTATAAGGTATAAATTGAGGGGTCTGGGTTGTTCAAGTTTGACTGGAGCTATGTTATTGACTATATTCCGAAAATTTTGCAGGCATTACCGCTTACCCTTTTGATAGTCGTGTCCGCTTCGGTGTCCGGGCTTCTTTTGGGGGCTGTTTGGGCCATTTTTCGCATTGAACGTATTCCGGTTTTAGGCAGATTGTCGGCTGTTTTTGTTTCATTTGTCCGGGGCACACCGATTTTTATACAGATGTTCGTTATCTATTACGGGCTCCCCTTGGCGCTTCTTGCTTTCGGGATAAACATCATGCGGGTCGAGAAGCTTATCTTTGTCCTTATTGCCTACGGTGTGAATTCGGGCGCTTTTTTCTCCGAAATAATCCGCTCCTCGGTACAAAGCGTCCCCCGGGAGCAGTGGGACGCCGCATTTTCCGTGGGGCACAGTAAATTGCAAACCTGGCTGCGGATAATTATCCCCCAGAGTATCGTGATAGCCATACCCAGTACGGGAGTTATGATTATTGGACTGCTCGAAGACACCACCCTGGCTTTTGTTATGGGCATAATTGAAGTAGTCGGTAAAGCTCAGTCCCTCGGGAAGCATACCATGCATACCCTTGAGGCATATTTTGTAGTGGCTGTTCTTTTTATCATGCTTTCTTTTTTGATCGAAAGGGCCTTTTTGCACCTTGCCCGGAAGACAAGGACGCAGGGAGCTATTTAAAACGTATACACATTTACTGTGTAAGAAATATTTTCTGGAGGGAATCTATGAAAAAGATTTTTGTGTTGATATTACCAATGATAGCTGCGGTATTGGTATTTTCTGTTGTCTCATGTAAAAAAGCTGATACGAAAGAAGGTACATTAGTGGTTGTGGGAACCGGTAAAACCTATGAACCATACTGTTACCTTGATGCAAACGGTAATTTGGTAGGATTTGAGAAAGCGGTACTGGACGAGGTGGACAGAAGGCTTCCACAGTATTATTTTTCCTACGAGACCTATGATTTTGCCAATGTGCTTATATCCCTTGCCACAAAAAAAGTTGATATTGGAGCCCATGAATTTGAAGAAAACCCGGAACGGCGGGCAACCTATTTATACGGAGAAGAGGGTTACAATGATTATGACAGCTATGTTGTGGTCAATACCCTGGGGAAGTGGGCCAATGTCAATTCAATTGATGAATTTGCCGGGAACCCCGATCCGGGAGCCATCGTAGGGGTCAGTACGGCGTCAAACCATGAAGCCTTTGTAAAAACCTATAACGCCAACCATGACGCGAATCATCAGATTAAGTTTCAGGCGTTCAGTGATGACGAAGTAATGCACACCGAACTCGGCAGCGGACGGATCGCGGCGCGTATTTCGATGTTGGGAGATATACAACGGGCTAACGCCCTGCAGGGGCTGAAGCTGGAATTGCGGGGAGATCCGGTTATCCTGTCAAAGGCGTATTTTATTTTCAGAAAAGACGCTTCGGATCTGCAAAAGGCAGTTGACGGCGCCTTACGCGAAATGAAAGCCGATGGTACATGGGAAAAAATAAAGCAAAAAGAGATCGCCGATTATTACGCGAAATTACAAAAATAATGGATTTCAATTTAACATTTTTTCTACATGCATTTATCGCTGGGCTCAGCGCTGTCCCCCGTTCTCTCTTGGTTGCCATGATTTCCATGTTACTGGGGGTTATCATGGGGCTGCCCATTGCCCTTATCCGGTTTTACCGGGTTCCGTTTTTTAGTACCCTCTTGTCAATCCTTATAACAAGTTTCCGGGGAATTCCGATTGTCATATTTTATTTGGTGTTTTATATATTATTTTCCGAATTTGGCAGGGTTCCCGTTAGTTTTGTGGCGATCGTTGCATTATCATTTCCGGCTACCGTGCGCATGTCCGAGGCGTTTCGCGGCGCCCTTGAATCGGTAAACAAAAACCAGTTTGACGCCGCATATTCGGTGGGACATTCGGGGTACCATGTACTTGTCAGAATCGTTTTACCCCAGATTATCCCGGTAATTCTACCCTTTACGGGGAACATTTGCATACAGATGTTAAAATCGGTTCCCATTGCATCAATAATCGGTATGAATGATATTTTAAATACCGCGCTTTTGGAAGCCACCATTAACTACCGATACATAGAAAGTTATTTTGCGGCGGGGGTTATTTTTTGGGGACTGTTTATCCTGATTGAAAAATCATTTTTATTAATTGAAGCGCACTTTAAAAAACAAATGTACCGGGGGGTAGCGTAATGGCAATGCTTGAAATAAAAAACATTCATAAATCCTTCGCAAAAACCAAGGTACTACAGGGGCTGGATGTTTCGGTAAACGAACGTGATGTGGTAGCGCTTATCGGACCCAGCGGTTCAGGAAAAACAACTCTTCTGCGCTGCATAAATTTTCTTGAACGGGCCGATTCCGGTAAGTTGAGCATCGATGGCCTTCAAGTGGACTTTTCCCATGTGAAGGCCGGGGAAATACAGAATGTCAGACAAAAAACAGCGATGGTATTTCAGAACTATGCGTTGTTTTTGAATAAAAATGCCGGTGAAAATGTTATGGAAGGGCTGCTGGTATCAAAGAAAAAAAGTAAAGATGAGGCCCGCGCCATCGCGGAAGAAATGCTTGAAAAAGTAGGGCTCCACGGCCGTTTTGACAGCAAGCCCTTTGAGCTTTCCGGCGGACAGCAGCAGCGTGTGGGTATAGCCCGTGCCCTGGCGCTTAATCCCAAGGTAATCCTGTTTGACGAGCCCACAAGCGCCCTTGATCCCGAAATAGTAAACGAGATCCTTGAGGTTATCCGCTTTGTGGCAAAAAGCGGCGTCACCATGATAATCGTGACCCATGAAATGCAGTTTGCCTATGATGTGGCAACCAAGGTTATTTTTATTGATAACGGGTTTCTGGTAGAAGAGGGCAAACCAAAAGATATTTTTGATAAGCCAAAAGAAGAACGAACCAAACAGTTTCTTTCACGTTTCAATTTGGGACGTGATTCGCAGTATTATATATAGGAGGAGTATATATGATCATCAATTTGAATTCACAGTTAAAAAAATCCACCGTAGGAACAAGGGAAGATCGTCTGGGGTCAATTACCGGTTATAACGGAGCTTTACAGGATCTGGTTTCCCGCTCATGCTGCGGGACCCTTAAAAACAGGGAACGTTGTTTCAGCCAGTCCAGTATGTGTCTTTCCCTGTGTGCCATTGAACAGCTTTTGGGTATACGGGATATTGCGGTTGTGTATCACGCACCTTCCGGATGCTGCGCCTTTGCCGCCGCCATACATGTACTGGCCCGTCAGATTGCCCAGCGTATCGGCAAACAGAACAATTCGGTATTAATCGGCACGGATATTGACGAAAACGATACTATTTTCGGAGCTATTCCGGCGGTACGTGAAATCATCCTTGAAACCTATAAAAAACACCGGCCCGCAACGATTTTTGTAGCCAGCTCCTGCGTTTCGGGAGTCACGGGAGAAGATATTGACAGTCTGGCGGAAGAACTTTCCGGAGAGCTTCCCGTACCGGTCGTAAGTATTCACTGCGAGGGGTTTAAATCCCGTATCTGGGCATCCGGGTTTGATATTGCGGATCATGCGGTATTGCGTTCCATCGTTAAACCCCCAAAAGAGAAAAGACCGGTTATAAATTTTAAGAATTTTTTTGAAAGTGAACGCAGACAAATTACGAACATGTTCGGCGAATTTGATGTAAAGCCGCAGTTTTTGTACATGAATTCCACGGTGGAAGAGCTTTCACACCTTTCAGAATCATTGGCCAGCGTGTGTATATGCGGTACCCTGGGTACCTACCTTGGAAACGCCCTGGAGTCCCAATACGGCGTTCCCTACATACGCACGATAAATTCCATGGGTATAGCGGGATTTGAGGCATGGATGCGCCGGATTGGGGAGGTCATCCACAAAGAAACCGAAGTGGCGGCTTTTTTAAAACGGGAAAAAGAAAAATATCTTCCCCGAATAAACGAATTAAAACGTGAATTAAAGGGATTACGGGCCGTTATCGGCATGGGACCGGGGTATACCTATGAAGTTACCCGGGTGCTTCAGGAGCTTGATATGGAAGTTGTATGGGCGGCCGCCTGGCACTACGATTACCAATATGACAACAGCGAAGTACCCCCCGCCCTTCAGTGGCTTCAAACCAACTCGCCCTCCGATGTGGGTTTAAGCGTTGCGGATATGCAGAATTATGAGGTACTCAGTATCCTGAACAAATATCAACCGGATCTCTATTTTTCCAGGCATCCGGGCAGCACCGTATGGGCGATTAAGCAGGGTATTGCCGCAATGTACGTAGCGGATGAATACATGATCTTTGGTTACCGCGGTATGCTCAACTTTGCCCAGAGTATAGCTGACACTATCCATAACCGGAGTTTTGAAAAAAATCTGGCCTCCCGTATAAAGCTGCCCTATACATCATGGTGGTATACCCAGCAAAATGACGCCATGCTTTTCCCGGATCGGGTAGCGCCAAGAGTACCGGTACTGGAAAAGGATGTACTGTAATGGCAAAAGTATTATTCCAGCCCCGTTACAAATGCGCCCTGGCTGCAATGCAGACCGTTCACGCGATTCCCCGGGCAATTCCCATTTTACATTCCGGTCCCGGTTGTGCATCAAAGTTAAATGACAACAACGGTACTTCGGGAATGTATTCTCCAAATATATTTCCCTGTACCAGCGTAAGTGAAAAGGAAGTTGTTTTTGGGGGAACCGACAAACTGCGTACCACCATTGAAAATGCTATAAAAATAGTTGACGCAGATTTATTTGTAGTTTTGACGGGATGCACACAGGAGATCGTGGGTGATGATGTGGGCGAGGTGGTAGGCGAGTTTGCTTCCGCGGATAAAAGGGTCATTTTCGCAAACACCCCGGGATTCAAGGGCAATAATTATCTTGGCCACGACTGGGTAATGAAGGCTATTTTTGAACAGTATCTTCCGGAACCGCCTGCCTCCGGGGTAAAAGTACAAAAAGGTATGGTAAACTTATTTGTATCCCCGCCCATGCAGGATCCTTTTTGGCTGGGCAATCTGCGGGAACTTGAATCTCTTGTTTCGGAACTTGGACTTACGGTGAATACGATTTTCGGCCATGCCCGGGGTTTACCGAATATTGATCGTATCCCGGAGGCGGAACTCAATATACTGGTTTCCCCCTGGGCGGGACTTGAAAGTATACAATACCTTGGGGCCAAATATAAAACGCCCTTTTTGCATTACCCGGTGCTGCCCATCGGAGCTTTTGAGACAAGCAAATTTCTGCGTCAGGTCGCGGATATTACCGGCGTTAAAAAAGAAATAACCGAACACCTTATCAATGAAAAAGAGGATGAATACTATTACTATATAGAACGCTACTCGGATATTTTTCTGGAACAGCGTATCATGTCAAAACGGTTTTTAACCGTGGCCGATGCCTTTTACGCTCTGGGGATAACGAAATTTCTGGTGAACGATCTGGGTATGTTCCCCGAAATTCAGTTTATTACCGATGATACGCCGGAAAAATACCGCTCCGGGATCAACCGGGAGTTTGAAAATCTCAATTATGGTATAAAGGCGCAGGTTGAGTATAACACCGACGGAAGTGTGATTGAAGAAAAAATACGGGACATTAATTTTAGCGGTAATCCGCTTATTATAGGTTCAGTTTGGGAACGCGCGGTGGCCCAAAAAGTATCGGGGATATTTGTGAATATTTCGTATCCCATGATAGACCGCATGGTGATTAATGGTCGTGTAGCAGGATACGGCGGAGGACTGAAACTCCTGGAAGATATGTACAGCGAAGCAAGGGCGACACTAGCCCTGTAATAATTTTAATAAGGGAGAAAAACAAATGGCAAAAATGAGGCAGATAGCAATTTATGGAAAAGGCGGTATTGGCAAATCCACCACCACACAAAACCTAACGGCGGGACTGGCCGAAAATAATAAAAATATAATGGTAGTGGGCTGTGATCCAAAGGCGGATTCCACACGGCTCCTGTTGGGTGGTTTACATCAGGAGACGGTATTGGATACGATCCGTAATGGCAATATACAGGTAGAGTTGCAGGATCTTATAAAAATCGGATACAAAAATATCCGCTGCGTCGAGTCCGGGGGCCCGGAGCCGGGAGTTGGTTGTGCGGGCCGGGGAATTATCACCGCAATTAATATGCTTGAAAACCTAGGCGCCTATGATGACACTCTGGATTATGTTTTTTATGATGTCCTTGGGGACGTTGTCTGCGGCGGTTTTGCCATGCCCATCCGGGAAGGGAAGGCGAAGGAAATATATATCGTTGCTTCGGGCGAGATGATGGCCCTTTATGCGGCGAATAATATATGTAAGGGAATTGCAAAATACGCCCTTAAAGGAGAAGTCCGGCTGGGCGGCATTATCTGTAACAGCCGCAACGTTGATAATGAAATTGATTTATTGCGGGCCTTTTCATCCGAAATAAACAGTCAGCTTATCTACCTTATCCCCCGGAATAATATTGTTCAACACGCCGAGCTAAGCAGAAAAACGGTTATTGAATATAGAAGCGACAGCGAACAGGCTGATGAATACCGCGCCCTGGCAAAGGCAGTCGATGAAAACGATAAATTCACCATACCAAAACCCATTGAAGCGGAACGCCTTGAAAAACTTCTCTTTGAACATGGCATGATGGAAGTAAGCGGAAACTACAAGATTTAAAATCCCGTTAAACTCCGGCTGACGGGTGCGAACCGCGTTGAACCAGGACAGCAACCCCCCGTCTCGCCGGAGCTACGATCTGGGCTTCCGCCTCGTCCGCCCAAGTTTATAACAGGGTGAAGAAGCCTGCCTCCAGAAAGCGGGTTGCACAAAAAGTTAAAGAGGCCATGGTCGAAATGCCATTAAACGAATTGCGTCAGGCAAGGGGCTTATCACCCAGGAAATGCTTGCCGAGGCGTTGTACATACAGCAACCGGCTATAGCAACCATCATTTGGTCTCCTGCTTTATAGGCCTTCCGCATATAGACTTCGTTTTCTTTGCGGAATGTAAAATACCGGGCGCAGAATTGCGAACGCCCGTATCCATCAGGATGCGCCGCCTTGTATTCCTCCCAGAGCAGGTTAAGGGTAACTCCGGGCCGTTGCATCTCTTTGTGGATGAACTCCATGTCAGGCTCTGGCCGCTTTCCCGCCGAAACCGGCGAGCTTGCCGCACGGGGCGTCGGATACACAATGGCCCCAAGCTCGTGTTCCTTGCGGGCCAGCGGATCTTTGATGCCGGCCTCTTTAATCCTTGAAAGAACGGTGTTCACCGTTCCCAAAGAGACACCGGCTGCTGCCGCTGCCTCCCGCTGGCTTAACCCTGCAGCTCGGTACTTCAGGATGTCCTTGATTTTGCCCATAGCAAATCTCCTCATCTTCACGCTCCTAAAATCTTGTTAAGAGCATTGTGGAATAGGGAGGGCATACTGTTCAAATGCGCCGGATTCATGTTCAAGTGTTTCCGGATTTCTGTTCAAATCCCGCCGGACAGGTGTTCAAATGTTCCCGGATTTCTGTTCAAGTCCTGCCGGACGGATGTTCAAATAATTTCGGATTTCTGTTCAAGTATTTCGGATTTCGTGTTCAAATGTGGCCGGATTATGCAATTACTGCTTTTGAGATTGCTATTTGATCTTCACACGCTTTTATTGCCAAATCAAGATACTTTGGATCTTCGTTTCGTTTTTTGTAAAAAAACAGAATCTGGTCATAAAAAAATGAATGCTCTGCTGAAATATCTTTTGGAGGTTACCGTACACCCGTTTCTCATGCTGCTCATTGAAATTTGGATTTACATATGTTGATATTGTAGTTTCTATTATACGATTTGGTTGAGTAGGTTTATCGATTGCTGCACAATCAGCACAAAGCCAATACGGTTTAATATCCCACGGCTTGCCACGGGGAGCTTCATTGATCATTTCGTATATATGGTATAGCCACCTTTTGCAGTTTCGTAGCGGATGATAATAGTCTTGCCATCCTCGGTAAAAGGATCGATATTTGCTCCACTAAGGCCAAAAACATTTATTCCGCTTGCGTACCGATCAAGTGGTCCTTAAAATCTAACCTTTACAGAACCATCTGCAAGCGTATAGAGTTTTATTGCCCCACCATCGCCATCTACCACTGGTGCAGAAAATCCTGTTCCAAGTGTCAACTGCCAAGGGCATTCATTTACAAGCATAAATTCGAAAGATCCCACGGGTGCGCTTGCCCTCTGTATACATAACTTCACCGAGAGAGGCGCATCCCGCAAGCCCAATGACGAAAAATGTAATAAAAATAAAATTTAAATTTTTCATAAAGCCCTCTTTATATTTATCTGGAAACTTCAAACAAAACATCTCTTTGTTTTTTGTATTTGATATAATGGGACATGATATTATCAATCGTTTTCGATATTACGAATTCTACACTAAGAGCTTTATCATTGGCGATATTATGACAGATTGTATTAATAATCTCTCCCAGGCCGGTAGAGTCATTCTCATATATCAGTTTACAACAGTTTTTGATTATTTCCTTGGTAAAATATTCTTCAAAAAGCTCTTTAGAAAACAGTAAGTCTTGAAAAAAAACCGGATAACTTATTGGAAAATCCTCAAAGCCAAGCCGGTAATGGGCATCTTCAAAATAAGGCTTTTTGGGTTTTGCTGCTGGTTGCTGCAATTTACCAAGAAGCGTACCGGTCAGCTCCTCCGCAACCTTTTGTATGTCGGCATAAAGCAGGGGATGAGATTTGGCACTAAATATTTCCTTGAGGCGTTTTACCAGTTCGTCAGACTTTGTTCTTCCAACGGCACAAAGCGCTGCAGTAGTATGGGTGAACTCATGTACTGCGGCGATTTTATTATTGCGTTTTGTTGCTGCATCCTGTTTGCCAAGTTCCTGGTTAATAAGAATATGCAATAGAAAGAAATTATTTCTTTTGTTGTAGGATGTAATTAGCATACCTCCAACATCTTGAGGCAAAGCATACCGCTCGATAACTATAATACAATGGCCCATGCCCTGAATAACCAGATGTCGATAATCAGCAATATACAGGAGGGTAAATTCCGGCGGAGAAGGCATATCTTGGACATGAAGGGCTTTCAGCAACGGGCGAAACGACTTAATCGCCCACTGCTCATCCTTAAGGGGTGAATTATCTACTGTTGAAGTATTCACTGTCAGCCTTCTGGAGCTTAACCTTAATCTCATTTTGTTTAAGCTTGGGGCCAAGTAGTTTTGTGGCTCCGACAGCGATTTCAATCATTTTGGGAGACAGCTGTTCTCCGGATGCAACGTCAATGTTGATAATACCGAGCTCATCTGCTTCTTTTAGGATTTCACTCAAATCTGCCATTTTGATCACCTTGGGCTATTATTTATATCCAGAAGGACATCCCATATGTTAAGTATAACATATTTTATCCCCACTTAGGGGAAAAATCAACTCTCTTACGTTCCCCTGGCGCCCTGAGTTATGAGGCCTATGTGCCAAGAACAGTATTATCCTACAACACCGGGGCTAAAATTGCAAGAATAAAATGAAACTTTCGATGCTTATTTTATCAGTTCCCCTGCCCATGACTTCTATATCCCCCTTCAATGCAAAGAAAAATCATGACATAAAAAGCCAATTACCCATATATACGCCCGGGCTACGACAAGATGAAAAAGGCAGCGGTGGACGGGCTGTCTAAGATTGAGGTGAAGTAGGGGTTTTTTTCCGGAAATTAATAAATACGGAGGAAAGCCCCGTTAATGATACAATAGTAGGGGCTATTGCGGCAAAGGGCCAATATAGGACATGGATACAGAATGGCTCTCTTTTGCGGGCTTATTGCTCATTGGTCACCAATGGCATGGATTTGCGTACGTCGTTGCCAAGGCGAACCCAGTCCCCTCTCAAAGCTTCCCGGTCCCGTTCCGGACCTCTGGATAGATCGGGGATTGAAACATAGGTCCGGCCTGTTAGGTCAAAGGCCGACGCGAACCCTTTTGCCAAGGACCAAATAGCGTTCCCGGATTCTTTTATATCGCTCATGTCCATAATATAACGCTTCCCCGGCGGCTTATCAAGACCTGCCTCAGGCACCAGGGTGGGGACGGCGCACCCGTTATTCCGCAGGGGACCGGTTGCCCCTCTCTCATAAGCTCCCAGGATCTGTTAGAGTTCCAGGCTTGTTCCCCGCACCCCAAAGAGCGCAGCGAATTTGCCCCACCATACACCCCAAACTCCATCTAGCGCAACAAGGGATAGCCGGGTTAAGAATCTCCTGCGAACAGGCGCCCGCGGGGACGGGGAAGCCGCGCTGCGGGATATTTGGAATTCCCTGCTGTAGTAGACCCGCGCAGCGGGGCTGCGGAAGCAGACTCTACAAGCATCCCGCAGCGTGGCTTCCCCGTCCCCGCGGGCGTTTTTTCGAATGACCCTGCATACTTTGATAAACCCAGGCATTCCCCGCTTTCCCAACCCGCTCCACCACCCCAATCCGCATCAAAACATAAAGCGCCTTCCGGGCAATCTCCGGCGCTATCCCCGCTTTTTCCGCCAAGCTTTTTACCGTAAAGGTTTCCCGGTTTTTAAAGGGGAGGAAATAACGGTAATCCCCAGGGGTGTTAAACACCATGGTTTCGTGGTATTCGGTAATGCTTTTGTCGCTTATGCTGGCCCCCTTGCGGCGCCAGGAACCTTTACCGTCCAGGATACGCTTTTCCATTACGTCCACCAGGGCCAGTTCCAGAACCAGGCCCGGCAGAAGGGGCAGCTCGGGAGCGTAGAGCAGGGCCTTGAAAAGGTCCCAGGGCGTGCCTTTCCGGGGGCTCTTTCGGCAGCGGAGGAGGGCGCCGGATGCATCCCGGGTCTCTATGGATTTGCGGACAATAATGGGATGGACGATACGTACCGGACCCAGGCGCAGCAGTTCCGGAACTTTTTTTTTCAGGGGACCAAAGCTGCCGGTCTGGACCTCGATCATTTCGCCGTCCCCACTGACCCCGTCACAGACATATCCCGCCCTGATGACCTCGATATCTCCCTCGGCGCCGGAATAGCGGAATTTTAAAGCCCTGTGGAGACTCTGTTCCCGTTCGGTCCCAATGCGGTGCGATATCATGGATCGAGCATACTCCTCCGCTTAATAAGAGTCCATGGAAGCTTCAGACTCCTTATGCTTTATATCCGTATAGTAAAAAAAAATATTATTTACTCATTATAACATTTTTTCTAAGAAAGGCGGTTGACCTTTTCATTCAAAACGAAAATAATGGGATTATGTGGGTTCAAGTGGGAAAAAATGGATCTAAGGGGAAAAAAATAGGATGAAGTCCTTAAATGGCGAGTACAAAATAACCCTCGATGATAAAGGCCGCTTGAGCCTGCCCACGAAAATTCGGACAGCCCTGGAGGACAATAATCATATGCTCACCAAGGGACCCGATGGCTGCATTTGGCTTTATCCCATGGAAGAATGGAATAAGCTGATGCAAAAGGTGCGGACGTCCAGCTCCGCCTTTAATTCCGACTTCCGGGCGTTACGGCGTCACCTTATCGGGCCTGCCCAGGATGTTGAGATTGACAAGGCGGGGCGCATCGCCATTCCCCAAACCCTGCGGGAATATGCGGAACTTATCCGGGATTGCATCGTTTTGGGCCAGGATGATTTTGTTGAAATTTGGAACGCCGACCGGTATAGAAGCTATGAGACTGAAAGTAAAGAAGAATATGAAATTGCCTACGAAAAACTCGGCGCTGCCCTGCTGCGGGAAAAGGACGGCGAGTAATGACCATTACCCATACCCCGGTTTTGCTGGAGGAGACTGTCCAATACCTCGCGCCCCGTAGGGATGGTGAATTGATGGCGGACGCCACCTTAGGGGAGGGCGGGCATAGCTACGCCTTCCTTTCCCGCTTTCCCAGCCTCAGGATTGTGGGTATCGATGCGGACAGGGATATCCAGGAAAAGGCCCGGGAGCGGCTGGAGGAATTTGGGGACCGGATACACTTTTATAACGGCTGGTCCCATGATTTTTTTGCCTCCCGCAGTGAACGGCCCGATACCATCCTCATCGATCTTGGGGTGAGTATGTACCATTACGAGGAGTCCGGCAGGGGTTTCAGCTTCCGCAAGGACGAGGCCCTGGATATGCGGATCGATACCAGCGCGGGGGATACCGCTGCGGACCTGATCGCCCGGCTTCCGGAAAAGGAACTGGCGGATCTGATCTACAACAATGCCGAGGAACGATATTCCCGGCGTATAGCCCATGCCATTGTAGAAAACCGGTCCCGGGCGACCATCACCAGTACCGTGGCCCTGGCGGAAATTGTAAGCCGGGCGGTTCCCGCGGAGTACCGCCGTTCCAGGGTGCATCCGGCAACAAAGACCTTCCAAGCCCTGCGGATAGCCGTAAACGGAGAACTGCTGCGGCTGCTGGATCTGCTGGAATCGGCCCTTTCTGCGTTAAAAGCCGGCGGGCGTATGGGGGTTATCAGTTTTCATTCCCTGGAGGACCGGCGGGTGAAAAATTTTTTCCGGGACAAAAACAAGGACTGTACCTGTCCGCCGGAAACGCCGATATGTAGATGTGAGGGCCGCCGGGTTGTCAACCTTATAACCCGGAAAGCGGTTGCCCCCGGTTTCGATGAGATCCGGAGTAATCCGCCCTCCCGGAGCGCTAAGCTGCGGGTGGTAGAAAAAGTATTTGATGAGGATGGACGGTCATGAGACGGTTTGTATTACTTTATTTTTTTGCCCTGACACTTCCCGTATTTTTGGTGATCTCCGTTTGGCAGTCCAGAAACTATGCGTCCCTGCAGCGGGACGTGCGGCGCCTTGAGGTGGTCCAGGAAGAATGGATCGAAAGTAATAAACGGCTTATCGCGGGAATTACCCTGTTTTCCTCCGCAGAACGGATAGAACATATTGCGGTAGAACAGTTGGGGCTTACGAAAAAGCAGCCGGAAGAAATTTTACAGATCAGGATTGAAAACGGCCGGGGGAGGATCGATGGCTAGGAGGAGTCCCATGAACATTTTAGCCTTGCGCCGCGTCCCCGGGGGTAGTATCAGCACTACCCCTATCGGAATTATCGGCAGCAGTACCGAAATCCTTGAGCGTATACCGGGGGGAGTAGTTTAAATGTTTTTAGAATTTTTATACCCCCTGGTAAAATACTTCACCCCCCTCAATGTTTTTCAATATCTGACTTTCAGGGGCGCCTATGCCGCTCTAACCACACTGTTACTGTGCTTCATTTTTGGTCCCCTGATCATCGAATCTCTGCGTAAACTTAAAATAGGACAATCTATCCGGGATGACGGCCCCTCTACCCATTTGAAAAAGGGCGGAACCCCAACCATGGGGGGTGTGCTTGTCATCTTTTCCACGGTAATTGCGGTGCTGCTCTGGACGGATCTGGAAAATGAAAAGGTCTGGCTTACCCTGGGCGCCTTTGTGGCCTTTGGCGTAATCGGCTTTATCGACGATTTTCTCAAGGTGCGGCGCCATAACTCCGACGGGCTGCCGGCCTGGGCAAAATTGGCGCTTCAATTCGTTGTGGCGGTAGCCATAACACTGATCCTCTATAATTCCGATGAAGAGGGGATCACCACCCTGTACGTGCCCTTCTTTAAAAACCCGGTGGTTGAAATGGGGAACCTGTGGGTTCCCTTTGCGATACTGCTTTTGGTGGGGGAATCCAATGCGGTGAACCTTTCCGACGGGCTGGACGGGCTTGCTACGGGGCTCCTGATTCTGGTCTTTATTGCCCTGGCGATCCTAACCTACATTACAGGCCGGGTGGACTACTCTTCCTACCTGGGAATACCCTACATTGTGGGCAGCGGAGAGTTAACCGTTTTCTGCCTGGCGGCGGTGGGAGCCTGCATAGGATTTCTGTGGTACAACGCCCATCCCGCTGAAGTATTTATGGGCGATGTGGGAAGTCTCTCCCTTGGCGGGGTGGCGGCAACTATTTCCCTGATTGTCAAAAAAGAAATACTGATACTGATTATCGGCGGTGTTTTTGTTTTGGAAGCTGCATCGGTTATCATCCAGGTGCTGGTATATAAACTGTGGAAGAGGCGGGTCTTTAAGATGGCTCCGCTTCATCACCATTTCGAGGAATCGGGCTGGGCGGAGACTAAGGTAGTCATCCGGTTCTGGATCCTCGGGGGCCTGTTTGCCATAATAGCCCTATCAACATTGAAAATACAATGATACAAGCATTTGACCTTGAAAGCGCCGGACGTAAATCCCGGGCGGACCATGTTTTGATCGCCGCTATTCTCCTCCTTACCGGGGTGGGGTTAGTCACCCTTTATTCCGCATCCTATGCCTATGGGGAACGGTTTTTTGGGAAGGGATTGTACTTTATTACCCGGCAGTTACTTTATGGATTCGTGGGACTGGGAGTCTTCTTTGTTGCATCCTGGATCAACTTAGAATATCTGCGAAAATTGATTGTTCCCATGGTGGTGGTCACCGCAGTTTTATGTCTTTTAACCTTTATGCCCGGCATCGGGGTAACAAAAAACGGAGCTGCCCGATGGATACGGATAGGGAGTACTAATACTTTTCAGCCGTCGGAGTTGGTTAAACTGACCCTGCCTTTCTATCTGGCCCATATTTTCAGCAAAAAGCAGGATCGTATCAACTCTCTTATCTCGGGAATCCTGCCTCCCACACTGATAACGTTACTATTTTTCTTTTTGATTTATTTGCAGAATAACTTTTCTACTGCGCTGTTCGTCGCGGCGAATGCGGTATTTATTTTCTATCTTGCCGGAGTGAGGTATCGGTACTTTATCAGCGGCGCAATAATACTGGCTCCTATATCCGCATTTTTAGTGCTTACTAAGGAGCATAGGCTCCGCCGGGTTATTAGTTTCTTTATTCCCGACTGGGAACCCCTGGGGGCGGGATACCAGGTTCATTCTTCCCTGCTTTCCATCGGTTCCGGCGGGCTTTTGGGAAAGGGCTTTGGTCAGGGTACCCGGAAAATTGCCAGCGTTCCGGAGATACATTCGGACTTTATCTTTTCGTCCTTTTCCGAAGAGGCGGGCCTTGCGGGGGTATTTTTGTTCTTCATACTCTTCGTCGTTTTTGCGATCCACGGATACCGGGCGGCCATTAAGTCAAAGGATATGTTCAGAAGGCTTTTGGGGTTCGGTCTGGTTACCATGATCAGTTCCCAGGCGCTTTTGAATATCGCCGTGGTTTCCGGGGCCGTACCCGCTACAGGGGTTCCCCTGCCGTTTTTTTCCGCCGGCGGTTCATCCCTGGCAATAACATTACTGATCGCAGGACTTATCGTTAATATTTCACGAAACGGGGAGGTCGACCATGTCTGAGGGGTTTGTGTTTGAAAATACCCTGCCGGGGACATCCGCCGAGGCCTTCGGCCGAGGTTCCCCTCCGGAGGAGAATCCGGTTCATTCCAAAATGGACAGACGGCTCAAATGGCTTCTGATTGCCCTGGCGGTAATTTTGGCGGGTGAGCTGATCTGGGTCCTGGGGGTTACCCCCTGTATGCCCCTGTCGGTGATAGAGATATCGGGAATCCCCGAACTTGACCGGGGCGCCATATTAAGCCAGGCGGGGATTGGGGTCCATACTTCCTACATGACCGTAGATACCCGCGGGGCGGAACTTGCCCTGGGAGCTTTGTATCAGGTTGAGTCCGCCCGGGTAACGAAACAGTTTCCCGATACGGTTAAAATTGTTTTAGAGAACCGTAAAGCGGTTGCCATGGCTCTTGCCCCGATAAACGGCAGAATAGAGCCGGTGTTTTTTGACAGATATGGTGTGGTTTTTAAAATTGGGGGGGATATTGTGGAAGACGGCATACATACCCTGCCGATTATTTCGGGGCTGGTCTTTGAAAACACCTCCCTGGGCATGAAGCTTCCCGCACTTTTTCAGCGTTTCCTCGCAGATTTGGGGCATCTGAACAGTTCGGCGCCGGAGCTGCTGGGAACAATTTCGGAGATCCAGGTCAAGGCCAAACCCTATGATGGGTTTGAACTGGTACTTTTTCCGGTTCACTATCCCGCAAAAATCCGGGTAGGGAATGAATTAACACAGGATACGATTCGGTATATGCTCTTGCTCATTGATGTATTTATAAAACAGGGCGTTATGGTGGATGAAATTGATTTCAGAACCGGTACGGCGTCCTATAAAAAGGAGGCCGCCCTTGGCCAATGATGGATTAGTGGTAGGCCTTGATATCGGCACCACCAGTATCCGCGCTGTTATCGGCGAACGGACAGAGAAGGGAACCATTGAAATTACCGGTGTGGGGATCAGTCCTTCCCTGGGGCTGCGGAAAGGGGTGGTGGTAAATATTGAAGCTACCCTGAAGTCCGTGGCGGCTGCCATTGAAGCGGCGGAGATGATGAGCGGACGGGAGGTACATGCCTGCTGGACCGGTATCGGGGGCAACCACGTCGATGGGGTGAATTCCCGGGGTGTTGTGGCGGTTACCGGCCGGAGCCGGGACGAAAAGGAAAACCGGGAAATAGGACCCGAGGATATAGCCAGGGTACTGGAAGTCGCCCGGGCTATGGTCTTTCCAATGGATCGCCAAATCCTGGAAGTGATACCCCAAACTTATATTGTGGATAAACAGCCGGGTATACGGAATCCCCTGAATATGATTGGTGTGGCCCTGGAAGCGGAGGTACATATTATTACCTGTTCCGCCAATAGCGCACAGAATCTGATCAAGTGTGTTAACCGCGCGGGGTTCCGGGTTAACGATCTGGTCCTGCAAACGCTGGCTGCGGGCCGGGCGGTACTTACGGAGGAAGAAAAAGAATTGGGGGTTGCCCTGGTGGATCTTGGCGGCGGTACCACCGATGTGATTGTTTACTTTCAGGGCGCCCCCTATTCAACCATTTCGGTTCCCCTGGGCGGTTCCGAAATAACCCAGGACATATCGATTGTAAAAAATATTTCCTTTGAAAATGCGGAACGGGCTAAAATTGACGCCCGGTGCTGTATGGCGGAATTGCTGGAAAATGATGAGGATATTATCATTGAAGGCCTGGGGGGAAGACCTCCCCTGCCCATTCCGAAGTCTCAGATCGCAGTAATTGTGCGTCCCCGCCTGGCGGAGATATATCGCATGGTTAAGGATAAGCTGGATGCTCTTCCGCTGAGCAGGCCCTTGGGCGGCGGAATTGTGCTTACCGGAGGCGGAGCAGAATTTCTCGGGGCGGTTGAACTGGCAGCTCAGGTTTTCAGAATGCCCGTGCGGATCGGTAATCCCCTGTCCATGGGGGGGCTGCAGGAAAGGTACAACAGCCCGTTATTTGCAACGGCCATAGGATTAGTGCTGGAAGGGAATATTCGGGATGAAGAAAAAATTCCCGATAGAGGGACGGATACCAAGGTACGGGAGAAAAAGGGACAAGTTTCCTTTTTCGGAAAAATATGGGAGTGGTTAAAAAAGGAATTTTTTTAAACTATAGGGGCGCATGGGAACGCCCTGAGATTTTATCAAAAAAGTGATTTGGGAGGGGAAGCTGCATGAAAAATTTTGAAGTTCATGAAGAAACAGTAATGGGACCGAGGCCGACGAAGATCAAGGTTTTCGGCGCCGGCGGCGGGGGCTGCAATGCGGTAAACCGTATGATCGAACACGGTTTGCAGCAGGTAGATTTTATCGCGGCTAATACGGATCAGCAGGCGCTGAACCTGAGTAAGGCCGGGACAAAATTAGCCCTTGGCGCCAAATCCACCGGTGGGCTTGGGGCTGGGGGCAAGCCGGAGGTCGGCGAAAAGGCTGCCATGGAGGACAGGGATTCTATTGCCAATGTTCTCAAGGGCGCCGACATGGTTTTTGTTACCGCCGGAATGGGCGGCGGTACCGGTACCGGTTCGGCGCCTATTATCGCCCAGGTGGCCCGGGAGAACGGGGCCCTTACCGTAGGGGTGGTAACCAAGCCCTTTGCCTTCGAGGGGCAGAACAAAATGCGCCTCGCCGAAGAAGGGATCGCTAAAATGCGGGAGGCGGTGGATACCCTTATCATCATCCCCAATGAGCATCTCATGTCAATAATTGATAAGAAAACTTCTATGAAAGAAGCGTTCCTCAAGGCCGATGATGTGCTTCGTCAGGGCGTACAGGGTATAGCGGATCTTATCACCGTACCCGGGGATATCAATGTTGATTTTGCGGATGTGAGAACCACCATGCTGGGGCAGGGGGACGCCCTTATGGGTATAGGCATAGGCGAAGGGGGCGACCGCGCTAAGGATGCGGCCTCAAAGGCTATCGACAATCCCATGCTCAAGGATACTACCATTGCCGGCGCCCAGCATATCCTCGTTAATATCACCGGCGGGGATGATCTTTCGGTTTTTGAAGTTGCGGACATCGTCAATTATATTAAGGAAAAGGCTGATCCCAATGTGTTTATCAAATTCGGGACCGTTTTGAACACAAACCATGAGGATCAAATACAGGTAACGGTTATTGCCACCGGTTTTCGCGGGCAGAACATCAAAGAAACTGCGGCTGCGAAATCCCAGGAGGAGACAAAAACCAAGGATACCGGTTTTATCGACATAACCGAGTGGGAAAAGGTGACCAGCCACTCCAAACGGGCTGCGGAAAACTTCCCCACCGGCTCCGGGGAATTTTCTTCCCGCCGGACCGCTCAAGATTTGAATGTTCCCGCGATTTACCGGGATAGGGATTATTTACTCCAATTTGAGAAGGGGAGAGGCGAGAAAACCGGTTCTGATAATAGGGAAATATAGATGCCTGTACCGATAGCGGGTCCGAATTTGCTGGAACGTTTTTATTCCCGGCTTATCGCAATGGAGCGCCGTTCCCCCATGACCGCCCAAACCTACCGTTTTGAGGTTCGCCGTTTTCTGGAATGGCTTTCACTTGCGGGACTTAGGGTGGAGACCGTGGAATCCCTGGAAATTTCCCGGTACCTGGAGGAGCGCAGGGAAAAAAATCGTATCGATTCTCGTTCCACCGCTAAAGCAATTTCCGCCCTGCGATCATTCTTCCGGTATATCGGGGATGAAGGGCTGCGGGAGGATAATCCTGCGGCTATCCTGGAACCGCCCAAAGGAAGCCGGCATTTGCCGGAGGTGCTTTCCCAACAACGGGTGGAGAGTATCCTGGAGGGTATGGATTCGGATAATCCCCTGGGTTTAAGGGATAGGGCTATGTTTGAGCTGATCTATTCTTCGGGTCTGCGGATTTCCGAAGCGGTATCTCTGAATATTCGGGATCTCTATTTCCCCGAGGGTGTTGCCCGGGTAAGGGGAAAGGGGAATAAGGAACGGCTGGTGCCCTTTGGGGGGGAAGCCGCGCTCTGGCTAAAGCGTTATTTGGAAGAATGCCGGCCCAATCTGGTAAAAAGCGGACGGACGCCGGCCCTGTTTCTCGGTAGGACCGGGAAACGGCTTTCCCGTAAGGGTATTTGGCGTAATTACGCCGCCCTGACCGGTCCTGCGGGAATAAGTACCAGGGTCCATACCCTGCGGCACAGCTATGCCACGGAACTTCTCGCCGGCGGCGCGGATCTCCGGTCGGTACAGGAACTTCTGGGTCATGCGGATCTGGCTACGACACAGATCTATACCCATGTGGATGTGTCCTTGCTTAAAGAAAGTCTCAAGCGGTATAGACCGAAACTGAGGGAACTTAAAACCGCCGGAAAGGCATAGGGGTAGCGAATGAGAGTAAAAAAAGAGGTGGTCGTTGGCCTTATCGTAATTGCCCTTATTGTTTCTCTTGTTGCGGGGTTCGTAGGGTATACCCGGAATAAGCAGCGGGATACCCTGGCGGGACAGATTGCCGCTCTGAGTCCCGGGAATGGTCCTCCGGAGACTATTCAGGGGCTGCGTACCGCCATCAAAGCCTACGAGGCTAAGATTGCGATGCACGTTAAGGACGTCGCTCAAACCGGGGTTTATTGGAAGATCCTGGCTTACCGGCTTCAAGACAAGGGGCTCCACGGTGAAGCGTTGGAAGCCCTGGAACGGGCTATTGATTATAATCCCGTAGATGCGGCCCTCCATTATATGGTAGGAGTTTCTGCGGGGATTGTGGCTAAATCATCACTGAACTTTGAAGGGAGTTCGGGGAATTTGAGCCGGGATAATTATTATACCCTTGCGGAGAATGGGTACCTTAGGGCTATTTCTCTGGATGAGCGTTATGTCAAACCCATGTACGGTCTGGGGGTGCTCTATACCTTTGAGCTTGGCCGTCCCCGGGAGGCCATACCCTACCTGATTCGGAGCCTGGCAATAAGTCCCGATGCGGATACCATGTTTGTTTTGGCCCGGTCTTACTATATGATAGAATCCTACCGGGAGGCGGTGGCGGTGTACGAAAGGATCATCGATTTTACCAAGGATACTGAAAAGATAAACGAAGCCCAGATGAACCGGCAAAGGGTATTGGACATAATTTATGGATAAACGGGGCTTGTTGGATTTGGTCATTAACCGTATCCCCCATCTCGGGCCTCGGGAAAAGATTGTACTGGGTGAAAAATTTGACCGGGAGGAAGATTTTTACGTACTTTCAAAAGAAGATATAGAGCAGATAGTCAAGCGCCCCCTGAATAGTCCCTGGACTATGGATGCACTTCGGGTACAGGCTGAAAGGGATGCAAACGCCGGAAGGCTCCGTGGGATAGATTATATTTCCCATGGGGATTCTAAGTATCCCCCGTTGCTCCGGGAGCTCTTTGATCCCCCGGCGCTGCTTTTTTACCGGGGCGTACTTCCGAACCCGGAACAGACCATGACGGCGGTGGTTGGAACCCGGCGGCCCTCCGGCCGGGCTGCAGCCCAGGCCTACGATATGGGGCGGGAACTGGCCCGGGGCGGAATGCCCGTGGTTTCCGGTTTGGCCCTGGGTATCGATGCCCTGGCTCATCGGGGTAACATGGACGGCGGGGCCCCTACCGCAGCGGTGCTGGGTTCCGGTTTGGACCAGGTTTATCCGGTGTCAAACCGCGCCCTGGCCCGGCGTATCCTGGAAACCGGCGGCGTCCTCCTCAGCGAGTACCCTCCCGGTACGGAACCGTTCCGGTGGAATTTTCCCGCCCGTAACCGGATCATATCCGGCCTCGCCCGGGGGGTTCTGATAGTGGAGGCGCCAAAGCGTTCCGGCGCCTTGATCACCGCCCAGTTTGCCCTGGATCAGGGCCGGGATCTTTTTGTAGCCTCCGCCGGAGTTTCTTCTCCCCTTGGGGCGGGAACCAAAAAACTGGCGGAAGACGGGGCGCGGGTAATAGTCCGGGCTGCGGAAATTTTTGAAGAATGGGGCATGGCATACCCGGAAGATACACGTAACGCCACCGGAACCGATCTGGCCTTAAGTTTAGGGCGGTCCCTTAATATTGTTTGCGAGGAATAGGATACATGGCAGTAAAAACCGTTAAGAAAGCAAGGGACAAAAAGATTTTGGTGATCGTGGAATCCCCGGCTAAGGCAAAGACCATAGAAAAATACCTTGGTCCGGATTATACCGTCAAAGCTTCTATGGGCCACCTCATCGATCTGCCCAAATCACGGCTTGCCATTGATGTGGACAAAAACTTTGAGCCCGAGTATATCACCGTTCGCGGCAGGGCGAAGCTTTTGAAAGAACTCATGGGGGACGCAAAAAAGGCGGACTCGGTGCTGCTGGCCAGTGATAATGACCGGGAAGGGGAGGCCATAGCCTGGCATCTGCGGAACGCCATTATTGCAAAAACCGATAAGGTACCCATCCAACGGATCAGCTTTAATGAGATAACCCCGGCGGCGATTAAGGATGCGGTGTCCCATCCGGCGGATATCAATGAATCCCTGGTAAACGCCCAGAAGGCCCGGCGGGTGCTGGATCGTCTTGTGGGATATAACCTTTCACCATTACTGTGGAAGAAGGTGAAAAACGGCCTTTCCGCCGGAAGGGTTCAGTCCGTAGCCCTGCGGCTCATCTGTGATCGGGAGAAGGATGTGGAAACCTTTATCCCCGAAGAATACTGGACCCTGGAAGCGGATTTCAAAGTGGGCAAGTCCCTATTCACCGCCCAGCTGGTTACCTGGAAGGGCGCCAAGCCGGAACTGAAACACGAAGCGGATGTAAAGGCCATAGTGGATCTGATCACCGGCGCCGACTGCTTTGTTCAGGATATACGGGAAACCGAAAAAACCGTTAAACCAAAGCCGCCCTTTACCACATCCCAGCTGCAGCAGACTGCGGCAAACCGCCTGGGCTTTACCAGCAAGAAAACCATGCAGGTAGCCCAGCAGCTTTACGAAGGGGTGAACATCGGCAGCTCCCGCATAGGGCTTATCACCTATATGCGTACCGATTCTGTGCGTATTTCCCAGCTTGCCCTGGACGAGGTCCGTACCTGGCTTGGGGAAAAGTATCCCGGGGATCTTCCGGAAAAGGCGGTGGAGTATGCCGTGGGGAAGAAAGCCCAGGATGCCCACGAAGCCATACGGCCAACCTATGTACACTATACCCCGGATGATATGAAGGATCACCTGACCCGGGATCAGCTCCGGCTCTATACGATCATCTGGGAACGTTTTGTTTCCAGCCAGATGAAGAACGCGAAAACCAGAACGGTGAGTACCGATATTGCCGCAGGAGAGGGGATCTTCCGCATCTCCGGTACCAAAATTGTGGACAAGGGATTTTACCGGGTGTTGAAGCTCCTTAACTCAAAGGAAGAGAAGGGCAGCGCCTATCCTTCATTGAAAATCGGGGATAAGGTGGGGATAGATAAATTCCATCCGGAACAGCATTTTACCCAGGGACCGCCCCGGTACACCGATGCTACTATTGTGAAAACCCTGGAGGAAAAGGGTATAGGCCGGCCTTCAACCTACGCCCCCATCATTTCTGTGCTTTTGGATCGTTACTATGTTACCCGGTCCAATAAACAGTTGGTTCCCACCCTGCTTGGCAGGTTGATCTGCGATATGCTGGTGGAGTATTTCCCCCATGTGGTGGATACCGCCTTTACCGCTTCCATGGAAAACAAACTCGATGCGGTTGAGGAAAGCCAGATCCGCTGGCCCGACATGATCCGGGAATTCTGGGGTCCCTTTAAGGATCAGGTAGACCAGGTGGGGAAAACCCTGGAATCCTACAAGGGTTCCCTGGACGAGCCCACGGATCTCGTTTGCGAGAAATGCGGTATGCCCATGGTAAAGAAGCTTGGACGTTTTGGATTTTTCCTGGCCTGTTCCGGTTTCCCCGGCTGTCATAACACGAAATCTATCCCCCTGGCCAAATGCCCTAAGTGCGGCGGGGATGTGGTGGCCAGGAAAACCAAGGGACGGGGTAAGGAATTTTACGGCTGCACCAATTACCCGGACTGTGATTTTATCAGCCACTTTAAGCCCATAAACCAGGATTGCCCCAAGTGCGGGCAGTTCATGGTGGAGAAATACGACAAGAAAAACGGGTCCCACAAGGCCTGCATCAATCCGGAATGCGATTATCTCCATTCCAATGATGATGAAGGGGAGGAGAGTGAACAGTAATACGGTGGCCGGCAAAACGGTGGACGAATACCTGAGTTATCTCCGCGCAGTCCGGGGCGTTTCGGAACGGACCCTTCAGGCTTATGAGGGGGATCTTGTCCGTTTTGCCAACTACTGTGAAAACCGCAGTGTCCTTCCCGATACGGCGACCCCCTATGAGGTTCAGGGTTTTATCGGGGATCTCAGCGCCGAAGGGATGGCCTCGGTGAGCGTGAACCGGGCCCTTTCGTCGATACGGGGATTCTACCGCTGGCTTATCCGCTTTGGACGCCGGAAGGATAACCCTGCGGGAAACCTCCGCAACCTCAGGGTGCCTAAAACACTTCCGGTGTTTCTCTGGGAAGGGGAGATGGCGGACTTTGCGGACCTGCCGGATACGGCGGGCATACTCTGGCCCCTGCGGGATAAGGCGCTGATCCTGGCCATGTACTCCGCGGGACTGCGGATCTCCGAACTGGTTACCCTTTCCCTTAAATCCATCGACGGGGATCTCAGCGGTGGCAGGGTTACCGGAAAGGGCGATAAGGAACGGTACATATTTTTTTCCGACGAAGCCCGCGAGGCTATTGCCGCCTATATTCCCGCCCGGCACAGCCGGATTAAGGCGGAGCATCCCACGGAAAAACTGTTTGTGAACCGCCGCGGAGGGCCCATTTCGGTGGCCGGGGTACGGTGGATCATCGCCAAATACGCCGAGCGGTCGGGGCTGCAGAAAAATGTGCATCCCCATGCTTTGCGGCACAGTTTTGCTACCCATCTGGTTAACGCGGGCTGTGATGTCAGGATAGTCCAGGAACTTTTAGGCCATGCCAGCCTTTCCACAACCCAGCGTTACACCCATGTGGATATAGAACGCTTGAAGAAGGTATATACCAAAGCGCATCCTCACGGTAAAAGGAATACGAAATGAATAAATACGGTAGAATACGTTCGACCACGGTTATCGCGGTGCGCCGGGACGGCAGGGTCGCCATGGCCGGGGATGGTCAGGTGACCATGGGTGAAACGGTGATGAAGAACAACGCCCGTAAGGTACGGCGTCTTATGGACGGCAAGGTCCTCTGCGGTTTCGCCGGAGCCACCGCCGATGCCTTTACCCTCTTTGATCGCTTTGAGGAAAAACTCAAGGAATATTCCGGGGACCTCGCCCGGGCGGCGGTGGAGCTGGCAAAGGACTGGCGTACGGACCGGGCTTTGCGGAAACTTGAGGCCCTGCTCCTGGTGGCGGATCTTTCCAAGACCCTGCTCGTGTCCGGTACCGGGGACGTGATAGAGCCTGCGGAAAATGCCCTGGCCATCGGTTCCGGAGGCAACTACGCCTACGCCGCGGCCCTGGCCTATCTTGAGGGCAGCAGTTTTTCTGCGGTGGAAATCGCCGAACGGAGTCTTAAGATTGCGGGAAGCATCTGTATCTATACCAATGGAAATATTACCCTGGAGGAGTTAAGCTGATGAGCGAAAAAAATCTGGACCGGCTAACCCCCCGGGAAATCGTGGCGGAGCTGGATAAATACATCGTTGGCCAGAAAAAGGCCAAGCGGGCGGTAGCGGTGGCGCTGCGTAACCGCATACGGCGGCTCAAGCTGGACCCGGAGGTTCGGGAGGACATCGCCCCCAAGAACATCCTTATGATAGGTCCCACAGGGGTAGGCAAAACTGAAATTGCCCGGCGGCTGGCCAAACTGGCGGGCTCTCCCTTTATCAAGGTGGAGGCCACCAAGTACACCGAAGTTGGCTATGTAGGCCGGGACGTGGAATCCATGATCCGGGACCTTATGGCGGCGGGTGTCCAGATGGTTAAACAGGAAATGCAGGAAACGGTTACCGCGGATGCGGAAAAACGCGCCGAAGATGCGCTGCTGGATCTGCTCCTGCCGGGTACGGGGAAAAAGCCCAAGGAAACAAAGCCCCCGGAGGGCCCGGTGGTGCGGCCCATGGGCGCCTTTTCAATCAACCCCAGTAATGGTAACGGTTCCCTTATGGGCGCAGCAATACAGGTGGGCATCCCGATATCCCGGCAGCAGGCGGGCGGCAATGATGATACGCCGGAAATAAGCAGTAACATTGCCGACAGTTCCGCTGAGGAGCCCGCCGCCGATGCCGGATCTAAAAAGGATTCCACCAGAGAAAAATTCCGGACCATGCTCCGGGAGGGAAAGCTGGAGGACCGGCTGGTAGAAATTACCATAAACCAGAGCCCCCAGTTTCCGGCCTTCGAAATGATGGGGGGCGGCATGGAGGACTTAGAAAGCAGCCTTTCTGGGATCGCCGGTTTCTTCGGCGGGGGTAAGAAAAAGAAGCTCCTTCCGGTGAGCCGTGCCAGGGAAGTCCTTGTTGCCGAGGAATCGGAAAAACTTATCGACCGGGACCGGGTGAGCGACGAAGCCCGTCAGCGGGTCTGTGAGACCGGCATCGTCTTTATTGACGAGATCGACAAGATTGCCGTCAAGGGCGATCGGGGAGGGGGCCCCGATGTTTCCCGGGAAGGGGTACAGCGGGATATACTGCCCATTGTTGAGGGCGCCGTGGTGAATACCAAGTGGGGACCCGTGGATACCAGCCACATCCTTTTTGTTGCCGCAGGGGCTTTCAATGTCAGTAAGCCCTCGGATCTGATCCCCGAACTGCAGGGGCGCTTCCCCCTTCGGGTGGAGTTGGAATCCCTGGGCAAGGCGGAGTTTCTCCGCATCCTCACGGAACCCAAAAACGCCCTGACCAAACAGTACGTCGATCTCCTGGCCACAGAAGGGGTGGAAATCGAATTTACCCCCGATTCTATAGATCGCCTGGCCGCCCTGGCGGCGGAGGTCAATTCCCGGCTGGAAAACATCGGCGCCCGGCGTCTCCACACGATCATGGAAGCTCTCCTGGAAGAACTTTCCTTCGAGGCTCCGGACATAGCCCCCACCAAAATTTCCATCACCGAATCCTACGTAAACGAACGTCTCCAGGACCTGGTGGTGGATAATGACCTTGGGAGATATATCTTATGAAATATTTTAAAAGGCCGATGATAGAATCTGGGAGAACCTTATGATATCGAATAACTTTGAAAAAACTATTGACCTGCTGCACCGGGCCATGGATGCCAGCACGCTTCGCCGGGATGTGATTGCGGATAACATGTCAAATTCCGGGGTTCCCGATTTTAAGCGGTCCAATGTCAACTTTGAAAGCGAACTCAAGCGCGCCCTGGAAACGGAAAAACAACGGCCGGCCCTGGAACTGACCCTGACCGACCCCAAGCATATCCCCAACTGGCGCGCCCGGGATTACCGGGACGTGGAGCCCCGGCGGGTACGGGATTACGCCAGTACTTCCAAGAATAACGGAAACAACGTGGACCCTGAGCAGGAAATGATGCTGGCCCTGGAAAACCAGATGATGTATACCCTCTTAGCCCAGGCCACGACCTTCGAATTCAGCCAGATAAATATGGTATTAAGGTAGGATAGAATATGGGATTGTTCAATGCAATTAATATAGCCGCCACGGGGATGACCGCAGAACGGCTCCGTTCCGACGTGATCGCCGACAACATCGCTAACGCCTCCACCACCCGCACCGCCGAGGGAGGCCCCTTCCGCAGGAGCCGGGTGGTATTACGGCCAAGGGCGGAACAGCCCTTCTGGCGCTCACCCTTCCTGCCGGACATGATGGACGGCGGACCCGGTAAGGGGGTCAGGGTTGCGGAGATCCAGAAGGATACTACGCCGAACCGGCTGGTCTACGATCCCACCCACCCCGATGCGATACAGACCGGGCCCCGGGCGGGGTATGTGGAGATGCCCAACGTGGATGTGGTCACCGAAATGGTGGATATGATCGCCGCATCCCGGGCCTATGAAGCGAACGCTTCTATTATTGACGGATCTAAAACAATGTTTCTGCGGGCCCTTGAGATAGGCAGCAGGTAAAAGTATAGGGGAGGGGATAGATGAATATTTACAAACCTGAACTGGTAACTGGGGATAAGGTCCCCATGGCAATTACGAATCCTAAGCACATGGTACCCCGGGGCGGCCCCTTTTCCATAGGCGGCAATATCGCCCAGGGCAGGGGGTCCGTAATATCCGAAATGGGCAACATGATCGGTTCCGAGGCGGTACTTCGCAGCGGCAGCTTTGAGGATGTGATGCTCAAGGCATTGGACAAGGTTAGTGCGGAGCAGCAGTTTTCCGCAGATCTGGTCCAAAAGGCTATCACCGATCCGGGTTCCATGGACCCCCAGGATATTACCATTGCCCAGGCCAAGGCCAGTATGTCATTGAATATAGCCAGGACCGTGCTCAGCCGCGTGGTCCAGGGGTGGAAGGATATAATTAATACGAGATAGTACATATACAGGGCGCTTTGGCGCCGTTCTTCTGGGGAGGGGAATATGAACGAATGGTTTAAAAAAGTTGTAGGACAGATCACCGGTCTATGGGGCAAGTGGTCCTGGATGCAAAGGGGCATACTCATCGGTATAACCGTTGCGGTTATCGCCGGGCTTGTGGCCCTGGTATCGGTTTCTTCCGCGCCCACCATGGTGCCGGTTATTGATGTTCCCATTAAAGATGAAAATGACCGGGACCGGATCATCACCAGGATCAACGAGGAAGGGGTCAAGACCACGGTCAATGCCGCCGGGGTTATCCTGGTGGAGGACGCCAAGACCGCCCAGCGGATCCGCTCCATCCTTATCCGGGAAGATATGATTCCCGCAGGAACCGATCCCTGGGCCATCTTCGACCGGGACCGGTGGACCATCACCGATTTTGAACGGAATGTTAACCTCCGGCGGGCCATCACCCAGATGGTTACGGATCACATAAAATCCCTGGATGAAGTGGACGACGCCAATGTTACTATCGTTATGCCCGAGCGGGAACTTTTCGCGTCGGACCAGAACCCGGTTACCGCCAGCGTTATCATTACCCCCAAGCCCATGAGCGATATTACGGCGAACCGTAAAAAAATAGAGGGCATCCAAAAAATACTTAAATTTGCCGTGGAAGGACTCAAGGACGATAATATCGTTATTGCGGATCAGAACGGTCTGGTGCTCAACGATTTTGCGGGCATGGCGGAATTCGACCGGCTGGCAGTTATTGAGCGGGAAACCAAACTGGTCCAGACCCTGGAAGCTAAATACCGGGCTACGGTGCTTAAGTCTCTTCAGTACACCTTTACTACCGACCGGGTACGGGACCTCAATATTAAGATCGCCATGGATATGTCCAAGAAGGCGGTGAGTACCGAAGAATTCTATCCCATCACCGTAAAGCCCCGAACTCCGGGCCTCTCCTATGATGATTCTGAAAGCGCCCTGTCCATTACCCGGTCCAAATCAGAGTCCAGTACCGCCTGGAAGGGTACGGGACTTAACCCCGAAGGTCCCGCCGGGGTTGAGGGCCAGATGCCGCCGGCGTTCCGGGATATGAGCAACCTCTATGGGGAGGTTGAACAGAAAACCCTTACCCATAATGAGGAAATTAACAGCCGCCGTATTGAGGAAGAGAAAAGCCCCAGTATCGACCGGGTAACTATTTCGGTGAATATCGACGGAACCTGGAAATTGAAGTATGATGAAAAGAAGAACCCCGTGATACTGGAAGACGGTTCCCTGGAACGGGAATACACCCCGGTAGCGCCGGAGGATCTCCGCGCCGCCCAGGCGCTGATCCAGGATGCTATCGGCTTCAGCGCCGCCCGGGGAGATTCGGTGACGGTGCAGAATATCCGCTTTGACCGGACGAAGCAGTTTGCCGAAGATGACGCCGCTTATTTCCGGCAGAAACAGATGCAGACCACCATCCTGGTATTGCTCTCGGGGGTAGCGTTACTGCTCATTGGGTTTATCGCCTTCAGGATGATTACCCGGGAAATGGAACGGCGCAGACGGGCCCGGGAAGAGGAGCTTGCACGGCAGCATCAGGAGATGCGGGAGCGGGCCTTCCAGGAAGCGGAAGAGCAGGGTGTGGAAGTATCCATGTCCGTGGAAGAACGGAAACGTATGGAACTCCAGGAGAACGCCATCAACATGGCGAAGGAACATCCCGGAGATGTGGCCCAGCTTATCAGAACCTGGCTGTTGGAGGAATAGTATATGGCTAAAGCAGCTGCAGGGGGCGGGGCCGCCGCCGCCGGAGGAAAGAAGAAGGGCGCAAAGGAATTTACCGGCCGGCAGAAGGCCGCAGTTTTCCTGGTAAGTATTGGATCTGAAATATCCGCGGAGATCTTCAAGTATCTCCGGGAAGATGAAATAGAAACACTCACCTTTGAGATTGCCCGGCTTGAAACCATAGAGCCGGCCCAGAAGGAAGCGGTCCTCATGGAGTTCCAGGAACTCATGATGGCCAACGAGTTTATAACCACCGGCGGTATCGACTACGCACGGGAACTCCTGGAAAAATCCCTGGGAAGCCAGAAGGCTATTGATATTATCAACCGCCTTACGTCCAGCCTCCAGGTCCGGCCCTTTGACTTTATACGCCGCACTGATCCTGCGCATCTCCTTAACTTTATCCAGCAGGAACATCCCCAGACTATCGCACTTATCCTGGCGTACCTGGAACCGAATAAGGCTTCCATCATTCTGCAGAACCTCCCCCATGAAGTGCAGAGCGATGTGGCCCGGCGTATCGCCACCATGGACCGTACCAGCCCGGAAGTACTCCGGGAGGTAGAACGGGTTCTGGAAAAGAAACTCTCCACCCTGTCCAGCGAAGATTATACCGCAGCGGGCGGTGTGGAAAGCATCGTAGAAATACTGAACCTGGTAGACCGGTCTTCTGAAAAGCAGATCATCGAAGCCCTGGAAGACGAGGACCCGGAACTTGCGGAGGAAATCAAGAAACGGATGTTCGTGTTCGAAGACATCGTTATGCTGGACGACCGGGCCATACAGCGGGTTATGCGGGAAGTGGATTCCCAGGAATTATCCAAGGCCCTCAAGTCGGTGGATACGGAAGTGCAGGATAAGATATTCCGGAATATGAGTAAGCGTGCAGCCCAGATGCTCAAGGAAGATATGGAGTTCATGGGACCGGTACGGCTTAAGGATGTTGAGGAAGCCCAGCAGAAGATCGTGTCCATCATCCGGCATCTGGAAGAGACCGGTGAAATTGTGGTTGCCCGCGCCGGTGAGGATGAGTTAGTAGTATGATTAACAAGGCGGTTTTCAGGCCAGGGGAGCTTATACTCAGCAACGAAAAGGTTATCCTGGAATCTCCCCAGGCCTACGAGGCAATGTCCCTTAGTCTGGGGCCGACCCTGGAAGAACTGGATGAAATTCCTGATATGCCGGAATTTACCGGCCCCACCGCGGATGACCTCAGGCGGGAGGCGGAGCTGTTCAAGTCCCACTGGGACGAAGAACGGGAGGGCATGATCCAGGAAGCCCGGGACCGGGCGGACGCGATAATAAGCGCGGCCCAGGCAAGCGCCGACGAAGACGTTCTCCGTTTAAGTGATGAAGCCCAGCAGGTAAAACAGCAGGCGGAAGCGGAGGCGGAGAAAATTCTTGCCGAGGCAAAGCAAAAGGCGGCGGAGATTGAAAATACTGCCCAGGCTAACTTCGACAATGAGCGTAAGGAAGCGGTGGATGCGGGTTTGAAGGAAGGCCGGGAAGCAGGATATACCGAAGGCAGGGCCGAAACGGACCGCCTGATTGAACGGATCCAAACCGTGCTGGAACGGGCCCAGAGCCGCCGGGAAGAGATACTCGTGGAAACGGAACAGCAGATCGTAGATTTGGTGCTGCTCATGACCCGTAAGGTTATCAAGATTATCTCCGAAACCCAGGAAGGCGTGGTCAGGGAAAATGTGATTCAGGCCCTGCGCAAGGTAAAAAGCCATGGGGATATCATTATCCGGGTTAATCTCCGGGATGTGAAACTCACCACCGATCATATCAACAGTTTTATTAAGCAGATAGAAGGGGTAAAGGGCGTACAGGTTGCGGAGGATTCCTCGGTTGATCCCGGCGGCTGTATCATCGAAACCGATTTTGGCGAGATCGATGCCCGGATCAGCAGCCAGCTTGCGGAGCTTGAGGCGAAGATCCTGGAAATGTCCCCGATAAAGACGAAGCCCAAGACCTCATCCGGCGGGGCGCCATCCCTATCCGCTATTGCCAATTAGGGGAGGCGGATCATGGAAGCACTTTTAGAGAAGTACCTCGAAACAGCGGAAGAAACGGAAACCATAAAATATGTGGGCCGTGTTATAAAGGTCCGGGGTATACTTATTGAAAGCGCCGGCCCTCAGGCGGTGATAGGAGAGGTGTGCCGCATTGAAGTTCCCCGGGGTAAGGGGATCATTCAGGCGGAGGTGGTGGGGCTCTCCGGCGGCGTGGTCCAGCTTATGGCCTACGAGGAAATTGAAGGTATAGAGATAGGCAACCGGGTAATCGCTTCGGGGGATCAACTGGGGGTACCGGTTTCACCAAAACTGCTGGGCCGGGTCCTGGACGCCATGGGCCGCCCCGCGGACGATAAGGGTGAAATAGAATCTCCCGTACATTATCCTGCCATCGCCAGCCCGCCGGATCCGCTGAAACGCCGGCGGATAAAGGAACGCCTCGTTACCGGGGTCAGGGCCATAGACGGTATGCTGGCGGTAGGCCGGGGACAGCGCATGGGAATCTTCGCCGGTTCCGGGGTGGGGAAGTCCACCCTCCTGGGAATGATAGCCCAAAACACCAATGCTGATGTAAACGTGGTAGCCCTTATCGGTGAGCGCGGCCGTGAGGTAAATGAATTTATCGAAGAGAGTCTCGGCCCTGAAGGTCTGGCCCGCAGCGTAGTTGTTGTAACCCCCTCTAACTCACCCCCCCTGGCCCGGCTTCGCGGCGCTTACACAGCCACTGCGGTGGCGGAATACTTCCGCGATCAGGGCTTGGATGTGATGCTTATCATGGATTCGGTTACCCGCTTTGCCCGGGCCCAGCGGGAAATCGGCCTGGCCATAGGCGAGCCGCCTGCTACCAGGGGCTATACCCCCAGTATGTTCGACTCCATGCCCAAGCTGCTGGAACGCTGCGGTACCTCCGACAAGGGAACCATCACCGGCTTCTACACTATTCTTGTGGATGGGGACGACATGGACGAGCCCGTGGCGGACACCGTACGGGGAATCCTGGACGGCCATATCATCCTTTCCCGCAGCCTGGCCCAGCGTTACCACTATCCCGCCATTGACGTCCTCGCCAGCATATCCCGGTTGGCCCCGGTCGTATCCGGACCGGTTACCGTAAAAGTGGTGGGCTATATACGCCGCCTCATGGCGGTTTATGCCGAAGCGGAGGATCTGATCAACGTAGGGGCCTATCACGCCGGTTCAAATCCGGCGATTGATGAAGCCATCGCCAAGCGGGAAGTCATCGAACAGTTTCTTATTCAGACCGTGGAAGAAAAAACTGCGGTGGCAGACAGCCTGCGGGTCCTGGGTAAAATCGCGGACATGGAGATCCCGGAAGAAGAATTGTCCCGGTATCGGGTATGAAGCGTTTCAGATTCGGCCTCCAACGGGTATTGGAACTGCGGGAATACGCGGAACGTGAAGCGGAAATAGAACTGGGCAAGGCCGTGGGCGCCCTGACCCTGATAGAGCAGCACATTGCCGCTGTGGCGGAGGATCGGCTCCATGCCGCGGCGGAACGCTTCGCCCCGGGAAACGGTTTAGCGGAAATGCAAAACTACGACCGGTACATACTCCGGCTCGATCAAACCCGGGACAAGCTCCTCATGGACGCCGCCAAGGCGGAACTGGTGGTAGCTGAAAAGCGGGATATCTTCCTGGAAGCCTCCCGGGAACGCAAGGTCCTGGATAAGATTAAGGATAAGCGTAAGGGCGAGTACCGGAAATTCGCCCAGGCCGAGGAAAACAAAGAGCTGGACGATATCGCTGCACGAATGACCCGAAATTAAGTCTTTATAAAAAGCTACATAAATGTAAGAATTTAACACCGAACATAGAGTTTTTGCCGTCTCTACCGGCTATCTTTGTATTATCACCTTCTTTCCTCTGTGGTATAACTGAATTAAATATTTTATGCGTATCTTGATAAATATTATCCTTTTAAATATAGTATTTTAAGAAGTTTTGTGTTTTTCCCGGAATTTTTGGTCCGGGAAACTGTTTGATTAATAGATTTTATAAAAGAAGGGGTGTATTCACATGAAAAGAACCATGGCTGTTTTATTGGCTCTGTTCGTATCTTATGGAAGCGTTTTTGCGCAAAGCGGAGGAACGCTGGATTCAACTCTTGCGGAGGCAAGGATATACCTCTCGGCGCTGCTCCCGGCGCGGGCCAGCCTGCTGGTTGTCAGCATAGAGGCGCCGTTAAAGCAGCTTTCGGACTATGCTGCGGGGGCCCTGACTGCACAGCTCGTTAACAGCAGGAATTTTACCATTGTGGAACGCTCGCAGGCGGTAATTGCACAACTTGAGACGGAGGCGTTGTATCAGCTTCTCGGCAATGTGAGTGACGAAACCGCAGTTTCAGTCGGCAAGCAGACCGGGGCGCAGTATATCATTTCCGGCGATATAGCCCGGGCGGGGGAACAGTACCGCTTAGGCATAAAAGCGGTAAACATAGCCAGCGGCGAAATTGCGGCATACAAAAATTTCCTTTTTTTGCCCGACGCCTCCTTTGAAAATACCCTTGAGCAGAGCAAGAAGCGGGAACGTCCCCAGTGGGTGGATATGCCCCTTGAATACGGCAGAAAAACCTATGACCGGCCCAGTGCAAACACCCCTTCTGTCTGGTACTATGATGTGGGTTCCTCCAACATGGCCGCGACCGAGCAGCGTGCCCGGACCCGGGCCCGGGAAAATGTGCAGCAAAACATTGCGGCAAACATTGCAAACCAGTACGCCGCCAGAATTGATATTACCGAACAGTCCCTTTTCCGGGACACGGATATTGAAGATGCTGAACGGCTTATCCAGACCGCCGTTACCAATTCGATACGAACAAAGCTGCCCAGCTACGAAACCCTGGAATGGTATATTGATTCGGGAAAATCCGCCACAGGCCAGACCTGGTATGTGGCCTATGTGCTGGTACGCTTTGCGAGGAAGGACATTATCAGTGTGATTGAGACCATAGAACCTGAAAAAGTCACGGAGGCTATTATACAGCAGGCGAAGATCCCCCCCGCTGCGGCAACTACCGAGGCCAAGGCTTCCCTGGTTGATGAGTTAATAGAAGTACGGGACTATGCGTTATCGCAGATTACCCAAGGTGGAGCGGTAAATTAAAATGAAAAAAGTAATACTGCTGCTTGTTTGTTCCTGTATGGCCGCAATGGCCTTTGGACAGGCGGCAAGCGGGGAAGATTTAGCCGTACTGAACCGGATGATGAAGCTGAAAATGGACGGGCTCATCCCCCTGCGCTTCGCCAACGCCCTGGACGGCAAGCCCATTCCGGGGGCTCAAATCGCCATTGAGGGAATCGGTGATTTTGTTACCAATAACGAAGGGATCATCAGCTTCCCCGAACGGGATGACGGCCTTTTCTCCCTGGTGTTTTCCAAAGAGGGGTTTATCACCACCCCAATAAACTTTGAGATAAAGCTCAACAATGTGTTCAACGGATGGTATTCGATCTCCCCCGAAATGCGGGGAGATTATCTCCGCATAGTTCTTGACTGGGGCGAACGGCCCGGGGACTTGGACCTCCACTTTGAAAAGGACGGGGGCTACCACGTCTCTTATTGGAACACCCACAGTACCGATGACGGGAGCGTCCTCCTTGACCGGGATGACCGCAACGGCTTCGGCCCTGAAACGATTACGGTGATGGAGACCGATACCCGGAGCGTTTATCGCCTCTATGTAATGGATTATACCAACGGGGGGAACAGCGCTTCCCGCGCCCTCTCCCAATCTGGGGCGGTGATCCGGGTATATAACCGTGACCGGCTGCTCAATACCTTTGCTGTACCCCAGAACAGAAACGGCAACCGCTGGGATGTGTTCAGAATTGTGCAGGGGGCGGTAACGCAGTAGAAACCTAGGGGGTGATTTTTATGAAAAAGCTAATTTTTGGTTTATTTGCGGTTTTGACGGTTTTTGCAAATGCACAAAACACGGAACTCCCGAGGCTTGCGGTGGTTGAGTTTACCGCTAACCCCGCGGATACTAAGACGAATCAGGATGCACTAACGGTGCGCAGCCTTGTTGAGTCGAATGTAATAGCCGCCGGTAAATATCAGGTTGTTACCCGATCTGATATAGATAAACTGCTGTCGAACCAGCAGATTCAGCTGAGCAGTATATCCAGCGCCGAGAACATCAGAAAGCTGCAATTACAAAACATCAATTATATTATAACCGGTGAAGTAAACGCCCTTGGCAGCGATTATGCGGTTTCCTTAAAAATACTCGATGTAGGTACCGGGCAGTTCACCCATAGCGCCAATGACTTTATAGGCGGCGGTTCACGGGAGCTGTATACCGGGGTTAATAAGCTGGTAACAAATTTTATGGCCGGTATGTCATCCCAGGGCGGACAGGTAACGCAAAGGGAGAACGGTGGCGGTCTCTACAGGATAGGCGATAAGGGACCGGGAGGCGGATGGATATTCTATTCGGAAGACGGCGTATATATGGAATTGAGTCCGCGGCTGGGAGAGTCTAATTGGAGCGAGGCGGGGAGAGTTGCGGCAAACTACCGGGGCGGTAATTTTACGGACTGGCACTTACCGACACAGGACGAGCTTAGTCTGGTATATGAAAAACTGAAGAAGGGAAGGCGAATAGATATTGCCGGAATGGGTGACAATCTTTACTGGTCCTCATCGGAGTACGGCAATAATGACGCATGGTTCCAGAGATTCAGCGACGGCGACCGGGACGCCGCCAACAAAAATAGAGCTTATGGTGTGCGTGCGGTGCGGGTTTTTTGAGATGTGGTTGGCGTCGTTGGAGGGTTTATGAAAAAGTTACTGTTTGTTTTTTCCTTGTTTGTTTTGGGGTTAAATATTTTTGCCCAGGATGCCGCTCTGCCTCGTTTGGCGGTGGCGGAATTCAGCACCAATATCAGTAACGGTAAGATACAGGCGGATGCCATCACGGTACGGAATCTGGTAGAGTCCCAGATGATAGGAACCGGGAAGTACCAGATGATCACCCGCGACGAGATTGACAAACTGTTAAAAAACCAGCAGATAGCGGTAAGCAGCATTTCCAGCAGCGAAAACATAAGAAAATTGCAGCTTCAAAACATAAATTACATCGTTACCGGTTCCCTGGATGCGATGGATGCGGATTACGCAATAACGGTGAAGGTACTTGATGTATCCACCGGGCAGTTTTCCAACAGTGCGAACGATTTTATGGGGAGCGGTTCCCGGGACCTGTACAACGGGATAAACACACTGATGGGGAAGTTCACCGCGGGCATGACTTCCAGCGGCGACAGGGTGGTACAGACCGGACAAAACGCCCGTACCGGAAGCAGCGGGAATTATAAGGTAGGCGATTTTGGCCCTGCCGGGGGAATCGTATTTTATGACAAGGGTGTTTTTTCCGGCGGCTGGCGTTACTTGGAAGCTGCCCCGGCTGAGCTGGAATTTACCGCCCAATGGGGTTGGTACAATAATGGTACGTATGGGCCTTCGGTCAGCGGAACAAGTACTGCAATAGGGGGAGGGAAGAGAAACACGCAGCTAATAATCGACGCGTTGAAGAGCGGAGGCCACACCGGTAAGGCTGCCCAGTTGTGCTTAAGTCTTGACTATGATGGGTTCAAGGACTGGTTTTTACCGAGTAAGGATGAGCTTAATTTGATGTATACAAACTTGAAAGCAAAGGGGTTGGGTGGGTTTAGTTCCAATTGGTACTTGTCCTCGTCGGAGGACGGTAGTTATCACGCGTGGATCCAGAGTTTCAGCGATGGCAGGCAGAGCAACTTCAGCAACAAGGATAATTCGTCCAGTGTCCGTGCGGTTCGGGCTTTTTAAGATGCGCTTGGCGCAACATCGTAAACTTAAGAGGAATAACGAACCGCAAAGGCACAAAAGTCGAAGAAGGAAGGTGGGAAAGAGGACGTTTTCCTTTAAAACCTTATTCGCCTTCTGCGACTTTGCGGTTAAAAATCCTTAAGTTTATGATATTACGCATGGCGCCGTAAGGTCATTGCCTTCGGCAATAATTAGAAAGGCAGAAAAATTATGGCGTTATATTATGATTTACCGGTTTATAAAGATATGTAGCGCAGGAGTTTGCATTAATGACCGAGCAAGAATTTAAGGAACGTACAAAGGGTCGATAAAAGAGTATGGAACAATGGAAATATAGATATCACGAATTATGGAGTATTTTATGAAAAACCTGCTTATTTTCCCTATCCTTCTTTCATTTGTGGCCTTAGCAAATGCCCAGGTTCCCCCAAACTGGCAGACAAACCCGCCCCGTGACACTGCAGCCACAAAATACAGCGTCGGTATTTCTGCGCCCCAGGCCACGGAGCAGGCTGCGGTAAAGAACGCCTGGCAGAATGCCCTGCAAAATCTGGCCGCGTCCATTGGGACTAATGTTCAGAGCCAGACCGATATAACCGTGCGTGAAGAAAGCCGGGACAGCGATATAGCCGATGCGTTTACCCTAACCCTGGAAAACTCCTCCTTTTCTACCCAGGTTCGTTTAACCGGGGTACGCGAACTGGACCGAAAGGGTGAAAAGCAGGGCGCCTCTTTTATCGTGTATATACTGGTATCGATCAGTGTCGAAGACTGGAACAAAGCCCTGCGATATATAGAAAACGAGGAAGCTTCGGGATTGGCCTACCGGTTTTTTGCCCAAAAGGTGCGCGGCATAACGCCCCTGAACCGTGAAGGCAAACCCCAGGGTTACGAAGATTATTACGGTTGGCTGCGCAGCGTATGTATAACCATAAGCGTAAACGGGGAAGCGGGCGCTTCGTATTCTGAACTTTTAAACCAGTTCAGCAGAAAATTATACCGGAACAGCATAGTTTTCTCCTCATCCATTGATCGCCTGCCCTCCCGTATAGTATACGATTCCGCCCTGTATTACGACGGCTTCCTCCGCTCATTATCAAATGCAAATCTTTTTACGGTGAGCCAGGAAAACGGCGCCATACTTTTAACTCCAAGGAATGCTTCAGCCCTTGCCGGCTTTAGAAAGTATGTTGATGACATGAAAGATTCCTCCAAGATTGTTGTTACCGGCGTTGAAGTAATTGAAACCCCCGGCAACCGTGTGCTTAATAGCGGTAACCTTGTTATCAATCAGTTCAAATTACTTGCCGCCAGACAATTTGGTCTAAACGCCGTTAATTTTACTATTCCCCAGCAATATCTTACGGAGGCTCCCGACGAGGACGGGATCATCGACCACATACAAAAGAACATAGCAAGCTTTCCCGCGCGTTTCCTTGTCATTTGCGTAACCGGAACAAAGCTTGAATCGGGCCTTCCCGAATACAAAATACCGCCGACCATTACCGCCCAAACCCAGTTCCTGCTCTACGATCTCATTACCGGCGAACGCATAAACAGCGAAACTGTGGACACCACCGGCTTTGTGTTTTCCCCCGCAAACCAAAATGAATCAACCGTGTTAAGCGAAAGCCGCAGGGCCATACAATTTTTGTTTGACGCCAAAAATCAGGGCGGTCTGGAAAGTATAATGAAAAAGACGCTGGAATGAAAATGCCTGCGGAGATGCGCCTGATGCGTTGAACTTTCGCCAAAATTCGCCTATACTATCCCTATGGCAATCAAGAAAATGCCCATAGGCATCCAGGATTTTGATGACATCCGCACCAATAAGTACGCCTATGTGGATAAGCGGACTGTGGGACGCTGGGTTGTTGGAGATTAACATCCCAGCGGAAGAAGAACCACGGACCACACGGACAAAGAGAAGAGGAACCACAGAGGACGCAGAGGATACACAGAGGACACAGAGGGGAGGAAGAGGTCCTTTTTTTTCTTCCTCTGTGGTCCTCTGTGCCTTCTCTGCGTTCTCCGTGGTAAATCTTCTTTGTCCGAGTTTAGGTGTCAGTCACCGGATTGCTATCCCGTAAGAGGGAATACCCACGGACCACACAGGCAAAGAGAAGAGGAACCGCAGAGGGGAGGAAGAGGCCCTGTTTTTTCTTCCTCTGTGGTCCTCTGTGCCTCCTCTGCGTTCTCCGTGGTAAATCTTCTTTGTCCGAGTTTAGGTGTCAGTCACCGGATTGCTATCCCGTAAGAGGGAATACCCGCGGACCACACGGACAAAGAGAAGAGGAACCACAGAGGACGCAGAGGATACACAGAGGACACAGAGGGGAGGAATGGGCCCTGTTTTTTCTTCCTCTGTGTCCTCTGTGCCTCCTCTGCGTCCTCTGTGGTAAATCTTCTTTGTCCGTGTGGTCCGTGGTTAAATTCTGCATGCATCTTCGACGGCCTTTTCACGCCCCTTTTTTCTGCTATACTTATACACATGAATAAACATACCCGCATCGTACCCTTTTTTACCGCCCTCTTCCTGGGCTTAACAGGCATGGTAAGCGCCCAGACCACCCTGCCATTGACGATTTACGCTATCAAGGGCCCCTCGGGGGTTTCCATGATCTGCCTTTTTGAAAGCCCCCCGGTGGTGGGCGGCGTTCCGGTAAGGATGGAAACCCTGGCTCAGGCGGATCTTATGGCGGCTAAGTTTATCTCCGGGGAAGCTAAGGTGGGGATGCTTCCCCCCAATGTGGCGGCCAAGATCGCCTCCACCGGGAAGCCCATCCAGGTTGCTGCGGTTACCGGTACGGGGATGCTGAGCCTCCTGACCAGCGACAGCGCTATCCGCAGCGTTAGCGACCTTCGGGGCAAGTCTGTGGAAGTTGCCGGCCAGGGCGCCACCCCGGACTATGTTTTCCGGCGCATACTCCTCTCCAAGGGGCTTAACCCCGACCGGGACCTGCAGTTGAGCTATGCCCTGGCCTATCCCGAAATTGCCCAGTCCCTTATTGCTGGCCGGATCTCCACAGCCCTGCTGCCGGAACCCTTCGCCACCATGGCCCGGAGCGGAAAGCCGGATCTCCGCATGGTGAGCGATATCCAGGCTGAGTGGCGTTCCGCCACAGGAAGCGCTGCCTCCGGGAACTACCCCATGACGGTCCTGGTGGTGGACGCCGATTACGCCAAGGCGGAACCCGCCGCGGTGCGGGCTGTCCTCAATGCCCTGCAAGCGTCTATTGAATGGGTGGCCGCCAACCCCCGGGAAGCGGGAACCCTGGTGGAAAAACATGACCTGGGGCTGCGGGCGGCCGTGGTTAGCGCCGCCATACCCCGCAGTAATTATGTGTTTATCCCTGTTAAAGAGGCCCGGCCTTCCCTGGACGCTCTCTATAGAACCTTCCTGGAATTTTCTCCCGTCTCAATCGGGGGCAGCCTGCCGGCGGATAGTTTCTACCTTGGGTTCTAGAAAACAGTATTGGTGGAGCCTGGCCGGGGTTGTTACTTTTCTTGCGGTCTGGGAAATCGGCGCCCGTATTTCCGGGTCCTACCTTATATTCCCCGGCCCCGCCATGGTTATACGGCGCTTCTTCACGCTGGTACAAACCGGGCGTTTCCTCGGCGCCCTGGGGGGAAGTTTCCTCCGGGTCCTGTTAGGGATACTGCTTTCCGCTCCCCTGGGGGTGGCGGTAGGGATCATGGCGGGGCTGGACAAGCGGGTCAATGCGTTTTTAGCGCCCCTGTTTTCGGTTATCGCCGCCACACCGGTGATGTCGGTTATCCTCATTGCCTTCCTGGTCTTTGGTTCCGAACGGACCCCGGTGTTTACCGCCTTCCTCATGGTCTTTCCGGTGATGGCCGCCAATACCATTGCCGGGATACGTTCGGTGGATCATAAGCTTAGGGAACTTTTTACCCTCTACGGATTATCCCGGAAAGAAACGATTCGGCGCCTCTATATTCCGGCTATCATGCCCTTTATCCTTGGGGGAATGCGGAGTTCCCTGTCACTTTGCTGGAAGGTGGTGGTGGCTTCGGAAGTATTAGTGCAGCCCCTGCTTGCCCTGGGGACGGGGATGCAAAGAGCAAAGGCCCAGCTTGAAACACCGGAGCTTTTCGCCTGGACCCTGGCCACGGTGATCGCCGCCGCCTTTACGGAATGGGCCGTTTCCACGCTCCTCAGGTCCGGCAAAAAAAGGCGGTTCCGGAAATGAGCATATCCATACGGAATATTTCCTTCGGCTTTACCGAAAAGCCCCTTTTCAAAAACATGTCCCTGGAGCTTGGGGATGAAAGTCCCGTGGTTATTTTAGGCGCCTCCGGCTGCGGTAAAACCACCCTGCTCAGGCTCATGGCGGGGCTCCTTCATCCGGAGGAGGGGTGTATCGAAATTGGGGAGAAGGCTTCATTTGTGTTTCAGGAAAACCGCCTCCTTCCCTGGTACACGGCGCTGGAAAATATCAGCCTCCCCATAGAGGGAAGCTTGGGGAAAAAGGAAGCCCGTGACAGGGCCATGTATTTTTTACGCAGGGTCTCCCTGGAAGAAAAGGCTGGTTCCTACCCGGATGAGCTTTCCGGCGGGCAGGGCCGGCGGGTAGCCATTGCCCGGGCCTTTGCCTATCCTTCCCCGCTCATCCTCATGGATGAACCCTTTCAGTCCCTGGATATTCCCCTGCGCATCCGGCTTATGGACATGGTTTCTTCCCTGCTGACCACGGAGAAGCGGCTTGCCGTGGCGGTAACCCACGATCCCCGGGAAGCGGTTTACCTGGGCCGGCGCATCCTGATTCTGGGTAAGGGGGGCATTGTTTTTGACCAAGCGGTGGACCTGTCCCCGGAAGACCGGGCCTATGGTTCCTCCCCTCATGCTGGTCTTGAAAAGAAGCTTCTGGAGGTCCTTTACACGATCGCCTAAAACCAGGTATAATAAATAATTATGATATTCCCCCTTGAAGAACTTATCGAATACGACGGTAATATGTATGAAATCACCTCCGCCGCCTCCCGGCGTTCCTATCAGCTCTCCATGCTGAAGGATCCGGATATCGAGGATAACGATGGCAAGGTGGTGTCCCTGGCGGCCCGTCAGGTCTTCACCGATCAGATCGATTTCCATCTGGAAGACTAAACTCCATGCCGGCGGTGAGGATACCGGTACTACTCCTCTTCGGCCCCACCGCATCGGGTAAAACCGGGGTCCTCGAAGCTCTTTTTTCCGGGCCCAATTCCCCTTTTCCGGCGGAGGTTGTTTCCGCCGATTCCATGCAGGTCTACCGCGGTATGGATATCGGTACCGCAAAACCCCAGGCGGATCTTCTTGCCCGGCTGCCCCATCATCTTATTGATATCCGTAACCCCAACGAGCAGTTCAACGCCGGTGATTTTGTCCGTCTGGCCGACCATGCCTGCGAAGACATAGCCCGCCAGGGAAAGCTGCCGGTGGTTTCCGGCGGAACCGGGTTCTACCTCCGTAACTTTGTCCTGGGCCTCCCCGACACGCCCCCCTCGGACCCGCTTTTTCGGGAAACTCTGCAAGCGGAGTTCCAGAGCCTGGGCGCCCAAGCCCTGATGGCGGAACTTGCCGTTTGCGACCCCGTAAGCGCCGCCCGCATCCACCTCAACGACGGCTATCGTCTTCAGCGGGCCCTGGAAGTCTTCCGCAGTTCCGGCCGCCCTCTCAGCTCCTATCCCCCCATAGGGGCCGCCCCCGAAAGCCGCGCCCAATACCGTTTCCTCATCCTTGGTATTGAGCGGAACCGGGAGGATGTGTACCGCCGCATCAACGAGCGCTGTGCCCTCATGTTCCGCGGGGGCCTGCCGGAAGAAGTGGCGCGCCTCCATGCGGCGGGATACGGCCCCGGCGACCCGGGCATGAAGGCCATCGGTTATCGGGAGTTTTTTGTGGAAGAAAGCTCCGGCGGCGGACTAAAAGCCCAATGGCGCATTTCCGTGGATATGGAGGGCGTCCAAACCCTGGTAGCCCGGAACAGCCGCCGCTATGCCAAACGGCAGATCACCTTTTTTGCGTCAATTCCCCAGGTTAAATGGATTGCTGCCTCCGGCGACCCGGTGGGGGAGATACGGCGGGAACTGGAAGGGTTCCTGGCAATATAGGAGTTTTGTCCATATATTCTTTTTAATTTTCCATATACAGATTAGAAAAGGGGGGTATATAATTATTACCATGAGTTTACAGGCGCTTATCGATATATCCGGATACTACGGATCAAATCCGGAGTATGTAATTGAAGGCGGGGGGAATACTTCGTTAAAAGAGGGATCAACCCTGTTTGTAAAATGTTCCGGGACAAATCTTGGGGGTATACATGCCGAAGGTTTTGTCAAAATGGATCGGGAAAAATTAGCCCGTATCTGGGAAAAACAGTATCCCCAGGATGAAGACGCGCGGGAAGCGGCGGTGCTGGCGGACATGATGGCCGCGAGAAAGCAGGGGGAGGAACAGAAGCGGCCCAGTGTTGAAACACTGCTCCACGATTTACTGCCCTTTACCTTTGTGGTACATACCCATCCGTCATTGGTAAACGGCCTTACCTGTTCACAGGACGGTGAAAAAGCGGCGAAGGATATTTTTGGTGATGATCATCTCTGGATACCTATAATCAATCCCGGCTATATTCTGTCGCTGGCGGTAAAAAAAGCCTTGGACGCCTATCGTGAGCGCAAGGGGAAACCGGCGGATATTATTTTCCTTCAAAACCACGGAGTGTTTGTCAGTGCCGATTCCGCCGATGGTATAAGGGCAATTTATACAAGGCTTATAGATACCCTGGATAAAAAAATAAAACGAAGGCCGGATTTTTCCGGTAAGATCGGTGTGTACCGTGATTCAGAAGAAATTGCGCGCCTCTTAGCGGGTTTCGCCGGCCCTGATTACCGGGTTATCTTTGAAAGGAATACTGAATTCGCCGGTCTTACCGGGGATAGTTCTGCTTTTGCTTCCGTCGCCTCAGCCTTTACCCCGGATCATATTGTTTACTCCGGCAGTAATCCCCTTTTTATCACCCTTAAGGACAACAGCCCATTGACGGATCAGATTCGGAATGCGTGGAATAACCATCTTGATAAGACAGGGCGGTCTCCGAAGATCGCCGCAGTCCAGGGCAGGGGAATATTTGGCATAGGGACTTCGGAAAAAACAGCATCCCTCGCGCTTGAACTCTTTACCGATACTGCTAAAGTCGCTGCCTATGCGGAAAGTTTTGGCGGCGGACGATTCATGACACAGGACAAGATAGATTTTATCAACAACTGGGAAGTGGAACGGTACCGTTCCCAGAAGGTGGTATAAAAACCATGATTGATTACCGTGATATAATTAATGATCCCCGTTCTGATCCTCAGAAAAGGCTTGATGCGCTTAAGAAACTGGAAAAACCGGCGGTTCCGGAAATTAAAAATGGGGAAGTTAATAACCATATCCACACAATCTACAGTTTTAGTCCCTATACTCCCAGCATGGCCGCACTCAAATCGAAGGAAGCCGGGCTTGCGGCTGCGGGGTCGGTGGATCACGATTCCATCGGAGCTGCGGAGGAGATGATCGCCGCCTGCGGGATACTCGGTATTGGGGGCTGTACCGGTTTTGAGGTCCGGGTTAGCTTTAAAACCGGGGCAGACGGGAAGCCGGGGCCTTTTGCGGATCGGAAGTTGAATAACCCGGATTCCATAGGCGCGGCTTATATGACCGTCCAGGGGATACCCGCCCCGGCAATTCCCAAGGTCAGGGATTTCCTGGACCCCATTCGGAAAGAACGGCTCCTGCGGACCCGGAAAATGACCGAATCCGCCAATGGTATTCTCCATGAGGCGGGGCTCCCTGAAATTGATTTTCAGCGGGATGTTATCGATAAATCAATGTATAACCAGGGCGGCGGGCTGACCGAACGGCATCTTTTGGCGGCCCTTGCGGAAAAGTTCATCGAAAAATACGGGAAGGGCCCGGAGATCAATGAAAAACTCGCCCTTCATTTTGGCATTAATCCCCCGGACAAATTGAGAAAGGCCCTTTCGGACCCGGCTAACCCACACTATCTCTACGATCTTCTGGGTATCCTCAAGTCCGGTTTCCTAAGCCGGATATTTATCCAGCCCGGTGATAACGAATGTATCTGCGCTAAAACTGTTACGGCCTTTGCGGATTCTATCCGGGCAATACCGGCCTACGCCTATCTGGGGGATATTGGTGAATCTCCCACGGGGGATAAAAAAGCGGAAAAATTTGAGGATGATTACACAGAAGAACTGTTCGATGAACTTTCCCGGCTTGGGTACCGGGCCGTTACCTACATGCCTCCCCGGAATAGCCCGGAGCAGCTTCGCCGTGTGCAGCGTCTCTGCGCGGAGCGGGGGTTTATGGAAATTTCCGGAGTGGATATCAATAGTTCCCGGCAGTCCTTTAACTGTCCCGAGGTATTGCAGGATGAATTTCGCCATCTCCTGAACACCACCTGGGCTCTCATCGCCCATGAACGGCTTGCTTCGGTAGATCCCGCTTTTGGACTTTTTTCTCCGGATAACCCCCTGGGCAGTATTTCTCTGCAAAAGCGGCTTTCCGTATATGCCTCTGCGGGAAAAGAACTGGATCCTAAAAATCCCGGAGTGTCGATTCCGGGGATAATTAAAAAATTACAGGAAGGAAGGTATCAAATATGAGTTTTGAGGATCATCTCATTGTAGCGCCCCTCATCCGCGGACTGTGGATAAACGCCTCGGGGGAAAGCAGGGTTGTTGTGCCATCCGCCGGCGTTCCTCCTAAAGCTCCGGACCAGATAGTCTTTGCCGACCTCAGCGCCGCCGGGACAGCGGACAGTCTTGACGAAGCGCCGGCGCTGAAGGCCCTTAAGGAAGCATATTCCGCCTGGGAAGCAGCGAAAAAGGGAAACGTAAAAACACAGCCTTCCTGTATCAAGGTAAAGACGTCGTCCAATGAAGAGGTGGTTTACTGGATCGATCGGGATCTTGCTTCCGCCAGGAAGAGGAGCGAGAACGGGGACGGATCGCCCCTGGAATTAAGATCAAATGTCACAACCGGTTCGGGCATAGCGGCAGCCGGCGCTTCCGCCTCGGATCGTTCAGATGTGGTAAAAAACAAAATAGTGTTAGTAACCGGCGGCGCCCAGGGTTTTGGGGAAGAGATTGTCCGTGGATTGGCCGCTTCGGGGGCGCTGGTGTTTATCGCCGATCTGAACCAGGCGGGCGCAGAAAAACTGGCGGAAACCCTTAATGCTGCGGAGAAACGGATCGCCGCCGTGGCGGTTCCGGTCAATGTTGCTGACGAAGCTTCGGTGGAGACGCTTTTTAAGGCCATTGTAAAAACCGCCGGGGGTCTGGATCTCTGCGTGAGTAACGCTGGGGTAGTTAAGGCGGGAAGTGTCCTGGAGCAGGAGCTGGCTGCGTTTAAATTTGTAACGGATATCAACTATGCGGGATTTTTTCTCATGGCAAAACACTGCGGCAGGCTGCTTAGGCGGCAAAACCTCGCCGCTCCGGGGTGGAAAACCGATATCATCCAGATAAATTCCAAATCCGGATTGGAGGGCTCCAACAAAAACGGCGCCTATGCGGGGGGCAAATTCGGCGCCATAGGATTGGTGGAAAGTTTTGCCCTGGAATTGGTGGCATACGGCATTAAGGTTAACGCCATTTGCCCGGGTAACTTCTTAGACGGTCCCCTGTGGTCGGATCCGGAGAAGGGGCTTTTTGTACAATACCTTAAGGCCGGTAAAGTTCCCGGGGCCAAGACCGTGGCGGATGTACGGGCCTCGTACGAGGGCAAGGTTCCCATGGGGCGTGGCTGCACCGGAGCGGATGTGATGCGGGCCATCTATTATATTGTTGAACAGGAATATGAAACCGGTCAGGCCGTTCCGGTTACCGGCGGTCAGGTAATGTTGCATTAAGATTTTTTAATGATATTGGAGGTACTATGAAGACAAAAGCTGTTCGTATTTACGGTGTTAACGATCTCCGGCTGGAGGAATTTGATCTTCCGGAAATTAAGGATGATGAAATATTAGCCCGGGTAGTTTCGGATTCTATCTGTATGTCCAGCCATAAACTGGCCATGCAGGGAAACAAGCATAAACGGATACGCGCCGATTTATCCCAGTTTCCAAGTATCATCGGCCACGAATTCTGCGGGGTTATTGAAAAAGTTGGGGCCAAATTAGACGGAAAATTCAAGGCCGGCTCCAAGTTCGCCATCCAACCGGCTCTTAATTACCCCGATGAAAACGGTCAGGAAACTCTTTGGGCGCCGGGCTATTCCTATCAGCATATAGGCGGGGACGCCACCTATATCGTTATTCCCGCAGAAGTGATGGAGATGAACTGTCTCCTGGACTATAGGGCGGATAACTTTTTTATGGGCTCCCTGGCGGAACCCGTATCCTGCATAGTCGGCGCTTTCCACGCCCAATACCATACCCAGAACGGTTCCTATGTCCACGAGATGGGTATCGTTGAAGGGGGCTCGCTTATCCTCCTGGCAGGGGTTGGGCCCATGGGCTTAGGCGCCATTGATTATGCCATCCACAACCCCCGCCGGCCTTCGCGGCTGGTGGTAACCGATATTGACGATGCACGGCTCGCCCGGGCTTCCCAGCTTTTGCCCCCCAGCGAAGCGGAAAAATTCGGCATACAGCTTTCCTATGTAAACACAAAGAGTATCCAGGATCCGGTAGCCCATCTTAGGGAGATCAACAAGGGGAAACTCTATGATGATGTGTTTGTCTTTGCGCCGGTCAAGCCGGTTCTTGAAATGGGGGATGCCCTGCTTGGCCGTGACGGCTGCCTGAACTTCTTTGCGGGCCCCACGGACCCCGTTTTTTCGGGGAATTTTAATTTCTACAATGTCCACTATGAATCCCATCATATCGTGGGGACCTCTGGCGGCAATACCGAGGATATGCGGGAATCCCTGACCATGATGGCAAAGGGCGAGCTAAACCCGGTCTTTATGGTAACCCATATTGGGGGGCTTAATGCGGTAGTCCAGACCACCATCGATCTGGACAAGATCCCCGGGGGCAAAAAGCTTGTCTACACGGGCAAAAAACTGGACCTTGTCGGCATTGCCGATTTTTCGGAAAAGGGCAAAACCGATCCCTTCTACAAGGCGCTGGGAGAAATCTGCGGGCGCCATAAGGGCCTGTGGAACAAGGAAGCGGAAGATTACCTGTTGGCAAATGCCCCTGCTATTTAAGCATAGATGTATTTTTTCCATTCCGAAGGCGCTATCCCGGTTTTTTTCTTAAAAAGCCGGGAAAAGTATGATTGATCCTCAAACCCAAGGCGGTAGGCAACTTCTTTGACCGAAATGTCCTGCTCCAGGAGGCTTTCCGCCTTGTTGATTTTGATTTGTATGTAATACTGATAGGGTGTCATGGAGGTATAGTTTTTAAAAATTTCATGGAGCCGGGAAGTGCTGGTTCCGATTTGTTCTGAAATGTTTGAAAGATTAATGGCGCCGTAAATATTCGATTCCATGAGGTATTTGGCTTTTTCAACGATTTTTTGATAGGAGCCCGGTTGTTCCTTCCGTCGTTCGTGGACCAGCATTTCCCCCAGCAGGGAGAAGACCTGGGTACAGGCCCTCAGTTGATAGAGGGGCTGCTGCGCCCGGATTTCATCAAAAATGCGGTTAAAATACGAAAGGATATATTCCTGGAGACCAATTTTAAAAAAAATATGTTCCCTGGACAGGATTCCATCCCGAAACAACTTGGTAAAATAATCTCCGTTAAAACCAACCCAGTATTCCTGCCAGCCAATCTCATATACCGGCTTATATCGGTGTTTTATCCCCGGAAGGAGTAAAAACAGGGAGCCCGGGGTTACCGTATAGGAGGTTTCGTCCACCGTAAGGATACCCTGACCCTTGGTGATGTATACAATTTGAAATTCCGGCAGGGTCCGGCCCACCGCAACCTGCCGGAAAATGAGGGGATGATCGGTTATCCGGGGGGGATAGACCGTATTTGGCAGGATGTTGGCGGAACCCGCGGTGGTGCATACCATCCCAAACCGTTCATCCTCCGTGCTATAGGGAAGGTAATGAAGGAATGAATCCCAGGGTTTTGGCATATTCTCAATAATACATAGTTTTTTCCATAATCGCAAGAGAATAGTCCATATACGGCAGGAAGATCCGGGTTTATCCTACAAAAATGGGACCAACAGCTTGCCATATCGGCCTTATGGGTATCGGACTGGATACGTATTGGGCGCAGTTTGTGGGATTAAAAGAAAGGCTTGAGGGGTATCAGACATTTATTGCGGAGAAGCTCCGAAGTTACGGTTCGAAACTCTTTGACGCGGGTTTGGTGGATAATCCCGAAAAGGCCCGCCGGGCAGCGGAACTATTTCGGGAGAATCGGGTGGATGCGGTGTTTCTTTACATTTCAACCTACGCACTGTCCCATACGGTGCTGCCGGTAGCCCAGGACGTTCATGCCCCGGTTATCATCCTGAATCTCCAGCCTGTCCCGGCCATTGATTATACTTCCTTTAACGCCCTGGGGGACCGGGGAACCATGACCGGAGAATGGCTTGCCCATTGTCAGGCTTGTTCGGCGCCGGAAATTGCCAATGTCTTCAATAATGCGGGGATTCAATACGATATCGTTACGGGTTATCTTGAGGAAGAACAATCCTGGAAGGAGATAGCCGCCTGGTACGATGCGGTACGGGTCCGGACCGAGGTACGGAATACCCGGATCGGAATTCTTGGGCACTATTACTGCGGTATGTTGGACGTGTACACCGATATTACCGCCCTGGCCGCAGTGTTTGGGAGCCATTTTGAGATTCTGGAAATGGATTTTCTGAAAACCCTTTGGGATGCGGTAAGTCCTGAAAAAATAGCGGAAAAACGGAAACAGTTTGCCGCCGAATTTGCCATTGCCCGGGAATGTGAAGAGTATGAACTTGACCGGGCCGCAAAAACATCCTGCGCATTGGATGCGCTGGTCGAGTGTAAGGATCTTGGGGGCATGGCCTACTACTATGAAGGGGAAAACGGTAACGACCACGAAAATATCGTAAGCTCAGTGATTGCGGGGAATACCCTCCTTACCGCCCATCATGTGCCGGTGGCGGGGGAGTGTGAAATAAAAAATGTAATGGCCATGAAGATCCTGGATTGTTTCGGCGCCGGGGGTTCCTTTTCGGAATTATACGCCATGGATTTTCCTGCGGACGAGGTTCTCTGGGGCCATGACGGCCCCGCCCATCCGGCAATGGCGGAGGGTGCGGTAGGCCTGGTTCCTCTGCCGATATACCATGGCAAACCGGGCAAGGGCCTTTCCATACAGATGAGCGTGAAACACGGGCCCGTAACATTACTGTCGGTCGTACAGGGACCGGGGGGTAAAACTTTTCTTCTCTGCGCAGAAGGGGAGTCTGTTCCGGGCCCGATTCTGGAAATAGGCAATACCAATAGCAGGTATCATTTCCCTATTCCGGCCCGGGACTTTGTAAACCGCTGGTCCAAGGCAGGGCCGGCCCACCATTGTGCTATTGGCTGCGGGCATATTACCGGGAAGATTGAAAAACTGAGCGCCCTTTTGGGCATTGGGGTTTGCAAAATATGTTAGATACACAAAGTATTCTGGAACTGCACCATATCTCAAAGGTGTTTCCCGGGGTCAAGGCGCTTGACGATGTCCGTTTTGATTTAAGAAGCGGGGAGATTCACGCCCTGATGGGGGAGAATGGCGCGGGAAAATCCACCTTTATTAAAATTATTACCGGGGTGCATAGACCGGATTCGGGGGATCTGCTGCTTGACGGTAAGCCGGTGGATATCAATGGGCCATTAGATGCCCAGAGCCGGGGGATTGCCGCTATCTATCAGCATGTAACCTGTTTTCCGGATTTATCGGTGGCGGAAAATATTTTTATGGGCCATGAAAAGGTCGTCTCGGCGGTAAACCGTATCGACTGGCGGACCATGAACCAGCGGGCCGCGGAACTCCTGGAACAGCTGGACGCTAACTTTGACTGCCACGCCGTCATGGGAACCCTGTCGGTGGCGCAGCAGCAGATCGTGGAAATCGCCAAAGCCCTTTCCGCCAATGCCCGGATTATTATTATGGATGAACCTACCGCCCCCCTTTCAAACCGGGAAAGCGAGGATCTCTATCGTATAACCGAAGGATTAAAGCAGAAGGGCGTGGGGGTTATTTTTATTTCCCACCGCTTTGAAGATATGTACCGTCTGGCGGATCGGGTAACCGTATTACGGGACGGCAGGTATATCAAAACCTGGGATATTAAGGATGTGGACGAACATGCCCTGGTACTCGCCATGGTGGGCAGGGAAATCGTTCAGTTTTTCCCCAAACGGGATACGGTTCCGGCGGAAGAAATATTCCGGGTCGATGGTCTTTCCCGGACGGGTTTTTTTAAAGATGTTAGTTTTTCTGTGCGCAAGGGTGAAATCCTTGCCCTTACGGGGCTTGTGGGCGCAGGCCGTACCGAAGTGTGTGAAGCGATCTATGGCATCACCCCCTACGATTCGGGGACCATCACCCTTGGGGGAAAGGAACTGCAGCATCTTTCGGTTAGCAAATCTATTGCCGAAGGAATTGGGTATCTGCCCGAAGACCGGTTAAAGCAGGGCCTGGTACTGCGCTGGGAAATTGCAAAAAACATTACCCTTTCCGCGTTAAAAAAGTTTATCCATAATGGATGGCTTGATCAGAACAAAGAAAACAGCATCGCCAGGGACTTGGCGGAAAAACTGGAAGTGAAGGCGGTGAGTGTTCTTGATAAGGTCTCCACCCTTTCCGGAGGGAATCAACAGAAGGTTATTGTAGCAAAACTGCTTACCGCGGATATGAAGGTTATCATCCTGGATGAACCGACCAAGGGGGTAGATGTTGGGGCCAAGACGGCTATCTATACTATCATGAACGATTTAGTGGCCATGGGATACGGAATCATCATGGTTTCTTCGGAGATGCCTGAGGTTCTGGGCATGAGTAATCGTATTGTTGTAATGCGGGACGGCAGGGTTACGGCGGCTTTCGATATGAAGGATGCCACACAGGAAAAAATCCTCCATGCCGCCATGCGGGAGTAGGTATGGCAGAAATCAAAAAGATAAAATACAGCGAAAAATTTCGGGAACTTGGGTTGGTTTTTTTCATACTCCTGGTAAGCATCTTGATACAGGTCCGAAATCATGAATTTTTAACCATCCCAAATATCAATAATATCCTTACTAATACGGCGATTTTAAGCATTCTTTCGGTGGGTATGATGATGGTCCTCCTGACCGGGGGCATTGATCTTTCTATCGGAGCTACCATGGCTTTTACCGGTATGGTTTGCGCCCTGACAGGGCGTGTTTATCCGGAAATGTCCCCGGTATTCATGATCCTTGAAGGGATTGTTATTGGCGCCGTCATAGGGCTGGTCATCGGCGTGTTGATTGCCCGGTTTTCCATTCTGCCCATCATCGCATCATTGGGGCTTATGAATGTTATTCGGGGAGGCACCTTCCTGGTAAGCGGCGGACAATGGGTCAGCGCGTATCAGATGTCGGTGAAATTTAAAGCCCTGGCTACGGGGAAGATATTCGGCATTAACAATCTTATTGTTATCGCCATTGTTACCTATATTGTTTATTATTATTTTATCAACTTTACCCGGACCGGCCGGCGGATCTATGCGGTGGGTTCAAACCCGGAAGCCGCAGAAATCATCGGGCTTCCGAAAAAGCGGATAACTACCCTGGTCTATATTTTGATGGGCGCCCTTTCGGGCCTTGCGGGGGTACTCTGGGTTGCCAAATTTGCCTCCGCTCAGGGGGATACCGCTTCGGGCTATGAGATGAATGTTATTGCCGCCTGTGTATTGGGCGGGGTAAGCGTTTCCGGCGGGCGGGGCAAGGTATTAGGCCTTATCCTTGGGGTGGTTCTTTTCGGGATACTGGCCAACGCCCTCCCCCTGATAAATGTTTCCCCCTTTTGGCAGCAGGCCATTCAGGGCTTTGTCATCCTTGCGGCGATCATTACCAATGTGCTGATTAAGCGGAATAATGATCGAACCATGCTGCGCAGACGGGTTATATAGGAGCGGGTCATGAGCGAACGAACGATTAGTATTGAAAAGCCCTGGAATTGGAAAAAATTTTTATTCCAATGGGAATGGCTGCTGGTGGTAATATTCGTGGTAATTCATATCATCAACAGTTTTATTTCCCCCTATTATCTGAATGTTGATACTTTTCTGAGCGGCCCCATGATTTTTTTGGATAAGGCTTTCATTGTACTGCCCATGATGCTGGTAATTATTCTGGGTAACATTGATATATCCGTAGGTTCCATCGTCGCCTTTGCTTCGGTAATGATGGCGGTTCTCTTTAATGCGGGTCTTCCCATGCCCCTGGCGATGGTTGCGGCGCTGATCATCGGTACTGTTTGCGGCGCAATTAATAGTCTGCTCCTGATAAAATTCAAGGAGCTTCCCGCAATGATTGTAACACTGGCTACCATGACTATTTACCGTGGAATAGCCTATGTTATTTTGGAAGATCGGGCTTCCGGGGGATTCCCCTCCTGGTTTTCCTTTTTTGCCTGGGGATACATCGGCCCCTTTCCCTTTATCCTGCTTGTGTTCATTGTTGCGGCGCTTGTTTTCGGCATCCTGCTCCACAAAACAGCTTTGGGCCGCAATATCTACGGCATGGGTAACAACTTAACTGCCTGTAAATATTCGGGGGTTAAAACTGACCGCGTATTACTTATCGTCGGATTACTTACCGGCCTGATGTCGGCGGTGTGCGCTATTTTCCTTACTTCCCGTATGGGGAGTACCCGGCCAAACGTAGCCCTTGGCTATGAGCTGGATGTGATTGCCATGGTTGTTTTAGGCGGGATAAGTACCTCCGGGGGAAGCGGACGTATTGCCGGTCCCCTGTTGGCGGTTTTTATCATCGGTTTCCTGAATTATGGTCTGGGGCTTATCAATGTATCCGCCCAGGTCATTCTGGTAATCCTTGGTCTCTTGCTGGTTTTTTCGGTTCTGGTGATGAATCTCAGGATCCACAAGGGCGCCTGAGCAGTATCATTGTGGTTAAATATCCGCATGGTATTTTTTGCGGATTATTTTATAAAAGATTTTATATTAGGAGGCATAAGATGGGAAACATGGTAAAGAAAGTATTAATTCTTTCAATCATGGCGGTTATTGGCTCGGCGATGGTGTTCGCCAATGGAGGCCAGGCGGCATCCGGGGGCGGCGGTGAACGGCATGCCTTTGTGTTTAAGAGTACCGGGAACCCCTACGGCGAACGGCAGATGAACGGCTTTGAGGCGGGCATTAAAGAACAGGGCGCTACGTCCATATTACGTGCGCCGGATCTTCCCACTGCGGAAGCTCAGATTCAGATGATCGAGCAGCTTATTGCTCAGAAGGTCACCTCCATTTGTATTGTGGGGAACGACTTTGACGCGCTCCAGCCGGTTCTGACCAAGGCGAAAAATGCCGGTATCAAGGTGTATTCTCTTGATTCCTCGGTGAATCCCGCCAGCCGTCTGACCCATGTGAACCAGGCGGACTCGGAAAAAATCGGTGTCACCCTGGTGGAAGCGGCCTATGACCTTGCGGGGGGCAGCGGTGAAATTGCCATCCTTTCCGCCACGAGCCAGGCTTCAAACCAGAACCTCTGGATCGACTATATGAAGAAAGAATTGGCCAAGCCAAAGTACTCAGGTTTGAATCTGGTCAAGGTAGCCTACGGGGACGACCTCCGGGACAAATCGGTTTCCGAAACCGAGGGACTACTCCTGAGTTATCCCAACCTGAAGGTTATCATCGCCCCCACCACCGTTGGTATAGCAGCCGCAGGAAAGGTGATCAGTGATCGTAAGCTCCAGGGCAAGGTATTTATTACCGGGCTTGGACTCCCATCGGAAATGGCCGAATATATTGATAACGGCGCCTGCCCCTACATGTACCTCTGGAACCCCATTGATGTGGGATACCTGGGCTCCTATGTGGCAACGGCTCTGAGCGGCGGAAAGATCACCGGCAAGGCCGGAGAAAACTTCAGCGCCGGCCGGCTTGGAAACTACACCATTACTGCAGCTCCTGATGGCGGTACCGAAGTATTACTCGGCCCCCCCTTCAAATTTGAGAAGTCAAATATCAATGACTGGAAATCTGTGTATTAATTTTTGATAAATTGAGCGTTACGAGGGACAAGGCCGGCGCTTAATGTCCCTTTAGCGCTTATTTTTTGATTGATGGCGAAAGCTATGAAGAAGGATCTGATGGACAGTAATCCTGATGGATTAACAAATAAAGGGGTAAATATGTATACGAAAGCGCAGGAACAGTATAAGAAATGGGGGATTGATACCGAAGCGGCGATCAAAAAATGCGCCGAAATCAGCGTATCCCTGCACTGTTGGCAGGGGGACGATATTGCGGGCTTTGAAAATACCGGCGCCGCCCTATCCGGCGGAATCCAGGCCACCGGCAATTACCCCGGCAAGGCTCGGAACAAGGACGAGCTTATGCGGGATTTGGATCTTGTCTTTTCCCTTATCCCCGGCAAAAAACGGCTTAATCTCCATGAGATATACGCCATAAGCGATAATGACAGCCCCGTTAAGCGGGATCAGCCGGAATGCCGGCATTTTGACCCCTGGCTTACCTGGGCAAAGGCGCGGAATATCGGGATAGATTTTAACCCCACCCTGTTTTCCCACCCCATGGCCGCAAGCGGGCTTACCCTTTCTTCTCCGGATAAAAATATACGGGACTTCTGGATCAGGCACGTAAAGGCGTGCAGAAAAATTGCAGCATACATTGGTGAAAAGCAGGGAAGTCCCAGTTTGCATAATATTTGGATTCCCGATGGTTTAAAGGATGTTCCCGCCGATAGGCTTGGTCCCCGGCAGCGGCTCAAAGAATCTCTGGACGAAATATTTTCCGTTCACTATGATAAAAACCATATTATTGACGTGGTGGAAAGCAAGGTTTTCGGAATTGGGCTTGAGAGCTATACCGTGGGATCGTCGGACTTTTATCTGGGCTATGCGGCGAAGGCCGGTATTAACGTGCTTCTTGACAATGGCCACTATCATCCCACAGAATTGGTGTCCGATAAAATCTCCTCGTTTCTTCTAAGCTTCGACAAGATAGCCCTCCATGTTACCCGTCCGGTACGGTGGGATTCGGATCACGTCGTTTTGTTTGAAGACGAGGTTAAAGAAATTGCCAAGGAAATTATCCGCAATGATGCTGAGGATAGGGTGCTCATCGGCCTCGACTACTTTGACGCAAGCATCAACCGGGTTGCCGCATGGGTTATCGGCGCCAGGAATATGCAGAAGGCTCTGCTAAACGCCCTGCTCATGCCCCACGGGGATCTGAAGAAACTACAGGATACGGGCAATTTTTCCAAACTGCTTGTCTGCCAGGAAGAATTAAAAACCCTGCCCTTTGGCGCTGTGTGGGACGAATACCTCCTGCGCCAGCATATTACCGGCAGCGATTGGTATGGGACTGTTGAAAAATATGAAAATGATGTGCTAAAATTTCGGTAATAATGGAGTCCGGAATGGATTATATCGCGGTAATTGATATTGGAATGACGAATAAAAAGGTGGCCGTCTATGACGGTAACTTAGTCCAGCTTGATACCCGGTATCGGAATTTTGCGCCTAAAATGATCGATGGCCTTGAAACCCATGACCTGGAGGCCATGGAGGATTGGTTTGTCGATCAACTCAGGGATTTTGCGAAAAAATATGCCATAAAAGCAATAGCGATCAGTACCCACGGAGCAACCTTTGTCTGCGTGGGGAAGGACGGGAAACCCTCACTTCCCTGTATTTACTATACCCATGAACCGGGGGATGATTTTCATCGCCAATTCTACGAACGCTTCGGTTCCCCGGTTGATCTCCAGGCCAGGACCGGTACGCCATATTTTAAGGCTATGATCAATCCCGGTAAGGGTATATTTTTCGCGCAGAATAAATATCCCCAGGGCTTTAAGAATACGGTGCATTTGCTGATGTATCCCCAGTATTGGGGTTACCGCTTTACCGGAAAAACCGGCGCAGAAAGCACCTACATGGGCTGCCACAGCTATCTCTGGGATCCCTTTGGGAGCTGCCTTTCTACGGTGGCCGAGGGACTGGGGGTTGCATCTTTAATGCCCGCTAAGCTCAATCATTCCTGGGACATCCTGGGAACCATCACTGAAGATTTTGCCCGGAAGACCGGCCTAAGCCGGGATGTTATGGTTACCATGGGCATCCACGATTCCAATTCCTCCCTGCTTCCCCATTTTGCCAAAAAAGGCGAGACCGGTTTTTTATTAAATTCCACCGGGACCTGGTGTGTCAGCATGAATCCGGTAAAAGAATATCGTTTTTCTCCGGATGAATTGGGCAAGGTAGTTTTTTTTAATATCTCTGCCTTTGGAAAGCCGGTAAAGACCTCTATCTTCCAGGGAGGCCAGGAATTTGAAACCTGGTCCAAAGTATTGATGGATATCCATAAACGGGAAGATCTGCCCCCTTATAACAAGGAGCTATACCTTAGGGTTCTGCGGGAGAAAAAAGCGTTTCTCACCCCCGAACTCACCGCCGGGACCGGCCAGTTCCCCCAATCTAAACCCCGGGTAGTGGAGGATGGCAGGACCTATCACTTTGCGGATTTTTCAACGAATCTGCCCGCCTGTTTTAAAAAATACGAAACAGGCTTTGCCCTGCTGAGGATATCCCTGGTGATGCAGTCCCTTACCGCATTTGAACGGATTGGCCTGTTACCGGGTGTAGAAGTTTTTACCGAAGGCGGATTCCGAAAAAACGAAGCCTACAATATTTTGCTCTCATCGGCCCTAAAGAACAATTCCGTCTTCCTCACCGATATAGCCGAAGCCAGCGCCTTTGGAGCCGCCATGATCGCCAAGATGGCGTTGACCGGTCAGGGACTTTCAGAGCTATCCAAGGATTTCGAAATTGAATACCAGGAAGTCACAAAATCCGACATCCCGGAAATCTTTTCTTACCGGGCTGCGTGGCTGGAACTGGTTTGAAGAAGATTTAACCGCAAAGGCGCGAGCATTGTTTTAAAGGAATTTGTACTGTGTACTTGACAAAATTTTCAGGAAAAGATATAGTAACGAGGACATTCGGAATTTCTAGCAAAAGGGCCGTTCCGAACGGCCCTTTTTTTTGACATTTCCGGTAAAAAGGGTGTGGAATGCAGTATACCCCCAGACAGGCCAACGCCGGGGATGAGACAGGTCTCCTCTATAAGGCCCTGGAGTCCGTGGCGCAGGGTTTGGGAATGGGCCTGGTAGAGTTGACCCTCTCCCGCCATAAAGGCAGCGTCCAATTGCGGGTGGTGGTGTGTAAAACCGCCGGAAAAGGCGCTAATACGGTAGTTGGGGTGGACGATTGTTCCAAGGCGCATCGCGCCATGCTTCCCTGCCTGGAATCGGCCTTTCCCGGGCAGGATCTGTATATGGAGCTTAGCTCCCCCGGTATAGACCGGGTTATCAAGGATGGATCGGAATTTGTGCATTATATAGGTCGTGGTGTACGGTGTTACCGTACGGATATTTCCGATTGGACCGGGGGTATACTCCGGTCTACGGATGAAAAAGGGGTTGTTCTTAAAGGAAAGGATGGTATGACGGAAATTGCTTATGATGTTATCGCTAAGGCGAAACTGGATTATACATTAGATTATTTAGGGGAGGTTTAGGCTCGTGGCAACAGATATGTCGGAAGCAATCCACCAGCTTATCCAGGACAGGGGTATGTCCGAGGAGCTTGTCCTAAGAACCATAGAAAATACCCTTTTGGCGGCCTATAAACGGCGTTTTGGCAATGCGGAAAACGCCATAGTCCGGTTTAACGATACTAATACTGAAGTATCGATTTATGCTCAAAAAAAGATTGTTGACGGGGTGTACGATCCGGTTTCGGAGATAGACCTGGAGGAAGCCAGGGAACTCGACCCGGAAGCGGAAATTGGGGATGAACTGCTTATTGAAGTGGACCCCCGGGACTTTGACCGTATATCGGTTCAGAGCGCCAAACAGACCGCCCACCAGTCCATCCGGGAAATCCAGAAGGACAGCCTGTATTCGGAATACAAGGATAAGGTGGGAGAAATCATCATTGGGTACTATCAACGGGAGCGGAACGGGACCATCTATGTGGACCTTGGCAAGGTTGAGGGGATACTCCCCAAGAAATACCAATCCCCCCGGGAGGTTTACCACGTTAATGATCGTATCAAAGCTTTGATTACCGAGGTTAACAAGACCCCGGCGGGGCTTCAGGTGGTACTTTCCCGGACCCATACGGATTTTGTGCGGGCAATTTTTGAGCTTGAGGTGCCCGAGGTTTATGATAAAACCGTGGAAATCCACAAGATTGTCCGGGAACCGGGGTACCGTACCAAACTGGCGGTGTATTCCAACCGGGAAGATGTGGATCCCGTGGGGGCCTGTGTGGGCCTTAAGGGTGTACGTATCCAGGCGGTGATTCGGGAACTGGAGGGGGAAAAGATCGATATCCTTAAATTCGATCCCGATCCCCGAAGATTTATAAAAAATGCCCTATCCCCGGCGGAAGTTCGGGATGTTATTATCATGGATGAGGGTAAACATCAGGCCCTGGCTGTGGTGAACGATTCCCAGTTGTCCCTGGCCATCGGCAAACAGGGGCTCAACGTGCGGCTGGCAAACCGGCTGGTGGACTGGAACATTGATGTTAAAACCGACGCCCAGTTTGGGGAAATGGATATCGCCTCAGAATCCCGGCGGGCAGTATCGGAATTGTTTGGGGACGCCGAAGGCTATGGGGAAGAACTTTCCCGGATATCCGAGCTTCCCGGAGTGGATGCCCAGGTCGCCGCCGCTTTACTGGAAAACAATATCGACTTTATAGAGGATTTCCTTGCCCTGGCGGAAGAGGAAACGGGACAGCTCAAGGGGATTACGGCGGAACAGGTTGTCACCCTTCGCCAGCTCATAGAAGAGTTTGTGGAAGTGGTGGAAGAAGAGGCGGGTGAGGAATCCTACGAAGAAGAGAATTCCGAAGAAGCGGGGGATGCCGAAACTGGCGTCGCCGATAGCGTTGCCGATGATACCGCCGCCGAAGGGGAAGCCGAGCTTGCCGTCAAAGATGCTGAATCTAAGGATCTTGATGATAAGACCGACGAAGAAGCGGAAGAGTATGAATGTCCCGAGTGCGGCGCAAAGATAACCGTGGATATGACCAATTGTCCGAATTGCGGTATCGGATTGAGTTTTGAATTCGAGGACGAATAAAGGTGGATCATGGCTGAGGAATTAGACACTACACAAAAACCAAAGGTAGAGCTCATTAAACATCAGAAGAGCGAGCAGGAGGTTTCGGTACCTTCGACCCAGCTTCCCGCTGAGGGCGGTCCGGTGCATCTTGCAACGCAGGTCCCCGCGCAGGAGCATGGGGACCAACGCCGTAAGGTGGTTGTGATCAAGAAAAAGGCTGCCGTTTCCGGCGCTCCGGTTCCTGTAAAGAAAGTTCAGCCAAAGATTGTGGTCACCACTCCCTTGGGGGCGACTTCCCGGAGCACAGTTCCGGAGGGGCAGCCTGTTGCTTTGACTCCTAAAGCGAAGAGCCCGGCGGCTGAAACAAGTGCCCAGGAAGCTTCCGAAACGCCGCGGGAAGCAAAAGTCCCGGCTGACGGTGAAAGTCGTGTAACGTCCATGCCCAATACCCAGCGTCCGGTGGCGGCAGCCGGCAGAGTTGGCGGCCGTCCTGTGGGAAACCACTCGTCCCGGGACGATAACGGTCCGCCTCGATCCGGCTCGCCCTTCCCCCCGCGGCCTGTAGGCGCTGCCGGTAGGGTTGGCGGACGCCCTGTGGGGCCCCGTCCTGAAGGCTCAGGTTCCGGTTCCGGCAGCCCCCGTCCCTACGGCGGCGCTGGTCAAGGTGGACCTCGTCCCGGTGGCTTTAACCAGGGCGGACCTCGTCCCGGTGGTTTTAACCAGGGCGGACCTCGTCCCGGCGGGTTTAACCAAGGCGGCCCTCGTCCCGGTGGTTTTAACCAGGGCGGACCTCGTCCCGGCGGTTTTCAGGGCAATCGTCCCGGCGGCTTTCAAGGTAATCGCCCCGGCGGTTTTAACCAGGGCGGCAGGCCCGGAGGCTTTAATCAGGGCGGTAGACCCGGCGGTCCCGGCGGACAGCGCGGCGGCGGTATGTCTCCCCCTCCGCCTCCTTTGGCTGATAACAAGGGGCCGATTAAAAAGTCCTTTAAAGCCAAGAGGGCGGTTTACCAGCGGAAAGAACAGGAGATGGAGGAAAAGCTCCTCCAGACGAAGAAGAAGATTACCCAGATCGCTAACCCGGTGCCCAAGTCCATCGACATAATGGAAGTGATTTCGGTTTCCGAGTTGGCCAGGAAAATGAACCTTAAAGCATCGGACCTGATCCACAAACTCATGAGTATGGGTATGATGGTTACCATCAACCAGCAGATCGATGCGGAAACCGCCACCATTCTGGCGGCGGAATTTGGGGCGGACGTGAAGATCGTCAGCCTTTATGATGAAACGCTGATCACCACCGAATCTGATGATGAGGCATCCTTGATCCATCGGCCTCCGGTAGTTACGGTGATGGGCCATGTGGATCACGGAAAGACCAAACTCCTGGACGCTATCCGCAGCGCCGATGTGGTTTCCGGCGAATTCGGCGGAATAACCCAGCATATCGGCGCCTATACGGTGGACACCCCCCATGGGAAGATCTCCTTCCTCGATACGCCGGGACACGAAGCCTTTACCCATATGCGGGCCCGGGGCGCCCAGGTCACGGATATCGTGGTACTGGTGGTTGCCGCCGACGACGGGGTCATGCCCCAGACCATCGAGGCCATCAACCACGCCAAGGACGCCAAGGTGCCCATCATCGTGGCGGTGAACAAGATGGACAAGCCCGAGGCTAACCCCGACCGGGTTAAGAGCCAGCTTTCCGATCTGGGGCTCATGCCCGAAGACTGGGGCGGCCAAACCATGTTTGTGGAATTATCGGCCCTTAAAAAAGAGGGCATTGATAAGCTCATCGACGCTATACTGTTGCAAGCGGAGATCCTTGACCTCAAGGCAAACTTTGAACGCAGCGCCGAAGGAAAGGTTTTGGAATCCCGGATCGATCATGGCCGCGGCATTGTTGCCACCGTAATGATAGAGCGGGGGACCCTCAAGATTGGCGATTCCTTTGTGGCAGGTGTCTGGCCCGGTAAAGTCCGGGCGCTCTTTGACGACAAGGGAACGAAGGTTGAGGAAGCCACTCCCGCCATGCCCGTGGAAGTCCTGGGCTTTGAGGGCGTTCCCGACGCCGGGGACCCCCTCCAGGTGGTTGATGACGAAAAGGTAGCCCGGGGTATTTCCGCCAAGCGTCACGAGTTAAAGCGTTTTGAGGATGCCAAGAATATCAAGAAGATCACCCTGGACAACCTTTCGGACACCATCAGCGCCGGGGCCATCCAGGAACTTAAAATCATCATCAAGAGCGATGTTCAGGGTTCCGCCGAGGCTCTCCGGGCAAGCTTAGAAAAACTGTCCAACAAGGAAGTGCGGCTTAACGTTATCCAGGCTCTCCCCGGGGCTATCAACGAAGGGGACGTGGATCTGGCCATCGCCTCAAACGCCATCATCATTGGTTTCAACGTGCGGCCCGTACCTAAGGCGAAGATCCTGGCGGATCAGGAAAAGGTAGACATACGGCGTTACAATATCATCTACAAGGCGGTGGAGGAAATCCAACTGGCCATGGAGGGTATGCTCAAGCCCGATACCAAGGAAGAGATTATCGCCTCGGTGGAAGTTCGGGATACCTTCAAGGTGCCCAAGATTGGAACCATTGCCGGCTGTTACGTCCTTACCGGTACGGTCAAGCGCAGCGCCAGTATCAATGTTATCCGGGACGAGATCGTAATCCATACCGGAAAGATCGCCTCCCTGCGGCGCTTTAAGGACGATGCCCGGGAAGTTGCCGCCGGTTACGAGTGCGGTATCGGTCTGGAGGGCTTTGACGCCATTCAGGTCGGCGACCAGTTTGAGGTATTCGAGATTGTGGAAGTGGCCCGAAAATTAACGAGCAACTAATAATGAAAGAAAAAGAGGGGAAACCGCAAAGGCACGGAAGGCGAAAAAAGGATGATGAATTTATTTTTCTTGCTTCTTCGCTTTCCGTGCCTTTGCGGTTAGTTTTCCTGAAAGTTCAGTGAAATAGGTATGTCGGAATATAGAACGGAAAGGGTAGGGCGGCTTATCCAGGAAAAAGTTGGGACTCTCATTGTGGAAGGGAAGGTGAAGGACCCCCGGGTTGATCCTTTTCTTTCCATAACCAGGGTTACTGTTTCCCGGGATTTTGCTTACGCCGATGCCTATGTTTCAAGCTATAAATCCGAGGGCTTGGCTACGGGAGTCGAGGGCCTACAGAGCGCTGCCGGCTTTATCCAGTCCCAGCTTGCAAAAATGATGCGCCTCCGCCAAACTCCCAAGCTTCGGTTTCACGAAGACCAGGGTATACGGGAAGGGTTTGAGCTGGTAAAGAAAATTGAGGATCTTGTACGTGACGGGCAATAAGAGCGCCGGTATATTGCTGCTCAATAAAAGCCCCGGCTATACCTCCTTTGATTCCCTTAATGCAGTAAAAAAAGCTCTGGGAACCGGCAAGGTGGGGCATACCGGTACCCTGGACAAATTCGCCTCGGGCCTGCTGGTGGTACTGGCAGGCTGGGCTTTAAAACTGAGCCCCTGGTTTGACCGCTGCGATAAGCGGTACGAAGGGCTTATCCGTTTCGGCGTGGAAACCGATACCCTGGACCCGGAGGGCGAGCCAATCGCCGAGGCGGACCCGCCCAGCCGGGAAGCGCTGGAACAGGCGCTAACCCAATTCCGGGGCGATATTATGCAGGCCCCGCCGGCCTATTCGGCGATACACCTGGATGGGAAGCGGGCCTACCAGCTTGCCCGGTCCGGTGTGGAGGTGAAGATGGAAAAGCGGCCCGTGACTATCCATGCCCTGGAACTCCGCTCCTACGATCCCCCCGATGCCTGCGTGTATGTGCACTGTTCCAAGGGCGCCTATATCCGCTCCCTAGCCCGGGACATAGCCATCGCTGCGGGTTCCCGCGCCCACCTGGCCGCCCTGGAGCGGAAACGGGTAGCGGGGTTTGATATCGCCCAGGCGGTCCCCATGGATGCTCCGGATTTGGCCGCAGCGTTTCGTTCCATCGGTCCGGATACCTTCGACGCCCTGGATATTCCCCGTCTTACCGTGGATGAAAACGCCGCAAAAAGTATGCGCCAGGGAAAGCCCCTGGATGGGCTGCTTGGGGATGCCCCCGATGCGGAGTCTCTGGGGGTGTTTTGCGACGGCGCCTTTGTGGCGGTACTCGTGAAAAAACAGGGAAGCGGTAATGACCGTTGGTCCTATGGGTATGTCCATGCGGGTGCTTGATTTAGCGGAGTTTGCCGCCAGAGGCAGCCTTGGTGAAGCCGCCATAAATGGCGTTGCCATGACCATCGGCGTCTTTGACGGAATCCACCGGGGACACCGGGCCTTATTGGAAAAGGTGCTTTCCTCCGGACTATACCCGGTGGTGATAAGCTTTAAACGGAGCCCAAAATTCATCCTGCAGCCCGAAACCCATGAAGGGGATATCATGGGGATAGCCCAAAAGCTCCGTTTGTTTGAGCAAATGGGGGTCGGTCTTACGGTCATGATTGACTTTTCTGAAAAATTCAGTAAACTTAAGGGCAAGGAATTCATCGATCTGTTAAAAGATCGGGGTAATCTGCGTTATTTGGTAATTGGCAGCAATTTTCGTTGCGGTTATCGGCACGATACTCATGCGGCGCTCATCAAAGAGATGAACCTGGCGGCGGGAATCCCCACGGAAGTGGTGGAGCCCGTGCTGTCCGGGGGTGAGCGCATAAGTTCAAGCCGTATCCGCACCGCGATATCCGCCGGCAGTCTCGTTGAGGCAGCGGCGCTTCTCGGTCGAAGGGTTGAAATCGATTTTGCCGGACTATCCGCTACCCCCGGACCCGGCGGGGTTTATTTTGACTTGGCCTCCAAAAACCGAATCATGCCGCCCTATGACCGGTACCCGGTATTGCTTTTCGAAAAGGATTCCCCGGAAGGAATAGAAACGGAGATTAAGATTGGTCCGGATGGACTTTTTATTCCCTCGCCCTTCAACGCTCTTCGCGTTGAATTTTTAAGTAGTTCCCAATAGGAGTGTAAATAAATGGCTTTAAACAAAGAAAATGTATCTTCCATTGTAAACAAGTTCGGTAAAAACGAAAAAGACACCGGAACCTCGGAAGTACAGATTGCCCTGCTCACGGAGCGGATCAACCAGCTCACCGAGCATTGTAAGCAATTCAAAAAGGATAAGTCCAGTCAGCGGGGCTTACTAATCCTCGTCGGACAACGTCGGCGTATGCTGAAGTATTTTCAGCGGACCAATCTGGAGAAATACCGGGTCCTTATCAAGGACTTAGGTCTCCGCAAGTAGTTTCACAGCCCATAGGGTGTGTCTCAGCCCGGCGCCGCTTAAAATTTATATTCGTAGAAAAGCTGCGCCGGTTTTTTGAAAAAAAGACAGGAGTTTATGGTTCAAAAAGTAAGTTATCAAATTGCCGGCAAGGAATTGATCCTTGAGACCGGTAAGATCGCGAAACAGGCCGGCGGCGCCGTGTTCGCCCAATATGCGGGTTCCGTGGTAATCGCCACGGTTTGTTCATCATCCAATGCGGTTGAGGGCCTGGACTATGTCCCCCTCACGGTGGATTACAACGAGAAGTACTACGCCGCCGGGAAGATCCCCGGGGGCTTCATCAAGCGGGAGAGCCGCCCCAAGGATAAAGAAATCCTGGTGTCCCGGCTCATCGACCGGCCCATGCGGCCCCTCTTTGACAAGCGCTTTGGCCGGGAGATCCAGGTGGTACCCACCACTATTTCTACGGACCAGCTTAACCCCCCGGACATTCTGGCGATCATCGCCGCTTCTGCGGCGGTCCATATTTCGGACATCCCCTTCGGCGGACCTGTAGCCGGGATCAGGATCTGCTCCGTGGACGGTCAGCTCATCGTTAATCCAACCTACCCGGAAATTGAAAAGTCCAAACTGGAAATCGTGGTTGCCGGTACCAAAGAAGGTATCACCATGGTGGAAGGGGGGGCCAAGGAAGTTGATGAGGACCTGATGATCGCCGCCCTGGAAAAAGCCCAGCAGGTGATCACCGAGCTCTGTAATTTGCAGGACAAGCTCCGGGAACTTGCGGGTAAGGAAAAGCTTCCCCTCACCGAAGTGTCCTACTCTTTGGAGAATGGCGATGCCATCCGTTCCGCCGCCTATCCCCGGCTGGAAACCGCCTGCTTTCTCAAGGGCAAGCAGGAGCGGCATCTGGCGGTCAACGAAGTTAAGGCGGATCTTGCCGCCCAGTATAAAACCCAGCTTGAGGACGAAAACCAGAAGAAGCTTTTCGATGCCCTCTTTGAAGATATGCAGTACGAGATACTCCGTTCCGGTATCCTTAACAAGGGTGTCCGGGTAGACGGCCGGGGCACCGAGGATATTCGGGACATCACCTGCGAAGTAGGGATACTACCGCGGACCCACGGTTCCGCGCTCTTTACCCGGGGTGAAACCCAGGCACTGGTGGTTACCACCCTGGGCACGGTTTTTGACGAACAGATCTTCGATGATATCGATGGGGATAAGCGGGAGAACTTCCTCCTCCACTACAACTTCCCCCCCTATTCGGTGGGCGAAACCGGCCGTATGGGTACGGGCCGCCGGGAAATCGGTCACGGCAACCTGGCCCGCCGTTCCCTGGAAGCCATGGTGCCATCCAAGGCGGAATTCCCCTACACCATTCGTGTGGTTTCGGAGATCATGGAATCCAACGGTTCCTCCTCCATGGCTTCGGTCTGCGGAGGCACCCTGGCCATGCTCCAAGCTGGTGTTCCCATGAAGAAGCCCGTGGCGGGTATTGCCATGGGGCTCATCACCGAAGGCAAGGGCGGCCCCACTGACCGCTACGCCGTACTTTCGGACATCCTGGGTGACGAGGATCACCTGGGGGACATGGACTTTAAGGTTGCCGGTACCCAGGATGGGATCACCGGTTTCCAGATGGATATCAAGATCGCCGGGGTCAGCCCCGAGGTAATGCGGAAAGCCCTGGACCAGGCCAAGCGGGGCAGGCTCCACATCCTGAATATCATGAACCAGACCATCAACAAACCGGTGGCGGAGATCAGCGAATACGCACCTAAGATCGTAACCATGAAGATAGAGATCGACAAGATCGGCGCCCTCATCGGCCCCGGGGGCAAGAACGTCAAGGCCCTCTGCGAGCAGTACAGCGTTACTATCAACACCGACAACGACGGAACCGTAACAATTTACGGAAAGAACGCCAAGGACGCTGAGGCCGCCAAGCTTGCGGTAACCGGCATTGTGTCGGACCCCGAGACAGGCCGGATATACAACGGTGTGGTAAAGCGCATTATGGATTTCGGCGCCTTTGTAGAGATACTGCCGGGTAAAGAAGGTTTGGTACATATTTCCAAACTTTCCCGCGATCGTATCACCGTGGTAACCGATGTTCTAAAGGAAGGTCAGGAGATACCGGTTAAGCTGCTTGAGGTGGATAAGATGGGGCGGCTCAACCTCTCCTATATCGATGCCATCGATCCCGACGGCGCTCCCAGCGGAGACGGCGACGGACACGGTGGCGGACACAACGATAGCCGCGGAGATGGCCGCCGCAATGACAGGCCCCGCCGTTACTAAGGTGAATGGTTCGGAACAGGCCCTCGTAGTACGGGTCCTGAAAAAGGATCCCGGCGCTTTTGTTCCGGAGTACGAAACCAAGGGCGCCGCGGGGGCGGATCTCAGGGCCAGGATTGCCGAACCTATGGTGATCCCGCCCTTGGGCCGCGCCCGTGTTCCTACCGCCCTGGTCCTGGAAATCCCACCTGGTTATGAAGCCCAGGTCCGGCCACGTTCGGGCCTGGCTGCCCGGAACGGCCTTACGGTGCTGAATTCTCCGGGGACCATTGACGCCGACTACCGGGGGGAACTGGCGGTACTATTAATCAACCTGGGCCAGGAGTCTTTTACGGTGCATGACGGGGATAGGATAGCCCAACTCGTTATCGCCCCGGTAATCCGGGCCCGAATGCTTGAAGCTGCTTCTCTGTCGGAAACGCAACGTGGAGAAGGGGGCTTCGGATCCACAGGAATATGATGAATAATATCGTGGAAAGTGAACGTTCCCTATCCCGTACCATTTTTTTTTATATCGTATCAGAAACATTGTTTTCTTTTTTTGTGTCCTTTCTCTTTTTCTTTTTTATCTTTTTTGTAAACCAGCTTTTGCTCATGGCCCAGGAAATATTAACGAAACGGGTTCCCTTCAATCAGGTTGCTTTATTGGTCCTCTATTCGCTCCCGTCCATAGTCGCCATGGCGGCGCCCTTTGCATCCCTGGTAGGAACGTTGATGACCGTGGGGCGGCTCAGTTCCGATAATGAAGTATTGGTACTCCTTTCTTCAGGACTGTCCTACAGAAATATTTTTCTTCCCGCCCTGGTGGTGGGGCTCTTAATATCCCTTGTATCTTTTTTTGCAAATGACGTGCTCCTCCCCGCAGGAACGGTGCAGTTTTCCCGGCTCTACCGGCGTATTCTGGTTTCCACCCCGGCGCTTGAACTGGAAGCAAACTCGGTCAAACGGTTTAAGGATACGGTGGTTGTAACCGGCGATGTTACGGGGAACGCCATCAGTGATGTGCTTATACTGGACAGAACCAGCGATGGTGAGCGGCGGGTTATCATGGCCCGGACTGCTGAGTTAAAAGACGGGGGCAAGCAGGGCTTAAGCCTGGACTTGGACGACGCTTTTATACAATCCTCAAAGGAAGTATCCCGCCGGGATTATGATTATGGCTCATCGGGTTTTCTGCGCTACTGGGTCCCCCAGGAGGATCTTATCCAGGCGGTATCTTCCATAGGTCCCCGGGAGATGAGTTCCACCGATGTACTGCGGGAAATTAAAAATAAGGAAGAAAATCTTAAGGAGAAACTCGACCAGCGCTACAACAAGGCGCTCACCCATGCCCTGTCCCTGGAAACGGCCATGCGTAAAGGTCCGGAGGATACCGAATGGAACCGCCGCGCCAATTACGCCCTGAATTTTTTACGGGAAGCAAATGCCGCGGAGGCGTTGAAAAATGACCGGAGCCTGCTTATTTACCGGCTTGAATATTACAAGAAGTTTTCCATACCCTTCGGCGCCCTTTCCTTTGTGTTCCTCGCAGTATCCCTGGGGCTTTTGGCAAAAAAAAGCGGCCAGACCGTGGGCTTTATCTTCGGCCTGCTTATTGCGGTTATCTACTGGGCCTTGCTTCTGGGCGGCCAGACCATGGGTATGCGCCTGGGATATTCGCCATTCTGGTCCATGTGGCTCCCCAATATTCTTGCCCTGTCTATTGGGGTAATCATGGGCATCATAAGGATACGGCGATGATCCTTGACCGATATCTTCTTCGTCAATTTTTTCCTGTGTTTATTGTGGCAGTATCAATGTTTGTAATGCTCCTTTCATTGATAGATCTCTTCGCAAATCTGTGGCGTTACCTTAACTACGAGGTGTCCCTCAAAGAAATTCTCCGGGTATGTTATTATTACCTTCCAAAAAGTTTTTCCTATGCCATGCCAATATCCCTGCTTTTTGCATCAGCCTATACCCTGGGAGATCTGTACGCGAGGAATGAACTTACCTCCATATTTTCTTCGGGAATACCCTTCTGGCGTTTTTCTGTCTCCCTGGTTGCGGTGGGTCTCCTGGCATCGGTATTTGCTTTTTTCTTTGAGGATCGGGTGGTGGTTCCTACTTTCAGAATTAAAAGTGATCTGTCCAGGCTCTATTTGCATCAGCAGAGGACGGAGAATAATTCTGATATTGTTATTAAAGCCAGAAATGGTGAGGTGATCTATTCGGTAGATTACTATGATCATGTTAATAATACCTTGAACGGTCTGAGTATCGTTGAACAGACCGCAACCGGATCATTCATTGCCCTCCTCCGCGCTCCCCAGGCCTCATGGAATGGCGAATACTGGGTCCTGTCAAATGCGCTAATTTACCAATGGGAGAACGGGCTGCTCCGGGTGCGGCCCGTTGAAAATTCGGACGTCTACCGGGAACATCCGGATACCTTCAGACGGAACGCCGTGGCGGTGGAGGATCTTCAGGTACAGGAAGCCGGCTTTTTGGTGCAGGATCTCCGGGCTGCCGGGCTTCCTTTTATCGGCGCCCTGGCGGAGTTTTATCACCGGTATTCTTTTTCCACAGTATCACTGGTGGTAATGATTTTGTCAATTTCCATGGGGGGCAGGTTCAGGAAGAATATTCTTCTCATGAGTCTTCTGGCAAGTCTGGCAGCGGCGGTGATCTTCTATGTCTCGGAGATGATCAGCATGATGATGGCCAGGCTGGGCTATATTCCTCCCATTGTTGGAGCCTGGTTTCCGGTTTTTATTTTTATTATTGTCGGTATCCTGCTTCTGCGGAACGCAAAAACATAGGTGGAAAGCCAAGCTATTCCCTGGTGAGTTCTCGCGTGTTTCTTTCTGTTGAGTCTTCCTGTTCAGAAAAATCAACATTCCCAGAAGTACGACGGCATAGGCCAGGCAGCTTTAGTTTCTCAGGCACATGTTTCAGGCTGCAGCCATTTTCTTCCATCCGCTGCCTTCTGGAGTAGTATCTTCCAAGTCAGCAATTTTTGCCATAACGACTCCTTTACATATTACAACTCGCGTTGCTATTATTTTTTCGCCAAGATTTTTTCTTTCCAGTTAAGCACAATATTTCTGTTTAATGCCGCCACTTTGCAAAAATGCTCGTTTATCTTGAGCGGGTCACCTTCCGGATTTTCGTTGGCGTTGCGAACCATGCACATGGCGCAGAAAGCCTTATCCTTACATTTGAGGCATTGGGGAAAGTCCTTTTTCCGCAATCCCCGCAGGTATTTTACCTTAGGAGAATTTTCCCAAATCTCCCGCAGGGGTGTTTCCCGTAAATTACCGCAAACATAGTCCTGCCAGCCCGCGCAGGGATACACATTGCCGTTGGCGACCATACAAAGAGATGTTATGCAGACACTGCATAACATGTCATTACCAGTATCTTTTTTTTCAAGATCCATAATATCATTTTTTAAAAGATTCATTTGATAATTTGTATCATGACTTATTATGTCCCTCAATAACGCATCTGTTTCATCAAGAGAAAGGCGATTCTCCAGATTGTCTGTTGTTTTATCAGAACGAGCCATCATGATATAGTCTGTTTCAATAGGGACATTATGTTTCTCTGCCCAAGCAAGTACATCAACGTAACTTTCTTTATTTTGCTTCATAACGGGGCAGCTTATCTGTAACATAATATCATTTTTTATAAGTTCTAGAATAGCATTTTTTGTTTTCTCAAATGAACCAGGAAGTTGTGTAATATACTCGTGAATTTCTTTTTTCATGCTGTAAAGTGAAACTTGTATGGACGCAAGACGGTTTGCCTTCATCTCTGCAATAATATCACTGTTCAACAGTGTAAGATTAGAGAGTACTGTTACCGAAAGATCACATTCTTTGGCCTTGCCAAGAAAATCAATAAAATTTTTGTGCAACATAGGCTCACCACCGGAAAGTTTTAAGTCTAAAACACCCATCTCCCGACATTGATCCAGCGTATCATAAAAGAGTGAACTTTCAATATCGCATATTTTATTTTCATGAGGAATATAGCAATGTATACAACGTTCGTTACACCTGCTGGTAAGTTCAATTTGCAGTGATGTTAAATGATGCGCCCCCTTAAAATGTTCGTCAAGAAATTCCTGACTTGTTCTTTCAGTACGCAGGATAACAGGTAAAAAATCTTTTTTAATAGCTTTTTGTTTAAATGCGGTATAACTAAAACGGCTGTCTTTTCTTTCAATATCCTCTTCTGTTTCACCTGATACAATAAAACCGTCCTCTTCGAGCATTTTGTAAAAATCAATTGCATCTTGACGCAGCATATTTTTAGGGGCGCCAATAAATGATGATGCTATTGTATCAACAATTTCATCCAACTGACGCGTTGTCCTTGATAATGCTTTAATAAACACCGCTCCTGAAGCGTCGAATACGCGATCGCCAAAACCGCTCTTATTAACAATATATCCTACATCTCCATACTGACGAATAAAAGTGTCAAATTTTTGTCGATACATCATTATTTAGCCGCTCCTTGAGTATTCGTTTGAATTTTTTCAATTATAAGACGGTGTTTAATCGCTGCTGCTGCGCAAAAATACTCATTGATTTCGAACATATTACCAACAGGACTTTCAACTTCATTTCGCATTAGACAACTGTGACAAAAATCTATATGCTCACAAACAAAGCATCGGGGAAGATCTTTCCTTTTTACATTACGCAGAGATTTTACTTTAGGCGAATTCTCGACAATATCCAAAATTTCTTCTTTTTGTGTATTGCCCAAAACACAATTCTGCCAACCTCCACATGGATAAACATCTCCTGTAGGAGATAAAGAAAAACTAAAGGTGCAGATTCCGCATACACGTTCATCATGTAATTTTGGCTTTACAGGGCTGTTCGCATATTTAAGAGCGATAAGATAATCTACATCATCCAAAATGATGTCGGACAGCACCTTTTCAAGTTCTTCAAGTAAAAGACGGCTGCCAAGATTTGCACCGGAATGGTCGAATGGGGCGTAGATAAAAGGGTCGATCGTAACCGGTATGCCGTGTTCTTTACCCCATTCTTTTACATCAAGAAAAACATCTTTATTCTGTCTCATAACCATGCATCCAATTTGAACAGGAATGTCCGCTTCAATAAGCCGCTGAATTCCCTGAAATGTTTTTTCAAATGAACCATGTATCCCAGTAATAGCATCATGAATTGCAGGATCGATGCTGTAAAGAGAAACTCTTACATTTAAAATATGATGAGATTTGAGAGCCGATATTATCTCATTGTTTAGCATGGTGAGATTACTGAAAACTTCAACAAAAAAATCATACTCAAACGCCGTTTTTAAAAAATCAAGAAAATTCCGGTGCAGCATGGGTTCACCGCCGGTAAGTGTCAAACGCATGAGGCCTGCTTTCCGGCATTGGGAAAGCACATCGTTAAACAATTGAGTATCAATGTCGCAGTCAGGCGCTTTTGCGCGTTCCCCCATCGGAATATAACAATGGACACAACGCTCATTACACCGGTTGGTTATTTCAACACGCAGTTCCCAAAGGCGAGATTTCCCGCCAAACTTTTCTGCCACGAGTGCCAAGGCGCTTTTCCCCTGTTTTTTTTCACCCGGAATATGGTCTTTTTTTTCATCCGGCCGTATGTTTGAATACGAAAAAGGTGTATCTTTGAGGTCAATTTCATCGGTAGTTTCTCCACTTACCAGTAAACCTTTATCTGTAAGGGAATCGTAGAATTCACGCGCATCATCGTGGATAACGGCGCGATCAACATCGGCAAAAGAATTCGATATTTCGTCTACTAAATCTTCCAGATTTCTTGCCTTGCGCGATACAGCTTTTAAAAACTCCGCACCGGAACTTTCAAAAGCTTCGCTGTTACCATTTTGAAAATTTTCGATATACCCCACAATGACGTAATCGTTTTTGTATATTCGAATCGCTGTTTTTTGTCTTTGTCTATATAACATTCATTCTTCCTTTTGCATTGAATAGGAACCACTGATTATGATATTCATGTTGATGTTATTTAATCAGTGGTTCCCAAAATTTAAGACCTAAAAAATCAGGTCTGGCAGCATTTGCCGTAACCACCTGAGTTACCGCTACCCGCCCTGCTAGTAGGGCATCCTGCTGCATAGGAACCTTGGGCGCTATTCTGCGCCAAAACCTGGGGTTTACTATAAGCCATAATTTTTCTCCTTTTGTAAAGATACTATTCAGGAATTCAACGAACCCCCTTTTATCGTCAATGACGGATAAACCACCCTGACGGTTAAAAGCAAAACCTTTCGTTTCTGCTGCAGATTCCGCCGCTTTTTCCGCTTCCAGCTCTTCAACATTCCTCGTCAGTTGGGTTTTAAATGACCGGCCTTCATTATTTGCATCTACAAATTCTTTGTCCCATAACGTATTGAAACGGCTGGAACAAAAGCCCTTATCACCAATCAGCTTTTTATTGTATAAAGTCCCACACCAACTACATTGGACCAGTGCCATATTTTGCCTCCTTATTAGTCATACAAGCTGTCTCCGGCTGCTTTTTTAATAGTTTTTAACCGCACTCCATTTATGAGTAATAGCATCAAGCTCATACAGAGCCCCGCCGGCTCTATTGGCATAGTATTCGGTTCTAAATTCATAATTAAAATGTTCATTGCCTTCGGAATAGTCATGGACTTCTTCCCATGAATTTTTTCCGCTAATTGTTCCGGTATTACTTCCCAGTTTAGCGTCCTTAAAACTATCACCCAAGCCGGACAAACCAGGATCTGTTTGCCCGGGCTCTTCCTGGGGGAGAGCTTCGCCGCTTTGCGCCTCGGCGGAGTATGCCGACTGGGATTCATTCTTATTGGAGCAGCCCAGGTACATGAATACAAAAATAAGAGCCGTTGCCGCAGGTAGGCGCATTTTAGTTTCCATCCCTATTATGTAAGCAAAAATTCCGGGATTTTTATTAAATTCCGAAAAATTTGAATGAATTTTCCGCCAAAAACTGCCCCTTTACCTTTCGCCATCTACTGCAACCCCCTTATAAAGGAAATTTACCTTAAAATACAACAAATAGCATGAATATTATTTTCAATCTTATAGATGTTTGATTGTTTTGTCAATCAGATAGGATTATAAATTGATTCAAGCTATCTGGTGGTAGAGAAAATGAAAGGGTTCAAGATTAGGTCGGTTTTAAGCACGAATATCCGTTTTTACAGAAACCGGCATGGTTGGTCGCAGTCAGAACTTGCGGAAAAGGCGGACATTTCCACCAATTTCCTAAGCGACATAGAGACTTGCAAAAAATGGCCTTTTCCGGAAACCCTTGAAAAGATTGCACAGGGCTTAAAAATCGAGGTTTATGACCTGTTTAAGCCGGAATCGCCGTCCCAGGAACACCCCGCCTTTGACGTTTTAAGGCACTACAACGAAGATGTGAAGCTGCTCATTAATAAGGCAAATATTGATGTAGAACGCTCTCTGGACACGATACTCGCAAAATACGGCCCCGATGGCACATAGATATACTTAGCTTTATTACCTTTAAAAAAGCACGTAATTCATTACGTATAAAAAATGAATTATCACCACCGAAACATCGATCTGGTGTTTTTTGTATAACAATAATTGTGTTTCGTATTTCACACTTTTAGTCATTTGACATAAAAGTTTTTCCGGAGTATAGTTAAAAATATTTTGGAACCTTTTTTTGAAATCCGCCATAGTGATCCTTCCTGCTCCGCTCGGACAGGAACCCTGACCTTACCTCACGGTCCGGTGAGTACCCCGGTCTTTATGCCCGTGGGAACCAACGGGACCGTTAAGGCCGTAACCGTGGACGATCTGGTATCTATTGGGTTTGAAATTATCCTTTCCAATACCTATCACCTCTATCTCAGACCGGGGATGGATGTCATTTCCGCAGCCCGGGGGCTTCATCCCTTTATGAACTGGCAGCGGAATATCCTTACCGACTCCGGGGGGTTTCAAGTGTTTTCCCTGGCGCCTTTCAGAAAGATCCGGGACGAGGGGGTGGAATTCCGCTCCCATATTGACGGTTCAACCCACCGCCTTAGCCCCGAGGGGGTGGTGGAAATTCAGGCAGTTCTGGGGAGTGATATCCAGATGCAGCTTGATGTTTGCACCAAGTGGGGCATATCCTATAAGGAGTCCCTTGAAGCCGTTACCATTACCTCCGATTGGCTTACAAGAGCTAAGAAGACTTGGGAAGAAAAGGCCGATAATGGATACAGGGGTAAGCTGTTTTCCATAGTTCAGGGGAATTTTTATAAGGATCTTCGGGAAAAAAGCGCCGCCCTGGCCATAGAGGCTGATACCCCGGGTATCGCCATAGGGGGATTATCGGTGGGGGAGGGGGAGGAAGTTTTTCTGGAATATTTAGCCTATACCGCCGTCCTGCTGCCCCGTGGAAAGCCCCGCTATGTTATGGGCATCGGAACCCCCCAATACATCCTTGCTGCCATAGAGCAGGGTATTGATATGTTTGACTGTGTGCTTCCCACCAGGACCGGCAGGACCGGCAGGGTTTTTACTCACCGTGGGGATATTTCGATAAAACGGGCAGACCGGGAATTTGATTTCGGCCCCATAGATCCCCAGTGTGATTGTAAGGTTTGCCGGCAATACAGCCGCGCCTATATGCGGCATCTTTTTAAAACCCAGGAGATACTCTGTTCCATGTTGGCTTCCTATCATAATCTCTACTTTCTCCATAATCTGGTTAAGGATGCCCGCAGGGCCATTGAAGAAGACAGGTTCCTATCCTTTAAGGAAGATTTCCTTAAGGAATACATGGGAGGTGCGGAATGAAAATAATCTTTGCCGTAGTTTTACTGTCACTGTTTTCATTTCCGGCTTTTTCCCAGGAATCGCCGGATGCTCAGTCCGTAAAGGACACCGTATCGGCGTCTTCACCGGCGCTTCCGGCGGAGGACGCTAAGCGGCTGGAAACTATCCGCTATGGTACGGAAACGGAGATTGCCGCCCTAATCCAAAGCTTGAAAAATGAAAATGCCACCGCTCTGGATGCGGAACTGATTACGGTGGCTAGAAATACCCGGAACCGGAATATCCTTTCCGGTGTTTTTTCCTTCTTTGGAGACCGGGATCAGGCCGGTCTTGAGGACCGGGCTCTCAAGGCCATTGCGGAGCGGGACGACGAGGCCAATGAGACGGTTTTGGCGGCCCTTAGCTATTTGGGGAAAATAAAATTTGCCCCGGCGGTTCCTTATATCCAGGAACTGCTCGATGCAGAGGAGCAGCGTTTTATAAGCGCCTGCATTAAAGCCCTGGGTCTTATCGGCGGCAGTATGCCCGCGGGTAGCAATACTATTGCCGATGCAGAACCGCCGCCGGAGGCCGAACCGGAAGATACTTCCGAACCGCCGCTGCCACCATCGTCCCCGCCGGTCCGTACCCGCAAGGAGCAGGAAAGCGCCGCCGCGGTGGCGGAGTATCTGATCGACTTTTATAATAACCGCAGTCCGGGACAGGAAAACCGCCGGGAGCTTATCATTGCCCTTGGGGATGTGAAGTCACCTGCGGGGGTGCCTTTATTACGGGAAATTGCGGAAAACAACGATGAACGGGCGGTGCTCCGAATGTCCGCCCTGGAAGCTCTGGCGAAGATCGGCGATACCGGCGGGATTGACGCAGTATTGCTATCGGTGGAGTCCACGGACCCTAATGTGCGTTCCACCGCAGTGGCCGCCTTGGGTCCCTTCGCCGGTCCGGAAATAGACAGCGCCATCCTGGAAGCGTTTCGGGATTCCTATTACAAAACCCGCATGGCCGCAGCTCAGGCTGCACGGGATAGACGTTTAGTGGAAGCGGTTCCCTATCTGCGCTACCGTGCGGAGCGGGACGATGTTCAAGCGGTAAAGGATGAGGCCATCAAAGCCCTTGGCGCCATTGGAAACCCGGAAAGTCTGGACTTCCTTTCCTCTCTTTTTACGGAACGGAAAAACGCCGACCAGATAAGGCTCCTTTCTGCAGAGATGCTTCTTCAGAATAACGCCAGTGCCTACACCGCCAAGGTGATAGAAGAATTGGACGAAGCAAAGCGAAAGAACCAGACTCCCTTATACAACGGTTTTCTCCGGATACTGGGTTCCGCCAAGACCGCATCCCTGGAAGATCTGGCCCGCCGTTTCTTTTCTTCCGGCGGGGTTGTGGAGAAATCCTACGCCCTGGACATGGTATTGAACAACGAATTCCGCTCCCTGGCCGAGCAGGTACGGGAATTGACGGATGAAAAATACGGCAGCCTTTCCCGCAAATCACGGGTAGTTGTGGAAAAGCTGCGGCTCTAGAACGCCACTGCCGAAATTTCCTTAACCATGTACGAAACATTCTCGTCATTAATAGAAAAGTTGAATTTCTCTCCAATCTTTTTATTCAGAATAGCTCCGCCCAGCGGGGACAGGTAGGAGATGATCCGGTTATCCGGGTCTGACTCCCAGGGTCCAAGGATGGTGTATTCTTCGTTTTCGCCGTTTGACTCATTGGCCAATAGTACCTTGGTCCCGAAGGAAACACGGTTTAAGTTTATTGTGCTTGGATCGAAAAGCTGGGCCCGCTCAATTTCGTCTTTCAGCTTCGCTGCGGTGGAATTGAGGAGGTCCTGCTTTTCTTTGGCGGCCTTGTATTCCGCATTTTCACGCAGGTCCCCCAGGGAAAGGGCGAAGCCGATTTCCTTTGAGTTGGCAGGCACATCCACGTCCATAATGTGGGCCAGTTCCCGTTGTTTATCTTCAAACCTGGACATGGTAACCAGGAGCCCCCGGGAAACAATGGTTTTTTCCGTATCCCCAAGGAACTTGAAGGTGGGATTTTTCTGGAGTACCCGGTTCCGTAAGCTTAGTTTATCTGCGGGGTCCAGATCCTTTACATCCTCAATAAGCGTATAGATACGGGTAATAGTATCCGGATCCGCCTCATCGATAAATTTGGTTAAAACATCATCCTTAAAGAGCAGGGTATAAACCTGTTTGTTAATTTTTCTGTTTTCTGCGGTATCCCGGTGATTCTCAATTTCCCTGTAGGTGATGTTAAGGATATGGATAAGAACGATAAGTTTACGCTCCAGGGTAAGGGCGGCTTTTTCAAACCAGCTTTCGTCCTTGAGGTTTTTCAGAATCCATACCACCGCATCACGGATTTCCCGGTGATCCCGGTAGTTTTCAAAACAATACTGGGTCAGGGTAACAAGCTTTTCCTCATACCCTTCTTTTTTCAAATTGGTAACAATGGAAGCGGTCAGGGCATAGGGGAAAAGTTTGATATAAATATCCGGCCAGTCGGGGACAAAGAGTTGAATATGATGGATGAATTCTTCCTTTAGCTTAGCATCCTTGAGGCTTAAAAACAGGGTCGGCACATCTTCGATGCCCTCAAATATCTCAATAAAATTCAGGGATAGTCCGGCGCCTAAGTAGGGGTACCGGCCTACCAGATCCTTTATCAGGAGGTAGGAGGCTACCACAAATTCGCTAACCTGGTTTTTTGACCGGAGGTAAGCCGAAAAGTAGGCGAACATTTCGGTAAAGTATTCGGAATCAAGTTCCACGTCCTTTTGGGCTACATAGTTCCGGATAGTAACGGCCCGATCAAAGAAATTCCGTTCCGCCTTAAATTCATTGTAGAGTTTTTCCTCTATGCTGATAGGCCTGTCCCGAACAGTAAAAATGTCGATATTATCCGGGCTCACACCAAAACTGGGGTCCGCCTTGAGGATGTCCCGGGCCTTGCCGCTCCAGGTGGTCCACTCGCCGGAAGAAAGGATGCTGGGTACCAATTCCGCCTTCATGTGCTTGATGTCGCAGGTATTATTAAAACTGCGGATCACCGTTTTTAAGGCCCAAACGGGATCTTCCTTCACCTTGTCGTGGAGCTCTTCCTTCTTCTTGGTAGCCTTGAGTACCCATATATGGCCCTTCGATATGGTTTGCAGGGCGTTTACCGCCATCTTGAGGGACATGGAATGTTCCCGTTTCTTTGCAAAGTCGATGACAATCTCATCTCCCTGTACCTTAGCGATGCGCCCGATTCCCCAGGTCCGGTGGAATACAAAGTTTCCCTTGTCAAAGGCGATATGCTTTTCAAAATCCGTGATCGCCTCGTGGACATTGCGGTATTTCTGGGTAAGGTTTGATATCCTGATATATTCTTCCAGCTGGCTGTGTCCGGCGTACTTTAGCCTGAAACAGTCGGTGATTTCTTTCCGGGCCGGTTCATCCCGTTCATCGTACTGCAAAATTATTTTACAGATACTGATGGCGGTTTCGATATCACCCTTCTCTTTGCAGTAAACGTACACATCATTGAGCAGGAGCACCGCCTTATCTTTGCTGATATTTTTGGCGATTTTCTTCTGGACGTGGAGGAAAAAGTCGATATCCTCTTTATTGTATTCGATCAGCTTTGCCCAGATTTCCCGGACATTGGTAAACAGGGCCTTGTTGATATACCGGTGCAGGGCTTTTTTATAGTAGTCCACCGCCTCTTCTATCTTTCCCTGTTTTTCGTAGTATTCCCCCAGGGACTTTGCCAGGTCCGCCTCTTCGTAGTCCACCTTGACCAGCCGCTCCCAAATGTTGTAGATGGCCGTTTCTTCGTTATCGTTTTTGTAACATTCCGCCAGGGTACGGAGGGCGAATTTCGATTCTCCGTAATCCAGGATACGTTCGCAGAGGTACTTAACGATGCTCCACTTATGGTTATCCACAAAAATGGTAACCAGGTTGATCAGGGCGGAATCGTCGATGAGCTGCCGGGAAAGGGCGATCATCCCCGAAAGATAGAGGGCGATGATACTGTTTTTAGTATGAACCAGATGCTCATCGCAGAGTTTTTTTAAGTCATCATAGGCCCGTACATCCCGGGCTTCTTTTAAGAGGACATCCAGCTCTTTAAACTGGTTGGTAGAATAATTACTGAGGGTGGCTCTGGTCCACTTTTCCTCATTGAGCATTTCCTGGACATTTTTCAAAAGAGCTTCAGACATCTCACAACTCCATCATTCAAAACTAACCTATATACCGTTCGTATATGGCGGGATCATAAATCTTTATCTTCAACAGGGTTTCCGCTATTAATGCGGGATCCTCCTGAACATTTTCGTAATGGTCGATTAACCAAAAATACCGGTTAATCAGCCGGGGGATAAGGAGGTCCAGATCTTCCGGCTTGCCTCGAATGGCGTTTTCTAGGGTAAAAATTGACTGTTTCAAGCGCCCTAATTCAACCTGCTTTAGTTCGCGTTTAACCGAAAATATCCCATACAAACACCCATATATGGGTATCCATTCCAAAAGTTCCCTGCCCGTATACCCCTGGGCTTTTACCCGATCCCGCAGCCGCAGGATCATCTCCGATTCCATGGACCGGATGTCCACCTTTTGTGCATCCATAAAGAAAGCTTCCCGAAACAGCGCCTTGGCGCTCCGGGTCTCCTCCATCAGGGCATTTACATCCGCCAGCTGGGACAATGCCTCCCCGTCTTCCCGCTTAAACCGGACCGCCTGCTCCAGGTACTTCAGGGCTTCTTCATAATTCCCCACCCCTTTGTAACAGCGGCCCACCCGCAGCAGCAGTTCAGGGTCATGCTGGTTAATTCCATCCCCCAGGATATCCTCGAAGGACTGCAAGGCGGTGGAAAACACAAACCGCTTTATTGCATAGTGGCAGGGATCATATTCGGATGAATCCCCCTCGCCGATACGATCCAGAAAACCATAAAAAGCATCCCACTGGGAGAGGATAAACTCCCCTCTGGCATAGGTATCGCTCTGCTTTAGATGGGTACTGCCCTGAACCCCACCTTCGGCGCCCTTAATCCGGTCAAGCCACCATTGGATGCACTTTAGGGCGTACACCACCTCCGGATTCTCATAATCTATCCTAAGCGCTTCCTCCAACGCCATTATAGCCGAAGCTGCATCAGAGGTTTTCAGGTTTTCATAGGCCTTCTGAATGAGCCTCTGTATTGGTTGTTCTTCGCTCATGGCTTGCTTCGCCAGCCGCATAGCGGCGTGTGAATAATTTCCTTACAAAACCAAGCTGAAGGCTTGTATAATAAATGACATTCTGATAAAAAGAATCTTTAGTATTATACCATTTATATGGTTCTTTACAAGGGGGGGCCGCGCCGGTATCATCAAGATATGCGGATACCCATAATTGCGCCTTCGGTGCTTTCAGCTGATTTTTCTTCTATGGACGATGGAGTGGCCCTTATAGGCTCCTCCGGAGCGGAATGGGTCCATCTTGATGTGATGGACGGTTGTTTTGTGCCAAATATAAGCTTTGGCCCTAAAATGGTGGCGGATCTCCGTCCCCATACATCCAAAATATTTGATGCTCATTTGATGGTCCAAAATCCCGCCAATTTTATCGATTCCTTTGCCCAGGCCGGGGCGGATTATATCACCTTTCACCTTGAGGCAGCGGTTCACTCCCACCGTATCCTTCAGGCTATTCACGAGAAGGGCAAAAAGGCCGGGATCAGTATCGTACCCTCCACACCGGTATCCCTTATAGAACCCCTGCTTCCCTTTGTGGATCTTATCCTGGTTATGACCGTCAACCCCGGTTACGGGGGCCAGCCCATTATTCCGGAATGTTTTGGGAAAGTCCGGGACCTGGTTACGCTGAGGGAAGCGGGGAGGGGGGATTACCTCATTTCCGTAGACGGCGGCATAAACGAGTCTACCGCCCCCGCTGCCCGGGAGGCGGGAGTGGATATCATGGTCGTCGGATCGGCTTTTTTCAGCGCCGCAGATAAGGGAGCCCTGGTAAGGCGGCTAAAGGGTTTAGAATAACATGAGACTTGATCCGATTTTAACCAGGGCGGTCCGTTTTTTAATGCGGAAAAAATATGGGGATGTGATAAGCATACTCCAGCCCGAGGTAGTCCGGTACCACGATTCCTTTAACTATCATTATATATTGGGAAGCGCCTGTTTGCGGGCCGGCGATTTGGGGGGAGCCTTTACCTATTTTAAGCGTGCCCGGGAAATCAAAATGCTTGATCCCTCGGTTTTGCTGGGAATGGCGGTGTGTTATCTCCACCGGGGGGATACGGGAAAAGCGGTAGATCTATACCTGGAAGTCCTGGATGTGGAAAGCCGGAACCGGATTGCCAAGAAGGCCCTGCAGGTACTGCGGAAAAACAGCGGTCCCGATGGGATCCAGAACTGGATAGATTCGGGAAAAGCCCTCCAGCTTTTTCCGCCGGCCCCCAAACTGCCCCTTACGGCGGAGCGAATTCTCCTTCCCGCTATTGGGGTGCTCCTGGCCTTAGCCCTGGCCGGGGGTATTTTGGTTAAGCTTGGGGTAATTCCCCTGGGCAAGACGGTTTCGTCGGAAAGGGGGGGCCTTGCGGGTCTTGCCCTGGAACGGGAAGACCGGGAAACACCGGTCCAGACCGGCGGGACTTTCCGGTACATCCTCACCCGGAACCAGGTTTTGGAGATCTATGAAGCCGCCCGCAAACTCTTTATGGAATACCGGGATGAGGCCGCCAAAGTTTCCCTGAACCGGCTTATTGAATCCAATGCTTCGGATCCGGTTAAAAACAAGGCCCGGCTCATCATCTCCTACATGGAAGTTCCGGGCTTTGATACCCTGAAGGATCGTTTCCCCTACGCGGAGGTCAAACAGGACCCCCTCTTATACCGGGACTGTTATATCATCTGGCGTGGAATGGCTACGAATCTTAAGGAAGACCAAGACAGCACATCCTTCGATTTCCTGGTGGGCTACGACACCCGCAGCACCCTGGAAGGCATAGTCCAGGTAGTCTTTGACTTTTCCGTTCCCGTCAACCTGGAACGCCCCCTGGAAGTCCTAGCCAAGGTAATCCCGATCTCCTCGGCAGCGGGAGAAGATGGCATCCGCCTGGAAGGAATTGCCCTACACCAAGCCGCCTTTTTAGGCAAGTAAGCCCGGTTTACCGCTTTGGCAGATTGAAAAATGCTACCGTGTTGGCGTAGGTTTCCCGGGCAAGTTGTTCGGGGTCCCGGCCGAGGTGGCCGGCGATGGCTCGGAGTATGTGGACCAGATATTTGCTCTCGTTACGGCTGAAACGGCTATCGGATTTGTCGGCGGGAAGGTCCCGGGGCATGAGGAAGGGGGCGTCGGTTTCTACCATAAGACGGTCCGGGGGGATCATCTTTACCAGATCCGCCAAATGCCTGCCCCGGCGCTCATCGCAGATCCAGCCGGTGATGCCGATAAAGCAGCCCAGTTCGAGGTAGGTCGCGAGTTCATCAGCGGTCCCGGTGAAACAGTGGACCACCTTGTTTTTCACCGGGGCGCCGGAATTCCGCAAAATAGCGGCAAAATCATCAAAGGCGTCCCGGCAGTGGAGAAACAGGGGCATCCCCAGCTCCGCCGCCAGGCTAACCTGGGCTTCAAAACAACTCCGCTGGACCGGCCGGGGGGAAAAGTCCCGGTTGTAATCCAGGCCGCACTCCCCGATAGCCACAAGCGCATCCTCGGCGGCTAATTTCCTCAGCGTGTCCGCCGTAGAGGCGGTCCAGTTTTTTGCCCCATGGGGGTGTACCCCGGCGGTGGTATAGATCTTTCCCGGGTTTTTTACCCCGTATTGGGCGGCAAACCGGGCCGCAGCTTGGCTGTCCTGCTCACTGGCCCCGGTAATGATGAGCGGGGATACCCCTGCATTTTCCGCGGCGAGTATCACCCCTTCCCGGTCCCGGTCAAAGGACCGGTGCATCAGGTTAATCCCAATATCAATAAGCTGCATACCCGTATTTTAGCCTCCCAAAAATAAAAAGGCCCCCTTGCGTTGATCGGTTACTTTTTCGAGGCCGCCGCATGCCGCAGGGCGCCGTAAAACGTATCAACATCAATAGGTTTGGTCAGGTGGTCTTCCATGCCCAGCGCAAGGCAGCGTTCCCGTTCCTCGGGGAACGCATGGGCTGTCAGTGCATAAACCGGCATACCCTTGTATTCGGGGGTTTCCTTGATGAGCCGGGTAGCCTCGTAACCGTCCATAACCGGCATTTGGAGATCCATCAGTACCAGGTCAAAGGGCGGAAGCCGCGATTTAGCTTTATCTGCGAGAATATCCAAAGCGTCTTGACCGTTTTGTGCCGTAGTAACATTCATACCAACCGCACTGAGGAGTTCCTGAACGATCATGGCGTTAATTTCATTGTCTTCTACCAGTAAAACGCGTACCCCATGCAATACGGCATTTTCAATATTCGCAGGCGCCGTATCCCGGATCGCGGTTTTTTCCTCCACAAGCGGGAAGGCGCAGGAAAACATGAATGTTGTTCCGTTTTTCAGTTCACTGGTAACGGAAATCTTCCCGCCCATGAGCTCCACTATTTCACGGGTGACCGCAAGCCCGAGGCCTGCCCCGCCGTATTTGCGGGTTGCGGAATTGTCCGCCTGGTCAAAAGCGGCGAATAACTTATCCATCTGTTCCCGGCTCATACCTATACCCGTATCGCATACCGCAAAGTCAAGGGCCACACTATTACTGGTACGACTGGATACGGCAACACGAACCGTGATGGAACCTTTTTCGGTAAACTTGTATGCGTTACCGGTAAGGTTGGTAAAGATCTGCCTTAGCCGCCGCTCATCACCCATAATGGAAGCAGGAAGGGCGGAATCCAGTTCAAAACGCAGCTCCAGGGGAGAGCTTTTGTTCTTCTCCCGGAAAAATACCGAAAGTTCATCAAACATTTTCCGGATATCAAAGGGGGCGTTTTCCAGTTTCATGTGCCCTTCTTCGGCTTCGGAAAAATCGAGGATATCGTTGACAAGGCCGAGCAGGGTTGCAGAAGCGCCTTTTATTTTTTCGATGTAGTCCCGCTGTTTATCATCCACATTGGTTTTAAGCAGGAGATCATTCAGCCCCATAACGGCATTCAGGGGTGTGCGAATCTCATGGCTAATGTTAGCCATAAAGAGGCCTTTCGCCTTATTCGCATCCACGGCTTCTGTCATGGCGCCGTTCAGTTTTTCCACCATAAACTTGAATGCCCTTGACAGCGCTCCGATTTCATCATTGCTCTTTATAAGGGGGACTTCCGTATCAAAATGGCCTTCCCCAAGGGTTTTGGCCGTTTCCGAGAGTATAAGTATGGGTTTTGTAACGCTTCTTACAATAAAGTATAAAACAAATCCGATTACGCATATTGCGATAATTGAAACCAAGATAACGTAATTACGAATACTGTCGGCATTGGTCATAATTTTTGCCATGGGAATACTGACCGCAACCGACCAGGGATTCGTAACTTTGCTGAATTGGATAGGCATATATACGGTATAAAAATTTTTGCCCTGTGAAATATACATTTCGCCGCTCTTTATGGCGCTTTTGATCTCATCAATATGTTGAAGCCGGCTCTGGCCTTCCACCAGAGTTTCCGCTAAATCCTTTCCTAAATAATCTTTATTGGGATGGGCTATAACGGCGCCTGAATGTGAAATAATTTCCGTATACCCTTCCTGCCCGTGGGGGTTTACCTTGTCGACCATTTCCTGGAGCTTGTCCAGGACGATGTCGGAAGAGATGATGCCGATAAATTTATCGCTATGAATAATCGGAAAAATCAGACTGGCCAGCATAACTGTTCTTCCCTGAAGCCCATACGGGTAGGGGTCGGTGATATATTCATGGCGTTCAGCCTTGGGAACGATATACCAGTCTTCGCTGTCAATGTCGGGCAGAAATTCAACGTCGATATTGCCCCCCAGTTTGTTCCAATAGGGGGCATAACGACCGGTCTCGTCATAGGCCGGCCCCAGCCCCGCATATTGGGCGTCCTTTCCGTCCAGGGCGTCTGGGTCATAGGCGATGCAAAAAGCGGTGATGTATTCCTTGTTCGCCAGGGCATTCTTGAGTATATCATTCATCATATCCCGGTCGGTAAGGTTATAATCCTTTAGGGTTTCAAAAACCGTTGAAAATGTTTCCGCGGTTATCCGGGCGCCCTGCAATTCCGCTATAATTGCATTTTTGTATTTATCGGCCGTTTCCTGGGCCAGGCTGAAAGCGTCTTTTTGCGCCATCCCGATGGACCTGTTGGAAACGATTATGGTAAGGGTCAGAAACGAAACGATGACAACCGCCGAAACCAGAAAGAAGATTTTAAATCTCAGACTTAAATTTTTAAACATAATTTCCTTATCCTTGAGCATATAATATTGACGATTATACCATTTTATGGAAAATCGTGTAAACAGTGGATTATTCTGTTTGTAGGCTATCCAGGTAAATACGAATATCGCTGATTAATTTTTCTACTGCCCCTATGAAGGCGCCATTTTTTTCCGCTACTTTCTGAAAGTCGCTTGCCTTGGCGGCGAATTCCAGTTCTTCGGCCATGTCGCCTATTTCTGCGGCATTAATGCCCCGGATTGCCCCTTTCAGGCCGTGAACCGTGATCATATAATCGGAAAGATTTTTTTCGTTTGGTTCGCGGATTGTGTCGAGCATTGCCGGGGCGCTTTTACCGAAAGCCGTCAGGATGCGCTTGTATATTTTTTCACTGTTGTAGCGTTTAATACCCCCTGCCATATCCAAACCCGGTACGGATTTTTCAGGTTCATTTTTTTCAGCCGCCGCAGCGTCTGCACCGGGTCTTTCTTTTTCTGCCCGCGCCAAAGTTTCGGCGCTCTGTTTAGTCCTTACCCATTTATTGAGCGTCGCGTCAAGTTCCATCATGTCTATGGGTTTTGACACAAAGCCGTTAAAACCATTTGCAAGAAACATCTCTGCGTTGCCCGTAAGGGCATTGGCGGTAAGGGCCGTAATCGGGATATTTTTTGCGTATTCGGTGCCGATTTCATTTCTGATGAGACGCACCGCTTCTATGCCGTCCATTTCGGGCATCATGTGATCCATGAGCACCAGATCGTAGGGGTGCTTTTCGTCTTTAATCATTTCTATGGCTTTTTTGCCGCTTGAGACACATTCAACCGTAAGCCCGTAAGGTTCAAGCAGGCCCTGGGCTACTTCAAGGTTTATGGCCACATCATCGACGACGAGCACCCTGCCGTAGGGCATCCAGGCTCTTTTCAAATCCCTGGAGGGGTTATGGTATTTTTCTATAAAGCGAAGGGCCGCGAACATCTCCGCTTTTTCTTTTCCTATTACGGCAGTTCCCGTTGTTTTTTGCGGGAGTGTCATGGTAAAAGTACTGCCCTTTCCATATTCGCTTTCCACGCTGATAGCGCCGTTCATAAGGGTCAAAAGTTTTTTGGTGATCGAAAGCCCAAGGCCGGTGCCTTCGATTTTCCGGTTTGCCTTGGTGTCAAGCTGGCTGTATTCGGAAAAAAGTTTTCCCCTGTCTTCCTGCCTGATCCCGACCCCGGTGTCGGAAACCTTCAGTATCAAAAGTATTCCGTTTTCAAAAGGCTCGTGGGTTATTTCAAGCCGCACCTTTCCGGCCTTGGTATATTTAATCGCATTGGACAGGATGTTGTTAAGAATCTGCTTAATCCGCAATTCATCGCCAAAAAGAGTTTCCGGTAAATCGAAGCTCACTGAAAGTTCAAAGGTTATCGGTTTTTCGCCTAAACGTACCATATTGAGGCGCACCGATTCGCTTATCAGGGAAGCGGTACTGTATTCTACCGGGATTATTTCAAAATTGCCCGCTTCAATTTTTGAAATATCCAGAATGTCATTTATGATTCCCAGCAGGGTAACTCCCGAAAGGCTGATTTTTTCAATGCTGCTGTGGGCGGCTTCGGGCAGGGGTTTTTCCAGCACAATGTTTGAAAGGCCTATGATGGCGTTTAGGGGCGTGCGTATTTCGTGGCTCATGGTCGCCAGGAATTCGCTTTTTGCCCTGGACGCAGATTCGGCAATCTGTACCTGTTCGGCAAGTTCCCGGGTTCTTTCCCCAACCAGAATTTCAAGCTCCGCTTTTTGCTGATGTACCTGGTTATACGAATCGGCCAGATGTTTTGCCAAAGCGATGGTCATACCGGTGGTCACAAAAAAGAAACTGTAGCGGGTCAGAAAAATACCGGTATGGATGAATGCTGCGTCCAGTGTGTCAACTACGGCGGTCAGGCTCAAAAAGATAATAACCGTAACGATATTTCCGAACAGGGTCTTGGTAAGGCAATTCCGTATCTCTTTCAGGAGATTCCATTTGGCATAGGTATGTTTTTTCCATTGGCGGTGAATGTCTTTGCAGAAGGTAAAAATTACATCATGGCCCAAAACAAAGATCAGCATGAACATGCAGACTACCCGCCAAATATTTAATGCATTGTCAGAAAATTCAAGGGAGAAAAACGACTGCAGGACAATCAGGACGGAACAGAAAAGGCCGTAAATCCTTGAAGGCAATAAAATGCGGTTAAAGTTGAGCTGTTCGATAAAAGACGCCAGGAAGAACACCAGAATATAGAGCGCCGAATATTCAATTTTTTGGGTGATTGAGGAATTGCTGATAAGGTCATAGATGATAGGGCTCCGCGCAATAAAATAAATCCCCGTCATAATCGAAAAGATACCGTAATAGAAATTGTACTTTTCCGCTCTCCGCATCAGGAAGAAAAGCAAAAGATGATAGAGGCCGACAAAAATATACACGGTACAAAAAATCAATGTCATTTGGTCGGCGCGGTATCTCATCACGATGCGGTAATCGTCAATAAAATGCGGGGCGTTGTAAAAAAGCCCGCCATAATCGAAACCGGGAGGGCTTATGATCCTAATGGCAAGAATGTTCGTGCCTATATGAAAAATATCCCGGTACACCGGAATACCCGCGCCCCGCCGCGTTCTGTGCTCGGTTATTTGGCCCTTTGAGTCCAGATAGATTTCTGAATGGACTAAAAACCCGTTGAGGTATACTTCCCAGTTATCCCCAATGCCCGCCAAATAAATGCCCGGTGTTACCGGCGGCGAACTTCTCAGGGCGCTTATCGCTTCGTTATCGACTTCAAAAGGGATGGCTATGGTGAATTCCTGATCGGCGTCTGCCCATGGAGAAAGGTAAGAACGGCCGCTTTTGAGGCCCAGGATGTCCTTAATAATAAGCGAGGGCTTTCCCTGGCTGGGCAGCACCGCCGCCTCCCAGTCATGGGGAGAAAATTCCCGGATTATATCCTGAAAGTTAAAGCCTTTTTTTGCATAAATAGGGCAGTCGGACAGCTCTACCCTGAAGGGGCTTTCCACGGGATTATTCGGCCTTGCAAAGAAAAGCACGGCGCCGATCAGGGCTGCGGACAGAAGGAAATACATTGCAAATTGAGCAGGTTTTTTCATTCAAATATAGATAATATATCAAAATGATAAATTTATACTACACCGTCTTCGACCTATGAAGAAATTTCTAACCGCGAAGTCGCAGAAGGCGAAAAAGGGGAAAGCATGGGGTTTCCTCTGTTTCCCGGTAGTTCTTCGCCTTCTGCGACCTTGCGGTTTTTTTCCAGCCGACAGGACCCCAAACAATGTATTTAGGGGCATATTTTTTTCTGTTTTAGTTTTGGTTAAATAAGTAGGGCTCTTTAAAATAAGCTTCCGCATTAAATGGCTTCATCAGCTGGTTCACGGAACTATTGGTAACGATGGTGCGGACAACTTTAGCGGAAAGGCCCGCCGAGGGTACTACTTCCAGGTTGGGGATATTCAGCGCTGCCCCACAGGAACAGTACACCGTATCCGTAACGATGATGCGGTTGAGGAGTCCCTCTGCGGAAAGCTGGGAAAGCCGTTCCTCCGCGGGCGGCGAGAACGGGGCATGGGTGGAGATGATATTGATTTCCGCCGGTTTGAAGGGCGTCAAAGCCCGGATAAGGCTGGCCACGGACCCTGCGGTGTCTATCATATCGTCCACTACCCAGAGGACCTTCCCCGCGATGGGCTCTGCGGAAAGTATATTGATGGATTCTATGGTATTGGACTTTGAATAATCCCGCTGCTTATGGGCTACCACCAGGGGCGCCATAAAGGCATTGGCAAACTGTCTGGTCAGTTTTTCGCCCCCCGCATCCACCGAACAGAAGGCCCAGTTAGGGCGCACTACCTTTTCCAGGGTTTTGAGGTCCCGGATATAGGTGTCGCAAAGGTACTTTTTAAGGAGGGTCAGGGCGGGTATATCGTCGATAAGACAGACCGTAGGGTCCAGCATGGACTTGGATTTATCCGAATGAAGCTGGTAGGTAACAATGTGGTTGGTTCCCATGGTTGAAAGGAACTTGAAGTGCACCCAGAGCCCCACAGAGCTGCGCCGGGTAGTCCTATCGGATCGGGAGCAGGAAACGAAGGGTTCAAAGACGGTGATCCGTTCCGCCTGGGAACGTTTCAGGGCGTCTATTGTATGGTATAGCTCAATCTTCGCTTCCTCAACACTGATACCCGCTTCATTTCTCGCACAGCTGGTAAAGAGGATCACGTCCTTTCCCCGTAGGGATTCCTTAACCGCTACCTCCATTTCACCATCGGCAAAACGGTCGGTTTTTAGCGCCTCGACTCCGTTAATAGAATCCGCCTGGGCGGAAAAACTGGGAAACTTTGTCAGATCCCCAACCACCCGGGCGGCGTATTTCCGCATTGATCGGGTAGCCGTAATGACAAATTCATTCACTGTGATGGTCCCCCGTTTGTCTATGGTTACTATAAAAGGAATTCATAAAATTTACAAGGTAGGTATACAGAAAAGAATAGGCCCTGGATACTTTGTTTGGGGTCCTGGTGGCTGCAAAAAATATCAGGAACCCCCAAAGGGTCCCCCTGATATTTTTTACACCACCACCCCCGATAACGTAATAGGGGCCTATTCTTTTCTGCCGGTTCGCAGGACCGGTGGTACAAGGGGGGGTATATTCTTTTCTGCGGCTCACCAAACTTAGGGGTTGGGGTCTTGGTCTTTGGCGCATATATAGCGTCAAACGAAATTTTTTTGTCCCAAGAAGAGAGCGAGCGCTCTCCATGGCGCCAAGAAATATTTGCTTTTCCATAATTATAAACTTTTGAATTTAAATGATATAATTATTTAATTGGGTCATTTTGATACACACAGACTTTAGTCCAAAAAGTCTTTTAAGGCTAAATTGAGGGATTTGGCAATTTTTATAACTACATCAATGGATGGAATGACCCGTTTGCTTTCTATGTAATAGAGATGGCTATGTGAAATGCCTACTTCATTTGCCAGATTTATAATAGAAATCTCCTTATCGGTCCGTTTTTTGCGGATATTTTCTAAAATTTTCTCAGTTTCTTGCTCCATTTCCCTTGACTCTAAAACTAGAGTGGATATACATTTGAAACAACTCTATATTTAGAGTCTATTTTTAATACTTGGAGCTTTTTATGAAAAGTTACAGAAAATACTTAGGAATGTTCGGCATGGTACTAGCATTGGGAATGGTACTTATTGGGTGTAAGACGGAGGCTGATCCTGATCCTGAATATCAAGAAGTAGATATTGCTTTGGAAACTGGGTTTATGTATCATTATTACTTTTCAAACACTGTAGAGGGGCTTGAGCAAGCATTGAGAAACAATGGTGTAAATCCTTCATTGTTTAACCCCCCAATAATAAATGCTTCTTGGGTGCTAAATACAGGGTTAAGTCAAAATGTGAAAAACAAAATGACTGAATTGAACTGTAAATATTGTGGAGCCTATGTATCACCTTATTATATTATCAATAAAAAAGAAGGTACAAATTATTACTTCACAGCATACAATTGATATTTAGAGAATGCAAATGTGTGCCTGATACTGATCCGTTTTATCAATCATCGCTACGCTCCTTTGTGTCGTACAGTTTTCATGTTAATCCCAGTTTGGCGTTTGGTTAGAAGCTTCATTTTGCGCATCGGCCCGGTGAAGCCATGCGCCCCCGAGGCACGGAAGCACACCTACAATTAGTACGGAGTGGGGTGTCAGGAAGGAAACGTATGGAGGG
>NZ_JAJQRB010000082.1:0-14097 GCF_046533075.1 Treponema primitia | reverse complement strand
GGTGTATGTCCAGACGGACCGTTTTACCGGTAAGGTACTCCGGGAGGAGTTCGTTATTCTGAATGTCCAGGGAAGCGACGGGGCGGCCAATACAGGCGGAGAGGAGATGACGCAGGGCGTCACGGGAGTCCTCGTTATCGTCGGTAAAGAGGCTTTTAAAAACAAAATCCGAAAGGATATCTAGGGGAACGCCTTTTTCTGCGTTTTCCGTAGCCTTGCGGCGCAGTTCGCCCCAGAAAAAGGGGACCAGGAAAGATAGTTTCATAACAGCTCCTTTGTGGGCCTAAGCCCAGGTTTTAAGCGGCGACTCTTCGGCCCGCTGCGTATATAGGGGAGTTATGCTGAAAAACGCTTTAGTCTGAGGATCAATTTTTTGAAAATTCGTATGGGGTGAGCCCGGTGAAGCCATGCGCAGACTGGGTTTTCGAAAGCACACAACTGGTCGGGGGGGCCTGTCAGGAAGGAAACGTATGGGGCCTCCCAGAGGGTCCCTCCATACCTTTCCTTCCTGACACCCCACTCCGTACTCGTTGTAGGTGTGCTTCCGTGCCGCGTGGGCGCATGGCTTCACCGGGCCGGTTCGCCAAATTATGCGCTATGCGACAAAGGCCCCCTATGGACCCCCTAAACGGCTCGGGAACGCACACACACTAAGTTATCGGGGTGACAGTGGAACAAATATCAGGGGGACCCTTTGGGGGTTCCTGATATTTGTTCCAGCTGGCAGGACCCCATACTTCGTTTTAGTGCGTTCCCGGTAACCTAATCGGGGTCCATAGGGGGTCTTAAACCTACCTATTGACATTTTTTTCGCCATTGTCTATTCTACTGGTATTCCGATATGTTTTGTATGATATATAGACCAGAGTATACGAAAAGGGCGGTATCAATTCTATGGCTTTTCATAATATGGTTATTTATTCCATATATTAAAGAGGAAAAGTTCATGATTACCGTTAAGGGAGTATCAAAACAATATGCTGCAGTGTCCGCCCTTCAAACTGTGGACCTTAGTATCCCCACAGGAGGCATTTACGGCATTATCGGGAGAAGCGGCGCCGGCAAGTCTACCCTGCTGCGGGTTATGAGCCTCCTGGAGGCCCCGGACAGCGGGGAAGTATTTTACGGAGATGAACGGGTGGATACCCTGAGGAGCGGAGAGCTTTTGTTAAGGCGGCGGCGAATGGGTATGATTTTTCAGAATTTCAACCTCCTGGGCTCCCGGAATGTGGCGGGGAATATCGCCTATCCTCTGGAAATTGCGGGGCTTCATAAGAAGCAGATCCATGAACGGGTGGATGAGCTGCTGGAACTGGTGGATATACAGGATAAGCGTAAGGCCCGGCTCCGGGAGCTTTCCGGCGGACAAAAACAGCGGGTGGCCATTGCCCGGGCCCTGGCCGCAAAACCGGAGGTGCTTTTCTGCGACGAGGCGACCAGTTCCCTGGACCCCCAGACGACCCGGTCCATACTTTCCCTGATCTGGGATCTCCACGAGAAGCTGCATATTACGGTGGCCCTGATTACCCACCAGATGGAAGTTATCCGGGCGGTATGCCAGGAGGTGGCGGTGATGGAAGGGGGGCGTATTGTGGAAACCGGAAGCGTAAAGGCGGTATTCGAGGCGCCGAAGACTGCGGCCGCAAAGGAGCTGATCCATGGATAGGGAAAAATTGTTTGCCCTCCTGGGTCTCCTTCCCCAGGCTACGGCGGACACGGTCTATATGACCCTGGCCTCCACGGTTTTTGCCTCTATCCTGGGCTTCCCCCTGGGAATCTTCCTCTACTGTACCTCTCCTACGGGGCTTAATCCCCGGATACTCCCCTACAATGCGCTGTCCCGTGTCGTGAATCTGTTCCGTTCTCTTCCGTTTATCATCCTGATGATCCTGCTCATCCCCCTGTCCCGGTTCATCATCGGTACCAGTATTGGGCCCACGGCGGTGATAATCCCCCTGTCCATTGCGGCAGCCCCCTTTGTGGCCCGGATCGTGGAGGCGGCCCTCACGGAAGTTGACGGCGGGATACTGGTTGCGGCAAAGGCCATGGGGTCCACCACCATGCAGATCATTCTCAAGGTGCTGATCCCCGAGGCTCTGCCGGCCCTGGTTTCCGGCATGGCCTTGACCATCATCAACCTGATCGGCTACTCCGCCATGGCCGGGGCTATAGGCGGCGGCGGTCTGGGAGACCTGGCCATACGGTACGGTTACTACCGGTTCAGGACCGATGTAACCATCGCGGCGGTGATCATCATCCTGATTCTCGTAGAAATAGTACAGCTTACCGGTACTGCGGTGAGCCGTAGTTTGTTATCAAAACGTTGAGTTCCGCAACAGACTTCTGTTTTTTGCGGAACCCACAAAATATTTTTTAATAATTCTTAGGAGGAATTAGATGAAGAAGATGTCCGTAAGCATACTAATTGTGTGTATCGCTATTTTTATTGCATTCCCGGGGTGCAATAAAAAAACCTCTTTGGGGCTCTCTACCCTGACCGTGGGCGCCACCCCGGTTCCCCATGCGGAACTGCTCAACCTGGTCAAAGATGATCTGGCTGCTCAGGGGATTACCCTCAAGGTGGTGGAATTCACCGACTACGTAACCCCCAATACCGCCCTCATCACAGGGGATCTGGACGCCAATTTCTTCCAACACATTCCCTACCTGGCAAGCAACGCCGAATGGAAGGCCGCCCTGGTTGCGGCCTTTGGGGTTCATATTGAACCCTTTGGAGTTTATTCCGCTTCCATCAAGAACATAGCGGACCTCCCCGAGGGCGCCACCATCGCCATCCCTAACGATCCATCCAATGGAGGCCGGGCTCTGTTACTGCTCCAATCTAAGGGCATCATCACCCTCAAGGCCGATGCGGGTATTACCGCTACCCCCCAGGATATTGCCACTAATCCCAAGAACCTCAAATTCCGGGAACTTGAAGCCGCCCTGCTTCCCCGGTCCCTGACCGACGTGGACGCCGCAGCCATCAACGGCAACTATGCCCTGGAAGCGGGCCTCAACCCCGCCAAGGACGCCCTGATCATTGAGGGAGCGGACTCCCCCTATGTAAACATCGTGGTAGTGAAAAAAGGTAACGAAAATGACGCCCGGATACAAGCACTGTCACAGGCCCTAAGGTCCACGAAGATCAAAGACCACATCACCAAGACCTGGACCGATGGAAGCGTGGTAGCGACTTTCTAAAAACTTTGCTATTCTTGTTTCATGGTAAGCCCTAAACAAGAACTTCGTAAAACCCTAAGGCAGCAGCTTGCGCAACTTAGCCCGGAAACCTTTCGAAATGAGGGTATCCGGGCTGCGGAGTTTATGGCCGTCTTTCCCCCCTGGCAAAACGCCTCCACAGTATTGCTCTTCCTCTCCGCCCCCGGTGAAATCGAAACGGCGTCCCTTTTGGACCTGGCTTTTAAGCAGGGGAAGAAGGTTTTTCTCCCCAAGGTTGAAGGGGACATCGCGCGGTTTTTCCGTATCAAGTCCGCCGAGGGTCCCTGGCAAACCGGGGCTTTCGGCATACGGGAACCGCTTATTGAAGGGCCGGTCTTGCCCGAAGAATTTCCCCAGCGGGCAGGTGAAACCGGAAAAACAGAGGAAAGCCCGGCGCTGATGGTGACGCCCGGCATGGCCTTCGATAGGCAGGGTAACCGCATGGGCCATGGCAAGGGGTATTACGACAAATTTTTCGCCAAACTGGACGGGCTTGGCGTGCCCTATATCAGGGTAGCGTTTTGTCTGGAACAGCAGATACTGCCCGAAGTGCCGACCGAACCCTGGGATAAAACGATGAATGCCATTTGCTCCGGGGCGGGTTTAATTAGTATTTTATAATAATATATAGAAACAAACACAAAGGCGGAACAAATGAGCAGGATAAAAAGCGCTCTGGAATTGGCCCTGGAAAGGACCGAATCCGTAAAGAGCGATAAGGGCAGCATCGATCAGTTTGAGGCAAAGCAGCGGGGGAAAAAGCTGGCCAATGCTTTTTTGGAAAATCCCAAGGACGGGCTGGAGGGGGAGCTGAAAAAAGCCCCCAAGGAACAGCTGGGGGCTCTAAAACAGGGCATATTCGATGTGCTTATCGCCCAGGTTACCCTCCCGGTTACCAAGGACGATGAAAAACGGATCGAAACCGCCGGGAAGGGCCTCCAGGTGGTGATTGGAGATTCCCGTTTTGGGGCGCTGTACAAGCAATTCCTTCAGGCGCTCTCCCAGTATTTGGGCGAAACAACCCAGTACGACGAAGCCATACGCCGGCAGTACGCCCCCAAACTGCGCCAAAAGGAAGAAGAACTGGCCCGGCGTCTTGGCCGGCATGTACAGATAGACCCCTTCCAGGACCCGGAATTCGTGGCGTTTTACAATCAGAACATGAACGCCCTCAAGGGTAACTACCAGGCCATGGCGGATGAGGTCCGGAAACAGGCAACGGAGCTATTTGGACAGCCTTAGACCCTACCTGGAGCGGGTATAGAAGGTTTTTAGCTCCTCCATGGGGGCAATTTTTGTCTGAGGGCCGGACAGGGTAAGGGGAAAGGGCTCGATGTAAACCAGTCTTTTCTCCAGAAATCCCAACTGTAAAAAAAGACCTTCGTCCCCGCCGCCGGTATTTTCCATCCCCGCAAAGACAAAATTTCCCAGGGACCAAAAGACAGGCTTACCTTCAATCCACTCAAAACCCTGAACGATATGGGGATGGGATCCGATGATGATGTCCGCCCCGGCCTTGATCAGATCCGTGTATATGCCACGGGTCCGGGTATCCGGCGCAGTGGTCCACTCGCTGCCCCCATGGAAGAACACCATGTCCAGGGCTTCGGCGGAAAACCCTTCCTTCAGCTTGTCCGTCCCGCCCCGGCCCGCGTGGAGTATCCCCGGTTTGTTTTCCCCCGCCGCTATGGACAGGCCATCCCAGCCGCTGGCTTCACGGGGATAGGATGCTATACCAAAAACATGAACCGGCGGAAGCTTCACTCCGTCCCAGTCGGTCCGGCTAAACACAAAGGGCGATGCGGCGGCTTCCAGGTTCCGCCCTGCGCCAAGTATGCCGATACCGGCGGCTTCCATGTGGCTCAGGGTATCCAGAAAAGCATCGGGGCCGAAATCGTAGATATGGTTATTGGCCAGGAGCACCGCGTCAATGCCCGCTTGCTGCAAAGCCCCGGCCATGAGCGGTGGAAAGCGGAAGTTGTAGGTCTTCTCCACCCTGCTTCCCCGGCTGCTCACCGCCCCTTCCAGGTTCACGATGGAAAGGTCCGCCGTCATAAGCGGACCGGCAGTTTCTCCGAAGATTCCCCCCGGGCCTTCCCGGAGGAGTATGTCCCCGGCGCCGCGGCCCAGCATCAGGTCGCCGGCAGCGGCAAGCCAGAACAGCCGGGGCCTGGTTTCCAGCAGCGGATTCGCCGCCGCAGTCCGTTCCCGCAACAGCGTTTCAAGCTCTATCCTTAAAGCCGCTGCCCTGGCCTCTTTTTTCCTGTCCCGGCTCCCCTGCCCCTCCCCGTCTGCCGGGAACCGTGCCCTGGTTTCCCAGATAAGGGGATAGCCCTCATCCCCGGCGGAAAGGCCGTCCACCCGGAGGGCTATCATCGGCGGGGACAATTCCCGCAGGGGTATCAGGGTCTCAGCCCCGGCCAGACAAGCTGCGAGGGTGGTATCCCTCCGGCCGTTCAGGGCAGTATCCCGGGGAATTAGGTAGGTCCTGGATAGGGTAAAGGCTTCGCCGCCCGTAGCGTCGTTAGTTTCAGCTTCAAACTGCCATTGGGAATAGAGCTCAAGGGTCAGATCCCGGGTAACGATATCCGGCTGAACTAGACTCAGACCCGGAGGAATTGGGTCTCCCAGGAGCCCTTGGGTGAAGGAATACGCAGTTTGAAGCTCCGATTCCCGAAAATCCGCCTCCAGGGGAGTGGCTTCCGGAAAACTAGGGCAAATAATCCCCAGGGTGACCAATTCCGGAACTCCACAGGATAAAAAAATGAGAAAAAACAGGAGTAAAAAGACGGAAAGCTTCTGCGGCGGGCGCGTTTTCGCTCTAGTCCCTAGACCTTTTTGGTGATATAGTCACTTTTAAGGCAGCGGGCGCAGATCTTAAGGGTTACCGTGGTACCCTGAATTTCGGTCTTTACCTTGAGTAAATTCGGCTTCCAGGTGCGCCGGGTATGATTCTTTGCGTGGCTCACCTTATTTCCGGTGATAGTGTGCTTGCCACAAATATCGCAGGTGCGGGACATAATAAACCTTCCTCTCGGAGTAAATTGCTCTATGAGCCTAGAAGTGTAGCGGAAAGTAAAAATAATGTAAAGGGAGATTCAAGACTTAAGATGATTTTCCGATATTAGTAAAGAGGAGAGTCTAATGGTGCAAAGAAAATCGTTCTACCTTGTGATAGCCGTCCTTATTTTCGGCGGTTTATACCTTTGGGCGGGGGATAATGCGTCTTTTGTCGACCTTGGATTTTCCCCTGACGGCAGGGTGTATATGTTTGCCCAGTACGGGGTTGAATCAAGAACCCTTAGACCCTGGGCGGATCTGGGGGTGGTGGATGTGCCCAGGAACAACTTTGTATCCGGCGGCAGGGTTTCCTATACCCATACCGATACGGTAGTCCCGGGCCAGGATGGTTCCGGCGCCCTGTTCAGGCTCATTACCCAGAATAGTACCCTGGCGGATCGCTACGGGATTAATTTCCTTCGCCAAGGGCAGCCTCTCTTTATTTCCCTGGAAACCTCTAACGGCCCGGGGGATGGCGGCGAAACCATCGAATTCCGGGATTTCCAGGCCGGCTCATCCTACAAAGCCACCCTGGTACCCACCCTTGAAGGATACGGCGCCAACCTGAAATCATCCTTTATTATTAATGTTGAAAAAACTGCCAAGGATGGTTCCAAACGGTCTTATACCGTGGGTACCCCCCAGATAAAGCGGCCCCTGATCAGCTCATACCGTGTCCGGAAAGTGATGATCGCCCCCCAGGATGGTTCCCTTATCTTTGTAATCGAGATGAAAAAACCCGGCGAAGAAGGATTTGATCTCCGTTACATGGTAGAAGCCCTAAAACTTTAAGAAAAAACTGCTTTTTTTTCTCTTCGGGTAAAGCAAAAAATTCCTCCGCAGCATATTTAGGGCGGAGGCAATTATGGCAAAGATTAATACTTCAATTTTATGGGGAACCGTTCTGCTGATTCTGGGCTTTTCCGCCTGTACCTGCTCCACCGAGCAGGCCATACAGAAGGTCCTGGGGTCCAGTACGGAAACACCGGTATTCCTGGGGGTTAAAGCGCTTAGTTCAAAGGAAATCGAATTTACCTTTTCCAAACCCGTCGTAGTATCGTCTATCAATTTTGATCCCCCCCTGGAAGTCCAATCCATAAGCGATGGAACATCGGCATTGGTGAACCTGAAGGGGGTCATGCAGGGGGGCGAACGGATCGTGGCGGATCTCCTGGTGGAGGATGAATTGGGGAATACCCTGGGGGTACTGATACCCTTCCGTTCCAGGAACGAGCGGATTCCCGGTTTGATTATCACGGAGCTGCGCACGGAATACGCCAACCCAAAGGTGGAATTTCTGGAGTTTAAAACCCTCAGCCCGGGAAACCTGGGGGCGATCCGGCTCTTTACCGCGGGAACAGGTATGGCGGAACCGGTATTCGAGTTTCCCCCAACGGAGGTTAAAGCAGGAGAGTATCTGGTTCTGCACCTACGAACCCTGGATCCCGCAAGTAAGGATGAAATTGGTGACAATCTCGCCCTTTCCCCAGGAACAGAGGCCCTTCCGGATGCCCGTGACTTCTGGGTTCCCGAAGCGATTAAACGACTTAGAAAAACCGATGTGATAATACTACTGGATCAGGATGATACGGTACTGGACGGCGTACTTCTCAGCGAAAACCCCGACAATACCTGGGCAAAGGAAGACCTAAGCCGGGCGGCGGATATTCTGGCTAACCAGAAAGCCTGGCTTCCCCCAACGGGAGGGAGCAGGAGCCTGAGCCCCCGGGATGCGGTCCCCACCAAAGGGGCTACGGCAACCAGAACCATCTGCCGGGACGAGACTGTTAAGGATACGAATAGCGCCCTTGACTGGTACATCACCGCCACCAGCCAGGCCAGCCCGGGGAAACCAAACAGCGACAAACGGTACGAGCCTAAATAAAGTCCTTGAAAAAGTTGACCATTTCATGCTTGGGCATAGCGCCGGTCGTTTGGGCCTGGATCTTGCCGCCCTTATAGAGAGCCAGGGTCGGGATAGACACCACATTGTGCTGTCCCGCCAGGTCTCCCTGCTCATCGACGTTGACCTTGCCAATTTTGAGGCGGCCGGAATATTCACCGGCGATATCCTCCAGCATGGGGGCTATCATCTTACAGGGACCGCACCAGTCGGCCCAAAAATCAATTAAAACCGGGATGGGGGACTGCAAAACTTCGGCGTCAAAATTATCCTTAGTTATCGTTACTTCACTGCTCATGGAAGACTCCTAATATTTGATAAATTAAGTCTACTGAATTCGTTGAATTTTTACAACGATATTTATGGTTGCTTTTTTTATTTTTTTCCTGCAGAATTTTGTATTATAGCATTGGAGTATATTATGGATATTTATGAGGAAAGCTTTCCCGTGGGTTTTACCGCAGTGGATGAATCCGGCCATTTAAGCATGGCGGCGGCCTTTGATTATTTTCAGGAGGCGGCCATACGGCACGCGGAGGCTTTAGGGGTTGGCAGGGCGCCCATGATGGAACTTCGCCAGGGCTGGGTGCTTTCCCGGATGTCCGTACTGATGGAGCGGCGGCCTCGACAGGAGGAGCAGATCACGGTCAGGACCTGGCCACGGGGTTGGGAAAAGCTTTTTGCCATCCGGGATTTTGATATACTGGATGGGGCGGGCATACCTATTGTACGGGCCAGAAGCTGCTGGCTTATAGTGGATATTGATAAGCGGCGGCCCCTGCGGCCCCAGGCAACAATGGAGAAGCTGCCCCTAAACGATGGCCTGAACTCCCTTGCGGACGGAGGGACCGGCCTTGAGGCAAGGGAAGCGGAGGGGTATCACCCGGAGAAGCTTGGGGAACGAAGGGCGGCCTATTCGGATATAGACTTCAACGGGCATATGAACAATGCCCGGTATGTCCAATGGATCCAGGATATCACCGCCCCGGATACCCTGATAAGGGCAAAAACCATGCGGCTGGATATCAACTACCTGAACGAGATTAAACTGGGAGAAACCTTGGAGATCCGGACCACGCCACTCCCCGCAGATTCCGCCTGCGGCTCAGCCATATCAATCGAGGGACGCCGGACCGGCGGCGGGCAGGCGGCGTTCCGTGCGGAACTGCGGCTTAACCCTGCCGTTTAGAAGCCCATACGGAGACCAATATCTATGCCAAAGCCCGCACCCTGGAAGCTTTTTAAAAACTGCTGGGATTGGGTTGTTACTCCGATACCAAACTCAATGATCCGAAAATTCAGGGCCAGGCCTACCCGCTGTTTCCAAACCAAATCCTCATAATGGGTACCGGCATCCACTCTGAGAATTCTGGCCAGGTTCAGTTCTCCGGTCACCCCAAAATCCGCGTAAATCGGCATATTGTAGATGTTGTTGAATACCAGGGCGAGCGTAGGCTTGATAGTTAGCAGCCGTATATAAAAGGGCCGGTAAACCGCGTCAATGCCAAATTTAAAGGGGCGAAAAACTACCCTGTTGCCGGTGTCTGATTCATTGGCCGGTTCAAAATCGGGAATTTCATAGTCGCCATTTATGATATCCTCAATGTTGCTGTTAAATTCAAAGCTTCCGCTCATGGTGTATTTATCACTAAGCTGGGCCGGAAAAATCGGAATGTGGGTTAGGGAACCGCCTATGACAAGATTGCGAAACAGGGGATACTCCGCCCGCAGGCTTATGTCTGCCCCGCCCTTACCAAGGATGCTCCCCGCATCAATACTAAGATCGTCAAGGGGAAGGGGGGTAAATATATCTACATCGTAATTTCCGATCACCGCAATGGTACCATCAGCTTTAGCCGCAAAGGTATAATGTGCCCGGGATTTGTCCAAATATACCAGGGGTATAAAATAGGCAGGCCGGACCGTGAATTTAATTCTCCTGATCCTTGCGGAAGCCCAGAAACCGGTTTCCAGAAAAACCGCCGCCCCCAAACCAAAATCATCGGAATAGGTCTTGTGCAGTTCGTTTCCCTGGGTTAGTAATTCAACCATTGATTGGGGTATATTAATATGCCCCAGAGAATCCATGCCGGCAAACAAACCGAAACCCCAGGTAGCCCCCAGGTTAAAATTAAGGACGGTCGCTTCGTGAGCATCAAAGAACACGCTCAACCCTTCCTTAAGATCCCCGGCCATTTTGGACAGATCCAGGGTGATGGTTTCCTTGAAGATATCCCCGGTTCTGAGATAATTGTTGGCAAAGGAGAAGCCGGCGTCGAAACCTACTTCGACAAAACGGTTGGGTTTATTCTGCGCCCAAAGGGACAGGGCAGGGAGAAAAAGTACTATCAAGACAAGCGTCTTTTTCATGCCTACCCTCATCTCTAAAATCCCGTTTCCAGAGTATACCCGGCTTCAGCCTTGATGGTTATACTTTGCACATCAATACTGAGACCCCGATCAAATTGCAGATCAGTGGTCTCCTTGGGAAACTCAATGATCAGTTTGGGAATAAAGGGGAACCTTTTCAATATCGCCATATCCGGCTTTACTTGCAGGTGCTGTTTGCTCAGATCAAATAAGGGTATCTCATCGGGCTGGTCTTGCCCCAACGGCTGATTAATCAATATAAACTTCCCCTTATTCAATCCGGCTAAATTTTTCATGTCAATATTGAGTTCCAGGGAAGTAACATATTCAAAATAGGACTCATCCGCCGCATTATTACGGCTAAAGAGATCCTCATCGCCCAGATCAAGATCCTTTATCTCAAGCCTTAGATCCTTGGTATGATCCTGAACCTCAAAAACCAAGGGTAATTCCACAAGAATATGGATTTCCGGCGATAATGTTTTGGGGTAGTCCGCAGGGTCCGTACCGGGCGGATATAGGAAGTCATGTTCTATGATAACACCTTCCTTTGCCGGCGTTACCCGATTATCATTCATTTCAATTTCATAGGTAAAGACCAGCGGATCTGTCTCCCCTGCCATTACTTTATTTATCACGTCCTTCAGATTAATAGAATTGCCGCCTCCGGGCAGCTGCGCTTCATTGTAGATATCGAAATCATACTCCCCGGCCTCAACGGACAGCCTGGGGAAACTTTCTATGACTCCGACGGCCCCCCCAGGGGTATACAGGTTCATCGCCGGCTTGGAACCAAAACTCGCACTAAAACTCTTTAATGCGGGCGTTATGGAATCAGGGCCGGTTAAATATAACTGGGCATTAATGTCCTTAAAACCTAATCCCGCATAATCGGCGGCGGAACTCAGATCAATGGGATCATCTTCCGCCTTAGGATACCGTCCCATCAATTCTTCTTTGAAATCGGCAGGCACCTTGGCCGATATGTATTTCCAGCCGAAGATCGGCTTGGCAATCGCCTGTATCTCAATAGATTTGCCGGGCTCAACATTGGCCAATTTCAGGATGGAATGGACTTTATCATAACCGCCGGGAGAGGTAGGTACCATATTAATATGAATCTCCACCCCATTAACTACCAAAGGATCGGGCGGAATCACCGGTGGGGGCGGTGTAAACGGAAACTCCGTATTATTGGTAAACTTAATATACCCATGGCTCGTACTGATAAATCCACTTTCCAGAACCTGGCTGCTATTTATATTGAGATCAGCTGCCTCAACAAACATTTCCATATTGTCCAGTCTTTCAATCTTAGTAACCTCAAGGTACACGCCTATGCCGTTTAGTATGTCGCGCTTGTCTCCTCCTGGGGGAAATTGAATATAATTAACAAGATCCGCAACATCATCCGGCACTTCGAAAATTTCTGTACGCGATAACTTTTCGTCTATGTCCGCCCCGCCGGTTGCGGTGGGACCGGAGTTTAGCGTAACAAGAGAAAAGAAATCAATGTCAACATCCACATAGATAGTGCGGTCGATAAAATACTTAGCCGCATCTTTTCTAACAGTTATGTTGTTGAAACTAAGCGAACCAGCTATAGTTACAGTCGGTTCCCCGTTGATCTTAATTGGTTCTTTGGTTAAATGTTGGCCATTAAGGCTTGTGTGTTTTTCCTCAATCGTTTCAAGGGTTAACCCCGCCTCTGTGGGGGAGGAAGCGTATTGGTGCACTTTAACAGTACCCGGTCTAACTGCGATGTTTTGCCACCATTCTTTATTTGAATCCACCTTAGGTGGAAATATTGAACCAAAGTCGAGGTTAAAATTACCTACACCAATATCCGCAGAAATAAAACCGCCGCCTATGACAAGAGTAATTGGATCGGCACTGCCAAAATCAACCTCAAGCGCAGACGAATCAACGGCAAGATTAGTCACCCCTGTTAAGTTTTCAGGGTTTTCGAAACTGGTTTCGATTTTAAGATTATAGTTTGCATTAGAATCAGCTAGATCAGGAGAACTACCGGAACCATTATGATCTATTTTTAAGGTACATTCAAAAACCGGATCCTTTGGGAATGTTTTGTTTTCGGATCCTACCCATGTCAAAGAGACGGAACCTGTTTTACTGCTATTGTTTAATGATAATGACGTACTACTTTGAACAAGTATAATGGAGGATTTTGATAATTTGAGGCTTTTAATTATAAGCAATACATTGTCTAATCCGCTGGGAAATCCACCTGGAGTGGATAACGTAAAGTCAAGTTTGAAGCTCATTCCAGGTTTAAAAGTCACCGTGTCAAACCCAGTCATTTCAAAGGGTATAGAGAGAGGTATTTCTAATTCAACTTGTAGTGGAATACCATCCCGATTTAGGGTTTTTTTACCGGCCCCCTCAATAGTTCCTATTATATCTGTCAAATCTACAGCGTTTTCAACTACGGCTGTATGATATTTGCCATCTGCATCCGGGTGAGCCATATCGTCCGGAACATCAGGAATATCATATTGAAAATTAACATCAAAGGTGTGCTCTTCTATCGTTTTCAATTGCGCCCTGATATCGACCAAGTCAACGCCGGAATCATCTCCCAGGGGCAGCGTATAATGGGCAAGGAAACGCTGATCCGTGACGCCGGGTTTTTGGTAGTCATAGAGTCTGACGTCCTCCCCAAGATCCGTGGGATCAAAGGGCAGATAATCCAACATGCTGTAATGGATGCTTCCCAGGGGCGCAGATATGCTTGGACTGGCCTTTATCACCACCTCAGAGGGGAGTATAGGCATGGACGTGGGGATACCGCAGGAAAACACCAAAACCGCCAGGGCGGTAAAAATGGCAAAATTGACCATGGGTTTTTTCACCGGGAAACTCCTTATCACTAAATGTATCGCATATGGTAGGAAATTCAAACCCTTTCTTCATAAAACGACATTAAACAACATTTATTTGAAACACCTTTTCCTTTTATTTATCGGCAAAAAGGGGCAGGGAGAGAAGCATCCCTTCCCCTAGACCGTCTGAACAATCCCTAGGTATGGGCTGCGGATTAACGCGAATTTTCACGGATTTGGTCTATTTTTTCCTTTTAACTAAAGCAAAATAGACGCCGGCGCTCTCTATAAGGCGGAGGCACTCTATGACGAAAAGATTTTATACGCCCTTATTCGACTTTATTTTCAAACTTATCTTTGGGGATCAGCGGAACATCGCCGTTCTAACCGCGCTCCTCGCCGCCGCCCTGGACTTGCCGGAGGCGGAATTCGACCATCTGACCATCATCGACCCCTACCTTAAGCGGGAGTTTGAGGATGACAAGATGAGCATTCTCGATGTAAAGGTCCACACCCAATCCGGCGCGGTGATCAACGTAGAAATGCAGGTTGAAACCGGTCAGGAATTGCGGAAACGCATAGTCCTTTCGACCGCCAAGATGCTCACCGAGCAGATCAAGCGGGGAGACGAATATAACCAAACGGAGCGGGTGGTCAGCATTGTAATCTGCGGCGGCATGTTGATTCCGGAGGAAAAGG